>JANQJF010000118.1 GCA_028281765.1 Planctomycetota bacterium | reverse complement strand
ATCACTCCGAATCATGGCATTTCCCGAGGAATCTGTCGCCGACCGGGTGAGCCGATTCATGCCGCCTGGAAATGGTCCTTCTCGGCCGAGCTTCTAGCCCGCTTCGCTCACCAGCCTTGCGCGTGAGTGCGTCAGGACGATCTCCAGACAAGGAAGGCGACCGAAGCGCGCAGACGCGGGGCCATAGCCCCGCGGAGCACGGTGAGGGAGGCCGCAACAGCGGCCGCGAGCCGAAGGCGAGCGCCTGACGCGGGATGGTGGGCGTTCGGGCGTGCTCACGCGCAAGACTGGTGAGCGATGCGGGCTACGAGGGCGCGACTTCGCCGCGCGCGGGATAACCCTTCTCGGCAATGTACTTCAGTGACCCATGCAGCTGCTCCCCGGTCGGCCGAGAGAACGGCATCGTCTGCACGACCGACGCGTAGAGCGTCTGGTCCGGCCGAATCACGAAGAGACCCGGTTCGGAGAACTGCGGCGGCTCGTTGTCCTTGATCGCCGCGGACACGAACAGCCCCCACTTCTCCGCCTCGGCGATCGGCAGGCCGTAGCCGACCGGAAGCTTCGACAGTCCCCACTCGGTCACGCTCTGTTCCGCGAGTTCTTTCGAGTTGCTCGTCACGGCGACGACCTGGACACCGATCGCTTCGAAGTCCCCCAGCATGCGTTCCAGCTCCACGAGCTGCTTGCGGCAGAGGGGTCAATGATGGCCGCGGTAAAACACCAGCAGGGTGAAGTGCTCGGGGTTCTGCTCCGCCAGCGACCACGTGCCGTGTCCGACGGTCTCGACGACCAGATCGGGTGTCTTGGTTCTCGGGATGACTTTCATGTCCTCGTGCTCCGATCAGATGTTCGCGGTGACCGCGGGGAAGTGTTCATCGAGATGCGTGGCGAACCGCGCGAAGTCGTTCTCGATGTCGGGGTTCTTCATGACGTCATGGCACGCGAACGTCTCGATCGGCTCCATGCCGAAGAACCGGAAGTTCAGGTGCATCGGCCACAAGAGATCGTCGACGCCCTTGCCTTCGAAGAACGTCTGCGAGGGATCGCCGAATGACTCCCGCGGCGCGTTGAACGTCAGCGACAGCAGGTAGCGCTTTCCGGTCAACGTTCCGCCTGTGCCGTACTGCTTGGTCGCGTCGTCCCGCGTACGGCCGTCGCCCGCGCAGAGCCGCCCGTCCATGCCGGCCGAATACACGAAGTCCATGTAGCGCTTGAAGCTCCAAGGCATCCCCATCCAGTTGACCGGCGTCTGCACGATGACCGTGTCGGCCCACATGTGCTTCTCGATCTCGGCGTCGACGTCGAGATCGTCCCGCATCGTCGTGTGTCGGAGTTCGTAGCCCTTGCCCTGCAGTTGGTCCGAGGCTCGCTCGACGAGAGTGGCGTTCAGTCGGCCCGGCGAGAACTCGTAGTACTCGTGGGCGTTGATGAGGAATACGTGGTTCATGGTTCGTCCGTGTCTGCTGCATTCGCTCGCCTTGTGGCGACCAGCACGAGACGCTAGGTTTTAGGTATAGAAAGTAAACCAGTATCCTTTTTGATACCTATCGACACCGATGGGCACCCGACAGACGAAGAGCCGGCGATCCCGGCGCAGCGGGGCAACGGTCGAGCCCTGCGCCGAGCCGTGCCCGATCGAACGAGGCATGCGCATCATCGGCGGCAAGTGGAAGGGCTCGATCCTGTGGCACCTGCAGGACGAACCGGTCCGCTTCAACGACCTCGCGCGCCAGCTCGGCGGCGCGACGCGCAAGATGGTGACCGAGCGGCTCAAGGAGCTCGAGTCCCAGGGACTCGTGACGCGTCACGTCCTGAGCGACCGGCCAATCGCCGTGCAGTACGAGATCACCGACTTCGGCCGATCGGCACTCGTGATCCTCGAGCAGCTCAAGGACTGGGCCGAGGAACACGGGATCTGATCGACGCGACGCTCAGCGCGGCGTGCGTTCGCGACGACGGCGCTCGCGCGAACGGCGCTCCGGCTTCGAGTCGTCGGCCATCGACTTGCGCAGCTCGACCAGCTTCTTCTTCGCCTCTTCGCGCGTGAGGTCGCCGCGCTCGACGGCGGCTTCGAGCCGACGCTGAACGCCTTCGAACTGCTTGCGCGTTTCCTCACTGCGGCGCGTCATCTCGGACATCTTCTCCCGCAACTCGACGAGCTTCTTCTGGGCGTCGCGCTTCGAGATCTTGCCGTCCCGGACCGCGGCCTCGATCTCGCGCTCGAACTCGCCGAAACGTCGACGCGCGTCGCGCATCGGGCTCTCGTCACCCCGCTTCCGATCGCGCTTCGTGTCGTCGCGCTGGCCCTCGAACATCTCCTTCCGCACCGCGAGGAGCTTCTTCTCGGCATCCCGCTTCGAGAGCGTCCCCGCTCGGACGGCTTCCTTGATCTCGCGCTCGACTTCGCTGAAGCGGCGCTTCGCGGCGACGTCCCCGCGCTTCTGCCCGGAATCGCCGAACAGCTGCCTCCGCATGTCGACGAGCTTCTTCTCTGCGTCCATGCGCGACAGGTCGCCGCTCTCGACAGCGTTCTTCACCCGTCGCTCGAACATGCCGAAGCGCTTCTTGCGCGCGTCGACGTCACGCTCTCCGCCGCGCTGGCGACGCTCCTTCCGCACGCTCCGTCGCAGCGCATCCATCATGATCTGCGCTTGCTCGAGCGTGATCTCGCCGGCTTCGACCGCACCCCCGAGCCGGCGCTGCACCGCGTCGAAGTCCTGGGCGTAGGTCACGTTCAGGGGGAGGACTCCCGCGCCAACGGCGAGAATCGCGGAGAGCAGAAGGCGTGGCGCTTTCGGCATCGTCTTGGAAATGATCATGGTCAGTCTCTGTTCCAGGCTTCCGCCGCGGGTCATGGCACTGGCTACCGAAGGCGGGCGGATGGCCTCGGTCGACAGGATCTCGGCGACGCTCAGCAGCGAGCTCGCGTAGCGACGGCGTTCCGGGTCGATCGCTTCGAGCACCAGGAGATCGCACGCCAGCTCTTCGTGAATGCGCAGGTTGTGGCGGGCCCACCACAGGATCGGGTTCCACCAGAATGTGACCGTCGCGAGCCACTCCAGCCACCGAACCCAGTGATCGCGACGCCGCACGTGCGCGAGCTCGTGCGCGAGAACCATGCTCAGTTCCTCTCGCGACAGGCGCGCGACGACGCGATCGGGCAAGACGAGCTCGACGCGCCCCCCGAACCACCACACGAAAGGCGACAGGGACGCGGTGGAGCCGACAACCGAGAATGGGATGCGGACGCGCATGCGGCCGGCTACGTCCGCTGCGAGATCGTGTACCTGGCTCGGCACCGCAACCGACGAGCTCCGCAGGAGTCGACGAAACCGAACCGATCGCGCGAACGACCGAGCGACGACGAGAAGCGTCACGGCCGACCAGAGGATCAGGACCCAGCCGCTGAGCGACACGCTCGCGTCGGGCAACTCCACCGGAGTGCCCCCGATCGTTTTGAACTCCGCCACCGTAACTGCGATCCCGTCAGTTGCGCCGACATCCCCGAAACTCGAGAGTTCCGACGGCTCGACCGGGATCAACGGCATCGTGAAGATCGGGGGGATCACCAGCTTGGCGAGCACGAGCAACCAGCAGAAGTGCGACAGCCGCGGATGCGCGCCCGATCTCTGCACCGCAAAGGCGACGAGCGCCAGCGCACAGGACACCGTGACGTTGCTCACCGTCAGCTGCACCCACCACTCGTTCATCGCCCGGCCTTTCCGTCGAGCAATCGACGAAGACGAGCGAGCTCCGCCCGATCGATCTTCTTCTCGGCCAGCAGGTGCGTGAGAAACGGCGCGATGGACCCGCCGGTGAGCGTGTCCGCGAGGGTCTCGAGCTGACGACCCGCGTAGGTCTCGCGACTGATCGCCGCCGCGAACAGGTGCACCGGCAGACTCCTGTCGCGCGCGACGCAGCCCTTCTCCTCGAGGCTCTGCAGGAACCGCTGCACGGTGCCGTGCTGCGCCTTCTCCGCGTCCGGATAGAGCTGTTCGCGGATCTGTCGCGCGGTGAGCCTGCCCTGGTCCCAGAGCAGGTTCATGACGGAGAGCTCCGCGTTGGTGAGGTTGGCGTGGTCCACGAGGGAGATCCTACGATGAGTTGCCGTAGGTCTACGGTAAGTTACCGTAGATGTCCAGCGGGACGGCTTCGTAGGCATTTCCCCAGGTAGCCTCGATTTGGTAAGTAATGGCCGAGACGCGAGTCTCGGACCGCACGAGTCGACATGGCACGCAAGTACAACTGGAAGACCGGCTGCGACGTCGAAGCGACGCTCAGCGTGATCGGTGGTCGCTGGAAGCCGATCCTCGTCTGCCATCTCCTCGGCGGCCGCAAGCGATTCGGCGAGCTGCGTCGGCTCACGCCGAACGCGACCGAACGCATGATCACCCTGCAGCTGCGCGAACTCGAAGCCGACGGCGTCATCGACCGCCACGTGTTCGCGGAGGTGCCACCGCGCGTCGAGTACGAGATCACCGAGTTCGGTCGATCGCTCGAGAGGATCCTCGTCCTGATGCAGGACTGGGGTCGCAGATTCAAGGCTCGTCGACTCGCCGAAGAAGCGAGCGACGAAGGCAGCACATGCGCGGCCGAGACCGCGTGAAGGCCCTCCGACGTCGGGCTCGGAAGATGCTCCTCACGATCCTGGTCAGCACCGCTGCGTTCCTGCTGATCGGCTTCGCGACGACGCTCTACCTGTCGGCACGCGCAGAACGCCTGCACCCGCCGCTGGGCAAATTCGTAACCGTCGAGGGCCTGCGCCAGCACTACATCGAACGCGGCGACGCGAGCGCGCCGTCGATCGTGTTCGTACACGGTGCGTTCGGCGCCGCGCAGGACTTCGCCGTCACGATCCTCGACGACCTCGCGCGCGATCATCACTGCATCGCGTGGGATCGCCCGGGCCACGGGTACAGCGAGCGCCCGACCGACGAGGTCGCGGGTCCCGACGTGCAAGCGCGACTGCTCGTCGGATTGATCGAGGAGCTCGGTCTCGACCGGCCGCTGATCGTCGGGTTCTCCTACGGCGGTGCGGTGACGCTCGCGACCGCGCTCGACGCACCGGACGCGATCCGCGGCGCGGTGCTGCTGAACGGACCCAGTCACCCCTGGCCGGACCCGACCAACCTCGAGTATCGGATCCCCGCGTATCCGGTCGTCGGCGCCATCGCGACTTCGGCGCTGTTCAGCCCACTGGGCCACCTGCTGGCCGACTCCAGCGTCAGCCGCGTGTTCTCGCCGGAACGAGTGCCCACTGCTTACGCGAAGTCTCCAGTCCAGCTGTCGCTGCGACCGGACACCTACTGCGCCAACGCCGAGGACATCCGAGTCCTGAAGCCTTACCTGACCGCGCAAACCGGGCGATACGCAAACCTCCGGGTCCCGATCACAATGGTCGTTTCCGAAGGAGACCTCGTGGTCAGCCCGACGATCCATTCGCTGCAGCTGCGGGAATCGGCGCCCCAGTTCGAGATGATTCGGCTCGAAGGCGCCGGGCATCAGATCCTCTATACGCAATCGCAATTGGTCGCGCGAACCGTCCGCGACGCGTTGTCCAAATAGTCCACACCGCGGCAATCAAGTGCGCAATGAGACGCGGCCAAAGTCCGTCAAAGAGAGCGACGCTCAGAGTCGAAGACTGAATCCGCGGGCACCGTTTTCGGCGAAACTGATTGGATTGGATTTGGGTGCATTGGGCACCAGGTCTACGACACGCCGGCCATAGTCCCTACCGTGACCAACTCCACCACCAAGAAACCCTGGCGACAGCTCGCGCGGCTGCTGCGCCCCGAGCTGCCGGACCTCAAGACGATCATCGTCTACGGTGCCGCGAGCGCTGTGTTGACGCTGGCCGTGCCGCTGACCGTCGACGCGCTGATCAGCAACATCACGTTCGGCACGATGCTGACGCCGCTCGTCGTGCTGGTCGGTGTCTTGCTCGGCTGCCTGTTGCTGCAGGGCATGCTCGGGGCACTGCAAGCATGGATTGCAGAGGTCATTGAACGCCGCATCTTCGTGCGGGTCGTCAGCGACCTGAGCTGGCGATTGCCGCGTGTCGACATTCGCGAGTTCGACAACCGCTACGGACCGGAGGTCGTCAACCGCTTCTTCGACACGATCACCGTGCAGAAGAGTAGTTCGCGACTCTTCCTCGAGGTCACGAACATCGTGCTGACGACGAGCGTCGGCCTCGCAGTGCTGTCGTTCTACCACCCGTTCCTGCTGGGCTTCGCGATCGTGCTGCTCGGCGCGATCGCTGTATTGGTGTTCGGCCTCGGCATCGGCGGCGTGCGCACCGCGGTCGCCGAGTCGACGGCGAAGTATGAAGTCGCCGCGTGGCTCCAGGGACTCGCGAGACATACCACGGCCTTCTGCACGCGCGGCGGCTCCGAGTTCGCGGCGCAGCGTGCCGACACGCTGGTCGACAAGTACGTGACCGCGCGACGTGCGCACTTCCGCGTGCTGTTCCGACAGATCTGCAGCGCCCTGGGTCTGCAGGTGCTCTCCAGCACGGCCGTCCTGGCCATCGGTGGATGGCTAGTTATCGACCAGCAGCTGACCGCCGGTCAGCTCGTCGCGAGTGAACTCATCGTCACCGCCGTCGTCGCCAACATCACCAAGCTCGGCAGCGTCCTCAAGAACTGGTACGACATCTGCGCCGCGAGCAACAAACTCGGCGTGCTCGTCGATCTCCGACTCGAGCGACAGGATGGCGAAGAGCCGCAGGCCAATGCCACCGGACCGGCCGTGGAGTTCCGAGACGTGCGCTGTGCGATCGAGGGCGAAGAAGCGCCACCCCTGGGCCTCGACATGAAGATCGAGCCGGGCGAGCGCGTCGCGTTGACGGGGGCAACCGGCGGCGACGCGAGCTTGCTCCTCGACGTGCTCTACGGGCTGCGGGATCCGGTCGACGGATACATCACGATCGACGGCCTCGATCTGAGACAGCTCCGGCTCGACGCAACGCGCGACGCGTTCGCACTCGTGCACGGCACCGAGCTGGTGGAAGGCACACTACTGGACAACCTTCGCTTCGGTCGCGAAGACGTGACGGCGGTCGAGGTACGCGACGCCCTTCGCGACGTCGGTCTCTGGGAAGAAGTGTCGTCGCTGCCCGAAGGCTTGCACACACAGATCACGACCGTGGGTCAGCCGCTCACGTCCAGCCAGTGCAGTCAGCTCATGATTGCGCGAGCCATCCTGAGCGAACCCCGCATGCTGCTCCTCGATGGGTCGCTCGACATGTTGACGCCGTCTCTGCGACGACGCGTGCTCGCCCACTTGCTCGACGAACGGCACAAATGGACGGTGCTGATCGCGACCAACCAGCAAGACGTGGTCGAGGCGTGCGACCGCACGCTCGACTGCGACCTCGCCAGGTGTGAACCCGCGGCCGCGGGCACAGAGGGGGACGAAGGATGAGCCAGTTCGCACCCGACTTCCCGGCGACCGAGCTGCCGGCGATCGAACGCGCTGGAAAGCGCCGCGTGACGCGTCGCTTCGGCCGCTTGCTCCTGCTGGTCCTGCTGATCACTCCCGTGGTGCTCGCGATCGCTCCGTGGCAGCAGAACCTCCCGGGGTTCGGCCGCGTCATCGAGTTCGATCCGGTCCATCGACCGATGCCGATCCAGGCTCGCACGAACGGGATCATCGTCAAGTGGCATGTTCGAGAGGGTCAACACGTCGAAGTAGGGGATCCGATCGTGGATCTAGCGGACAACGACCCGGACATCCTCACGCGCCTCGAGGAGCAGGTGAGCGCTGCGGAACGCAAGCGGGATGCGGCAGTCGCCAAACGCGAACAGTTCGTGCAGCAGGTGACGGCCGCCGAGCTGGCGCGGGATGCCGCGATTCAGTTCGCGGACGACGAGATCGCCGCGGCCGAGCAGAAGGTCCGCGCCGCAGAACAGGCCGTGACGGTCGCAGAGCAGAAGCTCAATCTGTCCAAGGTCGCGCTGGAGATGTGGGAAGGGCTCGTCGCTGACCGCATTGGCGCAGGCTTTGAACTCCAGAAGGCGCAGCAAGCGCGCGCCGTCGCCGAGGCCGAGCTCGAGTCGAAGCGCGCCAGCGTCAAGGGCGCGGAAGCGAGCCTGCGTGCCAAGAAGAGCGCACGCCGCCGCGTCGAACGCGCAGAAGAAGTCAAGATTCAGGACGCCAAGGCCAAGCGCGACGCCGCCGACGGTGAAGTCGCCGTCGCCGAGGGTTCGATTCCGAAGCTGAGGCTCGACCTGCAGCGCCAGCAGCAGCAGGCGGTCACAGCACCGGTCGCGGGCTTCGTGCAGAACCTCAATGCGAACGGTCAGGGCGGCGGCTTCGTCAAGCAGGGCATGACGCTCGCGACGCTCGTGCCGAAGACGCGGCAACTCGCGGTCGAGCTCGTCGTCAGCGGCAACGACGTGACGTTCATCGATATCGGGCGCCACGTGCGGCTGCAGTTCGAAGGGTGGCCGGCGGTGCAGTGGGTCGGATGGCCGTCGGCGGCCATCGGCACGTTCGGCGGCCAGGTCGCGTTCGTCGACCGCTTCGACGACGGCTCCGGCAACTTCCGCGTCATGGTGCTTCCCGACGAGCGCCCGTTCGCCGAACACGAGGGACCGGTCGTCGACTGGCTCCGCGGATTCCTGACGTTCGACAAGGTCGCGGACTCGGAGAACCCCCACGCGTGGCCGAAAGACCCGTGGCTCCGCCAAGGGCAACGCGCCAAGGGGTGGATCGTGCTCGACCGTGTCTCGCTCGGGTTCGAAGTGTGGCGACAGCTCAACGGCTTCCCGCCGACCGTCGAACGACCGGACGAGAACAAGGCGAAGACGAACAAGGAGGAGCCGAAGTGATCGCGGCACGACTCCTGGCTCTGGGCGCGCTCGCTGCAGCATCCGGTTGCACGCCAGCCGCCTACCAGCCTGAACCCACCGATACGAGCTGGGCCGAACCCGAGATGTCGTCGGCTACCCGCGCCGACGCGATGCGCCGCGGAGCAGACACTGACGCGAAGACAGAGGACCAGCCTCCGAAGCCCTCGGGCCCACTGACCCTCGACGTCGTCCTCGAGTCCGTGACGAGCCGCTACCCGCCGTTGCTCAGCGCGCTGCTCGAACGCGACCTCGCCTCGGGCCGACTTCTGAACGCCATGGGCGGCTTCGACGCCAACCTGTCCGGGAAGGTCGGTGGGCGCCTGCAGGGCTTCTACGAATCGACCATCGCCCAAGCGTTCGTCGAGCAGCCCCTAGCGACCGGCGACACACTCTACGGCGGCTACCGCGTGAGTGACGGCTTCTTGCCGGACTACTACGACGATCGCACCCAAGACGACGGCGTCATCGTGCTGGGGCTGCGCATCCCGCTGCTGCAGAACCGCTCGATCGACTCGCGCCGCGCCAGCGTGCGACGCGCACAGATCGGGCAAGAGATCGCCGAGCCTCGCATCCGGCGCGCGCAGATCGACTTCGTCCGAAGCGCCACGAAGGCGTACGCGAAGTGGCAAGCGACCGGTCGCAAGCTGTCGATCGCGCGTGAGCTGCTCCAGATCGCTATGGACCGCCAAGCCGGACTGCAACGTGGCGTCGAACGACAGTTCCTCGCACCAATCGTGCTCACCGACAACGAACGCCTCATCACGCAGCGACGCATCTTCGTCACCCGCGCCGAGCGCTCGTTCCGCGCGGCCTCGCTCGCGCTCTCTTTGTTCCTGCGCACGGAGGACGATCGGCCGATCGTCCCCGACGAGCCGAACCTCCCTCCGCAGGAGAACGCGCAGGGCGCATCACTCCCGACCCTCGAGGACGATCTCGCCCAAGCCGCTCGGCGTCGCCCGGACCTCCGCGAACTCGGCCTGGCCGTGGAGCAAGCGGAAGTCGCGGTGAGCCTCGCGGACAACCAGACTCTGCCCGATCTCAGCGTCGTCCTCGAGACCGAGAGTGACCTGAGCGGCGGCCCGTACACGGACCGCGAAGACTTCGAGTTCTTCGTCGGCGGTGAACTCAAGGTGCCCATCCAGCGACGTTCGGCTCGCGGCCGGCTCGAAGAAGCGCAGGCGAAGCTCGGCCGACTGCGCCTCAAGCAGCGGTTCGCGAAGGACAAGATCACCAACGACGTGATCGACGCCCGCGTGGCAGTCAACGCGGCAAGCGATCAGCTCGACGACAGCAACCGCAACGTCGATCTCGCGGAGCAGCTCGTCGCCGCGGAGAACCGCGCCTTCGACCTCGGTCGCAGCAACCTCCTGCTCGTGCAGCTGCGCGAAGCCCAGCTCGCGGATGCGCGCGTGCTCGAGATCGATGCGCAATTGGCGCGCGCGTTGGCATTGGCCGACTACCGCGCGGCCACGGGCTGGGCCAACGACTGACGCCGCATCGGCGGCGGCGTCACGAATCGGGCGTCTTCGCGGCGTTGCTCTCGACGCGCGCCACGTGCACGCCCGCCATGCTCAAGAGGTCACCGACGGTGCGGTGCGCCTCGACCGGATGCCGCAAAGGCACTTCCGGATGGACTTCGTAGCGATTCCGACGCCCCTCCCGAATTCGGGTGATGACCCCCGACGCCTCGAGGTCGGTCACGATCGACTGCACCGCGCGCTCGGTGATTCCGACGCGTTCTGCGAGGTCCCTCAATCGAGCCGTCGGCTCCTCGGCCAAACAGATCAGCGCGTGGGCATGATTACTCAGGAACGTCCAGCAATGCGCCGCCACAACACCACATCCTCGCCCGACCGGGACAAAATGACAAGATTCGACTGTCCAGAACCATCAATCCTGAATTGCAGGCCCCATTGGTATCGGAGATTCAAGCCCCTGCAATTCAGTCACTTAGGAATTTGCCGCATCCAATGAAGCCGTTCTACCGATACAAGACGCGGTGCTTTTCAACACCTTAAACTCACGATTTTCAGTTCTGGAATCAAGTCCCTCGAACTAAGATTCGTGACGCTTAACTCCGGAGCGGACCGACCATGAACTTACTTCGCCATCTGCGCAATGACCTGCCGGCCAGCATGGTCGTGTTCTTCGTCGCCGTGCCCCTGTGCCTCGGCATCGCGCTGGCGAGTGGCGCCCCGCTCTTCTCCGGCCTGATCGCCGGCATCGTCGGCGGCATCGTGGTCGGCGCCATCAGCGGTTCTTCGCTCGGCGTCTCGGGTCCGGCAGCCGGCCTCGCGGTCATCGTCCTGCTCGCGATCGAGCGGCTGGGAGCGTTCCCGACGTTCCTGCTCGCCGTGTTCCTGGCCGGTTTGATCCAGCTCGTGATGGGCCTAGGGCGAGCCGGCGTGCTCGGCTACTTCTTCCCGTCGTCCGTCATCAAGGGAATGCTCGCCGGCATCGGCGTCATCATCGTCCTCAAGCAGATCCCGCACGCGTTCGGCTACGACGCGGACCCCGAGGGTGAGCTGCAGTTCGTGCAGCCCGACGGCGAGAACACCCTCAGCAGTATCTGGAGCACGCTGGATCACATCCAACTCGGCGCGTGCATCGTCGCCGCCGTCGCGCTCGGCATCCTGATCCTCTGGGACACGGTCCTCGTCAAGAAGTCGAACCTCTTCAAGATCGTGCCCGGCCCGCTCGTCGCGGTGTCGTTCGGCATCGCGTTCCAGGCGCTCGCCCCGTCGCTTTTCCCCTCGCTCGCGCTGTCCGGCGACCACCTCGTCCAGGTGCCCGTTCCGAAGACGTGGGGCGAGGTCGGCAACTTGATCACGACGCCCGATTGGTCGCAGTGGTCGAACCCGGCGGTGTGGACCGTCGCGATCACGATCGCGGTCGTCGCGAGCCTCGAAACGCTCTTGTGCGTCGCGGCCACCGACAAGCTCGATCCGGACAAGCACGTCACGCCGACCAACCGCGAACTCGTCGCGCAGGGCTCCGGCAACATGGTCTCCGGCCTGATCGGCGGCCTGCCGATCACGCAGGTCATCGTCCGCAGTTCGGCCAACATCCAGTCAGGCGGCAAGACAAAGACCTCCGCGATCCTGCACGGCGTCTGGCTCGCGGTGTTCGTCCTGATGCTGCCGTGGCTGCTCAACATGATCCCGCTGGCCGTCCTCGCGAGCATCCTGTTCGTCGTCGGCTACAAGCTCGCCCGCCCCGCGCTGTTCAAGCAGATGTGGGGCCTCGGCATGGCGCAGTTCCTGCCGTTCATCGTCACGATCCTCGGCATCGTCTTCACCGACCTGCTGACCGGAATCGGCATCGGCATGGCGCTCGCGATCTTCGTAATCCTGCGCCGGAACTACCTGAACTCGCACTTCCTGCACATCGAGGAGTCGGACGACGCCGACCAGCGTCACCACGTGCGCATGAAGCTCTCGGAGGAAGTCACGTTCCTCAACAAGGGCGCGATCATCAAGGAACTCGACGCCGTCCCCGCTGGCTCGAAGGTCACGATCGACACGACCGCGTGCGTCTCGATCGACCAGGACATCCTCGAAGTCATCAACGAGTTCAAGCAGAACGCCCCGAGCCGCGACATCGAAGTGAGCGTCGTCCCGGTCTGGGCCACGACGGCCGCCGCCTGATCCCCGAACGTCGACGCAGCCATGAGTGCCACCGACCTCCCGAAGCCCGAGACGAACCGCGTCTCGCCGCCGAGCAGGGCCAGGGCTCGCAGGGTGCTGGTGCCGATCGACTTCTCCGCGGGCTCGTTCGAGATCTTGAGGATGGCGCAGCAATCGGCCCGCAACGACGCGGCCGCGGAAGTGCACGCCGTCCACGTCTACCAAGAGCCCAAGTCCCGCGCTGAGATCATCCGCCACCACGCGTACGAGCCGTTCTCTGGCTTGGACGACGTGCGGGCGGCGCTGGCCGCTCGCCTCGAGTTCGCCGGACTCTCCGATGTCCGCCTCACGATCGTCACGGGCAACTCCGCGACGCAGGGGATCACGCGCGCCGCCTCTCGATTGGGCTGCGATCTGATCATGATCGCACGCAAGACGAAGTCCGGCCTCTCGGGCCTGCTCTCGCGTTCGTTGCCCGAGCAGATCGCGAAGAAGGCGCCGTGCTCGGTGCTGCTCGTCTGATCGACTCCTCGAGTCCTTAGTGCTCCGCGTCCGAAGTCCGCATCAGAAGTAGCCGGCCATTCGACCCGCTCGCTGCGTTGCTGCTCCTCAACTTGTCCACCGACAAGCCGTGTCGTCGCAGCGCCTTGCGCGCGAGTCGACTGCCTCGGATTCTGCTACTACGGATTTCAGACGAGGAGCACTAGTCCGCGGGGGCCGCGGCCTCGAGCAGCTGGCCGAGTAGCTCGAACTCGGCTGCGCGCGGACTCTTCGCGCGCCAGGCGAGGCCGATCGTCCGGAACGGCGCTTCGGCGAGGTCGCGCAGGACGATGTTCGAGCCGCGCACCAACTCGCTGGTCGCGGCGATGCGCGGCAGCAGCGTCACTCCGGAGTTCATCGCGACCATCTGCACGAGAGTCACGAGGCTCGAGGCGCGGAAATCGTCGCGCTCGCGCGGTAGCGCGCACAGCGATTCGACTTGCCGGCTGAGGCAGTGCCCATCCTGCAGCAGCAGCAGCTCCTCGCGAGGAATCTCCGCGAGCGACACGCTCGCCGAAGACGCGAGCCCGTGCTCGGCGGGCAGTGCGATCATCAGCGGATCCCGGAACACCGGCAGCGTCTGCACCGAGCCGAGTTCCGCCTCGAGCGCGAGCACGAGGACGTCGAGCCGACCTTCGTGCAACTCCTCCAGCAAATTGTCCGTCTGATCCTCGACGAGGTAGATCGACGCGTGCGGATACTCGGCGTGCAGCGTCGGGAAGGCTGCCGGCAACACGAACGGCGCGACGGTCGGGATCACCCCGAGCCGCACCTCCCCGCTCAGCGGTGCATCTTCCGCGCGGGCCAGGTCTTCGAGCGACTTGACCCGTTCGACGACGGACCGCGCCTCGTCGACCCACGTCCGACCGAACGGTGTCAGCACCACCCCCTTCGAACTGCGCTCGAAGAGTTTCCTGCCGAGCGCCGATTCGAGCTGCCCGAGCTGCGCCGAAAGTGACGGCTGGCTCACGTGGCAGCCTTTTGCGGCTTCGCCCAAACTCCCGCACCGAGCGGCCGCAACGGCGTATTCGATCTGTCGGAGCGTGAAGTTCGACGTCATAGCCTCAGCCTATGCATGTCCCAGGACGTTGGTATGGGACCTTTGAGCTATTCGAACGAACAATGCATGGACGGAAAGTCCCCGTCCACATCCCAAGGAGCCCTTCATGAGATTCTTCTCGACCGCAATCGCGGCCGTCCTCGCCCCGGCACTGGGCGCACAAGACATGCCGAAGCACGCTGACCCGGCTTCGGCGGCCACCTGTCCGATCACCGGCATGACTCGCACGTCCGCGGCCGCCCCGGTCCCGACGAACGAAGCCTCGGTGACGTCGATCGACACCCCCAAGTCGCGCACGAACCGCGACTGGTGGCCCAACCAACTCAACCTGCGCATCCTTCACCAGAACTCGGGGATGGAGAACCCGATGGGCGAGGACTTCGACTACGCGAAGGAGTTCGCGAAGCTCGACCTCGACGCCATCAGCAAAGACATCGAGAAGGTTCTGACGACGTCGCAGCCCTGGTGGCCGGCGGACTACGGCCATTACGGCGGCCTCATGATTCGCCTCGCGTGGCACAGCGCCGGCACCTACCGGACCTTCGACGGCCGCGGCGGCTCGGCCTCCGGCACGATCCGCTTCGCGCCGCTCAACAGCTGGCCCGACAACGGCAACCTCGACAAGGCGCGCCGTCTGCTGTGGCCGATCAAGCAGAAGTACGGCAACAAGATCTCGTGGGCCGACCTGATGATCCTGACCGGCAACGTCGCGCTCGAGTCGATGGGTTTCAAGACCTTCGGCTTCGCCGGCGGACGCGAAGACGTCTTCGCGCCGGAGGAAGACATCGACTGGGGCAAGGAGAAGGAGTGGCTCGCCAGCGAACGATTCGACGGCGACCGTGAACTCGACCATCCCCTCGCCGCCTCGCAGATGGGCCTGATCTACGTCAACCCGGAAGGCCCGGGCGGCAACCCCGACCCGATGCTCGCCGCGCGCGACATCCGGATCACGTTCGGCCGAATGGCGATGAACGACGAAGAGACGGTCGCCCTGATCGCCGGCGGCCACACGCTCGGCAAGACCCACGGCGCGGCCAACCCCGGTAAGCACGTCGGCGTCGAGCCGGAAGGCGCGAGCATCGAGCAGCAGGGTCTCGGCTGGAAGAACTCGTACGGCAAGGGCAACGCCGAGGACACGATCACCAGTGGCCTCGAAGGGGCGTGGACCTACACGCCGACCAAGTGGTCCCACGACTACTTCGAAAACCTGTTCGACTACGAGTGGGAGCTGACCAAGAGCCCTGCCGGTGCGCATCAGTGGATTCCGAAGAAGGGCCAGACCGACCGCACGACTCCCGATGCGCACGTCGCCGGCAAGGGGCACCCCGTCGTCATGCTGACCACCGACCTCGCGCTGATCACCGACCCCGCCTACCGCAAGATCTCCGAGCGGTTCTACGAGAACCCGGAGGAGTTCAACGCCGCGTTCGCGAAGGCCTGGTACAAGCTGACCCACCGCGACATGGGCCCACGCTCGCGCCTGCTCGGCAGCAAGGTGCCGCCGGTGCAGCTGTGGCAGGACCCGATCCCGGACGTCGATCACGAGCTGATCGGCGCATCGGACATCGACGGCCTGAAGCGTGACATCCTCGAGTCGGGCATTCCGCATTCGCAGCTCGTCGCGACCGCGTGGGCGTCGGCGTCGACGTTCCGCATCACCGACAAGCGTGGAGGCGCGAACGGCGGACGCCTGCGTCTCGCCCCGCAGAAGGACTGGGCTGTCAACCAGCCGGCAACCCTCGCGCAGACGATCGCGAAGCTCGAGAGGGTCCAGAAGGACTTCAACGGCAAGCAGTCCGGCAACAAGCGCGTGTCGCTCGCGGACGTGATCGTGCTCGGGGGCGGCGCCGCGATCGAGGCGGCAGCCAAGAAGGCGGGTCACGATATCAAGGTGCCGTTCGCGCCGGGCCGCACGGACGCGTCGCAGGACATGACCGACGTCGAGTCGTTCGGCGTCCTCGAGCCGCGCGCCGACGGATTCCGCAACTACTTCGGTAAGGGGGCGATGGCGGCTCCGCCGACGCTGCTCGTCGACACTGCGCACAAGCTGACTCTGTCCGCTCCCGAGATGACGGCGCTGGTCGGCGGCATGCGCGCAATCGGCGCGAACTTCGACGGCTCGAAGCACGGCGTGTTCACGTCGCGCCCGGGTGCACTGTCGAACGACTTCTTCGTCAACCTGCTCGACATGGGCACGACTTGGAAGGCAACGTCCGACTACGTCTACGAAGGCCGCGACCGGAACACCGGCAAGGTCAAGTGGACCGGCACCGCAGTCGACCTCGTCTTCGGCTCGAACTCGCAACTCCGCGCAATCGCCGAGGTCTACGCCTCGAGCGACTCCGAGCGAAAGTTCGTGGACGACTTCGTCGCCGCCTGGGACAAGGTGATGAACCTCGACCGCTACGACCTGTAGCGTTCGCTATCGACCCTCCGCCGCTCAGGACGGCAGCGGAGCCGCAAACCCCTACACCGAGAGCGATACCATGACCACGGATAGAGCAGCAGTCGTCGAGGCACTCGAGCGACTCCTGGCCGACAGCTACACGCTGTATCTCAAGACCCACAGCTACCACTGGAACGTCACCGGGCCGATGTTCACGACGCTCCACACGCTGTTCGAGACGCAGTACACCGAACTCGCGCTCGCCGTCGACGAGATCGCGGAACGGATCCGCGCGCTCGACGCACCGGCGCCCGGTAGCTACAGCCAGTTCGCCGCGCGCGCCCACGTCAACGAGGACACAGGCGTGCCAAGTGCGACCGCGATGATCGAGAACCTCGTCGCGGACATGGCGACCGTCGTCGACGGCGCCCGCTCTCTGGTCCGTGCCGCCGAGGCGGCCGGCGACGACGCGAGCGTCGACCTCGGCGTGCGGCGCATCGAAGTCCACGAGAAGGCCGCCTGGATGCTGCGCGTCCACCTCGAGTAGGATTCAGGCACTTCCTGCGTCGTGCCGACGCAGAAAGTCGACGATGCGCTCGCGCTGGCCGGCGCGCGCATCGTCGAAGTCGATCTGCAACTTTCGAATCGTCAGCAGGAAGATGTCGTCCTGGGTCGGCACACCGCCATCGAGGATCGCATCGATGGCCGCGTCGAGGTGATCGTCCCAGTGCGGCTGGCGACCGTCGACGTCCCGCACGCCGTAGTCGCGCGCGAGGTCCCAGCAGGTCAAAGCCTGACCCGCGTATCGTTTGGCGTCACCGTCCTGCGCCAGTGCCGCGATGACCCGCCCGACGAGCCGCGGGGTCTCGGACTGCGCGAAGTGCGGGTCCTTCTCGATCGCATCCTGCCAGGCGTCCTCGGTGACACCGAAGTGGTCGAGCACGGCCTCGGACCGCAGGAATCCGGGAGTCACCGCGACCGCGGTGATCGGCTGGGCCTCGAGCTCGACCGCCATCGCGTAGGCCAGCCGAATCGTCGTCGCCTTGCACAAGTCGTAGAACAGCTGCCCGCGGTAGCCGGAGAACGCGCCGTCGGTCAGCTCGACCACGAGCCCACCGTCGCCGTCGAGCATCAGCGGCACGCCGTGGCGGCTCGTGATCACGTGCGTGTGGATCGCGCGCTGCATCAGCGTGAACCCTTGCTGCACGTCTACCTCCCAGAAGCGCTTCCCCCACTCGGTCAGCGCGTCGCCGCCCCAGATATCGTTCACGAGCACGTCGAGTCGCCCGTGATCCGAACGCACCCGCCCGAAGAGCTCGACGACCGCATCCTCCTCGGTGTGGTCGACGCGGACGGCGATCCCCGTCCCCCCGTCCGCCGTCACGAGCTCCGCGGTCTCTTCGATGGTCTCGGGCCGCTTCGGATCGACGGCCCCGTCGCGGCTGCGGCTACTGCGACCGGTGCAGTACACCGTCGCACCGGCCTCGCCGAGCGCGCGCGCGATGCCACGACCCGCGCCACGTGTCGCTCCGGCGACGAGCGCGACTTTGCCTTGCAGCGTCATGGGCGCCGATCGTACGCGCGAAGCCGCAGGCCGCGATCTTGAGATTCAGTCTCACACGTTGTTTCGCGCGACCCCTTGCATCCGACCGACCCGCGATACGAAAACGACCATCCACCCCGAACCGATCCCTTCGAGACACCCCCATGTCCAAGCAACGTTCCTCCGCACTCGATCCCGACCTCGCCCAACGTCTCGACGAGCACGTCAGCTTCGAAGCGCACTCCGCGCTGACCTACTTCTCGATGGCATCCTGGGCCGAGGTGCGCGGCTTCACCGGATTCTCCGCCTGGTTCCGCTCCGAAGCGACCGGCGAAATCGCCCACATGACGCAGTTCATCGACCACCTGAACAACCGCGGATTCCAGGCGACGATCCGGACCCTGGAAGCGCCTCGCTCCGAGTGGAGTTCGATCACCGAGCTCTTCGAAGCCGTGGTCGAACTCGAGCACCGGCTGGGCGGCCAGATCGCCGACCTGATCGAACTCTCGCACAAGTGCAGTGACCACTTCGCGGGCAGCTTCCTGCAGGGCTTCGTCCCGCAGCAAATCACCGACACCGCGGAAGCGGACGAGATCCTGGATCGCTTGCGCATCGTCGGTGACGACGGCCGCGGCCTGATCCTGATCGACCAAGAGCTCCGCGCGAAGGCCGGCTAGTCGCGTGCCGTTGGCTCGTCGCCAGCCGCCGATTCCGCAAGATCGAACCGTGCGCCGGACACCGGCTGCGGCGCGAGTCCCTGCCGGACGACGTAACGGCCGTCCAGCTCGAGCGTGGGACGACTCGCGTCGTGCACGGTTTGCACCGTGCGATCCGCATCGGACCACGTGACGTCCGCCCGCACGAGTCGCTCGGCCGCGCCGACGCCGATCTCGAGCCGCAGACTCGACGCGCCGAAGCTGCCGCCGCTGCTCACCGTGCGCGTGATCGTGCGCCGCGAACCGTCCGCGTCTTCGACCACCAGGCGAACGCGCGAACCGAGCGCACCGCGATTCGTGCCCTCGCCGCCGATGAGATCGAGCGTGATCATGCGGCCGCCGTAGCCCGGATTCACGAGCAGCGCGTTGGGGAAGATGTCGCCGGGGTAGGCGCCCCCGAGCACGCTGTAGACGTCCTGGTCGTTGTCGTGGTCGAAGTCCGCCAGCCCGATCGCGTGCCCCTTCTGCAGATGCGCGAACCGGAGCGGGATCGAAGCGTCGACGAAGCGTCGTCGCGTGGGATCGGACTCCGCTGGACGATTGAGGAACAGGCGGTTAGGCACGAGGTAGTCCATGTTGGGGGCCCCGGTGCCGAGCATGACGTCGAGATAGCCGTCCCCGTCGACGTCGCCGAAGTTGGCTCCCATGATCGACATGGTCGCGTCGAGACCGGACTCTTCGGTCACGTTCGCGAACGCGCCCTCGCCGACGTTTTCGAACAGAGCCGGCCAGGCGTTCCAGATCTGCGGGCGCCGCGCTTCACCCAGGAAGTCCGCGATCTCCGCATCGGCGCGCCAGTCGAGCTCGAGAGGCATCCCGCCACTCGGGAACTCGATGTCTGGGATCGGAAACCCGCAGACGAACAGGTCGTCATCGCCGTCGTTGTCGTGATCCCAAAACCAGCATGCGAACGACAGGAGGTGGTCGTCGACTCCGTACTCCTCGGCCACTTCTTCGAACGTGCCGTCACCGCGATTGCGATACAGAAGGTTCGGATCACCCCAGATCGACACGTAGAGGTCCTCGAACCCGTCGCCATCGACGTCCCCCCAGCTCGCGCCCTTGACCCAGCCATGCAGATCGATGCCGGCGTCATCGATCACGTCTTCGAACGTGCCGTCGCCATTGTTGCGGTAGAGATGACCGCCGATCAAAGGACTGAACGCATCGCGGATGCCGAGGAAGAAGTCGGCGAAGAACTGCGCGATCGCGCTCTCTTCGAGAGCCGGGACTCCGGTCTCGTTGCCGACGAACAGATCGAGATCCCCGTCGTTGTCGTAGTCGGCGAAACACGCGGCCTGCGTCGGTTGAAACGACAGCAGACCCGCGGCGACCGTGACGTCTTCGAAACGCCCGGACCCGTCGTTGCGCAGCAGTGTGTTCGGCCACTGGCCATCCTCCATCTGCCACGCACCGCGCAGCACGAGCACGTCGATGTCGCCGTCGTTGTCGTAGTCCGCGTGCACGAGATTGAGCCCGCCGCAGATCCCCGCGACGCCGGCACGTTCCGACACATCCTCGAACTGGCCGTCACCGAGGTTGCGGAACATCCGGAGTCGACCGTCCGGATCGTCGACCGGAATCGCCACGGACGTCAGGATGTCGATCCAACCGTCGCCGTCGAGGTCGTCGAGCACGCAGCCACCCGAAGCTTGATTGACTCCGAGACCGGCTCCCACCGCATCCGCAATATCGCGCAGCGGCGGGAGGGCCGCCACCGCCGGATCCACGTTGGGAACGAGCGGCCCGACGCCGCTCTCGGACTGTGCGCCGCCGAGCGCCATCCGCGCCAGTCCGTACAGCCAGCGGGCATGCAGATCGTCCGGATCACGCGCGAGGATCTCGGCCCACGCAGCGACGGCCTCGCGCGCGCCTTCGGGGGCGTCGCGGTGAAGCGCCGCGTCCACGAGCGGATAGACGCAAGAGTCGCAGTTGTGGTGCGCCAGGCAATTCTCCTGCTCGGCCAAGCGGAGCCATGCGACCGCACGAGAACGCTCGATCTGCTCGCGGAGCTCGACCTCGTCCGCGTCGAGTCGCGCCAACACATCCGCATACAGGGCGAGTCCGCGACGTGTCTCGCCGATCCGCACGAGCGACTTCGCCAACCGCAGGCGGTCCTCCGTCGAGTCGAGTGCGGTCTCGTGCTCGGCCAGCGCGGTCGCGACGTGGATCTCGCCGACGTAGGTCGTCGCTTTCGTCACGTCCTGCCAGGCTCGCTCCAACATGACCTGCGTGTCGGTCGTCCCCTCGGCGTAGCGATCCGCGGCGGACTGGCAACCGAGAGTCACGAGCGTCGTGACCAGAAGAGCCGCTGCCGTGGCGGGGAGCGAAATGGGGCGCGGGGCGAGGGGTTGCAGTCGTTTCATGGGATCGAGCGGGAGAACCGCCGAAATTTCGATCGGCGGCTCGATTCCGATGCAGCCAGCGGCTGATTTCGTGCGAACAACCTGCGGCATTGTGCCGCTGAGCCATCACTCCGTGCCCACCGAATCCGCCTCGCCGATCGAATTGCTGCACCACAATGCCCGGTTCCGCCGGCTGTGGCTCGCGGACGGTGCGAGCCTCTTCGGCGACTGGTTCAACACGATCGCGCTCTACACCGCTGTGGATGCACTGCTCGGCACGGCCGAAGCGGTCGGCTGGGTCATCATCGCGAAGTCGCTGCCGGTGTTCTTGATAGGCCCGTTCGCCGGGCCGCTCGTCGATCGATTGCCGCGCCGCAACCTGATGATCGCGATGGACCTGATCCGAGCGGCCCTCGCGATTCTGCTGGTCGCGGGTTGGATGCTCGAGTCGGTTCCGATGCTCTATGTGTGCACCGCGGCCAGCATGCTGTGTTCGGGAGTGTTCATGCCGGCCAAGAACGCGTCGGTCCCGCAGCTGGTCGAGAAGCACCAACTCGGGGCGGCGAACGCTATCTCGGGTGCGACGTGGTCGGTCGCGCTCGCGATCGGTGCGGCACTCGGCGGGTTCGCTACGCAATGGGCCGGCGTGACAGCGGCGTTCGTGCTCGACGCACTCTCGTTCCTCGTGAGCGCAGGGCTGCTGCTCCGACTCCCGGCGCTAGCCCCCGCGACGGCCACCGCTTCCGACAGGAGCGAAGCCGGATTCATGGCCGGCATTCGCTACTTCCTCCGCTCGCGCGAGCTGATCCCGTTGCTCCTGCTGAAGGCCGGCATGACCTTCACGAGCGGAGCCGTCCCGCTGTTCACGGTCTACGGGAACCGCGTCCTCGCCGCACAAGCGACGCCCTGGATCGTCGGAGCACTGTTCGCAGCACGCGGGACGGGGGCTGCGATCGGTTCGCTGTGCGGCCGTCGTATCCTCGGCGAAACGCGCACTGGGTTGCAGACCGTCGCGATCTCTGGCTTCGCCGTGCTCGCCGTTGCGTACGGCTGGTTGTCCATCACGGAGTCGATCGTCGCGTGCATGGCAGCCGTGTTGGTCGGCGGTGTCGGCAACTCGCTGATCTGGGTCTCGAGCACGATCCTGCTCCAGCGCGAAGTGCCCGCCAAGTTTCACGGCCGCGCGTTCAGCCTCGACTTCGGCCTCATGACGCTCACGCAGGCGAGCGCGATCCTGATCGTCACCGGCCTCGTCGACTCCGCAACCCTGACACCACGCGAAGCAATGGGATGGTGCGCGCTGGCGGCGCTCCCGCCCGGAATCGCACTCGGGGTCGCGATCGCGGCGACGAGCCGGAACCGACTCGTGGCTTCGCGCTCCTAGTCGACGACACGGCTTGTCGGCGGACAAGTTGAGGGGCAGCAACGCAGCGAGCGGGTCGAATGGTCGGTTACTTCTGATGCGGACTTCGGACGCGGAGCACTTAGCCCGCATTCGAGCTCACGTCGACACGAAGCATCTCGCCGACCGTTTCGACGAACTCGGCCAGCCCGAAGGGTTTGGCGAGTCGACGCTCACGCTGGCCGAGCGGGGTCGAGACCCGCGTCGGGTCTCCACTCATCACGAGAACCAGAGCCTCATCGTGGATCGCACGAATCTCGTTCGCGCACTGCAGCCCCGACATCTGGGGCAAGTCGATGTCCAGAATCGCGAGCGCAACCGAATCGGCATGGCGCCGAAAAGCCTCCAACGCGGACGCACCGTCCCCGACGTCGATGACCTCGTACTTCGCGCTCCGCAACGCCTTGGCCAACAGACCGCGCAAAGATGCGTCGTCCTCAGCCAGCAGTAGCAGCTCACCGTTGCCGGTGGTGAGTCGAGGACCACCGACACGCGAATCGTCCTGCGGAGCGATCGGCGCGCAGGTCGGCAGCTCGATACAGAACCGCGTCCCGGCTTCCGGTGCAGAGTGGCAGGTGATGCTGCCACCGTGGTCCGAGACGATCCCGTGGACCACTGCGAGCCCCAGGCCGGTTCCACGACCACGTTCTTTCGTCGTGTAGAACGGCTCGAAGATGCGGTCCCGCACCTCCGCCGTCATCCCCGATCCGGTGTCGGCAATGCTCAGCAGGCACGCGCCGACGTCCGCGCCCTGGTCCGGATGCCCGTCGAGCGTGATCCGCAGTTCGCCACCCTCCAGCATCGCGTCCCGCGCGTTGATCGCGAGATTCATGACCACCTGCTTGAGCTGATAGCGATCGCCTCGAACCCACACTTCGTCGTCCGGATAGTCCTGGTGCAGCGTGATCGAAGCCGGCAACAGGCGCGTGAGAAGCTGCACCGCCTCGCGGAGAACGTCCTGCAGGGCGACCGGGCTGTCTTCGTGGATCGCTCCCTTCGAGAACGTGAGAAGGGACCCCGTGACGAACGTCGCCTGCTCACAGGCCTTGTCGATCATCTCCAGGGACCGGTAGGCCTCGTGGCTCTCCTCGAGTGAGAGCTTCGCGAGTTCCGAGTGCCCCATGATGACGTTCAGCAGGTTGTTGAAGTCGTGCGCGACGCCATTGGCCAACGTGCCGACGGCTTCGAGCTTCTGCGACTGGCGCAGCTCGCCCTCGAGGCGCTTGTTGTGGTCTTCCGCAATCTTGCGAGCGGTGATGTCGGTAAGGATCCCGACGAAGTGGGTGAGCGCGCCATCCGCATCGCGCACCGGCGCGACAACGAGTTCGTTCCAGAACAGCGAACCGTCCTTGCGGTAATTCTTGAGGACGACGGCGACATCGCGCCCGGCAGCGATCCCCTCACGGAGTTCCGCGAGAGGGGGCTGCTCCACATCCGAACCCTGCAAGAACCGGCAGTTCCGCCCGACCGACTCCGCTGCGGTGTACCCGGTCATCCGCTCGTACGCCTCGTTGACGAATACGAGCGGCAAATCGGTCTGCGTCGCGTCGGCGATGACGACTCCGTTGCTCGCCGAACGAATCGCGCGATCCCGCAATCGCAGGGCTTGCTCCGCTTCCGCCTTTGCGGTGACGTCCCGCATGAAGCAGTAGTGCCCGTCGTGCACGCCATCCTGGTCCATCGACTTGACGAGAAGCAGCTGCTTCCAGAAGACGGAACCGTCCTTGCGCACGGCCCGAACGTCGCCTTCACCGCGCCCCTCTTCGAGCATGGACAGATACGTCTTGGTTGCCGCCTCGAGGTCATCCGGCACGACGGTCTGTTCCCAGGCCATCCCGATCATCTCCTCCGGCGTGTAGCCGAGCATGGCGGCGTAGCCAGAACGCACCATGACGAATCGGCCATCGCAGTCCAGACGCGAGATGCCCGTCATCGCGTTTTCGACGGCGACACTCATCTCCTGCAGCGCCTGCCCCGTGCGCCGGTGCTCGTCGATCTCACGGGACAGACGAGCGTTGACACTCGTGAGCCGGGACATGTGCACGACGAGCAAGACGGTGAAGAGCAAGCCGCCGAGGAGCGAGCTCCATCCCAGCGCACTCGCCGGGAACTCGCGCTCCGGCATACATCGAATCGTCCATGCTCGACCTGCGACGTCGATCGACGCCTCGTATGCGCACACCGCCTCGGAGGATTTCGGGACGAAATCGGACTCCCCCTCGATCGCGGTGCGCGCGACGTGCTCGTGCAGCACGCGCTCCGTCGGCGTCGCGATCCCGTCGAGAACGCGGACGTGGATACCGCCGGGCTCGAGTCGGGAGAGCGCCTGCTCGACCAGCTGGCCGACGCGGAACACGCCGACGACGAAGCCCCGGAGCGCCGCCCGCCGTTGCGCGACCGTCTCCGTAAGCTCGCCGATCCGAAACACGGGACCACACACCAGGATCCCCATCTGGTCCTCTCGCTCCTGAACGAGCCGGATCCCCGCCGTAGCGGATACTTCGCCCGACGCCACCGCACGTTCGAGCGCCGCGCGCCGCACGGGCTCGGACGCGATGTCGTATCCGTGCGCCTTTCGGTTGCCCTCCAACGGTTCGAGGATGTTCACGACCACGTATTCGGGTCGATCGCCCGCCCGCACCAGCGCACCGTCCGGAGAACGCTCGGTGATCTGGTAGTCGGCAAAGCCCTCACGACGGGTCGCCGCTTCGTGCTCCGCACGCTCGCTCGCCAACACTCGCGGGTTGAATCCGAATCCCTGAATGCCCGGGTGCAGATCACGCAGCGTCTGAACGAACGCGCGGAACTGCTCGCGCGACACCGAATCCGACGACCGATACAGCGCGGAAACGCCGTCGACGATCACTTCGGCCGTCTCGAATGCGGTCTCGATCGCCGCGACTCTCTCCTGGGCTCGGCTCCGAAACTCGGTCTCCAGCCTCTCTTGCTCGAGACCGAACAGGATCGTGCCGACCGAGACCGAGATCAGCACGCCGAACAAACCAACGAGCCAAACGGCACGCAACGAGAAATGTCGCCCCTGAGCAGCCATGCGACAAACCACAAACAACGGAATCCGAACCGGCGCAGCCAAGGCCGCGGCCGCTATTGGATGTGCTTCGCCCTCCCCAATCGGATCGGCAAGCGACACCAACTATAGGATAGGCGACGCACGACCGCGGATCCATCCTGCGAGCGCATCCGCGGGTCGGGATCAAGACGAACACCACCGCCCATGCACGACTCCGAAAGTGGCAGTAGCGCCTCTCACCCCGCGGCCGTTTGGTTCCGCCGGGATCTGAGACTGCACGACCATGCGCCGCTCCGCGCAGCCGCCGCCAGCGGCCGCCCCGTAGTCTGCGTCTATTGCCTCGACCCTCGCGACTTCGCCAGCACGCGGGAGCGCGGCTTCCCGAGGTTCGGGCCGTTCCGCGCCCGCTTCCTGATCGACGCTATCGAAGACCTGCGCACGAGTCTCCGCGAGATCGGGGGCGATCTCATCGTGGTTCGGGGCACGCCGGACGACGTCCTCCCAGCGATGGCTCGAGAGCAGGGCTGGGCGTCGCTGCACTTCCACCGGCTGGTAGGCACCGAGGAACTCGAGGTCGAACGGGGCGTCGCCCGCGCCTTCCGCGACGCCGAGTGCAACATCGACACGACCTGGGACCGCACCCTGGTCGACCCGAAGACCCTTCCGTTCGGGCTCGACGACCTGCCGGAAGTCTTCTCGTCGTTTCGGCGGGCAGCCGAGCGACACGCCCGGTTCAGTCGGCCGTCGCCCGCACCCGGCTCACTCGCACCGGCGCCAGCCGGAGTCGATCCGGGCGAATTGCCGACCGTCGCAGAACTCGGTGTCGAGGAGCCCACGATCGACGCGCGCGCGGCGTTGCCGTTCCCCGGCGGGGAAACGGCTGGCCGCTCACGTCTGCAGCACTACTTCTGGGACGCCGATCGCCTGCGGGTCTACGAGGAGACGCGCAACGAGATGCTCGGCGCCGACTACTCGTCGAAGTTCGCGCCCTGGCTCGCGCACGGCTGCCTGTCGCCTCGATGGGTGCAGCAGGAAGTTGAACGCTACGAAGACGATCGCGTTCGCAACAAAAGCACAGGCTGGCTCACGTTCGAGTTGCTGTGGCGCGACTACTTCCAGCTGATCACGGCCAAACACGGCGCCAATCTGTTCCGCCCGTCGGGACTGCAGGGCCTGCCCGTTCCGTGGCAGCACGACGAGGTCGCGTTCGAAGCCTGGCGCACCGGACAGACCGGGTATCCGCTGGTCGACGCGAACATGCGCGAGCTCCTCGCGACGGGATTCATGTCGAACCGCGGCCGCCAGATCGTCGCGAGCTTCCTGACGAAGAACCTCGGCATCGACTGGCGCTGGGGCGCGGAGTGGTTCGAGTCCCAACTCATCGATCACGACGTCGCGGCGAACTACGGGAATTGGAACTATGTTGCCGGCGTCGGCAACGATGCCCGCGAGTTCCGCTACTTCAACATCCCTACGCAGGCGTCGAAGTACGACCGTCGTGGTGAATACGTGAAGCTCTGGTGTCCCGAGCTGGATCTGCTGGGGCGCGCAACCGTCCACCAACCGTGGACGCTTTCACCGATGGAGCAGCAGATGGCGGGCCTGGTGCTCGGCAAGGACTATCCGAAGCCGATCGTCGACCTCGACGAGAGCGTCCGGCGCGTCAAGCGCGCCTGGGAAGCCGCGACCGGCTGCTGAGAAACTCACGCGGAGAACATCACGTCGCCGCCGTGCTCGGCGACCGTGGCAGCGACGGAGCCCGGCGCGGTCGCGACGAGCGGCACCGTCATGACGACCTCGCCACGGCGCATTCGATCGAGAGCGTCCGTGAGAACGCCATCGAGCACGTCTCGAGACGCGACCAGAACGCGCAATGTGCCGAGCACGATCCCGAGCGAGCCGAGTGCCATCGTCGCCGACAGGCCAGTCGGTCCGAACACGCCGGAGAGGTCGATCGCCGCGCCGACGATCGCGAACCCGCCGAACACCGCACCGAACCGCCACAGCACGTCGACTTCCCGGTCGTCCTGAGCACGGCTCCCCGCGAGGTCGACGCTCAGCATCGGGTCGATCTCGCGCTCGTGCAGTCGGACGGAGGAACGGGCGTCGTCCGGCACACTCGCTCGGATCGCGGCCTGCGCGCCATACGCGGCCAGTCGATTCGAGAACGCGGCGAACAGGACCTTGGTCATGCGTCCTGGTTCGCTGGACCGTGAGACTCGGATGCGTTCACACCCCCCATTCTATCGCAGCGGACCAAGCTCGTGCGGCGCGGCCGTTCGCCCGATGTCACTTCAGTTTCGGGCAGTTGTTCCAAACCCCGCCGGGATGGTCCTTCGTGATCTGCGTCATCACGATGTCTGCGCGGCGGTACGCCAGGACGGCGTCGCGGAGGTGACGCTGCGACTTCTTCACCTCGGCCTGGAGCTGCGGGAACAGCGAATCTCCCTCGGCCCACGCGAGCTGCATCGACATCCGCCTCGCGCTCGCGACGGATTCGGACGCGTCGTCCCACGCCTTGTCGCCAGCCGCAACGTGCGTATCCACGGTCTCGTACTCCGTCTTCACGCGGAACCGGGCCAAGATGCGAAACTGATCGGTGTGGTAGCGGAGAATCCGCTTCACCTGCTTCATCACCTTCTCGACCCGGTCCTGCTTGGTCTCGAGCTCCTTGACGAGGGCCCGCCCCTTCTCCGCATGGTGCGAGTCGACGGTCGACCCGTCGGTCTTGGACGCGTGCTCCACGTACTTCTGCAGCTCGAGCACTTGGTCGAGCAGGATGCCGAGACGCTTGCGGTAATTCGCCTTCTCCACGCCCGGAATCTCGCGGTAGACCGCGTCGTTCTTGAGCTTGTCGATCTTGAACTGCAGCTCTCCCGCCTTGGTCGCGATCTCCTGCAGGACGGCTTCCGAGTAGTCTTGCCTCCCGATCGCGTCGTCGAGTCGACGAATCGACGACTTGTACGCCGAGAACTCCGCCGAGCTCAGCCACACGTTGTGCGGATCGTGCACCGCCTCGAGATCGAAACTCGCGGGAAGGTCACCGATCGACTCCTGCAGAAACCGGAGCCCGTCGGACCCAGTCTCAGCGAAGAAGCTCGTCAGCGCTTGGTAGTACGCCCGCCCGTCCTTTGCCGACTTCAAGTCCGTTCGCAACCGATCGACGTACTTCGTCTCATGGAACATCGAGTACTTGTTCACCTTCTCGGCTTTGACCAAGCCCGCGAACTTCTCCATCTGTGCGGGTGTCACCGAGAGCTCGACCGTCCAATCGCCGGCGGGCGCTCCTTCGCCCGTGTGGTTCTTCTCGTTGGTGACTTCCCCGATGACGCGCGCCGCCGTGTCTCGACCCGCGGCATCGATCGTCGACTTGATCGTGAACGCCGGCTGGCCGTCGACCTCGGTGATCGTCACCGTGTGTTCTTCCTTGTACTGATCCTTGAGCCAGCTCGTGTCGATCTCGTAGCCACCGACGCTGACCTTGTCGCCGAACAGGTCGAGACTCGCGTTCAGTGAGTCCTTGCCCTCTTCGACGATGACCTTGCGGCCCTGCGCGTCGGTCTTCTCCGTGCTCGTGGTCTCGGGTCCGTACGAGAACTTCGCGGGGCCGAGCGACACCTCGAGCTTGCGCCCCTGCTTGTTCGTATCGCCCTTCTCCAGCAGCTTGACTCCGTTCGCCTTCTGCAGCTTGCCAGAACGCTTGAACGTCTGGAACGCCGACTTGGCCTCCGGCGCGCGGAAGTCGAAACGCACGACGCTGAACCCGTAGTCCGTGTCGGTCCACGAGATTCCGAGCTTCATGACGGCACCGATGCTCCCGCCGTAGCCGAGCTGCTCGAGGTCGACGTACTTGACGATGAACGTGTGCTTGGATTCGCGCTGCACGGAAACGACCGTCGAGCTGCCGTACTGGATGTTCGCACCGAACTCGACGCCTTCGAGCGTCGCCTTCACGCCGGCGCCGACGCTGCCGCCGGTTTCGGTCGTCGTCTTGTCGCCGACGCGCATCTTCTCGGCCGACTCGTACCCCGGCGGGACCGAGTGCTTCTTGACGAACTTCTTCGCCTCTTCCTTGCTGTCGAAGACCGCCTCGTACGTCGTCTGTGACGTCCCGGAGATGCCGACCGAACCGCCGGCCTTCTCGCCCTTGCTCCCGGCGTTCATCGACGCCGCAGCGCCCCCGACCCACTCGACCTTGATCTTGCCGCCCTTCAGGGGCGTGAGCTTCCAGATGTCCTTGAACGTGACCGATCCGCCGGCGGACTTCTTGCCGCGCCCGACTTCGCCACCGACCGTCGCCTCGCCGCCCTTGTCCCCGAGCTTGACCTTGCCGGTCACCTTCGAAGTCTCCTCATCGGCCTTCTCGTCGACCTTCGACTTCTTCTCGTAGGAGACGCCCGCCTCCTTGTCCTTGAAGTTGACGTCGCCCTTGAACGACGTCGTCGTCGAACCGCCGCCAGCGGTCGCCCGGGTCTCCTCTTCGGACACGGAGATCCCCTTGTTGCTGACGCCAACGCCGGTCTTGAACTCGTTGCCTCGGCCGTCGGACTTGGACCGCTCGAGATCGACGCCGGCCTCGATGCCACCGCCGACCTTCAGGTTGCCCTTCAAGGACGCGCCTTCCTTGCCGCCGATCCCGTCGTGCTGCGCCTTCTCGTGACCGAGCTCCGCGCCGATCTTGCCGTCTTCGACGACGCCCTTGCCCGACACCTTGGAGTCGTAGCCGGCCGGCGGCGGATCGTCCTTGCCGCCGCTGCTCGCGGGTTTCGCCACGTCCCCGGACACCTTCTGTCCATCGATCGTCTTCTCGCCCGTCGCGGCGACATCGCTCGCGTCGCCGGCGTCCCGCTCCGTGACGGTGTAGCCGGTCTTGAGTCGTTTCAACGTGCGCTCGGCGAATCGAATGGCCGCCGACGGGAGGCCGCCGACTTCGAGCTGCTTGCCCGTCCCGGCGAAGCAGACCCCTTCTCCGAAAACGGCACCTTCGCGCTTGAGGGCCTTCGCGAAGGCGGGCGCACGCTTGCCCGCGAGCACCGCGTGCAGCGGGACCTTCTGGCCAGAAAGTCGGAACTCCATCGGCTTGCGGCTCACGTAGAACGGAGCCGAACTGTCCGCAGACAGCTTCTTGAACTGCGCCTTCAGGAACTTCACGTACGTCGGCAGGTCGAGCAGCGCGGCCGCGTCCGGTTCGGCCGCGCCGTCCTCGCCCGACCCGGCGACAAGGCGGAAGCTCGCCCCCATCTTCATCAAGGTCTTGTTCGCGAGCTTCACCAAACTGCCCGACATCCCCTCGACGCTGACCTTGCCGTCAGTCGCGCGCGCTACGCCCTCGCGCACGACGAGGCCGCCCTTGCGGATCGACTTCACGACCGCGCTGCTCTTGTCGCCGAACAGGACCGCGTTTCCCGAGAACGACTTGCCGCCGAGATCGAAGTCCACCGCGTCGCGACTGATGTAGACCGGCGAACCATCCGTCGTCAGCCGACCGAACTCGCTCTTCAGGAAGATCCGGTAGTCCTTCCAGTTCTGCAGATCCTCGAGCGTCTTGAGTTTGACCATGGGACTCCTGTTCCGGGCACTGGTCAGGGTTCAGCGACACGAGGAGGGCCACCCATCCGGCATTTTCTCAGATTTTCCACCGTGGCGATCCGCGGCGCGCCTAACCCTCTCATTCATCGAGACATGCAGGAGACGCACGACCCATGACGACCTACACGCTCACCGAGTCCGCGACGCTCGAACTCGTCCAAGGGGACATCACGCGCGAAACGGTCGATGCAATCGTCAACGCGGCAAACGAGCGAATGCTCGGCGGCGCCGGCGTGGACGGCGCGATCCATCGGGTCGCGGGCCCCGAACTCCTCGAGGAGTGCCGGACCGTCGCCGAGGTCCAGCCGGGGATCCGCTGTCCGCGTGGCGAAGCGCGCGCCACTGCGGGCTACGGACTCGCCTGTCAATGGGTCATCCACACCGTCGGACCGATCTTCTCGAGCCTCGAAGAGTCCGAACCCGTGTTGGCATCGGCGTATCGCGCCACGCTGCGGCTCGCCAACGAACGCGGCGCCCGGTCGATCGCATTTCCCGCGATCTCGTGCGGCGTATACGGGTTCCCCCACGAGCCCGCGGCAGCGATTGCTTTCGAAGCGTGCCGGTCCTACGTCGGCGACATCGAACGAGTTCGCTTCGTCTTGTTCGACACCGACAGCCATCGACGATGGCTCGACGTCGCTCACTCGCACCTCGCTCCCTGAATGCCGCGCCGCCCGCCACCCCGCCCGATCGAACGCCCGAGTCTCGACGCCCTGCTTCCGGCCGATTTCCTGGAGGGCTTACGATCCGATCCCTCGGCGGCATGTCGCACCTGGGTGCCGCAGATCGCGTCCGGCATCTACCGTCTGCCGAAGGTCGAACCCGCGTGGTGCGCGGACTTCCTCGCGCGCTATGACGCACGAATCGGCGAACTCACGCGTCTCGGCCAACCACCCGCACCGCCGAACTCGATGCACGACGCGGGCGCCGCGCTGACGGCGCTGGGTTGGGGAGACCTGTTCGACGAGGCGCTCCGCGAGTGGCTGCGGCCGATCTCGGCACAGCTGTTCGGCGACCTCGGCGGCGCGGACCTCGATTCGATCTACGGCTTCGTCGTCGACTACGGGATGACCGGCGACGAGATGCTCGGCTACCACGCGGACGACGCCGTCGTCACCGTCAACCTCTGCCTCGAGAACGACTGTGACGGCGCCGAGCTCTACTTCCGCGGCATGCGGTGTCCCGACCATCGACAGTCCGATCCCCGCCCCGGCGAGGAGTTCGAGTACGTCCACGAAGCGGGAATCGCGATCCTGCACGCGGGCGCGAACCGGCACGGCGTCCGCTGGATCGAAGGCGGACGGCGCCGGAACTTGATCCTCTGGCTGCAGAGCTCGAAACACCCGGCGGCGATGCTACCCCCCGGCAGCCCGTGCCCCGCGTGGTGCCAGCGCGCGCGCAGCGAGCAGTGACGCCTCAGACGACCGGCGCGACGTCCGCCTGCGCGCGACGCGCGTGCCGCACGAGTGCCGCCGCGCACAGCGCACCGACGACGATCTCGATCACGGTCGCGACGACGAGGCCTTCCCCCGGCAGACCGTCGAGCCCCATGCTCAGCAGGCGCCCACCGCCGTAGGCGAGGAAGACCGCCGCCGCGATCGACGTGGACGTCAGCGCAAAGGCCCGCACGAACACGCCGACGAGCATGAGCAGTCCGAGCACGGCGAGAGCCGCGCCGGGTGCCCGGACCTCGCTCAAGAGGTTGGCGTCCGCAGCGAGCTCGATGCCGTTCGTCGCGTGGAAGTCGGCCGGAGCGAACAGGATGGTCGCGCCGATCGCGATCGCGAGAGCGGCGCTGAGGGCGAGGAGAGAACGGAGTTTCTTCGTGAGTTCCATGGCTGTCTCGTGTGGTTGAGGTGTTGAGGGATCAGGACTGCGCCGCGGGCATGTCCCACGCGCCGCGCGCGGCGGCGGCGCGGACGTAGTCGCGGAAGTCGCGCGCCGGGCGGCCGAGCGCGCGCTCGACGCCGTCCGCGGTGCTCGCATTGCGCCCGTCGAGCACAGTCGTGAACAGGAAGTCGAGCAGCTCGACCTGGCCCTGCGGCATGCCCGCCTCGGTCAGACCAGCTCGGAACGCCTCACCGGGGATCGTCACATAACGCACGTCACGTCCGATCTCGGCCGCGATCTCCGCGACCGCGTCCGCGAAGGTCATGAGCCGCGGGCCGGTGACCTCGTAGACCTGGCCGACGTGCGCGTCGTCCGTGAGTGCGGCAACCGCCACATCCGCGATGTCGTCGATGTCGATGAACGGCTCGAGCACGTCGCCCGCCGGCAGCGCGACTTCCCCCGAGAGCACGAGCTCGTGGAACGCACCCTCGTCGAAGTTCTGCGCGAACCAGCTCGCGCGGACGACGGTCCACTCGAGGCCGGAGTCCTGGACGATCCGCTCGCAGCGCTGAGCCTCCTCCTCGCCGCGGCCGGAGAGCAGCACGAGGCGGCGCACGCCCTGCTCGCGAGCCAGCTCGGTGAACTTCGTGATCGCGTCCGGCGCCTCAGGGACCGCCAGGTCCGGGCTGTAGACGACGTAGACCGCCCCGACTCCCTCGAGCGCGGAGGCCCAGGTCGACTGGTCGTTCCAGTCGAACGGGGTCGCGCCCGACCGGGATCCGCGGCGAACGGGAAGATCGCGAGACTCGAGCTGGTCGGCGACGCGGCGGCCGGTCTTGCCCGTCGCGGCGATGACGAGGGTCGGAAGGACGTTTTGCATTTCGAAGGCTCCTGGTTCGGTTGGGTGAGCGCGTTTCGCTCGATGAACACCATCGTCGATCCTGGCTGGACGCACCATGCCAATGAGTCCACATGAATATGCTGATCGTCCACAACACTGGACGATCAGGCGAAAACACCCGATACTCCCGACATGGAACGTCCGACCGAGCTGCCGCCACCACCCCAAGATCCTCTCGGCGAAGCCCTGCACCTGCTGCGGCTGACCGGCACGGTCTACGCGCGCTCCGAGTTGACCGCGCCCTGGGGGGTCGACCTGCCGCCACTCGAGGGACACATGATGTTCCACATCGTGACCGCGGGTCGCTGCTGGCTCGAGATCGACGGCAGCGAGCCGCTCGCCCTCGAACGCGGCAGCCTCGCGCTCGTCCCCCACGGCCTCGGGCATCGCTTGGTGCACGAGCCGGGCGGCGCAGCGATCGACTTCTTCGATCTGCCGATCCAGCGCATCACGGAGCGCTACGAGTTCTTGCGCCACGGCGGCGGCGGACCGGAGTGCCGCCTGATCTGCGTCGTCGTCAAGTTCGACCACGCCTCGGCCGAACGGCTCGTCGACGCGCTCCCGCCGGTCCTCCACCTCGATGCCTGGGAAGGCGGCGACGATCGGTGGCTCACCGACACGCTGCGCTTCATCGCGCGCGAAGCCGAGGCGCTGCGTCCGGGTGGCGAAACGGTGATCACGCGCCTCGCCGACATCCTCGCGATCCAGATGGTGCGGCACTGGATCGAAACCACGTCCGACGTCGACTCGGGCTGGCTCGCCGCGCTACGCGACGAACGACTCGGCCGCGCGATCGCGGCGATCCATCGCGAACCGGGCGCCGACTGGACCGTCGAGTCGCTGGCGCGCACCGCCGCGATGTCGCGCTCCGCGTTCGCGGCGCGCTTCACCGATGTCGTCGGTGAGCCGGCGATGCGGTATCTGACGCGGTGGCGGCTGCAGGTCGCACGCTCGACCCTCCGAGACGTCGACGAACCGCTCGGTATCGTCGCGGAGCGGCTGGGTTACCGATCGGAAGCCGCGTTCTGCCGGGCGTACAAGCGCGAGTTCGGCGTGTCCCCCGGCAGCGATCGTCGCGCGGAAGCGGCGCCGCTCGTGGCCCAGTAGCGACACGCCTACTTCCCGGACTTCGCGCGCCCCTTCTTCTCGCTCGCCGCGCGCCGGCCACGGGGCCCGGGCGTGTGCTTCTCGCCCCAGTCCCGCATCTGGCGCAGCAGCGGGCCGAGAGTGCGACCCTTCTCGGTGAGCACGTACTCCACCCGCGGCGGGTGTTCTTGGTAGAGCTGACGCTCGATCACGCCGTGCGCCTCGAGGTGCTTGAGACGCGACGAGATCGTGTTCGGACTCACTCCCGAGAGCGACTCCTCGAAGTCGCGGAAACGACGCGGCCCGTCGAGCAAGAGGTCACGCAGGATCAGAATCGTCCAGCGCTCGCCGATGATCTCGAGCGTGCGGGCGACGGGGCAACGGGGAGAATCGGAACGACTGGTCGGCATCGGCGACGAAACTCGGACCGGAACAACGGATCCGTAGCGACCAGGATGCAGGTCGAGGGCCGATTTTTCGACTCGTCGCATCCACTTGCGCAGTGACTACGATAACAGTAGTTACTATCGTAATGGATGTCACACCCCGGAAACGGCACCTGTCGCGACTGCGGCCGGCCGGCCTTCTCGGCCTCGTCCCGCTGTTCGCGTGCGGCCCCCTCGAGCGCTACCGCGTCGCGTACGAGCAGCACGACCGCGAATATCGCGCAAACGTGCAGTTCGACGAACACCGAGTCCCAGTCGGAGACACGGGACACACGCTGTACGCACGCGAGTTCTCCGGTAGCTCGGCCGAATCCGGGCCGCTGATCCTCCTCTTGCACGGCATCCCGGACAGCCTCCATCTCTACGATCTGCTCGCGGCCGAACTCGGGTCGACCCACCGCGTCGTGTCCTTCGACTTCCTCGGTTGGGGTCAATCGGACAAGCCGGAGGACATCGCCTTCGACTTCCGCGGTCTGCGTCGCGACCTGGACGCCGTGCTCGGGTACTTCGACCCGCGGGACGGCGTGGCGCTCGTGGTCCATGACACCTCGGGCGTACCGGGCATCGAGTTCGCGCTCGACGAGCCGGAGCGAGTCCGCGCGCTGATCCTGCTGAACACGGTCTACCGCGGCATCACCTGCCGCGAGCTGCCGGAGGCGATCGACAGATTCTCGACTCTCGGCTTCAGTCGCGATGCCGGCGTGTTTCTCGCGACTCGAAACACGAGTGCATGGCAGAAGGGTGTCGGCAATCAGCTGAAGAAGTTCTTCGTGCGCGACGACCCGCGGCAGGAGTTCGTGCCGGTCCTCTGCCACCAGGCTCAGGGGATCCGCCCCGCGTTCTTCGGTCTGGCCGGCGTCTACAAGGCCGAAGTCGAGGTCGACAACCCGGCCGGATCCCGCATGGCGGAGTTCGATGCCCCCGTGCACATCGTGTTCGGCGCCGAGGATCCGTATCTCGACGCAAAGCTGGCGCGAGCGTTTCACGAGTCCTTCCCGCGCAGTCGCCTCGACCTCGTCGAAGACGCGGGACACTACGTGCAGCTCGACCAGCCGCAGCGAGTGTCGCACCTGATCCGGGAAACCCTCGCCGCGATTCCACGGCGACAGACCCGGCCGGAGGACCGATGAAGGCTCACCAGTGCGCCGTGCTCACCGCCTCGATCGCAGCGACGTTGGCGAGCTGCTCGACCAACGAGCATCTCGTCCTGCCGAAGCGAGAACCGAGCTTTCGTCCGGACCCGGGCTTCTTCGTGTTCACGGACACCGACCTCGACGGTGACAACGGCTCGGTCGAAGTCACGCGAAACGGCCCCCGCTTCGGATTGTCCGACGATCTCACGCAAGACTCGACGTGGGACTTCGAAGCGCAGGTCGAGAGCTCCGACTACGAGTTCTCGGGACTCCCCGCAGCCGTCTCGAACGATGGAACACTCGCCGAGGACGCGCTGATGGTCCGGCTCCGCGGCGGGGTCGAATTCCCGATCGACCGACGCTCGGCGATCGAAGTCGGTGGACTCCTGACCGTCGGCGCGGAGGACGGCGCCGACCTCGACGACGCGCTCATGGCAGGCGGGTACGCGCGCTACTCGCATCGGGTCAACGCGGACTACACGTTCCGCATGGGCGTGTCCGTGCAGTCGCTTCTCGAAGACGACCAGCCACTGGTCCTCCCCGTGCTCGGCCATCACTGGCAGATCCATCGACGCCTCTGGCTCGACCTCACGGACGACTCGCAAGGTATCGGCGGCAGACTCAACTGGCGCCCCCAGCAGGACCGCAACCTGTTCCTGGACGTCCGCTACCAGCGGCGCGACTTCCGCCTCGACGACAACGGCCTGCTCCCCGCCGCCGTGCTGCGCGACGAACGGGGCATCGTCTCGCTCGGCGCCAGCTGGACGCCGGTGGACTCGGTCGAGGTGTTCGGACTGATCGGCTTCACACCCTGGGGCCAGATCGAGATCGACGACCGAAACGGGACCGAGCGCTTCGACGAGGACATCGACCCGGGTCTCGTGTTCGGGTTCGGCGGTCGGTTCCGGCTGTAGCGTCCGCATCCACGGCAACGACGCGCGCGAACGCCATGGGCGTTCGACGACTCGGCACCGTCACGGGGTTCTCGAGTAGACGATCGAACCGGAAAGCGCAACGCTGACCCCGACCGTAGCACGCAACCGCGTGCGCGGCTCGGCTCACAAATCTCGAGCAGTAGACGAAATCGCGGGAACCTCCCGCGCTTCGCGTGACTCTCCGGCTCGTCCCCGAACCGCGAATCCGCGCGGAGGCGAGATCCCGTGACCGACGCAAGCTCCCCTGCCTCGACGACTTCCGAACTCTCTCGCGTCCTGGCGAAGCTCGACCGACTCGAAGATCGACTGAGCCGACTCGAGCGCAGCGTGACTTCGCTCGACGGCGCGATCCAATCGACCCCGAACGCGATCGCAACGATCACCGACACCGTGGACGGCGTCACCGAGCGCCTGGTGGATCGGGGCGTCGACATCGACGAGCGGATCCAGAGGCTGCTCCGACTTCTCGAGAAGAGCACGGAACCGCGCGCTCTCGATGCGCTCGAGGGCCTACTCGAGACCGCGAAGCAGCTCCCGCTCGGAGCAGCCGCCCTGGCGGATACGTTCGACTCGACGGTCGCCCGGCTCGCCGAAGCCGGGATCGACGTCGACGAACGACTCCAGGTCCTGCTGCAGGTCGCGGAGCGCCTGACGGCTCCCGAAGCCCTCGCGGTCGTCACGGAAGTCTTCTCGAACGTCGACGCGATCCAGCGACTCCTGGAGTCGGGCGTGTTCGGTCCCGGCGCCGTGCACGTCGTCGGACGCGCCGCACGCGCGCTGGGTCGAATCGACTTCGAAGACACCAAGCCGGTCGGCCCACTCGGCGCCCTGCGCGCGATCTGGAACCCCGACGTGCAGCGCGCTCTCGGCTTCGCTCTGGAGTTCGGACAGCGATTCGGACAGTGCGTGCAGTCGGCAGACCACTGCGGCGCATCCCCCACATCGAACGGAAATGGAACGCAAGTCAACGGAGACGCCTCGCCATGAGCAGCGCGCAACATCACTCCATCCTCATCGTCGGCGGCGGCACGGCCGGAATCTCGGTAGCCGCGCGCCTGTGCGACCACCCTGGCGCGCCGGAGGTCGCTATCGTCGAGCCGTCGCGTGAACACTACTACCAGCCGATCTGGACGCTTGTCGGGGGCGGCGTGTTCGACAAGGAGGTGTCGGTCCGAGACGAAGCCGACTACATCCCGCCCGACGCGACGTGGATCCAGGACAAGGTTGCATCGTTCGACCCCGATCACTCGTCCGTGACGCTCGCCTCCGGCACGGTGATCACCTACGACCAGCTGGTCGTGTGCGCGGGGATCCAGCTCGACTGGAGCAAAATCAAGGGGCTCGAAGGGCAACTCGGCAAGAACGGGATCTGCAGCAACTACTCGTACGAGACCGTCGACAGCACCTGGGAGTTCCTGCGTGCCATGCAATCAGGAACGGCGCTGTTCACGTTCCCGAGCACCCCGATCAAGTGCGCGGGTGCGCCGCAGAAGATCATGTATCTCGCGGACGAACACCTGCGCAAACGCGGCGTCCGCAACAACTGCAAGGTCGTGTACGCAGCGGCGTCACCGGGGATCTTCGGAGTTCCTCACTACGCGAAGCCGCTGTCCGATATCGTCGCGCGGAAGGGCATCGAGACCCACTTCCGAAGGAACCTGATCGAAGTTCGTGCCGACGCGAAAGAAGCCGTGTTCGAAGATCTGGACGGCGGTGAGGAAATGGTCATCCCGTACGAGATGCTGCACGTCGTCCCCCCGCAGAGCTCGCCGGACTTCATCAAGCAGAGCTCGCTCGTCGACGACGCCGGCTGGGTCGAGGTCGACGACCGCACGCTCCAGCACCGCCGCTATCCCGACGTCTTCTCCCTCGGAGACTGCAGTTCGCTGCCGGCATCGCGCACCGGCGCGGCGATCCGCAAACAAGCACCGGTGCTGGTGGAGAATCTCATGGCGCATCGCGAAGGAAGGCACTTGGCCGGCTCCTACGACGGCTACGCGTCGTGCCCGCTGGTCACCGGATACGGCAAGCTGATCCTCGCCGAGTTCGGCTACGGCGGGAAGGTCATGGAGACGTTCCCGTTCGACCAACGACGCGAGCGCTACAGCATGTATGCGCTCAAGGCCTACGGCCTGCCGGAGATGTACTGGAACGGAATGCTCCGCGGTCGGATGTGAATCTCCGGGAACCTCGCGGGCGCCACGTGTCTCTCCTGGATGGAACCGATCGAGAGGACCGAAACCCATGAAGATCCAACACTTCTACGACGAGCGAACCGGCACGCTGAGCTACGTGGTCGCGGACGACGCGAGCAGAACCGCCGTCGTCATCGACTCCGTCGCCGACTACGACATCAGCTCCGGACGCGTCTGGTTCGAATCCGCGGAGACGATCGCACGCTTCTTGGACGAGAGCGGTTACGGGGTCCCCTTCGTCCTCGACACGCACGCTCACGCGGACCACCTGACCGCCGCACCGTTCTTCAAGGAGCGCTACGGCGCGAAGACCGTGATCGGCGCGAGCATCACGAAGGTCCAGCAAACCTTCAAATTGTTCTTCAACCTGGGTGACGAAGTTCCGGACGACGGCAGCCAGTTCGACGTGCTTCTGCAGGATTACGAAAAGCTCGATGTCGGGCCTTTCGAGGTCGAGGCGATTCCGACTCCGGGACACACGCCAGCAAGCATCACGTATCGGATCGAGGATGCCCTGTTCGTCGGTGACCTGCTGTTCCAGCCCGACTCTGGAACGGCGCGATGCGACTTCCCGGGTGGCTCGTCGGCTGAACAATACGACTCGATCCAGAAGCTCTTCGAACTCCCGGAAAGCACGCGGGTATTCACGCTCCACGACTATCAGCCGGGCGGCCGAGACCTCGCGTTCGAGAGCACGATCGGCGAGCAGCGGCGTGACAACGTCGACATCCGCGACGGCATCTCGAAAGAGGAATACGTCGCGAAGCGCAACGCGGCCGAGCGCGGCAAGCCCGTGCCGAATCTGATCCTTCCGTCCGTGCAGGTGAACATCAACGGCGGCGTGTTGCCGCAGGCTGAGTCGAACGGCGTCCGCTACCTGCGCTTCCCGATCAACGGTTTCGAGTAGGGACGAACCATGACCACAAACACGATCACCGATCCGACCGGCGCTGCGACCCCCATGTCTCCGACCGAGGCCGTCGAGCGCGTGCGCAACCGAGGACCTGAAGTCCTCATCGACATTCGGACTCCGGTCGAGGTCGCCGGTGAGCGAGTCGACGGTGCACACTGCATCCCGCTCGACGAACTCCCAGGGCGAGTCGACGAAGTGCGCACGATGGACGGCGAAAGACTCTTGCTGTGTCGCTCGGGCAAGCGCGCCGAGAAAGCGCGCCAGATCCTCGCCGACGCAGGCGTGCACCACGTCCGCGTCATCGCAGGCGGCATCCTCGCCTACGCGGCCGTCGGTGGCGAAACGAAGACAGGCCAGTCCGGGATGTCGCTCGAGCGCCAAGTCCGCATCGCCGCCGGCGCCTTGGTGCTGACCGGAGTAATCCTCGGCTTCACCGTGGCACCTGGCTTCTTCGGACTCTCGGCCTTCGTCGGACTCGGTCTCGTCTTCGCAGGGCTTACCGACTGGTGCGGCATGGGACTACTGCTCGCGAAGATGCCCTGGAACAAGCGCGGCTGAGCAACACATCCACATGGATCTCGCCACACTCTTCGGCTACGTCGCATTCGTCGCACTCGGCATCGTGCTCGGTCTGATCGGCGCCGGCGGATCGATCATGACCGTGCCGATCCTCGTCTACCTGATGGACGTGACGCCATCGCTCGCGACCGGCTACTCGCTCGCCATCGTCGGCACGACGGCGCTGGCGGGCGCGGTCCAGTACCTGCGACGCGGGCAGTCCAACCTGAAGATGGCGCTCGTGTTCGGGACCCCGGCAATTCTCGGGGTCTACCTCACCCGCCGCGTCCTCTTCCCCGCGATCCCCGACCCCGTCCTCGACATCGGTGAGTTCTCCCTCGGCAAGGACGTCGCGGTCATGATCCTGTTCGCCGTGTTCATGCTCATCATGAGCCTGTCGATGATCCGGTCGAGCAAGGGTGCCGTCGAACCGCAGGAGACTCAGCCCGCTTCGATCAACGTGCCGCTCGTCGCGATCCTCGGCATCAGCGTCGGCGTATTCACCGGACTCGTCGGGGCGGGCGGAGGATTCATGATCCTTCCGGTCCTCGTCCTCATGGGTGGCCTGCCGATGCGCGTCGCGATCGGCACCGACCTGCTGATCATCGCGGCCAAGTCCCTCGTCGGATTCGTCGGCGAAGCGCAGGTCGTCGACTCGATCGACTACGGCTTCTTGGCAGCGATCATCGGACTCCCACTCCTCGGCATCGTGATCGGCGCCCACCTCAATACCAGAGTCCCGGCGTCCCGCCTCAAGACCGCGTTCGGCTGGTTCGTGATGCTGATGGGGATCTACATCGTCGCGCGCGAGGTCCTTTCGGGCTGACCGGTTGCGAGCTGCGCGGGGCGGTGGTAACCCTTCGCCATGCACACGTCGCCGAGCGACGACTGGGCCATCCCCAGAGACGAGGCTATCCCCCGCTTGCTCGAGGAGCACGGCCGGAAACTCTACGGACTGAGCCTCCGCATCTGCGGCACGCCGGAGGAAGCCGAAGACCTCGTCCAAGAGGTTTTCCTCAACGCATGGCGCAGCTGGGACCAGTTCGAAGGACGCTCCACTCCGTTCGTCTGGCTCTACACCATCGCGCGGCACGCATGCCAGCGCATGCACCGCAAGAAGTCGGGCGAACCCGAGCACGTCGACTCCCTCGACGAGCTGCTCCCGTTCGGCGCGCCCCGCCTCGCGGTCGTGCCGGCCGAGGACGACACCGTCGACGAGCGACTGGCTCGCCAAGACGCAGCAGGACAAGCCATCGCCTCGCTGCCAATCGAGTTCCGCATGGCGCTCGTCCTGAAGGACATCATCGGATTCTCTGTCGACGAGGTCGCCGAGATCCTCGGCGCGAACCCGGCGACGGTGAAGACGCGCCTGCACCGAGCCCGTCTCAAGGTGCGGAAGGCGCTCGAGTCCGGACTGCCGCAGCAGGAACTCCCGCCGCCCGCGTACTCGAAGCAGGTCTGTCTCGACCTCCTGCAGGCGAAGCAAGAAGCTCTCGATCGCGGCGTCGAGATGCCGAACGCCGACAACATCATCTGCGATCGGTGCAACGCCGTCTTCGCAACGCTCGACCTGACGCAGGACGTGTGTCGCTCACTCGCGTCGATCACGGCGCTACCCGCGAGCTTGCGCGAGCGTCTCGCATCCTGGGACGAATAGTCCATGCGCCAATCCTGCATCACGATCTTCTCCCTGGCCGCGACCATGTATGCCGTCGCAGCACAGGAATCCGGTCCCCCGGCGCCGCCGGACAAGCTCATCGCATTCGAGCGCCTGCTCGGTCACTGGGAGGGCCGCGGCACGGCAGTCCTCGACGCAAAGCAAGCTGCCATCCCGTGGGAGTCGACCTCGACCGTGCAACGGGTGCTCGGCAACCACTTCGTGCAGACCGAGAGCGCGATCGCGTTCGGCGAACCCGCCCCCGGCGTTCTGCGCACCGTCTCCCTGATCGGCTGGGACCGAGAGTCGAAGACGTTCAAGCAGTGGCACGTCAGCAACACGGGTGAAGCCGGCGAGGTCACGCTGCACTGGGACGGCGAGGACACGTACACGTCGACGAACTCCAGGGTGGTCGATGACGAGCTCGTAGTCGAGCGATGGAGCACGACGCTCGCGCAGAACTCGCACTCGATCGCTGGCGTACGCGCGGTCGGCGCGGGCGATTTCGACACGCACTTCGCCGGCACGCATCGAAGAGTGGACTCGGTGCCGAGAACCACTTCGTCGAAGCGGGGCGCGTTTGTCGCCGATCCCCCGCACGCACGGATGCAAAAGCTCGCACAGGCCGCGGGACAATACATCGTCGACGGCAAGGCCGCGGGCGGATCGCTCGGGGCCATGGTCGAGGTCTCCTTGGATCAACGCGTGCGTCCGATCTTCGGCGGCACGGTGCTCGGGCTGTACACGTTCGGCGTGGCGCCGGAGGAGCACCTCTCGTACGCGGCGATCGCGTGGAGCGCGGACGACGACTGCTACCGCCTAGTCTTCGCGGACAACCGGGGCGTCGCCGGCATGGCTCGATCCCGGTGGGTCGGCACGTCTCTCGTGACGACGATGACCGGCTCGACCTGGAACCAGCCGATGGCGATGCGCTGGGTTCACGAATGCGACGCACGCGGCGCGTTCACCCGGGTCGAGGCGCATCGCCTAAGCGGTATCGAGGAGTCGGAGATCGTCTTCTCGGGCGCCTACGAGAAGCAGTAGCCGCGCAGATCCCAGCTCGCGGATCGTCTTTACATTCGCGCACGATCTTCACATTCGCAGGGATGCCACGACCTGGTCCCGCGGTGACAGCGCGTTTTCCGCGAACACGTTCTCAAGCGATCCCGGGCGTTTGCCGATGTCTGGAGGGTCGGCGCACTCATGGCTCCGCCAGGATTGCCGTCCCCCAGTGAGCCTTCGGGCTCCGTCCACGAACCCACGCCCTCTTTAAATTCGGCAGCCGCGTCGCACACCACGAGCGCGTCCGCCAGGGGGCTCGCACCGCCACGCGAGGAAGCACAGATGATCCCCAACGTCGCTCGAACCGTTCGCACCACGGAACTCGAAACCGTCCGTCGAACCGATTCGCAGCGACATACGGAGCTCACTGGAGACTACGTCGCGGCGGCGGAGTCTCGACGAGACCCACGAGCGATGGTCTCGACCGCACTCGACCTGATGCTCTGTGCAATCGCCGTGCACGCGGTGTGGCTCGGCTTCACTCACATCTACATGTGAACTCGACTACGGGCAGGTGATCCGGAGCGCGCGCGTCGTAAAGACCTGCGTGATTCCGAAGTCCACGCTGATCCCCTGCACCCAGAACGTGACCGGTTGCGGCGCCAACGGCGACGTGAAGAACGGGACCGAGAACTCCGCGCGCACGCCAGTCTGTGTCATGACCGCAACGACGTCCGGATACGGCGTCAGAATGCACGCTCCTCCGGGGCCCGGCAACAGAAGTGGCGCCGACAGGTCGGAGAACCCGAAGACCAGGAACGGCGCCGGCTGGAGGCCCGCGAGCGACGGCACCCAGAACTCGAGCGATCCGTCGAATCCCGACGATTGCAGAAGGTCGAGCCAGTCCGGCCCACAATTCGGTGCCGTCTCCACGACCGTGCACCGCGCGCTCGGCTCGAGAAACAGCGAAACCGCGAACTCGGCCGCGCTCGCCGCCGCGACCGAGACGTCCCCGACGACGCGAACGCAGAACTGCGTGGTGCCAGCGGCCATCGTGTAGCGCACTTGCGGCGCGGCTCCGAAGCACGCCGGATCCGAGCAACCCGGAGTCGGAGTGACAGCAGCGAACTGGTGTTCGATCGTGCCATCGTCGCCGATGTCGATGCTGAGGTCTGCGATCCCCACACCATCGAGGAACGCCCGCTCGGTCTCGACCACGACGTCGACGAAGGACGGTGCACCGAGGTCGAAGTCGATGAGCACGTCGATCGGGCCGACGGCCGCCTGTGCGGGACCTTGCGCGGTCACAACCGAGGCGGAAGCCGCGAGACTGAAGAAGCCGGTGACCGTGCCGACCAAGCCGAAGTCGGCGGACGCGTCGAGCACGTCCGGCGCACTCACGGTGATCGCCGATTGCTCGAGCACGAGGGAACCGAGCGGACCGGCGGAAGCCGTCACGGAGTCGGCGGGTCCGTTGGGTGTTTGCGTCGAGGTTTGGAGCGGCGACACGAGCGTGACCGTCGGCGCGGACTGCGCGCTGAGCGACACGGCGAGAAGGATCCAGACCGAGGCTGCTGAACCGAGGGAGCAGGAACTGAGCAAGAGGCTTCCCCTTACCGAGGGATGGGTCGCGAGTAGCCTACGAGCAGACCGGTCAGTTCTCGACGACGACTTTGCCGATCGACTGCCGGCTCTCGAACCGCGCGTGCGCATCCCCGGCCTGGTCGAGCGAGAAGCTGGTCTCGTCGAGCAGCGGCTTCAGCGCACCCGACTCGACGATCTGCGCGAGTTTGCGCAGGATCTCCGCGTGCTCGGAGCGCTTGTGGTCGTGCAGCATCGGGATCAGCATGAACACGACGTGCAGCGACAGCCCCTTGAAGTGCGCGGTCGACAGATCGAGCTCGCACAGAGACACCGTCGAGGCGACGTGGCCATTGAGGGCCGCGGCCTCGAACGAACTCGCCATGTTCGCGCCCCCGACCGAGTCGTACACGACATCGAAACCCGCCCCGCCCGTGTGCGCAGCGACGTACTCCTCGACTGACTCGTCCTTGTAGTGAATCGCGGTCGCGCCCATGTCCCGAATCAACGCGAGCTGCTTGTCGCCCCCACCGGTCGCGTAGACGTCCGCACCGAAGTGCTTCGCCAGCTGCAGCGCGATGTGGCCGACACCGCCGGTGCCGCCGTGCACGAGCACCTTCTGTCCCGCCTTCACCCGCGCGCGAACCAGGCCCTCGTAGGCCGTGATGCCACACAGCGGCAGCGCCGCGGCTTCCCGCATCGACAGGTTCTTCGGCTTGTGCGCGATCAGGTCGCTGTCGGCGCAGATGTACTCGGCGAGCGTTCCCGGTAGGTCGGCGAGACCGCCGGCGCACCCATACACCTCGTCGCCGACCCCGTAGCCGTCGACGCCGTCACCGACGGCCTCGACCGTGCCGGCGAAGTCCATGCCGAGGATCGCCGGCGTGTCGGGCGACAGCGGCAGATCTTTCCCCATCGCGCGGATCATCGTGTCCACGGTGTTCACGCTCGACGCGGCGATCTTGACGAGGACGTGGCCGGCGCGGACTTCGGGAGTCGCGACCTCCGCGGGTTCGAACACGGCGTCGGCGCCGTACGCGTTGACGATCATGGCTTTCATGGGCGCGGACGGTGCGCCTAGACAGCACTAAGAACAACTACCCACTTTTTTGTAAGTAATGGACAGGCATGACCGAATCGGCCGGTTCACGCCCTCTGCCCCTCGAGCCGACTACAGCGACTGCAAGAACGCGATCAGCGCCGCGCGATCGGACGCGCTCAGCGTGCGGAACGCTTCCTTCGCCGCCTCGCCCTCGCCACCGTGCCACAGGATCGCTTCCGCGAGCGTGCGCGCGCGACCGTCGTGCAGGTAGGCCTCGCCGCCACCCGCGACGCCGGCAGTCAGACCGATGTTCCACAGCGGCGCGGTCCGCCACTCCGAACCCGTCGCGTCGCCGTCGCCCATGTTGTCCGCGAGCCCCGGCCCCATGTCGTGGAGCAGGAGATCCGTGAACGGGCGGATCGTCTGGTTGCGCAACTCACCGTAGGGGTGACCGTCGCCGGTCGGCAGTTCGGGCACGTGGCAGGCTGCACAGCCGATCGTCGTGAACAGCTGCTCGCCGTTGAGCGCGGCCGGGTCGGTCAGGTCGCGTCGCGCGCCGACGCCGAGGAGCGCGACGTAGCGCGTCATGCGATCCAACTCGAGGGCAGTGACCTCGGCCGGACTCGGCGTCGTTTCACCATCGAAGATCGGCTGCTCGGCCGAAGCGACGCCCATGTCGCGGTTGAGCGCGCGGGCGATCTGATCGCGCACCGACGCGCGCGTGGCCTTCCAACCGAAGCGCCCGAGCATCGGCTGACCGGTGGCGAAGCCAGTCGTGACGCTGGCACGGCCGGAGATGCCGTCTCCGTCCAGATCACACGGGTCGTGCCGCTGCATGATCGTCGCTTCGTCGATCGCCTCGAGGAGACCGAGCCCGACCAACGGCGCCGCGTTGCGCACCGAGAAGTAGGTCGGGGAGTCACCGGTGAACGTGTAGCGCGGTGCACGCAGTTGATACGACGAGCCGTCCCCGAACGTCCCGTTCATGTAGTCGTAGCCGTCGAGGATCGCCTGCCCGTCGGACGTGCCGCCGCCGCCACCTCCGCCACCGCCGATGCTCTCGACGCGGAACCAGTTGAGGTTGAAGCCGCCGCTGAACGCATTCATGCCGAACGGGCGCAGGCCTGCCGGGAGCGACACGTCGAGCGTCACGGTCTGCCAGTTCTGGAAGCCGCCGGTATTCGGGATGTTGACCGTGCCGTAGAGCGGCACGCCACCGGACTCTTCGAACGCGAGCACGCCACCACTGTTCGGGCTCGCGACGCGGAACGAGATGCGATAGGTGCCGGAGGCCGGAATCGTGACCGGCTGGTTGAAGAAGCTCAGCCAGTCTCCGCTGTCGATCGACGTGACGTTGAGGCCGCCACCGGCGTCGGACGTCGGCTCTGTCGCGACACCACTCGAAGCGCCGAACGACTCGGCTTCGATCGTGACGTTGACCCCGCCCGGAGTGCCGCCGCCGGGCGTCAGCGGCTGCAGCGTGTCGCCGAGCGTCGGGTGCGGGGAACCCTGTTCGTCGCCACCGACGCGCACGACGGCGCCGTCGAGCGCGCTCCCGATCGACGGCGGCAGCGAGCGACCGTTGCCCTCGTGGCACGCGACGCAGCTCGCCCCGATGTACTGCGGGCCAAGCTGACCGATGTGGTCCGTCATCGGCGGGTTGCCGAGCTCGGAGTGCGCACCCGTGCCGAAGTCGGTGTGGTGCAGACGACGGCCGAGCACGAACTCGTGGCCGCTGCCGTGACCGATGTTGCCCGCCAGCTGCTTGAAGCGGTGCTCCGGCTCGTCGGAGTACTGATACGGCAGCGTCGTCTCACCACCGAGCCACGCGACGTCCGGAAGGCGGAATGAATCGAAGCTCGGGTTGGGCTGCCCCTGCTCCATCTCCTCGGCGTACCAAGGCACCAAACCTTCGCCGACGATGTAGAGGAACGCCGTGCCGTAGTAGTTGCTGCGCCCGTTGCGCGGCGCCGCGAGGAACTGACTCAGCTCGACCTCGATGCGATCGCCGATCGCCAGAGGGGTGTTCTCCGGTAGCTTGTGCGTGAGCACGACTTCGTACGTGTACTCCGTCTCACCCGGATACCGCGTCGAGGGCACGGTCGACACGAGCGTCACACCGGTGCCGGGCGACGTCGACAGGTTGAGGTAGTACGACGCCACCGTCGTGCCGCCGAAGAAGAACGCACGGAACTCGGACGGGTTGAGCAGGTCGTGCGTCATGTATCGGTACTTCACCGTCGAGCCGCCCTTGGCGACCTCGTCGATGATCGTGATCTCGGCGATCCGCTGCTCCCAATAGAACGGCAGCCAGTGGTCGTAGATCGAGAACTGCGCCTCCCGCGCGTGCCGGTCGCGCGCACGATCCGACAGGTACGTGATCATCGCCGTCGGCGTGTCGACGACGACGTCCGGCTCCTGCGGAGTGCCGGGCGGGAACAGCAGGTCGAACGTCGGCGTCACGCCACAACCGGTCTCCGCGACGACTAGCTCGAGGTCGTTGTCACTCCAGAACGCGGTCGGTCCGGTGATGTCGATGTCGAGGGTCTGCACGTCGAGCGCGAGTCCGAGCGCGCCCGGGTCGTTGCGCACCGAGAGCGGCAGCGAAGCCGTGCCCGCACCCGGCCCGGTCGCGGACCACGGCACCGTGGCCAAGATCTGCCCGAGGTCGAACCGCACGTCGCCCACCATCGTCCAGCCGGGCAGCGGCACGCTGAGCGCGCCCGGGAAGTGCCCGGCGAGGATGAACGACCCGAGGTTGCCGACCGCGGACGCGGGATACGCGACTTCGATCGTCGTGGTCTTGCCGAGCTGGAGCGGCTGGTCGAGCGTGAGGGCGCGGTCGCTCTGAGCTGCGAGGGACGCGGAGAAGAGCGACGCAGCGAGGGCGACGAAGGTGGACGTGCTGTGCATGCGGATCGGCCGGAAGTCCCGGAAGGAGCGGCCTCACTCTAGCGATTCCCGCAGTTTGGTGCCCCACCGAACAAAGTCGATGGTTATGTGAAGATAAGCTTAAGATTCATGTGAAGAAACCTTGAAGGCGAGTGTGAAGAAACCTTAACATCGAGGTTTGGAGCGCGGGCCAGACACCGCCGCCAGTGGATCCCAACTCGCCCGTGGATCCTCAGTAGAAGAGGAACAGCAATGATTTACGCCGCCCAACGTGTTCGCAGCGATCGCAAGACCGCCCGCCGGACCAAGAAGAAACGACACACGTCGCTGACCCGCGACTACGTGTCCGCGGACCAGCGTGATCTCAGAGCCATCCTCTCCGGAGCCCTCGATCTGACCCTGTGCGCGATCGCGGCCCACGCCGTCTGGCTCGGGCTGACGCATCTGGCCTGACGCCCCCTCTTCGCAGCCGACGGGATCAGTCCGCCCGGCTGCGCCGATACTCCTCGACCGGCAGCCCGCCGATCCCCCAGCTCTCGAGTTCGACCTCCTCGATCACGACGAACGTGCTCCGCGGGTCCTTATCCAGCACGTCCTCGAGCACCGAGGTCACGCCTCGAATCACTTCGGCCTTCCGCTCCGGGGACGTGTCCCCCTCGCGGGTGATCTGCACGCGCACGTAGGGCATCAGCGCACCTCCGTCGTCGGGTGCGGCACGCCTTCGAAGACCTTGGTCTGCACGCGCCAGCGTCCGTCGATGCGCAGCAGCGACAGGAAGTCTTGGTAGTCGTGGTCGAACATCGAGCACTCGACCTCCGCGAACGCCGTGTTCTCGCCCGCGAAGCGGATCGACACGACGCGGGACTCGTACGGAGTGCCCTCGTCGGCAGGCGACGTGCGCTGTTCGACGCGGGGGAAGTACTCGTCCATCGTCAGCTCCAGCAGCGCGCCCTTCGCGATCGTCGCGTAGTGCGCACCCGGTGAGAAGACGTCGCGCAGCTTCGCGACGTCGAGGTTGTAGAGGCCGTCGTAGTAGTCCCTGAGCAGCGCGAGGACTTCGTTGTATTGTGATGTGTTCATGGTCTGTTGTTCGGCGAAAGGGATCAGGCTCGGCCGGTGACGAAGCCGCCATCGACGTTCAGGAGGTGCCCGGTCGTGAACTCGGCGTTCGCGAGGTACAGCACGGCTTCGGCAATCTCGTGCGCCTCGCCGACGCGGTTGAGCAACGCGACCTCGCCGAACGCGTCGACTTCGATCGCCTCGTGCAGCGGCGTGCGCACGACGCCCGGCGCGACGAGATTGACACGGATGCCATCAGGCGCGAGCTCCGCCGCCAGACTCTTGGTCAGCGCGTGGACCCCACCCTTGCTGACGAGCGGCGCGGACGCCGGCAGCCCGCCGACGGCGTGATCGATCAGCACCGTGCCGATGTTGACGATGCTGCCGCCGCCGCCCGCGCGCATCTCGCGCACGACCGCCTGGGTCGTGAGGTAGGTGCCTTTGAGGTTGCCGCCGAGGTAGCCGTCGAGTTCCTCTTCGGTCACGTCGAGGAACGGCTTGGGAACGAACGTGCCCGCGTTGTTCACGAGCACGTCGATGCCGCCGAAGTGTTCGACGGCGGCTTTCGCGAGGGCGCGCCCGGTCTCCGGATCGCCGATGTCGCCGGCGACCGCGACCACGCAGCCGTCGGCGTCGGGGATCTCGGCGACCAGCTCTTCGTGCACGCGCTCGAGCTTGGCCGAGGTGCGGCCATTCAGGACCACGCGATGGCCCGCGGCGAGGAAGGCACAGGCGATCTCGCGGCCGATGCCGCTCGAAGAGCCGGTCACGATCGTGGATCGAGAATCAGATGGATGCTTCATAGTTGATATACGACCAGTCGTCTTGGAATGAGTCGGAAAGAAGGCCGGTGCAGCCACCGGCACGGGTGTTTCAGGACTCGGCGGCCGTCACTCCGGCGCCCATCGGTCGGAAGTAGCCGTCGAGCAGCTGATCGAGGCACTGCTCGAGCGGGGCAAGCCTGCGTTCGATCTTCATGCGGATCACGGCGCCTTCCCACGCGGCCACGAGGAGATCCGCCATCGCCTCCGACTCGAGGTCGGCACGGAGCAACCCTTGCTCCTGCGCGTCGCGAAGCGCGCCCCGCAGGCCATCGCGGTAGCCGAGCATCGACGTCCGCAGCGCCTCGCGGCAGATGTCGTGGCCCTCGAGCTCTCCGCCGAGGTTCGCGACCATGCAACCGCCGATGAAGTCCGCCGCGACGAACTCGTCCATCTGGCTTCGGAAGAACGCGCGCAGGCCCGAGATCGGATCCGCCTCCGCGCGGAGCGACGCTTCGAGCTGCTTCGCAAGACACTCGGCGTAGCGCTCGATCGCGGCGATCGCGAAGTCCTCTTTGCTCGCGAAGTAGTTGTAGAACGAGCCCTTCGGGACCTGCACGCGGTCGAGCACCGCTTTGAGGCCCGTGCCGTGGTAGCCGTCCCGCAGGAAGGACGCGATGCCCTCCTCGAGCAGCCGCTCCCGCGTGTTCTGGCTTCGTCTCGGTCGCGCCATGGCGGAATATTAGACCGGTCGTCTAGGAATGCAAGCGAACCCATGAAGATTCGAGCGCGATGCGAGCAAGCCCACCCGACGTGCGACAATCGCGACCCCACGAGAAAAGGTGCCGCCATGTCGAGACGTCCAGCCCTACCGCTCCTCGCCGCTCTCCTCGTCCTGCCGAACCTCGCCGCCCAGTCGATCGGCACCGTCGCGTTCGACGGCACCGGCTGCCCGCGCCGATCGAACGCGATCTACGAGCTGTTCACCGGCGGCACGTTCGACCTGAGCCAGCGCGCACTGCGTTGGTCGCCGAACGGCGAAGGCGCATTCGCCGTCGAGGACTCGACGGGCGCGACGACGTTCCTGCCGTTCGGCGACGCCCACCCGGGCAGCACATCGCTCAACGAGGGTCTCCAACACCACACGGTGAGCGCACCCCTCCCACTCGGGTTCACGTATCCGGTCCCCGGACACGCGACCGGATATGACCACGTGACGCTCGCGCCAAAGGGCTACATCGTCTTCGGACTCGCGCAGACGAGCTTCTGCTGCAGCGGCTCGAGCGGGCTCCCGCTGATCCTCGCCGGCAATCCCGCGTTCGCGGTCTTCGGTCAGTATCTGATGGTCGATCCGGTGTGGAGTCCGACCGGCACGATCTGGCACGCCACGGACACGGTCGGCGGGAGGCAGGTCGCGTACTTCACGTGGGACGGCGTCAACGATTCGTTCGAAGACCCGCCGTTCTCGACGACGTGCCAGCTGCAGCTCTGGGACGACGGGGCGTGCGAGATGATCTGGGGCAGCGTGCACATCAGCCATCGCCCCGTGCTCGTCGGATGGTCCGCGGGCGGGGGGCAACCGGACTACGGTCCGATCGACTTCACGACGGATCTACCGTTCGACGACTCGTATCCAGCCGACCCGCTGACGATGTCGACGGCGTTCGCGCATCGACCGACGATCGGCCTGCCGTTCACGATCGACATCGCGAACGTGCCGGCGACGACGTCGCTCGCCGCGCTGCTGGTGAGTGCGTCGAGCGCAGACATCGACCTCGAGCTGATCGGCATGCCCGACTGCTCGCTGCTCGTCGGATCCACGTTCGCGTCGATCCCGATTCCGATCGCGTCGCCGACGACGGCGATCACGCTCGACTTCTTCGGCCCGAATTCGGGCGCCATCGCCTTCGAAGCGCAGGCCGCGGTGCTCGCGCCGACGATCAACGCGTTCGGCGTCGCGACGTCGAACCGCGCCTCGATCTTCGTCGGCGAACGCGACCCGGTGATTGTGACCGCCACCGGCCCGAACAGCTCGAACAACGTCACGACGTCGGGCTTCTGGAAGATCGTGAACGGCTCGGACCTCGACATCGTCGGCGTGCGCATGGACTGGTCGACGTCGAACTCGCCGCTGACGCAGGACTACCGCTTCGACACGCGCGAACCGAACATGGCCGACCGCTTCGACGGCGGCAACAGCACGCTGCCGGGATGCGGCGGCACCTACCGCCTGAACTCGGACGTGACGACCGGCCTCGACTATGCCGCGTCGATCGTGTCGCCGTGCGACCCGAACGCGCGCACGGGCTGGGTCGGCACGAACCAAGTCGGCACCGGCATGTATCAGACGCTCGACTTCGCGTTCACGAGTTTCGAACCCGGCGACGTGTTCGAGTTCGACTGCGACACCGACGGCAACCCGTCGACCGGCGACGACATGGTCGGACTCGAGGTGACGATCACGTTCGCGAACGGCTCGGTGCGGAGTGGGCATCTCGAGCCAGTCGCGCTGTGGGAGTCGCGCGTCGATCTGTAGTTCCTAGCGGCTCAGTTGAGGAACGTCAGCGCGGTCTCGGCCGCGCCGATGCCCAGCGGGTTGGATTCGCCGGTGTAGACGAACTGCCACGCGAGAACCGGAGCTGACGCCGCGACTGCCGGGGGCAAGCTCAGGTCGAAGAACGCCGTCGAGCCGAACTGCGTGAGCGGCAGCACCGCGAACGGGTCGACCCCGAGCTCGCAACCGGGCGCTCCGACGAGTCCGAGGTCGATCGGCGCGCCGCTGACACCCGCCAACAGGAACGCGGTCCCACTCACCGGAACCTCGAACAGCACGAACGCGAGATCCGCGCTGCCGTCGGGATCGAGCCCGGCGAAGTACGACGCCGACGCGCCACCGCAGCTCGGGCCGAACGTGAACACCGTCTCGCGTCGCTCGATCATCACGTCGAGCACGCCGAGCTGGTCGGCGGGCGAGCCGACGATCGAGAGGATGCGCAGGAAGCCACTCTCGACCGTGACGGGAGTCGAGAGCACCACGGTGCTACCCCCGGCCGGCAAAACCTCGAGCGTGTAGTCGGCCGGGGCCACGTCGGCACTCGCGTCCTGGGCATTGGACAGACTGCTGAACGTCGCGGCCACCGCACCGCCGGCGTCGACGAGCCGCACGTCGACCGCGCCGAACGCGGCGAGATGACGCGCGACGACACGTCCCGGACCACCGAGCTGCAGCGGCGAACGATCCTCGAGGAACGTGCTGAACCGCGGCGTCCCGCTCGCGTCGAAGTGCGCGACGACCGAGTAGGAATCGCCGGCCGTCGGCGGCGTCAACGTCGTCTGGAAGGTCAGACCGCCCTGATCGAGCGTGAGGTCGATCGGCGAACCGTCGAACCCGATGATCACGCTTTGGTTGGAGGCGAACGGGATGTCGACCGGCACTCCGAGGTTGAGGACGTCGAGCTGGGCGGGGCCGCTGGGGAAGCCGTTGCCGACGTTGATGTTGGTCTGTTGGGCGGGGGTGGGGAGGGCCAGGGCGGCGGAGGCGAGGAGGGGGAGGAGGAGGTTGGACATCGTGGTCTCGGGTTCGGGTGGGGACGTTCGGTAGATGCTGCGGGGGGCGGAGGTGGTTCAGAAAAGTGTGGGGAGCGGGTGGCGGGCGGGGGTGGCGGGTGCGGGGCGCGGATCGCGGCGGGCGCTGGGTCCCGGATCTCGACGGGCTCGGATCCCGACGGGTGCGGATCACGACGGGCCCGGACGGGATCCGGGCCCGTCGGACCCGCGACCCGGCCCTTGCCCCCGCCCCATCACCCTCTATATTTGCTTGAGCAACTAATAATACTACCCATGAGCACACCCCGCATCCTCTGGTACGTCTTCCACCCGAACCTCGCCGAATCCCGCGGCAACCGCACCCTCATGACCGCCGCCGAGGGCGTCCCCGAACTCACCTTCGTCGACGCCTACGCCGAATACCCCGACTTCCAGATCGACGTCGCCAAAGAGCAAGACCGCCTCCGCGAGCACGACCTGATCGTCTTCCAGCACCCGTTCTACTGGTACTCCTGCCCCGCCCTCTTCAAGGAGTGGCAGGACCGCGTGCTCGAGTACGGCTTCGCTTACCCACCCAAGGAGGGCACCGCACTACACGGCAAGCACTGGCTCAGCGTGATCACGACGGGCGGCTCGCAGGACGCGTACCAGAGCGGTGGATACAACAACTACTCGATGTCCGAGCTCCTGAAGCCGCTGCAGCAGACCGCGAACCTCTGCGGCATGCGCTACCACCCGCCGTTCGTCGTGCACTCGGTGTTGCCAGCGGACTACGAGGGCATCCGCGCAACGCGCGACGACGAGTTGCAGAACCGCGTGCGTGAGCTGCGGGCATGGATCGACGCGTTCGACCCGGCAGAACGTCACAGCCTCGAACCGCTCGTGCCTCCCCACTACCTGGCGGCGATGAACGCCACCGCGACGTAGACTGGTCGCGCTCATGAGCACGCCGAAGACGCTCCTCAACAACTGCCTCTACTTCACGGCCTCGTCCCTGGCTCGCCAGATGCAGACGATGGCCGAGGCGTGCTTCCGCCCGACCGGCCTCAATCCGTCACAGGGCTTCGCGCTGATGTGCATCGTCGAAGAGCCGGGCATCATGCCTTCGGAGATCGCGAACCGACTGCACCTGAAACCATCGTCGGTGACTCGCATCGTCGAGGCGCTCGCGCGTCAAGATCTCGTGACGACCGAGGTGCAGGGTCGTCGACGCGAGACGACGGCGACCGCCGCGGGGCGGCGCGCGGTCGGCAAGGTGCGCGATGCCTGGAAGGCGCTGCACGACGACTACAGCGCCGTGCTCGGTCGGCGCGCCGGCGACGCGTTGTGTCGCGACATCGACCAGGCGGCGGACGCGCTGGCCGAGCGGGCCGACGGAGTGTAGGGCTCCGCGCTCCGGGTTCGCGCTCGACTAGAGCGACATGTCGAGCCCGTTCGACAGCGCGAGGCTCTGCGGCGCGCCGCTGTCGAGCACGGCGGCTTGGAAGTACCACTGCGCCAGCGGCGCCGGTCCGAGCGCGAGCGGAATCGCAAGCGTCCCGGCCCCACCCTGCCCCGGCGCACCGCCGAGCGTCAGCGGCACGGAGAACGCGGGGTTCACGTGGAGCGTGCCGCCGAACAGCGGCAGCGCGAGCGAGTTGAACCCGATCAGCAACGCGCCGGTCTCGCCGCCGAGACCGTTGCCGACGTGCAGTGTGATGTTGCCGCCAATCTCGGGACAGCCGGTGCCGGTCATCGTCGGCGCGTAGCCGCCGGTTCCGGCCAGCGCGTCGCCGTAGAGCGACAACGAGCCCGAACACGGCACGCGGTTGATCTCGATCATCGTCGCGATCTCGCCCGTGCTCCCGGCCGGCGACACCCACTGCGGTCCCGACGGCAGAACGATCCCTTCGCCGGACTCTCCCGCGGAAAACGCGCGCAGCTCGTCGCCACCGGTGTTCAGGATCACCGCGCGGTTCAACACGCTGGAGAAGCTGCCCGCGTTCGTCGACGCCGCGCCGAGGTAGTCGTTGATCGCGAAACTCGTCATTGCGAGCGTGAACGGGTTCACGCGAATCATCCGCGACTCCGGCCCGCTGTTGTTCGTGTCACAGACGAGGAGCAAGTCGCCGTCCGGCATGCGCGACAGACCGACCGGGACCTCACCACTCGTGCTGACCTCGAACTCGCTGCAGGTCACCGGACCGACCACGCGCATGCCGTCCGCGGACAACGGTGCGCGGAACACGGTCAGCGCCTGCGTGAACGACGTGTTGCACGAAGGGTTCGCATGGCGCGCGGCCATGAACAGCGAATTCGTCGGCTCGTGGTAGAGCAGGTGTTGGTACTGCACGAACGCACCCGGCACGAAAGTGAACGGCTGCGTGCCGCTCGCGTCCATGACGGTATGGAACTGGTTGGCCGCGTCGAAGAGCGCGACCTGACCGTTCGGCGACTGGACGCGACGCATGTAGATCCGACCGTCGCCCGTCGGCGCGAACGCGGCATACGACGCGCTGAGATCCGCGAGGATCTGCATGGCCCCGGTCGCGTCCATCGCCCACATGCGCAAAGGATCGTTGATCGGGTCCGGGCCGTACGCCGGGAACACGAGGCGGTCGCGATACGGGTCGTACGCGAACATGCCGTGGTAGGACTGGTAGCCCAGCGGACCGGCGAGCAGCGTAGTCGTGCCCGCGACGACGTCGATGTGGACGATGCCCCCTTGGCCGGTGCTGATGCCCGTCGCCGCCGGGGTCGCGAGGTAGAGGTCGCCTTGGGTGAAGCCCTGAGCGGCGGAGGGAGCGGCAAGCGGGAGACTGGCCGCGAGAGTGAGGATGGGTAGCGAGATGCGGTTCACGGAGGGGGCCAGCGACAGGCGCGCGGGCATTCGCACGGGGTTTGTGAGAAATCTCGTTGGGTTGTTCCGGGCGCCTTCGGAGTTGAGACAGAGCGGGTCCGGGGATCGCCACTGCGCGGGCGCCGCACGGATCTCCAGTATGACGAACGAGATGCCGCGGGCTTCGCACTGGACGCCCGACCCCCTCGCGATCCATGCTGTCTCCAGCATGGAATCCGGGGCAACGACGAACGGCCTGAACTTCCGCCTCCCGCTCGGCGACTCCGGCGCTACCTGGTCGCACTACCGGCTCGAGGCCGATGGGACGGACGCACTCTCGAGCGACGCAGGGATCGACGCTCTCGTAGCGGAGTCTCTCCTCGTCGAAAACGCTCGACCGCGAGCCAGTCCGTCACGGGAGGGTCTTCTCGTCGTGCTGCGCGGCGTCAACCTGAACCGAGGTGCCGATCCGGAAGACATGGTGTCGGTCCGCATGTGGATTCGTGAGGACTCCATTCTCACCGTGAGCCCACGCCGAGTCGTCGCGATCGAAGACGTGAAGGACTCACTCGAATCGGACTCCGGCCCTACGGCCTCCGGCGAGGCTCTGGTCGCGATCGCAGCGGCATTGGCCGAGCGCATCGCGCCCGTCGTCGATCACCTCGTCGATCGCGTCGACGATCTTCAGGCGAAGCCGATCGAGGACGGTCCCGACGAGATCCAACACGAGGTCTCGGACGTGCGCCGCACCGCAGCCCTGCTGCGCCGTCACCTCGCGCCGCAGCGCGACGCCCTGCAACGCCTGCACCGCGAACCCGCGAAATTCCTGACGGAAGCGAACATCGCCGCGCTGCGCGAGACCGCAGACCGCGGGATGCGCTTCGTCGAGGATCTGGATTCGGTGCGAGAGCGTGCCACCGTCCTCCAAGACGAACTGAGCCACGCCGCGACCACGGCACTCAACCGCAACATGTATCTGCTGTCCGTCGTGGCGGCGGTATTCCTGCCACTGTCCTTGGTCACCGGACTCCTCGGCATCAACGTCGGCGGCATCCCGGGCACGCAGTCCGAAGGCGCGTTCTGGTTCGTCGTGGCCGCACTGATCGTGATGGCCGCGATCGAAGTGTGGATCCTGCGTCGGCGGAAGATGTTCTGAGGACTCCATGCACCTGGACCCGCTCCTTCCTCGCATCGTCGGGATCTGTCTCGTCGTCCTCTCGATCGGTCTGATCCTCAAGCGGCTCGGGCAGCCGCACGTGGTCGGCTACCTCCTCACGGGAGCCGCGATCGGCCCGTACGCGCTGGGTCTCGTGACGGACGCGGCGCTCATCGGCCACCTCGGTTCGATCGGCGTCGTGCTCCTGCTGTTCTTCGTCGGGATGGAGGTCTCACCGCAGCGCCTCATCGACAACTGGAAGATCGCGATCATCGGCACGCTGCTCCAGGTCGTGATCAGCGTCGGATGCGCGTGGCTTCTCGGCGCCTTGCTGCAATGGCCGATCCAGCGCAGCATCCTGCTCGGCTTCGTCATCAGCCTGAGCAGTACGGCCGTCGTGCTGAAGCTGCTGCAAGACTGGGGTCAGATGGACACGTTGGCCGGGCAGACGTCGCTCGGGATCTTGCTCGCACAAGACCTCGCGATCATCCCGATGCTGATCGTGCTCGGCGCTCTCGGTGGCCAAGAAACTCAGACCCACGAGATCGTCCTGCAAGTCGTCGGCGGCGTGTTCGCGATCGGGCTCAGCGTGTGGATCATCCGCAGCGAGAAGATCCGACTCCCAATCGGAAAGTCGATTCGGAGCGACCACGAACTCCAAGTCTTCGCCGCGGCGTGCATCGCACTCGGCCTCGCGTTTCTCACCGGAGTCTGCCAACTCTCGACGGCCCTCGGCGCGTTCCTCGGCGGGATGCTGATCGGCTCGGCACGCGAGACGTCATGGGTGCACACGAGCCTCGAACCGTTCCGCGTCGTGTTCGTCGCGATCTTCTTCGTGTCGATCGGCATGCTCGTTGACCTCGAGTTCTTGCGCAAGCACTGGTGGAAGGTCGCGCTTCTGGTCGTCGCGGTGTTCTTGACCAACACGTTCATCAACACAGCGACGATCCGTACGTTCCGCGTCAGCTGGAAGGAAAGCCTCTACGCCGGAGCTCTCCTCGCCGCGATCGGAGAATTCAGTTTCGTTCTCGCCTCGGTCGGCGTGCAGAGCGAAATCATCAACCAATACGGGTACCAGATGACGATCTCGGTGATCGCGCTCAGCCTGCTGCTGAGCCCGCTCTGGATCTCGTTGATCAAGATCCTACTCGGCGTGCGCGAACCCGCGAAAGCGCTCGAGACGCCCGCTACCCCTTAGTCGCATCCTTCGACCAGGACTCGGGCTCGGCACGCAGCCCGACCAACCCATCCGCGCTCCGAATGTGGATGTCCTGCTGCGGGAACGCGATCTCGATGTTCGCATTCCGGAATGCGCTGTCGATCGACGTGTGCAGGCTGTCCTGCAGCTGCGGCCAGACGTCGCGCGTCCCGATGAACACGCGGAGCTGGAAGTCGAGCGAGCTCGCCCCGAACCCCAAGAACAGCGCTGACGGACCGGGCTCGTCGAGCACGAGCGCGTTCTCGCGCGCCGCCTGCAGCAGCAGGTTCCGCGCAAGCGTGACGTCCGAACCGTATGCGATGCCGACGTTGAGGATCACACGCGTGATCGGATCCGTGAGCGTCCAGTTCACGAGGCTCGCGGTCACGAACTCCTTGTTGGGCACGATCAGCTCCTTGCGATCGAAGTCCGTGATCGTCGTCGCGCGCATGCGGATGCGAGTCACGTAGCCGTCGATCCCCGAGACCGTGACGAGGTCACCGACGCGAATCGGGCGCTCGAACAGGATGATGATGCCGGACACGAAGTTGGCGAAGATCTCCTGGAGCCCGAAACCGAGACCGACCGAGATCGCCGCGACCAGCCACTGCACCTTGCCCCAACCGATCCCGACGGCGGCGAACGATCCGACGACCCCGACGCCCACGATGAAGTAGCGAACGAGTGTCGTCACCGCATGCCGCTCGCCGGCATGGATGTTCATCCGCTGCAACAAAGAAAGCTCGAGGAGGCCCGGGATGTTGCGTGCCGCCGCGAACGTGATCACGAGAACGAGAAGCGCGAGCAGAATGTCCGCGAGGCTGATCGGAACGAGCTTCTCGTCCGTCACGGTACGCCCGTTCACGACGGACGAAACTTCGACCTTGTCCTTCCAGAGCTCGACGTCGTCGAGCACGCCGAGCGCCGGGAGGACGTCGGCCCAGATTCCCCAAAACGCGACGAGCACGAGTGCCGCCAACACGCCGCGCAGCAGCTTGCGGCTCTGTGCATCGACGGAAGCGAGATTGACCCGTTCCTCGATGATCGGTGGGACCCCTTCGCGCGCCGCTTCCTCCCCGACCACTTCGGTCGCCTTGGCCTCCTTGGCCGCCGCCAGTCGCGCCTTCGCCTGTGCCATGCCGAGCCGACGCTTGGCGAGCAACATCCAGCGCACCGCCAGCGCGTAGACGAGCGCTGCCGCGAAGACGGTCGCGACCGACCCCTCGAATCGATACAGGAGTTCCAGCGCCGTGAAGTGGTAGCCGGCGATCCCGAGGCACACCAGGGCGAGCGGCGTGCCGACCGCGAGTACGAACCACACGTATCGATGCCGCCCGAGTACGCTCGCGTCCCTGCCGCCGACTGCAGGCGCGAGCGCGCCGTTGCGGAGACTGAGGGTCCGCCACAGGAAGACAGTCGTCGTCAGCAAGACTGCGATGAAAAGCAAACGGTCGAGCGCGAAGCCCCACGGCACGTAGCCGTGCACCGTCAATGCACGAAGCGCGATCACGAGAGGCAGGACAGTCGGGATGAACCAGACGAGATGTCGACGGAACAGCCGCATCCGCGACTCGTGCCAACGGAAGTGCGCTTCGCACAAGCCGCCGGAGCGAAGCATCTGGCGAAAGAACTCGAGCCCCCAGAACACGAGCGCTGCCTGCGCGAGTCCCGCCGCGATCGCAGCAGGGAACGCTCCCAGGCCCGGCACCGCGAGCGTCCGGAATCCGACGTGCAGAAAGAGGAACGGTAGACCAGCCGAGGCAATCGCCGTCAGCAGGAGGGCCCAGAGCGTCGTCGAGAATCGCGTCGTCTTGGCGCTTGCCGCGGTCTCGCCGAGATCTTGCGCACCGCGCGTCGCCGCCCGAAGAGCGCCGCAAGGGCGGTGAGGATCCCGAGGACGAAGACCACCGGGCCCCGCCGAAAGGCCTTGCCCAAAGCCGTGCCGACATCTGCCCACTCATCCGCTCGCCCGAACCACCCGATCGACTCCACCAGTGCATCCCGGTCGGTTCCCCAGATGGGGCGCGCACTGCGAATCCATAGCACCCGCTGGTTGACGAATGTCTCGCTTTCGCGCGCCTTCGTGATGAGGAGCTGTTCCTCCGTATCCAGCGCGACGAGCTTGGAGATGTACGCTTCGCCGTCCCGCCAGAGATCGTCGAGGTACTCTCGCTGCGTTCGGAGCAGGGCCTCACCCTGCTTTCGAATCGCTTCGAGTTGATCTGGCTTCGGCGCCGGCGCGATCCCACTGATCGCAGCCTGGAGCCATTTCGCTCCTTCTCTCTCCAACGTGTCGACCTGCTGCTCCAGGTCGAACTGTCGCAGCTGCGCATCCGTGATCGTCGTGCGGCGCGCTTCGATACGCGCCGCATAGAATCGCTCGCTCGGCAGCTTGCTCTTCTCCTGGCGAAGCTGCAAGCCGATGGCGTCGGTGAGCCCGGCGACCTCGATGCGCTTCTTGATGTCTGCGAACCGATTCTCCAGTTCCTTGCGCAAAGTCGTCACGTCGTCCAGTTCGGACGCCGTCGCCGCGAGATCTCCTGCGAGTTCGGCACGGTCTTCGGCAAGCTTCTGGTTGGTCTGTGCAATCGACGTGAGTGCAGAAGGCACGTCCTGAGCCGTCTTCGCGGCGTCGACCGCGTCCGCGACGGCCTCGGACGCTCGCTTCGCCTGCACGACTCCGTCGAGCTCCTCGAGCCGACTGGCTGCGAGCGCTGCGTCACGCTCAGCGAGTTCGCCGCGCGCGACGAGCAGATCGGCCTCCGCTTCGTACAGGCGCTTCTCCGCCTCGAGTCCCGCGATGCTCTGCTCGAGAGCGAACGATCGCGCCCGTCGCTTGAGCGCGCGCGCGTCGAGGATCGCCGGCGGATCGTCTGCCGCACTCGGGAGTTCCGATGCATCGAGCCGACTGCGCTCGTCACGCATGTCCGTGATTAGCTTCGGCAAGTCCTTGGACCGCAACGAGCGCCGTTGCCGCTCGGCCTCGTTGGCCCGCACCGACGAAGCCGCCTGCTCGCTCGCGGCTCGCGCCGCTTGGAGCCGTCGCTCCAGTTCTGGTAGATCTGCAGACGTCGCGGTCGGCACCTCGCCTCGATCCGCGGGCTCGGTCGCAAGCGTCGCCTTCACCGCTTCGAGCTTCTGCGGAACGGCCGCCACGTCTGCGAGGTAGCGCGTGACGACCTCCCGCGACGCGGTCGCGGCCTTGACGAATTCGAGCGCTTCTTCGTAGAGCAGCTTGAGCCGTTCTTTCTGCGCTTCGTCGAGTCCGGGCAGGCTTCCTGCCGTCTGGATCCTCGCTTCGACGGACTGAACCGTGAGGTCACCGGGATCTTGCGCAAGGAGGTCGTTCGGAATCGCGGACAGCGCCGCGATGCATGCGAGTGGGAGCGAGCGCCAGTTCATGGAATGGTCAGTGGGAACGTGGGGGCTATCCTACGACTCACGAACTCCGAGTGTTCTCGCGAGATCGTGCGAAGGACCCTCGATTGAGGCCATGACAGTCGGTGCTCCGGACCGCACAATACGACCAAGTCCCCGACCAAGGCGACCCGCATGAATCTCGACGAAGTCCGCACCAAGCTCCTCGCCCTCCGCAAGGAACTCACGGCGCGCCACGAGCGCATCGACAAGCACATCCACCACCGCGACGAGCCGCGCGCGCAGGACAGCGAGGAGCGCGCGGGCGAGAGCTCGAACGACGAGACGATGGAGCTGCTCGACGCGAACGCGCTCGAGGAGCTGCAGCAGATCGACCACGCGCTCGCGCGGATCGACCTCGGCACCTACGGGCAGTGCGAGAAGTGCAAGGATCCGATCCCGGAGGAGCGGTTGGAGTTCCTGCCGTACACGAGCCAGTGCGTGTCGTGCACGGTCGACTGAGGCGGTGAGGTCGAGGCGTCTCGGCCCCACTCAGTTCCGCGTGTTCCTGTTCCTGCTCGAGAGACGCCGCGCGAAGATGCGTCGAGAGCGGTGTGGAGTGATTGGGCCCCAAAGCCGGGCGGTTTGGGAAGAACCAGCGGTCGCCGGCGACCTAGCGGCGTCACCGGCTTCGCCGGAAACACCAAGCGACCAAGCACCCAAGAAGCGAGCGGGCGGCCTTAGTCGATCGAGCGATCACCGGCAGTCAAAGCTCTTGGCCAATCGATATGGCGGAGGAACACGTCGGGCGACCGGCGGTCTTGGCCAGTCGAACGCCTCAAGCGTAAGGCGAGTGGGTCTCTTGGTTGCGTAGAGCGGCCCGTTGTGCGACTGCCCGGTTGGCTCCTCCGCAATTCTCGAATCTCCAGTCTCGCGCACTGCCCGAGATCGCCCGGCGAACCAACGGCGTCCGTCCGCTTCTTGGTCGCTTGGTCGCTTGGTGTTCCCGGCGCAGCCGGCCAAGTCTCCGGTTGGCCCATGACTGCTCGAAAAACCAGATGCGTCCACTGCCTACGCTCAACCGCGCCAACGCGGAACGGCATGAAACGCGTCGAGCGGTGTCCAGATGACGGCCGGCGGATACTGAGACGCGAGAGCCGAGGAAGCCTTGCCTCCCCGATCCTTCGACACGAAGATGCGGAGATGGCTTGGCCCGCCCGGAAGTCCGTTCTCGTCCCCTTCGACTTCTCCGCCGCGTGCACGCTCGCGCTCGAGGAGGCGCTCACGCTGGTAGACTCACCGTCGCACGTGCACGTGATTCACGTGCTCCCGAGCCTCGCGAGTGAAGCGGAGTTCATCCGAGAAGCGTTCGATGCGAAAGGCCGGGAGAGCGCCGCCGAACAGACACTCCACGCGGCCGTCGAACGCATCGCGGGCGACGCGAACTCGCTGGTCCGCACCGGCGACGCGGGCGACGAAATTGTCGCCGCGGCCCAGGAGCTCGGCTGCGACCTGATCGTGATGCCGTCGCACGGGCGGTCGGGGATTCAGCGGCTCGTGCTCGGGTCTGTCACAGAACGCGTGCTGCGGCGCGCGTCGTGTCCGGTGCTGGTGCTGCGGTCGGAGTGAGCGGCGACTACGCTTTCGCGACCGCTCCTATGCCACGCCTCTCCCTAGCAGTCCTGCTCGCCGCGAGCTCGCTCGCGCCCGCGCAGTCCCCCACGGCCAAGCCGCGCAACATCGTCTTCCTGCTCAGCGACGACCACCGCTTCGACTTCCTGGGCTTCATGGACCGGGCGCCCGAGTTCCTCGAGACGCCCAACCTCGACCGCCTCGCGCGCGAGGGCATGCACATCAGGAACGCGTTCGTCTCGACGTCGCTGTGCTCGCCGAGCCGCGCGTCGATCCTGACCGGCCAGTACATGCACCACCATCGCGTCGTCGACAACCAACGGCCGGTGCCGCCGGGGACGACGTTCTTCCCGCAGTATCTGCAGAAGGCCGGCTATCGGACGGCGTACGTCGGCAAGTGGCACATGGGTCACGACGACGACGGCGCGCGTCCGGGCTTCGACTACTGGGCGAGCTTCAAGGGGCAGGGTCGCTACTTCGACCCGGTCATCAACGTCAACGGCGAGCGCCAGCAGTTCGAGGGCTACAACGCCGACGTGCTCAGCGACCTCGCGGGCGAATGGCTGAAAGAGAGGCGCGACGACGACCAGCCGTTCTATCTGTGCGTCTCGTTCAAGGCGGTGCACTACCCGTTCCAGCCGGCCGAGCGGCACCGCGGCCGCTACGCCGAGGCCGCGATCGACTACCCGGAGACGATGGCCAACACCGAGCGGAACTACCGCTCGCAGCCGCGCTGGATCAAGGAGCGTCGCTACTCGATCCACGGGATCGACCACATGGAGACCGGTCCGTTCGACAAGGATCCGGTACCCGACTTCGACGCGCTCTTCCGCGGCTACGCGGAAGCCGTGCACAGCCTCGACGAGAACATCGGTCGCGTCATGGACGCGCTCCGTGAGAGCGGCCACGGCGACCACACGCTCGTCGTCTACATGGGCGACAACGGCTTCCACCTCGGCGAGCACGGCTTCTACGACAAGCGCGACGCGTTCGAGACGTCGATTCGCGTGCCGATGCTCGCGTGGGCACCCGGCATGATCGAACCCGGCAGCGCAACGGATTCGATGATCCAGAACATCGACATCGCGCCGACGATGCTCGGAGTCGCCGGTGTCGTCGCGCGGCCGGGAGCGCGGTTCGACGGACGTTCGTTCCTGCCGATCCTACGCGGACAGAACGACCGCCCGTGGCGCGAGCACATCCTCTACGAGTACCACTGGGAGTGGAACTTCCCCGCGACGCCAACGCTCTTCGCGATCCGCACGGACCGCTACAAGTACGTCTACACCCACGGGACGTGGGACCTCGATGGCTTCTACGACCTGCAGACGGACCCGATCGAACGGCACAACCTGATCTCGGTGCCGGCGTACCAGGAGAGGATCCAAGCGATGCGCGAGCAGCTGTTCACGGAACTCGCGCAGAGCGGCGGCGGGATGTCGATGCCGCTGCGCGCACCCGCCGGAGCCAGGCTGGATCAGCGCAAGAACCGCCGATAGCAGCATCGAGTCTGCAAGCTACTGCAGCGCCTTCGTCACGGCGTTCGTAGCGGCGATGCCCTGTGCTCCGACCGGGTCGAGCACCCAAGACTGCAGGTAGAGCTCGGTGAAGAGCGGGAGGAAGTGCGGCAGCACGAGCGACACGTTCGCCTGGCCGAACGCGTCCGTTTGGAACGACGCGGCGAGCTGCGGCATCGGCACCAGCGTGCCGCCGAGGAGCGGGAAGTCGCTGCGCCCGAAGCCGATGATGTGCACGCCGGGTGAGGAGGCCCGCGCGTTGTCGACCGTCATCACGAGTTGCCCCGAGTTGTCGAGGTAGCCATCGGCGTGCAGCTCGGGATCGCCGTTCGTGCCGGCGAGCGCCGAACCCAGCGTCATCCAGTCGCGCTGCTGCATCCAGACCAGCGAGCTCGTGCCACCGCCCATGACGACGTCGCCGAAGCGCTCGATCACGATCGAGAAGATCGTGCCGCCGCAGGCCTCTTCGTGGTGCCAGACCAGGTTGCCCTGCGCGTCGTATCGTCGTACGACCTCGCCGAGCCCGGGGATCGGGGAACACACTCCGGAGACACCACCGGAACCACCGACGTAGATCGAATCTTCGGGACCGACCGCGACCGACTTGGCGAACTCGTCGTTGCCACTGAAGCCGTCGTAGGTGCGCGTCCACAGCACGTTACCAGCCGGGTCGACCTTGTAGATCAGCCAGTCCATGTACGCCGTCGTCGAACTGCAGTGGCCGACGGCGGCAACGTTCCCGGCCGAATCGACGGCCAATCGGACCGCGTAACCGAACGGGCCGTTCGGTCCGATGTTCTGCGTTTCGAACTTCTCGTTGCCGTTCGGGTCGAAGCCCACGAGGAGTGACGCGAGTCCGACTGCGCCGCCGCAAACGTAGACCGAGCCGTCCGGCCCGAAGGCGACGTCCTGCCCGGAGCTGCCGGGGCGCGTGTCCCAGTACAACTCGTTGCCGTTCGTGTCGAAGACGACCGTCGCCATCCAGCTGGTCGTACCGCCGGTCATCGCGACAGTGCCGTCCGAGGTCACGGCCATCGAGTGCGGGTCGTTGAAGTAACTGCGCTGTTGCCGCCACAGCTCGTTGCCGAGCGGGTCGTACTTGATCAGGACGACGTTGCCAGCGAAGGACGCACCGACGTAGACGTTGTCGGACGCGTCGACTTCGACGCGGTAGCCCTCGCCGACCGTCGAGTCCTGGACCGCCCACAGCACACCACCGTTGTTCCCGAACTTGACGGTCAGCAAGCCCTGACCCGACCGGTGCCCGGTCAGGAGGATGTTGCCGAGGGAGTCGACCGCCAGCCACCTGCTGTGGTCGTGAGCCTGCGGATCGCCGTAGCTCTCGACCCAGAGCTCGTTGCCCTGCGGATCGACCTTGCGGGCGTAGTAGTCGAGCTCGGGCCCGCGGGTGTTCGTGCAGATGTTGTTGTGGTGATCGAGCACCAGGCGCACGGACGGGAAGTCGTGCCGCCAGTGTTCGCGGACGGCCTGGGCCGAGAGTTGCGTCGCCGCGATCGTCGCGACGAGCGAGATGCCGATCGACAGAGACCGGCAGGAGTCGATTCTCGGAAGTGTCATGATCTGTCTCCTCAGAAGTCGCCGATGGTCAGAATGCCGCCGGGGGTGAAGATGAGTCCGAGCGCGTTCGCGCCCGGATCGACGGCGGTCCACTGCGCGCGAATCGGTATGCCGACCAGCGTCGCGTTGTTCGGAAGCGCCAACGGGTAGGCCACGGCGCCGGTGGATCCGGTCGTCGTGCTATGCGCGAAGACGACGTCCTGCTCGAGCACGCAACCGGGCGCACCGAGCACGCCGAGATCGATCAGGTTCGGCGTGAACCCCATGAAGAACACGGCCATCGTCTGGGCCGGCGCTTGGGTGAGCGTGACCTGGACCGTCTCGCCGATCAGGGGACTGCCGAACGTGCCGATCAGCGGCACACCATTGCCGCCTGGACAACCCTGGCCGACCGTAGAGAACGACGCCTCCGTCGTGCCGCTGCTGCAGTAGAGCCGGTAGATGTATCGACCACTGAAATGCGGGCCGGCCCAGTTGGGGCCGGTGTGCCAGTGCTCTTGCGCGGGATCGTTTCCGAAGCCGCCGAATCCGGCGACCGGCGGCGTCAGGTCTCCGATCGCGTTGTCGAACACGACGAAGAAGTCAGTGTTCGCTTGGACCGGCGCCTGCACCGAAGCGGTGTACGCGCCCACGCTCGTGCCGACGAACATCGTGCCCGCGCCGATCTGTGACTGCGGCGCACCCGACGGCCCGCGGTCGTAGATCCACACCGGCATCGACACCGGCTGCGAGCTGCGCGTCTTGCAGAAGAACTCGACCTGGCAGATCACGTCGTCCTGCGGGAGTCCCGGGACACGGATCGCGAACGTCGTCGGAAGGAACTGCGTGCTGACCAGGTTGTCGCCCCAGTGGGAGGACACGCACGGATTGACGCACGACTGCCCGGTCAAACCGGTCGCGATCAGCGGGACAGCCAGGGCCAAGACAAGGATTGGTTTCATCGTGGTTCTCGCGGAGGTCGGAGTTCGCGAGGGGTAGGCGCAAGAAGCGCGCCCGGACGAACCGCGAATCCCGGTCCGGGGACCGGCCACGGAGAGGCCCGAGCGAGGAACCAGCCTCTGCGCATTGATTCCACGCACCTCGGGACCGATCTCGCTCCCGCGGTCCGATGCGGATCTCCGCGAGAATCCCGCGATCCGAAACGCGTGGCACCGATCGAGTCCGGATCACGAACACACCGCCGTCCGGATTGCGAACGCACTCGAGAATCGCGGCATCGCCGCCCGGGCCGACAAAACCCGAAAACCCATGGGGGCTGAGCCCCCCTCCGGACAATCCCCCCCATGACCCCACCCGGCCCCGACCTCGATCACTGGACCCGCACCTTCCGCGGTCCGCTGATCGGGCTTCTGGTCTCCCGGGGTGCCGACTGGGGCCGAGCGGAGGAGCTCGCGCAGGACACGTTCGCCGAAGGCTGGCTCTCCTGGTCGCGCTTCCAAGGCTCCCCGAACAACCTGAAGGCGGCCGGCGCGTGGCTGCGCGGAATCGCCCTGCGCCTGCACGGCGCGGACTCCCGACGACGACGCCGGCGCCGAACCCAGGAGCTGCACGAAGATCTCGCCGCGGATCCACCACCCCCGGTCGACCCGCGCCTCGAGGCGCTCGACGAAGCGATCGCCAAGCTGCCGCCCGGACAACAGGAGGTCGTGCGCATGCGCTACCTCGAGGACTCGCCCCCTGCCCACGTCGCCGCGCTGCTCGGCATCACCAAGAAGGCCGTCGAACGACGCCTCTACGAAGCGCGACAGAAGTTGCGCGACCACGTCAACCGCGCCGAGCGCGTCGGAGCTGCACAATGAATCAGGACGAATCCAAGATGGTCGCCGAAGACGATCTGCTCGACCTGTTCCGGCCGCGGCGCACCGACCCCGAGGGCTTCGACGAAGCCGTGCAGCGCAAGATCGAGAAGCGTCAGAGCTCCCGAGAGCAACAACCGACCGCACGCTGGCAGCGCGCCGCCGCGACGGCCCTGCCGTTTTCGCCGTCGTCGAGCAAGGGTGTCGGTTGGATCCTGTCGCTACCGTTTTTGATGTTGATCGGCAGCGTGCTCGCGTTCACGTCCGGAGTGCGTGCCGCCGGACGACGCAAGCCGACCGCGAAGCGCCCCGGCGATGCGAAAGCGGGCAGCGCAATCGAGACGCTCCTGCACTTCGGCCCGTTCCTGATCATCGTCGCGCCGTGGCTGTTCGGCATCACGGTCACGATCGACGTACTCATGGGCCTCTTGATCGTCGCCATGCTCGCGTTCACGCTGCAGGTGCGCGGATCGGGGATGGCACCATCGGAAGTCGGCCGCATCGGCATGTCGCTGTTGTCGACCGCGTTCATCGCGTGCTTCCTGTGGAGCTTCACGTTCGGGCCGCTCGCCGCGGACTCGGACATCGGTCTCGGCGCGAGTGCCGGTGTGATCCTGCTCGGAATTGCCGGGAGCGGCATCCTTCTCTGGACGTACGGCGGTCGCTCGGTGCTCTCCGTCGCCGGACTGACCATGACCGCGGTGTGGCTGGCGTTCATCGCTACGGCCCTCAATCCGCTCGGCCTCTCCGCCACGGACCCGGATGACCTCGCGGCGGACGTCGCGAACTTCGCGGCCGATCCAGGCAAGCTGTCGGGATGGGAAGACATTGCGGCCACGATCGAAACACTCGACGGAATCGGCGCGTCTCGCCCCGATCTATCGCGCATGCGCGACGCCATCGCGACCGCGGTGTCCGATCGCAAGATCAAGGTGCACCCAGTGGTCTGGACCGCAGCCGCTCGGATCGGACTCCTGACCGACGCGCAGTGGCGAGACCTCGTGAGCCGTCCCGGCAACGCCCGCGAAGTCGAGCAGCTCATCGACAGAGATGGTGAGCTCTACATGATCGACTACGACGAGTACGAGGTCTGGATGCTCTGCGCTACGCAGGAACTGACGCCCGCGTTGCGAGACCACCTGGCGGCGCGTATCGAAGCCACCTGGCCCGACCCGGCGACACCGCGCGCGCTCAGCGAGATGCTGCTCTGCGTGCACCTGTTCGACCGGATCGGCCGCGAGGATCTCGTCGATGCGCATCGCGACGACATCCACGCGGCCATGCGCCGCCAGTGGGTCGCGGAGCACAGCGGGTTCGCATGCAGCGTGGGCGGCTTCACGTCGGACCCCGAAGAGTTCGCGACGTCGTTCGAAGACTCCACCTGGGCTGCCGTCAGCCTCATGACACGCGTCGGCGTTCCTGCAGACATCGATTTACGCCTGGTGCGCGCGTACCTCCGACAAGAGAGTCGCATGGCGCTCGCGGGGATCGGACGCAGGCTGACCCAGCTGGAGCGCGCCACGCTCGTTCGCGTCGAACGCGAGATCGGCCTGCCGCAACGCACGATCGCGCAGCGCGTCCTGGGCGAACGCGTGCTGATCGCGACCTCGCTCCTGGTCCTGCTGTGCTGGATCTCGGTCGTGCTCGCGGCTCGTGCACAGGTGCTGCGCTCGATCGAGTCTTAGCGAGGGCACACGACCCGCCGACGCTATGCTGTGTGGCGTGATCCACCGCCTACGCTCTATCGCCGTCGCACTGCTCGCCGCTCCCGTCGTCTCTCAGGACGACCCGAGCGAGTTCTTCGGCCTCGACCGCATCTGGGACATCCACATCCGCGTCGCGAAGAGTGACTGGGCCGGGCTGATTCCCGAGCGCGGCCACTCGGCGACGGAGATGTTCGGCAAGTTCCCCTACCGCCGCGCCGACGTCACGATCGGCGCGCACACGCTGAAGAACGTCGGGCTCCGGATGAAGGGCAACGCGACGTTCGCCGCGACCGGCGGGACGTTGAAGCGTTCGCTGAAGTTCGACTTCGATCGCTTCGAGTCGGGCCAGCGGTTTCTCGGCATGGGGAAGCTCAACCTGCAGTGCAACGCGCTCGACGGCACGCAGATCAAGGAGGCCGTCAGCTACGAGGTCTATCGGTCGTGTGGCATCGTCGCGGGACGCACGGCGTTTGGTCGCGTCTTCCTGACGATGGAAGGGGAACTCGACGACGCGTACATCGGGCTCTACACGCTCGTCGAGCAGGTCGACCAGCGATTCCTGAAGCGCCACCTCGGTGGCGGCCTGATCCTGAAGCCCAACGGAGAGACCCTCGGCTACTACGGACCGACTTGGAATGACGCCTACGAGGAGTCCTATCATCCGAAGTCTGAGCCGACGGACGAGCTGACGCGCGCGGTGATCGAGACGGCGGCACTCTTCGACGAACCCGACGACGCTGTGTTCGCCGCAGGCATCGAAGCCGTCATGGACGTCGAGAGCTTCCTCACCTACACCGCAGCGACGGCGATCCTGATCAACACGGACAGTCCGTTGACCGTCCCGGACAACTACTACCTCGTCGTTCCGAAGAAGACGAAGAAGGTCACGTGGGTGCCGTGGGACATGAACTGGAGCATGGGCGAGTACGGTCGCGTGTCGCGCACTCCTCATCTCGAGCTCAGCGTCCTCGATCCGACGAAGAAGGAGATCTTCCACCGCGTGTTGTCGATCCCGAAGTTTCGAGATCGCTACCGCGAGATCGTCACGAAGTACATCGACGGCCCGTGTTCGGCCGAGTCGATGATCGAAGCGATCCGAAGGGCCGACGCGACTGTTGCGCAGGCCCGCGCCGACGAGGCGAAGCGCGAGAAGGCAGTGACCGAGGCGAGCGAAGCGCTGAGCGGCCGCAGAATGAACCATCCGTGGCTGCGCGGCCGCGACGGGGACGACGTCGACGGTCTCGTCGCGTTCGCGAGAGCACGCGAGAAGTCGGTGCGCGAACAGCTCGCCGGGAAGACAGCCGGCAAACCCGCGCACAACCTGTTCGGCCCGAACGAGCGCACGGTGCGCGGCGCCGTGGTCCGAGACGTCTTGGCCGCCGGGATCGACATCGAAACGGATCGACCTCCACTGGATCGCGCGCAGGTCGCAGGCACGATCGCCGCCAGCTTCGCCGGCATCGACGCGGATTCCTCCGGGTCCCTGTCCGCGAGCGAGGTCACGGACGCGTTGCGGCGCAGTCGGAGTCCGGGCCGCCGTCCGCGGCGCGACCGTTCTCCCGAGCGGGCGGCGCGAGCGATCCGCATTGCGGACCGCGACTCGGATGGGGCGATCAGTTCGGAGGAGTGGCAGAAGGGCATCCAGGCGATGCTGCGCTTCTGGGATCGCGACCAGGACGGGAAGTGGAGCCCGCGGGAACTCGGCAAGCGCGGCTGATCGCCCCCGCGCGACGCTCTTGGCTCAACCGAGCGCGATCTGCAGCGCGTCGCGACATCCGTCTACGGTCGGCACGGCGTGCGCGGCGCACAACGCGCTCAGCGGCATGTCGAGGAGACGCCGCACATCGTCGTCACCGCCCGCCCGATCGAAGTAGCCCGGCTGCACCGGGAAGCGGTACGGGCCGCCCGGGTCGTGGCAGATCAGGTCGCCGCAGAACAGCACGTCCGTGCCGTCGGCGTGGCGGAACGTCAGGTAGTTGGCAGCGTGAAAGCCTGCGGCCCGCACGGCGCCCAATCCCCCGGGTAACGCAACCTGCGCGTCGATCCATACGTCCGGCTCCTCGTCCAAACCGTCGACCCCCGCCGGTGCGTAGACCGGAGCGCCGAGCTCGCTGCGCAGGCGCCACGCGGAGCGCTGGTGATTGCCGTGCGTCAGAAAGAGGCCGGTGACGTTCTGCAGCCGGTCCTGAAGCGACTCCTCGAGAGGCAGCGCGTCGATCAGCATGAGGCCATCGGGCGTCTCGACGGCGAACGCGTCGCTTCGATGTCCGCCCAACCGCTCATCGGCGATCGACCAGTGCAGGAGCCACGGGAACAAGGTCTCGATCTGGGTCGCTCGGGTCTTTGGCTCTGCCATGGCGCCCCCTTACACGACGACTTCGAAGCCCTCGAACTGTGGATGCCCGAGGTAGGTCCCCGGCGGCGCCTTCGACTGACCGTGCGCCTTGCGGAACGCGTCGGACTCGGTCCAAGCGACGAAGTCCTCGTGACTCCGCCACTGCGTGTGCGAGACGAACAGCGTGCACTCGTCGTCACTCGGCCCGCGCAGCAGATGAAACCGCTCGAAACCCTCGACGTCTGCGAGGTAGGAATCGCGCTCGCGCCACAGCGTCTCAAAGACCTCTTCTCGACCGAGCGCGATGCGGAATCGGTTCATGGCGATGAACATGGACGCCACGGTAGCGCGATTGTCCGCCGCGTCACTCGTCAGGCTTCACTGCGGCCCCATGACACCGTGGTACTCACAGCCTTCCATGCCGATCAAGCCGAGACGCACGCCCCTCGTCTCGCCCTGGCTCTACGGATCAGCGCATGTCTCCGTCGTGACCGTGCGTTCGCATCGGCCTGCCGCCGCGCCGTCAATCCCTGACACGTCGTTTTCCGGTGCGCGACGCGTATCGAGATTGTCTTCGTCCGGTCGGCTCCCGCACGAGGGTATCGCGCGCCCCGGCCAGCGCGTAGCCTGGGGCGGCTCTCATCCCCCGTGCAATTCGCCATGAGATACACGACTCACGCTGCCGCTCTTCTCGGCCTCGCCTGCTGCTCCGTCGCCTCCGCACAACTCGCGCCCGGCCTGCGCATCGTCGGGCCGTCGTTCGGGAGCACGACTCGTCTCATCGACAACAACGGCGTGACCGTGCACACGTGGAGCAGCTCGTTCAACCCGGGCCTCGCGATCCACATGCACACCGACGGCACGCTGTATCGCACCATCCGCACACCCGGCAGCTCGATCGCGGGCGGCACGGGCGGTGGCGTCCAACGGCTCAACCTCGACGGCGACGTGATGTGGGACTTCCGCTACGACACCGGCGGCAACCGCTCGCATCACGACGTCGAGGTCCTGCCGAACGGCAACGTCCTGCTGATCGCTTGGGAACTGAAGACCGAAGCCGAAGCCATCGCCGCCGGGCGCAACCCGGCGCGGGTCAACAACGTGTTCCGCCCCGACCACATCATCGAGGTGCAGCCGACCGGCCCGTTCTCGGGCACGATCGTCTGGAAGTGGCACATCTGGGATCACCTGATCCAGGACTTCGATTCCAGCAAGGCCAATTTCGGCGTCGTCGGCAACCACCCCGAGCTGATCGACATCAACTACCCGTCCGGCGTCACCCACAGCAACGGCGACTGGAACCACAGCAACTCGATCGAGTACGTCGAGGACTACGACTGGATCATCCTCAGCGCGCGCAACCAGGACGAGATTTGGGTCATCGACCACAGCACGACCATGGCGGAAGCCGCGGGTCACACGGGTGGCATGTGGGGCAAGGGCGGTGACCTGCTCTACCGATGGGGCAACCCGCAGGCGTACGACGCCGGCACCTCGGCGCACAAGATCCTCGAAGGCCAGCACAGCGCGCAGATGATCCCGAAGGGTTATCCCGGCGCGGGCAACGTGACGATCTTCAACAACCAGAACGGTCAACCCGGCCAGAGTGAAGTGCTCGAGATCGAGCTCCCACTCGATCCTTCGGGGGCTTTCATCCTGGACCCCAGCGGTCGCTACGGCCCGACGGCGCCGACCTGGTCGATCTCGGGAGTGTTCGGCTCGAGCACGCAGTCGGGCGCGTTCCGCCTGCCGAACGGCAACACCTGGATCACCGCCGCGAACCAAACCGAGTGCTACGAGGTCAATACGAACGGCACGGTGCTGTGGCAGTACAACACGCCCGGCACGGTCTTCAAGTCGGAGTACATCGAGCGCACTCTCTGGGAGGACGCGTCGGAGATTTCGATCGCCTCGGGCGGTTCGATCAGCTTCGACATGATGGCCGGTTCCGACTTCAGCGGTGACACCCACCTGCTGCTCGGCTCGGCTGCCGGCACGACGCCCGGTATCGTCCTCGACGGCGTCCCGGTTCCGCTCGAAGTCGACGGTTGGTTCCTGATGCTGCTCTCGAACCCGAATACGTTCCCGTTCGGCAACACCGTGAACTCGCTGAACAGTTCCGGCCGCTCGACCGCGACGCTGTCGATCCCGGGCGGAATCCTGCCGCCGGCGATCGCCGGGCTCGAGCTCAACCACGCCTACGTCGTCATCGACAACTCCACGATGAACGTGACGCACGCGAGCAACGCGGTGCCGATGACGTTCGTGAACTGAGCGACGGCGCAGCCGGCAATTCCGTACCACGACGCGGGCCCGCTCCGCGCGGATCGCCGGCTACGGCTTCAGCCACTTCACGGGGAGCCGCTGTATCGAGAACGCGGGCGTGGATTCGTGCTCTTCGTGCTGTGCGACCGGCACGCCGAGTAGGCGAGCCGTGGTCGCCGTCGTCGACGTGGACGGCGAGTAGCCGCTGAAGACCCCGATCACCTCGGCTCGGCCGTGCTCGGCGTTCCACACCATCGCGGGCCCGCCGGACATGCCGCCGAGGTGCAGTGAGTCGCCACGCCCGAACCAGCGTTCCCCTCCCCATTCCGGCTCGAAGATCTCGACGACGACGGACGGTGTCGGCGCTTTGACGTCCACGGTCCGATCGGGAAAGAAGCCGGCCGCGTAGCCGACCAGAAACACTTCAGTCCCGACCGTCGGAGTCCAGCCGTCCCGCAAGGCATCGGCATGCATGGGTGCGAAGTCTCGCCAGCGAGGCTCTTCGATCTGCACCACCGCCCAATCGCCATGCGGCTGGAGCGGATCGCCCTGCGCGACGACGCGATAGCGAGTCGGGACCATGTCGACGTGCCGCATCGCCCAGCCGTTCTCGTCGAACTCGACGTCGTCGACGACATGCGCCGCGGTCAGGAGTCGGTCGGGCCCGATCACGGTCGCCGTGGCCAGATCGCTCTCCTTCGCGTCGTAGAACACGACCACGGAGTCGAACGCGTCCGCGGGGACGTAGTCCGGGGTCTGGTCCTCGAACTGGTACCGGAGCTCGGGCTCGTCCGAACCCGAGGTCGTCACGCATGCGGACGACAGCAGGAGTGCGCCGAGGATGGCTGCCCGGAGAATTGGATGCTTCGAAGCGATGGCGGAACCGTAGCGAAGACCCCCTCGACAAGTTGGCAAGAAATCCGTGAAGACCGGTCCCCAACCGCAGCCGCCGCTCGGATCTTGTAGACGAGGCTCGCCCGCCTCTTCGTCCCGCCTACACCGAACGATCCATGCGCACCCTTGCCATCGCCGCTTCCATCTTCGCAACCTCGGCTCTCGCTACGGCCCAACGGAGCAAGGAGGTCGTCGAACACCCGCAGGCCGTCGGCGAAGCCGGCATCGCGTGGTACACGACCTGGAAGTCCGGCCTCGCGGAGGCCGAGCGCTCGAACCGACCGATCTTCTTCATGTCGGCGGCGTCGACGAGCCGCGACGTCTCCGGGTGCTTTTGACGAGGCTACACCCGCACGCAGAACAGTTTGTTCGCGAACGAAGAGTTCATCACGGCCACCCGCCCATTCGTCTGCATCCGCATCGAGACCTACGAGAACGCGGCTTCGGAGAAGATGGTTCGCTCCCTGCTGGGCGGCCGCTTCGCGAACACGTCGTTCTGCATCTTCGACCCTACTGGCAAAGAACGCCTCTCCCGCTCCGGTCGCAGCCCGAGCGTCCTCGCGCGACGCCGCGCCAAGAACAGCACTCGATCGATCCTCACGGCGATGCAGCGCATCGCCGCAGACTACGAGCCGACCGACGCGTCGGAACCCGCGCTCCTCCCGGACTCCGACACGTTCCGCCAAGCTCTCAACGTCGCAGCCGGTGATCAGCGACTGCTGATCGTCGTCACGACTGACGAGCGCAAGACCCGCGAGAGTCTTCGCGAGGTTCTCTCCGACGAGGAGGTCGTCGGTAGGTTCCACACCGACCTGATCGACGAGGACGTCGATGCGGACTGGGCGAAGTCGATCGAAGGCGAGCGCAGGGCACCCGGAATCCTGATCGTGCGCTCGGGCCAGTTCGGACTCGAGGGCACGGTGATGCGACAGCTCCCGGAGAAGGCCGGCGCCAAGGACATCAAGAAGGCGCTCCTCGAGAGCAACGCGGAGTTCGCGTCCGAGGAGAATCGCAAGATCTACAAGGATCACGTCTCCGCCGGGCTGAAGGAGGGCATCCGATTCCTCCACGACATTCCGCACGGCGAGGATCGGGACGCGGACGGCGTGCGAGATCGCGACCAGCGGCGCCGCCGGCGGCGACGGTGACCGCGGACCGAAGCCCGCGGCCGTCCGCTCCTAGAACAGGGTGTAGATGAACGGCGCGGCCCCGGTCGTGCCGAGCAACACGGCGATTCCGAGAAGGCCGAACACGAACAGGAACGGCAACAGCCACCACTTCGAGTTCTCGGCCATGAAGCCACAGAATTCGCGCATGAGACCTTGGCTCTGGCTGGCTGCGACGGTCTCGAAGGAGGCGTGAGAAGGATCGGGTCGGTTCATGGTGTCGTCCAAAGCTGTCGAGTCATCCGCGTTCGACGCGTTGTCGGCGGCGGTCAGGATTCGTGCGGTGAGATCGGGCGGCTGCTCGCCGCCGAGCTTCTCCTCGAGCAGCGCACGCACCGCGTGATCACGCGGATCGCCTGGTCTTCGAGGCTTCCTCGGTTCAGGACCCATGGCCCAACCTCGCTTCGATGCAGGTTCGCAGCCGTGCATACGCACGCTGCAGCAAGCTCTTGACTCCCTCTTCACCGAGGTCGAGTTCCTGCGCCATCGCTTCGCGATGCATGCGCTGCTCGAACCGAAGCCCCAATGCGTGGCGGGTACGGGCCGGCAACTCTTCGAGGCAGGCATCCAGAGCCGCAGAAACCCCCGCGCCATCGTCGTCTCTGAGGTACCAGTCGTAGGCTTGCTCGACGAGGTCGCTATCCACCTCGACGAGTCCCGTGCGACGTTCGAGTCGCTTCAACCAAGCGTTCTTCGCGACGCGTCGAAGGTACGCGCGTGCGCCACCGACCCCGAAACGCTCGACCGGCTTGCCGACGACCGAGACGAACGTCTCTTGGGTCAGATCAGCGGCTTCGTCGGCATCGGCTCCGAGGAAGCGCAGATAGCGCCACACGGACCGCTGATGGTCTCGGATCAACCGCTCGAACGGAGACGTCGGATCCGGATTGGGCGAAGGAGCATTCACGAAACCCAGAATCCGGAACCCGGCCTTGCGGGGGCACGGATTCCGAAAAATCTCGTCGCGGAGCGCGTCTCCTAACGCGCCTGCGCGATCACGTAGTCCTTCATCGCGACGCGCCACGGGTCGAACACGTTGACGCACAGCAGCGCCAAGTGCTCGGGATGGACACGCGGGTCGAACAGCGGGCCCGCCGAGCTCTGCGCGAGCAGGCTGTTCGTGAACGGCGTCGGGACGAAGTTGCCGCTGCCGTCGATGACGAGGTCGGTCGCCGCCATGTGGGCCTCGATCGCCGTCCGGATCGCGGGAGGAATCACCGTGAACTGCGGCGCGCTGGTCGCGTCCGCGTACGGGTTGCCGTTCGGGAGGCCCGGAGGATTGACGAGGCCGGACGTGAGGATCCACGCCGACGCGAGGTCGTGCGCCGCGGTCGCCGTGTAGTAGGACATCTCAAACATGTAGCGCATCTCGACGTAGGCCCCGAAGTCCGGCGGGCACCCGGGCGTGACGCCGATGTTCAGGAAGTCCGTCGGCAGCGCCTTCATCCACGTCAGGCGGTCGGAGTAGTTGTCGAGATGCGGCGGGATCGGCGACTGACCGACGTAGCCGGCCCACGGCGGGTTGTCCGTAGTCGCCGGTTCGTCGTGCGGACACGCCGGCGTCGAGGCCGCGGTCTTTTCGACGAACCGGGTCCCCCGCGGCAGCTTCGCGGCGCGGCGCATGCGGTCCACGACCGAGTGATCGCGCACGGTGCAATCGGCGTAGAGCACGCCACCCTGATGCTTGAAGGGGTAGTTGCCGTGCTGCCAGCCGTTCATCGCGGAGAACGACAGGAAACCGACGCCGGTCTCAGCCGGACCGAGGTCCGGACGCCGCACGAACTCGGCCTGATCGATCGCATCCGCGTAGTGGTGCCCCATGCCGGGCGAGCCCGTTTCCGCGAGAATCAGCGGCTTCCGCAAGTACGGAGCCTGCGTCGACTGCAGCGGGCTCAGGCGGATGTGCGTGGAGTTGTGGATCTGCGAACGCAGCGACGCATGCGTCGCGAAGTGCGCGTAGTGGTGAATCGACAGGATGTCGATCTGCGGCAGCCGCGCGCACACGTGCATCGTGTGATCCCACCACGGCAATCCGAGCATGATCGGCAAGTCGCTCGCGGCATCGAGGATCTGCAACGTGCCGGGCACCATCTGGCTGAGCATCGACTCGTCGAAGCCGAACGGCTCGTTCATGACTTCCCAGATCGCGACCGAATCCGCGACGCTCGCGGCGGCGACCAGGTCGAGGATGTAGGTCTCGGCCAGCGTGCCGAGGAACGTGCCGCCGCCCTGCTGCAGCATGTCCATCATCTTGGTAACGCCGGGGTTCGAGTGCCAGTAGTGGAACACGTTCGGCGAGAAGTAATCGGCCGCGGTTCCGTAGTTCGGCTCGTTGAACGCGCCGACACCCGTGTTGTCCCAGATGACCGGGATGACCTTGATGCCGACGTAGCGACACGCCAGGAAGAAGTCGGCAACGCGCTCGTTGTAGGCGTTCGGCTTCCCCGTGAGCAGCGACTGCTGGTGATGGAACTCCCACGTCGGGAACGACATGAACACGCGAATCGTGTTCACGCCCATGCCCTTCAGCGTGCTGAGCTGTCGCTGCACGGACTTGGCAGTCTGACCACCCGGCTCGTAGTTCTCCCACATGACGGTCGGCGACGCGACGCCGCGCCACTCGAGGCTGCCGTTGTGGACCGCGCCCTGCGTGTTCAGCGACGGGTAGACCGCGAGGTAAGTGAAGCCACGGACGTTCCGGAAGTCCCCGGGTGATTCGTGCAGCGAGTCATAGGCCTGCGGCGGCCCGGCCTCGCACTGCGCTGGCGCAGCGCTTTGAACCATCGGCCAGACGAACAAGGCGAGAACGAGGTGTCGCATCATGATGTGTCTCCGTTGGGCTCATAACCCCCGCGCGAGAGCATAGCGACTTTCATATCCTCCGTCGCGATTCGCATAGGAGAAGGCGCCAATCAGGCGAATCACCACGTTCATGCCCACACGAACGCAGAAGAGCCAAGACGGAGTCGCGGCTCTTCGCATTGGGCCGACCAGGCTTGCGTCTCTCGGACGCGGCATCTGGCGCCCGTGTCAGTTGCGCTCGAGGAAGAGCAGCTGACCGCCCTCGACGAGGTCGCCGTCGACGATGCGCGACGACGGGTTGAACTGGTCCTGGTCTTCGATGCCGTGAGCCTGGATATTGAACAGGAACAGCGTGCCGTCGTCTTCACCGAACAGCGAAGAGACGTCGAGGATGCCCGAGCTCTCCCAGGCGCCGGCGATGCCGAGATCGACGTCAACCGCGTTGCTCGGCGTAGTGATCGAACCGTCGAGGACAACCGAACGATCGATGTTCGCGACGCGCAGCAACGAACCGTTGTTCGGGTTCACGCGCACGATGCCGGCTTCGTTCTGGTTGACGGCGCCGGGACCGAACAGCGGCTCCATCGTCGCGAGCGTATCGGTCTCGGCCTTGTCTTCCTGAACGTAGATGTAGCCGTCGTCCGCCCAGTCGAGGTTGTCCGGCGAACGGAGCCTGCGGTTTGCATCGGCATCGCCGTCGTAGAGGATCCGGACCGATCCCCGCGGGAAGAACGAGAAGAACCCGGAGAAGCGAACCCGAATGCGGTAGAGGGTGCCGAACGTATCGGCCCCGTCGCCGGAAGCCGGGTCGACTGCGTAGGTGTCGACGCCGGTCGAGGCGAGGACGACTTCGTTGTCGCGGTTCGGGTTCGTGGCGAGGTCTTCCGGGCGCGAGAAACCGAACGCACCGACAGCCTCGGCCTGAGTCCACAGGTTGCGCTGCGTCGGGAAGCCGAACTCGTCGTAGCCGGTCGAGCCATCCACAGACGCGAGACCCGGACGCGGAAAGTTCTGAACGCGAATCCAGCGACCGTTGCGCCGACCGTTCGAGTTGAACTCGAGCGGCGAGCGGTCGCCATTGTTAGCGCGCCAGACGTAGAGCAGACCGATCGCGAGACCGTTCCGCTCGAGGAAGTTGCCGCCGGGGATCTTGTAACCGACGTAGAGGTAGAGCGGCGCGGCCTCGTTCTCGCCGTCGCCATCTGCATCGAAGGGCGACGAATCGTCGGCGAGCACCATGCCGATCGTGAACGGGCTGCCCGTATCGACCAGAGTGACGTTCTCCCAAGCGCCGCGACCGGCGAACGGGATCTGCCAGAAGTTGCCCGTTTCGACGTCGAGGGCCCACTGCGCGCCACCGACCGGATTGAAGTTCGAACCGTCCTCTTCGCCAGTGAAGTAGACCGTGTCAACGAGGCCATACTCGCCGGCTTCGAAGAGCGAACTCGAGCAGAATCGGCTGAGGCCACCGAAACCATCGAGGAGGAAGCTCGTGTCCGTCGCGACGTTGCCGTAGGCATCGTAGATCTTGTTGATCGCGAGGCCCGCATCGACGATCTGACGAGACTCCTTGTCGATGTCGAAGTACGACAGGCGCGCACCCGTCATCGTGAAACTCCCGCCTTGGCCGTCGTTGACCGGAAAGGCGTTGCCGCGGAACTGCAAGAGCTCGTGGTTGGAGATCACTCGGACGGTGTCATCGTCGAGTTCGTATGCGCCCAGACCGTCGAGAACGCCCACGGGCGTGTAGTCGCCGGCCGAAAGCGGGTTGAGGGCTCCGGTAGTCCCGGAGATGGTCTCACCGATCGTGAGAAGCGGCGACGAGACGCTGTAGCCGTTGAGGCCGTCGGCCATGCTCTGCGCGCTCACGGACACCGCCGTGAGAGCGAGAGCGGATGCGAAGAGGGGGAGAGTCTTCAGAGTGGGCATCGATTCCTCCAAATGATGGTCCTGTTGATGCCTGTGCGGAAAGAGCGAGGACGCGCCTCGCTGAAACGGCACGCACGATGCCCGCACGTCGAAGAAGATCCGTTAACGGCGCGATCAGGAGGCGACGCACGTCGATGTGAAGACCCCCAATTTTCACATTCGTGTTCTGCGTTGGTTACGGAAGGATCTCATCAAGACCGCCGAGTGCGGTCGCGGACGCCGCGCAGGCGGGGTAAGCAACCAGCCACAACTCCGCCATGCGAACACTCGGAACCAAACTCACCTTCGTCCTTCTCGCGATGACAGTCGCATCCACGGCTCACTCCCAACCCCAAGACGCGAGCACCACATCGACGGCGAAGAGCGCTGCAGAACGTGCGGCCGCACACTACGTCGAACAGGCACGCGAACGCTACGAAGACTCAGTCGCGGGCGCCCGGCACCTTCTTCAAGCCGTGCTGCGCTTCCTGCGCGAACCGAGTGAGGAATCCCACGCCGCTGCCAAGCAAGCGTGGTTGAAAGCCCACTCGATCTACTCGCATACCGAGGTGTTTCGCTTTGGCAATCCGAACGTCGACGCCTGGGAAGGAAAGGTGAACGCGTGGCCGATGGACGAGGGTCTGATCGACTACGTCGCGAACGGCTACGTCTACCACGAGGGCAACGAACACGGCCTCGCCAACATCATCGCTACCGGCACCGTGCCGATCGACGAAGAGCTCATCGCCGAATACCAGAGCGGGGCAGACCCCAAAGCCGCGGCGAAGGCTACGGGAATCAGCGATATCGAAACCAACGTGACTCGTGGCTACCACGCAATCGAGTTCCTCCTGTGGGGACAGGATCTCAACGAGACCCCCACCGCGAGTGGCCAACGACCGTTCACGGACTTCGTCGTCGGTGACGCCGGCACAAACGGACACAACGCCCGCCGCCGGGAGTACCTCAAGTCCGCGGTCGGGCTGCTGATTCGTGACCTGCGGTACATGGTCTGGGACTGGGATCCCGCTCGGCGGCTCTACGCAAAGCGATTCGCCGAGCTGCCGGTCGAAGAACGTCTCGATCGGATGATCGTCGGCATGGGCACACTCTGCTTCGGCGAGATCGCCTCGGAGCGGATGCAGGTCGCTCTGATCTCCAGCGATCAAGAAGAGGAGCAGGACTGCTTCAGCGACACGACGCACCACTCGATCTACCACAGCATTCGATCGATCGAGACTCTGTATCTCGGGCGCCACGAGCGCATGGATGGAACCGTCGTCGAAGGTCCGTCCCTTTCGCACCTTGTGCGGATCATCGCGCCTGGACTGGACGCCGAGTTACGGACGCAGTTCGAAACGACTCAATCGCGGGCTCGCGAAGTCCTCGAAGCGGGCAACGGAGGGGAGCCGTTCGACCGGATGATCCTCGCCGACAACGACTCCGGTCGTGCTCGGATCAAAGCCTTGATGGAGCAGCTTCGAATTCAGACGGAACTGCTGGAGTCCATCCGAGGCGCCGTCGCCAAGACTCTCGCGTCGAATGGGGGTGACCGATGAGTCGGTCGATTCGCCTACTGTCGATCGCGCTCGTCACGCTCGGACCGGTCGAGTTCGGCTTCGCGCAGGACGCGATGTCCGGAGGCGCCACGACGGTCGTGATCCCACGGCGGCAACTGTCCGACCGCGACGCGTTCTCGCGTCCAGCGAGCAACCTGTCACTCACGCGACGCGGCAACTTTTTCGCGGGCAACTCGTTCTTCCAGAACCCGTGGGTCACGGCGCCGGCGTCTACCAAGGCCCGCGACGGACTCGGCCCGCTCTTCAACACGATGTCGTGCCAGTCGTGCCACATCAAGGACGGCCGCGGGCGCCCGCCGCGACGCGGCGAGGAGATGATCTCGATGCTCGTGCGGGTCAGCGTTCCCGGCGACGACGGAGAAGCGACGCAGCGGATGCTCGAGAAGCACGGCGTCGTCCCCGAGCCGACCTACGGCGATCAGATCCAGGACCGCGCCGTGGCCGGTCACGCCGGGGAAGCCAAGGTCGAGATCGAGTGGACGGAGATCGAGGGGAAGTTCGCCGATGGCAGTACGTATCGCCTGCGCAAGCCGAAGGTGGTGCTGAGTGACGCGGCCTACGGCAAGCTCTCCGACGACGTGCTAACGTCACCGCGCGTCGCGCCGGCCCTCATCGGCGCCGGCCTGCTGGACACGATCGAAGTCGAAACCCTCGCGGCGTTTGTAGATCCCGACGACGCGAACGGCGATGGGATCTCCGGCCGCTTCAACCAAGTCTGGCACGTCGCCCGTGGCGAAACCGTGCCCGGCCGGTTCGGCTGGAAGTGCGAGCAGCCCGACATTCGCCAGCAGTCCGCCGCCGCGTTCGCGGGCGACATCGGCATCACGTCCTCGGTCTTTCCACGGGATCCGCTGACCGACGCGCAACGCAGCGTGATCGACGCACCGAACGGCGGGGAGCCCGAGCTGTCCGACGAGATCCTCGATCTCATCGTGTTCTACTGCAAGACGCTCGCCGTCCCCGCTCGCCGCGGACACGACGATCCCGTCGTCCTGCGCGGGCAGCAACTCTTCCGACAGGCCAACTGCCACGCGTGTCACGTCGAGACGCTCGAAACCGGCGACGACCCCCGCTTCCCCGAGCTGAGCAAGCAGACGATCCATCCCTACACGGACCTGCTCCTCCACGACATGGGAGAAGGTCTCGCCGACGGCCGCCCGGTGTTCGAGGCGACGGGCAGCGAGTGGCGCACGCCGCCGCTCTGGGGCATGGGACTCGTCTACCTCGTCAACCGACACACGAATTACCTCCACGATGGCCGCGCCCGCAACGCCGAGGAGGCCATCCTCTGGCACGGCGGCGAGGCCGAGTCGGCGAAGCAGTACTACGTGAGCTGCTCGGCGGACGACCGCCGAGCGATCGTCGCGTTCTTGAAGTCGCTGTGAGGATGACGCTCGAGGAGCGCCCGCCCATTTCGTCCCACGATTTCCAGCCGAACTCGTCCAGAGCCGGAGTCGCCCGACATCGGTCCTCCATTCCATGGACCTCGAGCGAATCCTGCCGTGAAGAACCTGTTCCCCTCCCTCGTCCTCGGCCTCGTCACGGCCGCCACCCCCACCGCGCAGTCGTTCTCGCAGAACGACGTCTACCTGTTCACTCCCGCGGCGACCGGGCTCAGCACCGGCCAGGGAGGGGTGATTCGAATCGACCCGAGTTCGGGCGTGACGACCTTGGTTCGCGGTGGCCTGATCGTGCAGGCGCAAACCGACGGCTTGGAGTACTGCCCGTACCGCGACCGCATGCTGTTCTCCATGGCGCCGACTCTCAACGATCCCGTCGGACTCGTCGAGATGGACGCGAGCGGCACGATCACCAGCACGGGCCAGACCAACCTGCCGGCGCAGGCGATGGCGGCGGTCGGGGACGGCAGGGTCTATCTCCGCCGCGTGTCATGGCCGGCTGGCGGAGTCTGGTACCTCGACGCGGCGAACCAGTTCCACACGCTCCTCGACGCGAGCGGGACCCAAGCATTCACGTTCGCGCCCGGCGAGTTCTTCCAATACCAGCAGATGATCTACCACGCCGAGACCAACTCGCTGATCGCGATCGCAGGGAGCAACGCGCCGACTTGCGGAGGAGGAGGAAGTAGTGCCGGTATCGTCGCGCGACGTGTGCAGCTGTCCGCCGATGGCACCAGAGGCATCGGCCCCGTCACGTGCAGCGAGTTCGACATCAGCGTGACGTTCGAGTCCGTCGTGGGATTGACGCGCATGGACGACGGCGACCTGCTCGTCGTCGTCGACACGAACTCGAGCAGCCTGGAACCGCGCATGGTACGGCTCGATCCGATCTCGCTCACCATGACGACGTTCGCCAGCAACACGCACTTCGCCGCCGCGGCGACCAACGCCGGCTGCTATTCGAGCACGCTCGGGCGCGCCCTGATCCTCGACACCGGCAACGACGTGCTGCGCGCCTTCTCACAAGGCGAAACCGGCGCAGGCACGACGATCACTCCGATCGGGCAGTGGGTCTCGCCAAGCGGCAGCTCGAACGAAACCGCGACGATGCTGCAGATCGATCGACAACCGTGCCCGGGGTCGGCCGTGCTCTACGGGCAAGGAGCTGCAGGAACCGACGGGCACGTGCCGGCTACGACGCTTACGGGCTGCCCGCGCGCGGGTGAAACCGTGTTCTTGCACGTCACGTCGGGCCTCGGCGCAGCGAACGGCGCACTCGTCGTCGGATCCGCTCCGGCGTCCATCCCGGTGCTCGGCGGCACCCTGCTCGTCACGCCGCTGTTCTCGGCGCCGATCACGCTCGGTGGCGCCGCGGGACTCGGCGGTGCCGGCACGCTGTCGATCCCGCTGTCGATCGCCGCATCGACGCCGGTGGACTGGAACTTCCAGGCGCTGCTGCTCGATGCGGGGGCCGCGCAAGGAGTGTCGATGAGCAACGGCCTCGATCTCACGATCGCGCCGTGAGTGCGAGGCCGAGCACGACGGACACTCGATCACCGAATCTGCAGCTTCAGACCCTCGGTCGTCTGCACGCTGAGCGGGTTGGTGCCCGGCTGGACGTAGGCCCACTGCAGGTAGACGTCCATGGCCATCGTGAGGTCGAAGAACATGTTCGTCCCCCCGCTCGTCGCGAGAGTCGGCACGGTCAGGATCGGGTTGCCACCGACGAGCAGGTCGCAATTGGTCATACCGATGACACCGAGGTCGATCTGCGCAGGTGCGAAACCGACGAGCAGGGCGGCCGGCTGCGTTCCGGTTACGCCGACGAGACCGACCCGGTAGTTCGCTTGCCCGAGGAACGGACGAGTCGCGCCCCCGAGGAACGACGCGGTTCCACACGCGGAGCCATATGAGATCCTCTGAGCGTCATCCGGATACGTCCAGCTACGGCCGACGATCGCGGCCCCGAAGAGGATGGGGATCGCGTTGATGCAGGAGAAGTGACGCTCGGTCCGGTCGTAGCAGATCGACGGGGCGATGACCGTCGAGCCGCTTACCGGGGTGGCGGTGTCCACGACATCGCCGTTGAAGCCCAGGCGCACGAACTCGAGGACGTCGCTGTCCCGACGGAACGCGATGGCCCAGTGGGAGAACGTGTCCGAGTCGAACGCGATCGACAGCGAGTTCAGCGACTGCGGAATCGTGCTGACCGACGCCACGACTTCGGACCATTCGATCGTCGGACTCACATCCGTGATGCCCCAGGTGAAGCGCGTCGCGCGCACGTTCCAACCCGTGCCGGAACTCTCGAGAGCGGCGACGACGTAGTAGTAGTTGGTGCCGTCCACTTCCGGATGGACGAGGTCCGGCAGCGTCGAAGACGTCGCGAGCACGGTATCCGTGCCCTTGCTGCCGAACGCGGCGATTCGCTGGCCGCGGACACTCCAGTTGCCCGCGCCGAGCGCAGGCGTGCGCGCCTGATAGGTGACGATCCAGTCGCGATTCAGACTGACAGCGCGCGCGCTCACGGACGGATTTTCACGATCGTAAAACGGCGAGGAGCCGTTGGCGACGGTATCGATCGACGACATCGACGGCGTGTTGGCGTTGATGAGCACGTAGTGAAGCTCCGTGCTCGAGGTGTTGGCCTGCGTCGAGGTGACGTCGGTTTGGTAGACGACGAGTCCGTGGTTGCCTACCGAGCCACCGATGTCGGGGTTGCGATCGGTCGTGCCAGACGCCGACAGAGGGACGAACAGCATCGAGCCACTCTGCGCGGTCGTGTTGCCGACGTCGTGCAACCAGACTCGAATCTGCGATGTGCTCGACGCCCGTTCGAGCGCGATCATCCAGCGGCCGGGCCCGCCCGCGGTCTTGGCGACCGCGACGCGAGGCGTCTTCGAATCGAACGAGGCGATGTCCGAGAACACGAGGTTGGCGTTCTGGAAGTCCGCGTCGGTCGTGAAGGCGTACACGTCCTCGTCCGTGGACGAGATCGCAACGGAGTATGCGACGCAGAGAGGCTGGACGAACCCAGCCCGGAAGTGGGCGACGTCGGTCGCTCGCACGGCACCGGAGAGCGTCGTAACCGTTTGGGCGGCGAGCACCGGATCGATCGTGATCGGCCAGGTGGCGCTCGCGACGAACGACTGTGGCACTCTCAGGCGCACCATAGATCCCTCGAGCTCGGTCATGACGTCGGTCCGCCGTCCGGAGGCATCGAATGCAATCGCGGTGCCGTACTCGACGATCGAGCGGCCGCTCGCGTCGCGCAGCAGGATCTTGGCCTGCGACGTGCCGACCGTTTCGCGGTGCGGCACGAGGTCGGTCGAAAGCGCGCCCGACACGACGAGATCGCCGCCGGCGCCCGGCGTCGCCGGTCGCGGGATCCGGAACAGCTGCTCGACGCCGTCGGTCCGCACGTCGTACGCCTCGACGACGCCGGACGCGTAGCGATACTCGTAGCGATAGTCGGATGCGGCGACCGACTCGCGCACGCGGCCGAGCGGGAGGTCCTGTTCGCCGAACCGAACGCCCGTCGTCTGCCACGCCACGGGAAGGTTCCTTGGCGCTTCGGCACCGAGGACCGGGTAGAAAGTCATGCCGTCGTGGAACGACACTTTGTAGCTCGCGGCCGCGGCCCAGATGCCGTAGCGCCCGAAGGTGGGATCGGGTTCGTGTTCGTGGATCGGGACGCGGAAGTGCGACGGGAGGGCTTCTACGGGGTCACCGAGCGTCGGGGACTGGGCGACGGCGGATCCGACCAGGAGGGAGGTGAGGGCCAAGGCGAAAGCGTTCATGCCGGGGCCAGCGCCGTTGGGAGGCGGATCGCACAGGGTTTTGGTCGAGTTTGCGCTTCTGGGCGGGGGAGCGTGCCGGCGGGCGAGAGGCGGGGGTCACGGGCGCGGGCAACGGGAGCGAGATACGGTCCGGGCGCGCGCGCTCGCCGCTCACCGCTCACCGCTCAGCCTTGCGCACGATCTCGTCACGCATCAGCCGACCCGACTCGTGCTCCGGATGCGCCGCGACCCACTCCTCCGCGAGTTCAACCGCACGCTCGAACCGCTCCATCGAGAAGCACCCCCACGCCAGGTTCTCGTTGGCCACGAAGCTGTCCGGATTCTCGGCATGGTTCAACTCGAACAAGCGGAAGCCCGCCTCGCGATGGCCCGCGCGGAACAACTTCCAACCCAACCCTCCGAGCGGCAACGGGTGGAAGGCCTCGCTCGGATGCTCGTTCTTGAGTTCGTGGTAGCGCGCGATCATCGCGTCGGTGCCCGCAGTCGAGAACGTCTGCTCGAGTCGCACGACTACGACACCCGCGATCGCCGACGGGTCCTCACTGTGCTCGGCGTTGAGACCGTGAATCGCGACTGCATCATCGAACTCCGACTGTTCGACCAGATACTCCGCGATGCGTCGCAGCGTGTGCGGCTTGAAGTCGTACGCGTCGGCACCGAAGTATCGAGTGCGCAGCTCGCGGTACGTGTCACTCAGCTCGCCGACGCCGCCGGATTCGTACCGCTCCATCAACACGTCGTGCAGTGGTTTCGGATTGAGCCGACCCGAGTGGCAGCTGTAGCACGTCACGCGACTGCTCGCGTCGGGCCGCGGCGTGAGGTCGTCGAGATGCCGGTTGATGTCCGAGACCATGCGCATCATCACGCGAGCCTGCGCCTTCGCGGGCTTCGTGTCGGCCGCGTAGTCCCAACTGGTCCGCGGCTCGTCGAGGGATCCCTCGTGACAGTGCAAGCAGCCGCGGCCTGCACGCCGGGGCAACCCGAGACCGGACAGGAAGCCGAGCATGATCTCGCTGAGCTCGTCGTCGGTGGTGTCGGGCGCGAGGACCTGCAGGTTCTCGAACTTGCCGGCCGCGGATTCGGTCGAGCCGGGAGTCGCGCAGGAAAACAGCACGAGGAGGCCGATGGCTCCCAACGCGAAGAACGTGGTCGTGGGCCGTATCCGTGTCATCTGGGTCACGCATTATAGTCGAGCCATGCGCTCACGGAATCGTCGTGCTGGAGTTGCGCGGGCTCGTGCCGATGACCGGGATGGTCGAGGACGCAAGTGGGCAGCCAATCGCCGGAGTGCGGGTCTTGGCCTACCGCCATGGCGCGGCACGCGTGCCTCCTGACTGCCCGAAGCCCGATCATCGGCTGCGTCGCTCCCGGACAGCGCGCCGTCACGCTACAGTCCCGGCCGTGTCTTCAGAGCCCGACAAGCCCGACCTCACCTCGCTGGTGGCGCGAGCGATCACGGCGCTGGAGACTGTCGGACCAGATGCCGTCGCGAAGCTCTGCGCCGAGCATCCCGAGCATGCCGAGCAGTTGCTCGCACGCCTCCACGGACTCGGTGCGCACGGACTGCTCGAGCCGCCGACCGAGCCGGACCACCCGCAGCAGATCGGGCGCTACCGAGTGCAGAAGCCCATAGGTGAGGGAGGCATGGGCGTCGTCTACCTCGCGGAGCAGCAAGAGCCCGTCCAGCGACGCGTCGCACTGAAGCTCATCAAGCTCGGCATGGACAGCCGGGCGGTCGTCAAGCGTTTCGAGCTCGAACGCCAGGCGCTCGCGATGATGGATCACGAGGGCATCGCGCGAGTCTTCGACTGTGGCACCAGCGATCGGGGCATGCCCTACTTCGTCATGGAGTTGGTGCAGGGCGGCGTGCCCATCGATCAGTACTGCGACCGAGAGCGCCTCTCGCTCGAGGATCGCATCTTGCTGATGTGCCGTGTGTGCGCCGCGGTGCAGCACGCGCATCAGAAGGGCGTCGTGCACCGCGACCTCAAGCCGGGAAACGTGCTCGTCAGCGACAACGACGGACAAGTCCAGATCAAGGTCATCGACTTCGGCCTGGCCAAGGCCATGGGTGAGAAGCTGATCGAAGCCACGCTGTATACCGAGATCGGCCAGATCATCGGCACCCCGGAGTACATGGCGCCCGAGCAGGCGAACCCCACCAACCTCGATATCGATACTCGTGCCGACATCTACTCGCTGGGCGTGATGCTCTACGAGATTCTCGTCGGCGAGCTGCCCTTCTCGGGCGTCGAGTTGCGTCAGGGTGGGATGTTCGAAGCGCAGCGTATTCTTCGTGAAGTGGATCCCCCACGGCCGAGCACGAAGATCACCGAGATTGGCGACGTCTCGATCAGCGTCGCGCGAGCACGGCGCACGAGCGTCGGGGTGCTGAGGCGCGCGCTGCGAAACGACTTGGATTGGGTCGTCCTCAAGGCGCTCGAGAAGGATCGACAGCGCCGCTACGACACGGCGAACGCGTTGGCAGAGGACCTACGACGATTCCTGGACCACGAGCCTCTGGCCGCCGGCCCTCCGAGTGCCGGGTACCGCCTCCGCAAGCTGATGCGTCGGTATCGGGGCCAGGTTTTCGCGGTCGGGGCCGTCGTGTTGGCGTCCATCCTCGGCGTCATCGCGTTCGCGTTCGAGAACGCGCGCGCGAGGCGGAGCGAACTGGAGGCCGGGCAACGCGCGGACGAGAACGAGCGTCTCGCAGCAGCGGAGATGAGCGCCCGGCGGAGATTGCAGTCGACGGTCGCCGAGTTTCGCCAACTGTCCGGGGTCGTCCGACACGAGCGAGCCATCGAGCTGGAAACGACGCTCCATCCCGCGTGGCCATCCGAGATCGAGGCGATGCGGCGCTGGCTCGAGGACGAGTGCGATCCCCTGCTGGCGATGCGTCCCGACATCCGCTCGACGATCGAGCGCTTGCGGATGGAAGCACTGCCTTGGGATGCCGCAGAGCAACAGCAGGATCTGCAGTCTCACCCTCGCTACGACGAATGGCGCACCTTGGGACAGCAGGTGAACTCCCTTCGCTACGCGCAGGAAGTCCGCGCGGGCCAGCGCGAGTTGATCGTGCCCGAGCTCGACGAGGCGATGGACGGACTCGATGCGTATGCGCTGAGTCTCGAAGCATGGAAACGAATCGGCACGGTTCCCGCAGGCCGAACGGTCTACGGCGAAGAGGCTCTCGGACTCGCACTTGCGCAAGCGGCCGCGGCGCGTGGTCCGGTCACGGGTGTCGCTGCGGTGCGGTATCTCGACATGCTCGCGTGGGCTCTGTTGGCGAACGGGCAGTCCGAGGCCGCCCGCGCTCAGGCGGAGCGCGCGCTCGCTCAGGTCGACGACGCGGGGCACGCCGACTACACGCGCCGCATCGAGCAGATCGAGGACTTGGCCCGGAATGCGGACCAACTCCTCACTGACACCCGAAGTCGATACGAGACTCTGACGGCGACCGTCCACGAGCGACGCACCTGGTCGTTTCCTGCGGACAAGGAACCGGAACGGTTCTTACACGCCACGCTCGTCGACTTGCTGGACAAGCTGCGGCGCCTGGAGAACGAGCAGCGCGCACGTGTTCGGCAGCGCCTCGTGTGGGCCGAGTCGATCGAAGAGTCGACACGCACGCATCCGAACGCACGCGTGTCTTGGGACTCGGTGCTCTCCATACTCGAGAGCGGCTCGCGCTACGCGTCCTGCAAAATCGAACTGCATATCGAGGACATGGTCGGACTCGTGCCGCTCGGACCGAACCCCGCGACCGGTCTCCTGGAGTTCTATCACTTGCGCAGCGCCTGGGATGGCACGACCGATCCTCGCGCTCTCGAGATTCCAGCGCACGACCCCGAGACCGGCTACATCGAGCCCCGGGCCGATGCGGGCATCGTGTTCGTCTTGCTACCCGGTGGCACCACTCGAGTGGGCGCTCAGCCGGCGAACGACGAGCTCGCCCACTTCGATCGTCTCGCTCGAAAGAACGAGTGGCCGGTCGCAGAACTGGAACTCGCCCCGTACTTGATCGCGAGACACGAGCTGACGAAGGGGCAGTGGAACCGGCTCTGGAGTGGCGCCGAGTCCTTCCGAAGACCGTCTTCCTACAAGGTCGGTTTCCAGGCGACGAAGGCCAGCGAGAAAGTCGACGACAGACACCCGGTCGAGCAGGTGGATTGGTCGGAGTGTCGCACTCTGCTCGCACAGCACGGCCTGTTGCTGCCGACCGAGGCGCAGTGGGAACACGCCTGCCGCGCGAGTTCGACCTCTCCCTGGAGTTGCGAGCTGGATGAGCTCGTGACACACGCCAACGTGGGCGATCGAGCAGCCGCGCGAACCACGCGATGGAAGACGTGCGAAGGCTGGGAAGACGGCTTCGTGATCCACGCACCCGTCGGATCGTTCGCGCCGAACTCGTTCGGCCTCTTCGATATGCATGGAAACGTCTGGGAGTGGTGCCGAGACCTATACGGATCACACGAAAGCGCGCACGCGGCGGGCGACGGTCTCCGATTGCGCGGCGATGGTTCCGGATCTCGCGTCTATCGCGGCGGCGCGTTCAGCGTGCCGGCGGCGCGCGCGCGTTCGAGCCATCGCCATGGCTCCAAACCGACGATTCGCATGGACACGCTCGGGTTGCGTGCGGCGCGCTCCCTGACCCCCTCGATCTCCGAACACTGAGAGCGGGCTATCGGGCCGCGGCTCGCTTCACTCGATCGAGCTGAAGCTGGACATGAGCCTCGGAGAGGTCCTTGGCGACCGCCGGTCTGCCGTCTTGTTTGGCCCGCCTCTGCATCGCGGTGAACACGTCGAACAGATACATGTTCGCGTCGAACTTGGCTCGACTCCTGCGCCCGCCGAGCTGGAAGTTTCGCTCGAAAGCGGCTTCGTGGTGATCCTGGATCAATCGTTGCACGTAGTCGGAGTCATGGACGTAACTCGGCGTCCGCTCGCAGTAGGCATGCACGATGGCCCGTGCAGACTCCGCGGTGTCCTCTTTCCCCCGCACACGGAGGTAGACGAATCCGCTGGCGATCAGGATGGCGATCGAGGCGATGGCGATCTTGGACATGTTGATTCTCTCGGGACTGTGTGAGGCAGCAACCGGAGAGCGTCCCCGAATGCGGCGGTGTTCGCGGTGATCGAGAAAATCACGGCCGCGCGTCCCGTATCCTGTGGTCATGACTGTGGATCCCGACCAGGTCCGCGCCGCTGTCGCCGGCGACCCACGAGCCCTGAACTCCGTTTTCGAACGGAGCATGGCGCCGCTGGTCGCGTTCATCCGCGGGAAGCTCGGAGCGCGACTGGCCACGCGAGAATCCGCGACCGACTTGGCCCAGTCGGTGTATCGCGAAGTGATCGTCGACTTCGACGCGCTGGACTATCGGGGTGAGGAGGAGTTTCGCAGTTGGCTGTTCCAGCAGGCTGTGCGGAAGATCCTCGACCGGAACCGGTTTCACCGGCGAGAACGGCGGGACATCGCGCGAGACGTCGGTCAAGAAGCACGCGACGACGATCTGGGCGCGCTGGCTCGCTGCTACGCCACGCTGGCAACACCGAGCCGTCACGCCGCAGCGCGCGAGGACGTCGCGAAGTTCGAGGCCGCGATTGCCGAGCTGCCGGACGCACAGCGTGACGCCGTGACGATGTCGCGACTCATGGGGCTCGGCTACCCGGAGATCGCGGACGTCATGGAGTCCAGCGAGTCCTCGGTGCGTGGCTTGGTCGCCCGCGGTCTCGCGACGCTGTCCGCACGGCTGACTTCGGAGTAGCGCGGGCCCGCAACCCGGAGTCCGCGTGCGTCACGCGACTTCGCCCGCCTCGAGCTGGTCGGCCTTCGGAGCGCGTCGCTTGCGGCCGAACATCAGCTTGAGGATCCCAGCCCAGAGCACCACGGCGATCGATGCCGTGAAACCGGGGAAGAGCTCGCGGTCGAGATCGGCCGTGACCGCATCGGACCCGAACAGCGCAGCAGCGGTTCCCGCCGCGAGGAACAGCAGGATTGCGATCTTGAGGACGAACCAGCACAGCTTCAGGGGAGTCTTCATCGTTTCGTATTCCTTCGTCGTAGGACTGGCGGGTCAGCGTCACGGGCAGTGCGCCTGTTCGCGGTTTCCGAAAAAACTCGCGACGGACCGCCACCGCAGCGTCAGGCGCTCCGCGACATCGCGTCGATCAAGCCCTCGTGAGCGCGAAGTCGTAGCAAGCACGCTGAGGGTCGGGACCCTCAGAGTCGGAGCAGCAGAACCAACAGCGCGACGCTCACGAGGCACGCCACGAACGTCCTCGCGACGTTCGACGCGTTCCATCGGGACTCGAACTCCTGGCGCGCCGCGGCTTGGGCCGCCGGATCCATGTCGCCGATCGCGAGAGTCTGCAGCTTGTTGTTCAACGGGATGTTGATCACCGCGGTCGGCGCCTGCACGCCGAGCAAGTAGACCGCCAGCGCCGCGATCATCAGAGTGCGTCCGGTGCCATCCAGCTGCCCGAAGCCGAGCGCCGTCGCCGCGACCAGCGCGAGCACCGAACCGACCCAGACCAGCATGAACATCGGGTGCCTGTCCTGGATCACCTTGTCCATCACCTGGAACGCTCGGAGGAACTCGCCGTCACTCAACTTCCGTATGCCCGGCATCACGACCACGGCGAACGCGAAGACGAACCCGGCCACGAGCGTGCACAGGAGGGTCGCGACGATCAGCGTCACTTGGAAAGCATCCACGATTCAGTCCTCCTACTCGGCCGACTCCTTGCGACTCGGACGTTCAGGAGCGAGCTCCGAGTCGTCGCGCCGCGCGATTCTCTCGGGTGGTGCTCGTGATGTCTAGCGAGGTCGACAGCTGCTCGAGTCGTGTGCGGCGAGACCCGGCCCGCTCGTTTCTCCGGAATTCCAGGGTCTCGCGACTCGACTCCGCGCTGAACCCAGGCGAAACGAAACCGACACCCGATTCGCCATGATCCGCCTACCCATCCGCGCCGCTCTCGCCCTCTCCATTCTGACAGCCACCGCCACCGCCCAGCTCGTCCAGGTCTCGCCGAACCCGATCACCTCGGGTTCCTCGTCCTTCATCTCCATCACCGACACGACCGGACTGGGCATGGAGATCCAAACCGGTTGCGGCTGGCTCGAGATCCGGCAAGGCACCCAGAACGGACCGGTCGTTCCGTTCAGCAGCAACTGCGCCTCGGTGCCGATCACGATCCCGGGCAACGCGGCCTACTCCTGGGGGTGGGATCAGATCGACGGGTCGACCGGCCAGCTCGTCGCCCCGGGCCGCTACTGGATCCACGCAACCACCGCGACGCCCGGGGGCCCTCCGGTCGAGACCTGGAATTCGATCGATGTCGTCGACGCGTCGTCGACGGCGCCCGTGCTCTATCGGCAGGGCGTGGCGGCGACCGGCCTCGCGGTCCCGTTCTCGCTGACCGCCCCCACGCTGCCGAACGCCCCGTTCGCGACGCTCTTCTCGTTCGACCAGACGAACCCGTTGAGCCTGCCCGGGTTCGTCGACCTCGCGCTGTCGGCACCGCTGTTCGTGGTCGACAGCGGCACGCTCGATGCCGGCGGGTCGGCGCCGACGTTCTCGTTCTCGATTCCGAACGACCCGTCGCTTTCGTATTCGGGATTCCACCTGCAGTCGATCGTCGTGGATCCGGCGCTGGCGTTGATCGACTCGAACGCGCTGTCGGTGTTGATCTACTGAGCGGGGGCATCGGTCCGCCGCAGTCGAGCCCCACCATCCGCCGTCGCTACCTCGCTCGCGCGAGACGAGGTACAATGCGGATCGGAAGGACTCGACGATGATTCACAGCTCTGCTCCCTCGAAGGCCCGAGTTTCGAGCGCCCGCGCCACGCTCATTGGCATGACCACGCTGCTGATCGGCAATGCCGCAACGGCGCAAGTCGACTGGACCCAAGGCGCTTCGTTCTCGGACATGCGCACGTTCTTTTCGCTCACGTACGACTCGGCGAATGCGCAGACGCTGATGTTCGGCGGGTCGATCATCGACTTCACCGGCGCGTCGTTCTTCGACGAGCTGCACGCGTGGGACGGAAGCTCCTGGTCGCTGCTCACGGCTTCGAGCGCACCACCGGGTCGCGACCGGTGCGCGATCGCGTACGACTCGATCCGTAACCGCACCCTCCTGTTCGGCGGCTCGGTGATCTCGACCGGCACCGTGTTCGGGGACACATGGGAATGGGACGGAGCCTCGTGGATGAACCGCACGCCACTGCTGTCCCCGTCCCAGCGCTCTGAGCCCGCGCTCGCGTACGACTCGGCCCGCGGCGTCACCGTGCTGTTCGGCGGCACGAGCACGCCCGGCTTCGGAGCACTCGACGACACCTGGGAATGGGACGGGTCCAGCTGGACACAGGTCAACCTCGGCGGCGTCGCGCCGTCCGCACGCTGGGCGCACGCGATGGCATTCGACTCCGCGCGCGGCGTCACGGTGCTGTTCGGCGGCGGCGTCGCGATGTCCGGGCAGTCCGACACCTGGGAGTGGGACGGGACGTCGTGGCAGCTGCGCGCGACGTCCGGCCCGCCCGGCCGCATCAACCACGGGATGACTTACGACGCGGCCCGAGGCGTCACCGTGATGTTCGGCGGACGCGACCCATCGCTGACGCGACTCGGCGACGTGTGGGAGTGGGACGGCGTGTCGTGGACAGAGCGCCTTCCGCCGAACGCTCCCCCGCCGCGCGGGCCGGTCCACCTCGCATACGACAGCGCCCGCGAGCGCGTCGTGATGCGCAGCGGTGACGGGTTCACCGACACGTGGGAGTACGGCCCGGTCACGCCCGCGGCGTACGAGCCGTTCGGTCAGGGTTGCACCGGCAGCGCCGGGATCCCCACGCTCGGCGCGGTCGGCAATTCGCGCCCGTGGCTCGGCGACACGCTGCACGTCGAACTCGGGAACGTTCCATGGGGCAGCACTCCGGTGTCACTAGTGTTCGGAATGTCGGACACGATGGCCGGGACGCTGCCGCTGCCCGCGGCCTTGGATCCGATCGGGATGACAGGGTGTACGCTCTACACGAGCTTCCTCGCCGAGGTGCCCGCCGTCCCGGTCGGGGGAGTCGCGGCGTGGTCGTTCCCGGTGACGTTGCCTGCCTCGGAACTCGGGGGGATGTTGTTCCAGCAGGCGTTCGTCATGGACGTCGGCGCGAATCCGCTGGGGCTGACGGCGTCGAACGCGGCGCGGCTCGTGGTCGGAGGACGATGACTCCGGTGCACTCCAAGCGATCGCCACCCCTCTGTCGCGGCTCGCTGACTAAGACTCTCACTGTCCCACCACCCGGATCGCGCCAACCCGCAGCAGCGATTCGAACACGTTGGCCGCACCACCGTGTTCCACGATCTTCCCGTCCACGACCCGGTCGATGTTCACGACCGTCATCTCGATGGCCTCGCCCGTCGGCGCGATCCCCATCCATTCGCCGGCGTGCACGCCGCGCATCGTCACCCGCGACACGACCCACTCGCCCTCTGCGATCTGTTGTCCGACGGTCAGGTGTAGATTCTCGTAGACTCGCCGGCTGCCGAGTATGTGCTCCTTCGCGCCTTCGATGCCGCTCGGATATCGAGTGTTCTCGTGAACTTCGACATAGTCCCGGGAGAGGAACTGCTCGATCTCGTCGACGGCGCCGGCATTGACGACGTGCTCGTAAAAGCGTCGAACGATCCGCTTGTTCTCGTCAGTTCCCAGCATCGGCGCAATGGTAGCGATTCCTGCCAGGTTCGGCCCAAGCGGCCAGGCTCCGGGCGTTCCAACGCAAAGAGCCGCAGCAACCGCCGCGGCTCTCCACTGTCAGCGACTGACGAATCAGTTGTTGCCGACGCCCAGCTTGAGGCCGTTCGAGCCGATCACGCCCAGCGTCGTCGCGGGCGAGCTATAGGTGAACGTCTGGTTGACGAAGCTCACACTCAACAGGTTGTTGTCGTTCGGGATCGAGACCGGGAAGACGACCGACGAACCCGGTGACGAGAACGGCAGGTGCACGGCATCGCCAGCACCGTGGTACTCACAGTTCTCCATGCCGATGACGCTCAGGTCGATAGCCGGCATGGCTTGCCCGAGCGAGAGGATCATCGCGCCGAAGGCCGTGCCGGCGGGGATGTTCGACGTGGTCAGGTTGACCGTCGTGCCGAGGACCGGGGTGGCGTCTGTCGTGAGAGACATGCCGTTCGCGGGACAGCTGCTGCCGATCACATCCACGGTTGCCGGATCACCCGGCTGATCCGTCGGCACCTGGCTTCCGACCGTAACGATCGTCGCACCCGTACCCGGCCTCGCCTGGTCGAGCGTCGTCGTCCCGGCCTCCGGAGCCGCCGAGCTGTCGAACCAGAAGTTGTAGATCGTGTTCCACTCGAGCGCGTTGTCGACACCCGCCGAGAACGTGATCTCACTGCCGACGCGCGAGAACGTCCAATCGTTGCTGCCGTCGCTGTCGATGTCCTTCGTACCGGCGTTCACGACCGTCGCCGCGGGCGCGACCGGAATGCGGAAGGTCGCCGCGCCCCGACTGTTGTCGAGGTTCTGCACCGCGTACTCGTAGTGATACAGGCCACCGACCGGACCGGTCACCTTGACCGCGACCAGGAAGCGACCATCGTCGTTGCCATTGCCACCGATGTCGGTCGACGCACCGGTCCATGCCTCGAGCACCGAACCCTGGACCGAGCCGCCGACGAAGCCGGAGTTCCAGCCGCTGCCGTTCCAGGCCATGCTCAGACCGCGATACATGATGTTGTCGTCGCGAGCGGCGACGGGCTCACCTTGGATGACGGCGTAGGCCTGCCCGTAGAGCGTCCCCCCCTCCATGAGCGTGGCTTCACTGATCTGCGTCCGGTTCTTGACCGCACTCCAGGTGTTCCACATCGACGAGTTCAACGACTTGCGGTTGTCGGTCGCCGCGGCACCACTCACCGGCGGGTCACCACGGTCCCAGTAGCTCCCGACCGTGTCGCGCGTGCCCAACCACGGATCGAGTTCTTCCGCGGGGCCCATGTAGTTGAACCACGCGTTCGTGCTCGCGCCGTAGGTGTCACGGCACCCCAACCGGAAGTGGCCGCTCGGACCACTTTGGCACGCGCCGCACGGCCCACCGCTGAAGTTGAACGTCGCGTACGAGTACTTCACGAAGCTGCGGTTGGAGATCTGCTCCATGCGCCCGTTGTGTTCGCGAACGACCAAGAACGCGAGGTACGGGAACGTGTCGATCATCGTCCCGTCGGGGTTCACGTCCTCCCACGGGACGTGGCCCGGCCCACAGTTGGCCCACGAGTGGCCGAACGCGACCGCCGCGATTCCACTCGGGTCGCCCGCCGGTCCATCACGGTAGTCGGTGATGCTGTTGGTCAGCGAGTACAGCCAGATGTCGTAGTCCGGGTTGGCGTTCGACTGCGCCACGACGCCGGAGGAGAGAAGTGCTATCGCACAGGAGAGCATTCGCATAGCCGCCCATTGTGGCGGCCGGGGCGAGGGCGTCAATTCGCTCCGCGCGCGGGGGCTACGAGCAGGGAACAAAGAGTAGAGAAATGCCCGGGTCTGGCGGATGGCTCGGTGTGCCGAGTGTCACGGTGCGCGTCGGGTTCGTCGGTGGGCGCGTGTGGCTCTACGACTCCAAGAGTCGGTCCAACGACGGCGGGAGCGGACGAACCCGATCGAACTACTGGGGCACCAGCTTCGGATCGGCAGGCGGGCACACGACCGTCTCGTCCGGGCAGACTTCCGGCATCCAGCAATCCTCACCAGCGGGACACACGGCCTCGCTGTCTCCGCAAACTTCCGGCGCGAGGCAATCGCAGCCATGACAGTCGCCGGCGCCAGCAACGGTCCCGGACTCGCCAGAACCCGAACACGAGAACGTCGCGGCGGCCATGCCAGCCAGGACGACGCCGAGGAGATGGCGGCGGAGCTTCGACATGGCCTCGATCGTAGATCGGCCCGCACGGGCGTCAAGTTGATGCAGGAAGGGGGGAGAAGGATCGAAGCACGACTGCCTCGCCTTGCTGTTCTTACGCGACGACACTCTCGGCCTCCGTCGAGTTCGTCGACCCAGAACTACGGTCGCGTCGGCCGGATCCAGCGCATGGAGAACACGTATGCGCCGTAGAGGTAGACGAGGTCGCGATACTCGGGTTCGCGGATCTCGCCGAGTACTCCGGGGAAGTGGATCCCGGGTCCCGTGTGCGTGTTGAGCACCCCGGTCTCGAACCCGCCCTCGAAGAACTCGACGAAGTAAGGCCACGGCTGCCTTCGGATGAACGTCTGCGGATCGTTGAGCCACTCCCACACCACGGCGCGCGGAAACGGAGCCGGTAGATGTACCGCCCACTGAGCCAGGGGCCCGACCAGTTCGGACCGCCGTGCCAGTGCTCCTGCGCTGGGCTCCCCCAGGCTGCCGAACCCCGCGACCGGCGGCGTCAAATCCCCGATCGCGTTGTCGAACACGATGAAGAAGTCGGTGTTCGCTTGCACCTGCGCCTGCACCGACGCGGTGTACGCCGCGGGCGTCGTGCCGACGAACATGTTGCCCGAACCGATCGGCGACTGCGGCGCCCCGGACGGTCCGCGGTCGTAGATCCACACCGGCATCGAAACCGCTGCGGAGCCCGTGTCTTGCAGAAGAACTCGATCTGGCGGATCACGTCGTTCTGCGGCAGACCCGGCACGCGGATCGCGAACATCGTCGGGAGGAACTGCGTGCTGACCAGGGGTTTGCCCCGATGCGAAGCGACGCACGGATTGATGCACGACTGCCCGGTCGCATCGGCGGCGGTGAAGAGCGTGGCCAGCGCCAAGAAGAGGTTTGGTTTCATCGATCGTTCCAGGGGTGGAGTTCGTCGGTGAAGGACGCAAGGCCGGGCCAGCGGGAGATTGGGGGGCGGAGTCCGGATCGCGGACACTCGGTGTCGGGAATGCGGACGGCGCCCCAGCGGCGGCGGGCCACTGCTAACATGCCAGGCGACTGTCGGTGCAACCCGCGCCATCCCATGGAGACGTGATGCGAGAGACTCACCTGGTTTTGATCAGTGGCCTTGTGGGAGCGGTAGCAGCGAGCGCCGTTTGGCTCGCGCTGGCCGATGGTCGAGAGGGAGGGCCCGATCCTGCGGCATCCGTGGACCTGGGTGAGGAACGCTCCACCATGGCACCGGCGATGCCCGAGGACGATCCGGCGGTCGCTGTGCAACTGGCGCTCATCCAGAACCAGCTCGCGCAACTGACCGACGAGGTCGCCAAGCTGCGCGAGGCGCGAGCCGCGCCGCTGCGAGTCCCTGTGTCCGAGGCCGGCGACCTGCCGCTGGACGAAGCCGCACTGACGGCGGCGCTCGAACGCGTCGAGGCGACGCGCGCCGCCAAGCGGCTCGCCGGCCTCACCGACCAGCAGTTGCTGGATGAAGCGCGACGGTTGCGCCAGAAGGATCCCATTTCAACACAGACGATCCTGGGCACGCTGCTCGAACGCCAGCTCGAACCGAGCATGCGGTCCAAGGCGCTCGCACAACTCGGCGTCGCACACCGCCGAGGAGGCGACTTGGCCAAATCCGAGCAGCTGCTGTTTGAAGCATCACAGCTCGGTGGCGTCACCGATGAGGGTGCCTACGCCTCCTATCAACTCGCGCTCACGGTATCGGCCCGCGGAGACCCCGTGCGCGCCCTGGCCATTGCGGACACCGTGGCGCAGAACCGCGAGATCGATACTTGGGTTCGCATGCACGGCGAATGGGCCAAGGCAACACTCACGGAGGAGACCGGCGATGTGGTGAGTGCACGCGCGCAGTACGAGCGTCTACTCGCGGAATACGGCGGCGACAAGCAGCACCAGTGGCTGGTCAACGACTTGACGAAGCGCCTGGACACGCTGCGCTGAGGGGCGGCGGCGCTGCGCAGCACGCACTGACTTCAGTCTCGCCGCCCGCCTCGCCCGTTCGTCGAATCGGGGCAGCGAAGCGTCGGCGTACCACAACGCCGGTCTGGGTTGTCGCCTTTCCCGAAACCCTCCGCCCCTCCAAGCTCTCCCCCAAAACGCCAACTGGTACACCCGGCGGGATTCGAACCGCCGCGTCGGCCGCCACACTGCGCAAGATCGTTCGAATGGAGAGATTCGCCGTTCGCCCCTCGGCGCCCGAACATCCAGCGGCTGTCACAGGTTCGATCCCTGTCGGGCGTTCCAACGCAAAGAGCCGCGGCACGCCGCGGCTCTTTGCTGTTGGTACGCCCGACAGGGATCGAACCTGTGACCTTCGGTTTAGGAAACCGAAAACCGAGCGACGCAACTGATGATTCCGACGACCACTTAGCAACGCCTGCTCCGCGCCTGGGCAGGCCAGTGGGCAGGAACGACGAGCACTCGTTGGCGCGCGTGGTCGCAGCGTGGCCTGCTGCCCCGGCCCATGTTCGGGCGGCGATCCTCGATCTGCTCCAGGGGTTCGTCTCGAGCCAAGAAGATGCACAGTGACGTAAAACGCGGGCGCAGGCTGCCGTGCTAGCCCATGAAGGGCCTCAGGCTGATGGGAGCCGCTTCCCCTGACGATCGCAAGCTGCGGATGAGTCCGATCTCTTCCAACTCGAGCCCCCAGCTCCTCCACCACGGGCAGAGCTCTGCGATCACGGTTGCGCGCGCGTCATCTTGATAAGAGCGGGCAGCTTCCTTTGCTCGTGAACTACCGAGACGACCGAGTGCTCGGATGCAAAGGACTGACGTCCGGGCATTACGGCTCTTTCGATACTGCAACACGGGAACAACTAGGTCGCCGGCCCCAGCGACTCGAGAAGCGTCCGTAACGTTCCGAGGCACGACGAATTCTTCGGCTAGGTCCACTACCCGCTGCCGCACCGTCTCTGGCGCTCGGGGCAAGTCGTCGGTCATCATCCAAGCGAGCCCAGCGCAGCGGGCGGCGAGGACGTTCTCGCGGCCAAGACTCCTCGCGCGCTCAACGAGTTTCTCGGCCCATGCGATACGCTCGCTCGGTTCGGAAGTTTCGGCGACGACCTCGACCATCGAATCCCACGAACCGTCCTCGACGTGCGCCAACAGATCCGTATTTGCCATGGCCTGCGCCGCAAGAAACTCCTGCAGCGATCGATGCGCGAACTGAAACGCTCCTCCACCCACATCGCGGATGAGACCAGAACGCGTCGACAAGTGCGTGAGCACGTCCTTGGCGCCAAGTTCCTCAAGCTCGGTCAGACCACCCATAGCCGCCGCCACGTCTTCTATGGAGATCGAGGCGCGCCCCACCGTGTTGTAGGCGAGCTTCCTGAGCAATCTGATCAGATCCTGCTCTGACAACTTCGCCGGCGTCAAGGACTCGCTTAGTCCTCGGGTGCGATCACGGCGCAGCACGTTCGAGATCACATCTTGATACAGAGACGTACGACTTTCTGGAATCCTCCCGGTTTCAGCATGAGCAAGACACGCGAGCGAGGCCAGTAGTGGATTGGACATCAGGGACCGCAGGCTGTCATTCACCGCGATAGTCCCCATGAGAGAGTGACTGAGTTCGGAGGCTCTCTCGGCAGGGTTTCCAATCGCTTTTGCGTTCGCCCAAGCCCAGAAGAATCGGTCGACAAACGCGCGAACAGACTGCTCGCTGAGAGGGTCGACGCTCACGACCTGCATATCGCCACCCAGGTCGCCAATAACGTATGGGCGACTAGAGATGATCGCGCGAGCACCGGTATCCGAACAGATGGCGCGACACTCATCGAGGATTCTGTGCCTGCCTTCGGCTCCCGCCAGCTCATCCAAGCCGTCCAGCAGAAGCAAGGTCTCGCGGTTCTTCAGGATTCTGTCGGCAACGTCTTCGCCAATCGATGGATAGCGCGTTCTCAGATCATCTCTAAGGTAGGCACGCAGGGTGGTGTGATGCGAGCTCTGGTATGTGCGTAGCCGGACAAGAACCGGAGTCTCGTTTTGCGATCGAGCTGCGCGCAACCCCAGCCAGATCAGCAGCGTGGTCTTGCCCGCGCCAGCGGCACCGACAAGCATCGCAACCTCGCCCGAGCCACATCCATCCAACTCCGCGATGAGTGACTCGTCCGGCGGAACGAACAGCCGAGAGAAGAACTCTCCCGACCACTCAGCGGGACCTGGCGCGACAGTGTGATCGTGCTCGCGAATGAACGCCTCGCGATAGCCTAGAAGTTCCGGAGCGACAGATGGAATCGGAAGCTGAGGAAGGTCTTCAACGCGCTCCCTCACAAGCTGTCGCAGCCTTAGGTCAATCGTCGGTAGCGATTCGAGTTCATGGAGTCTCCGTCTGCCGTCATCAACTTCGCCCAGGGCAATAAGCGTCAACGAAAACTCATACGAGGCCCTGTGCTCAAGCGCGGAAGGTAACGACTCCTGAAGTGCGGCCTCGAAGAGCTTCTTGGCGTCGGAGTGCGCGTAGTCTTCGGCTCGCTGTCGAGCCACGGCCAAGGTCGCGCGACCAACGCGCTCCGAAAACACGCCCCTGTCAGATCGGCTGTCAGCAACGGATCGAAGAAGGTCAAGAAGGTTGTGTGCAAGCTCCCCCTCGCCGGCCGCGCATATGGACGCCATGACGTTCGATGTCAGCTCGGCCCACACATCGATAGCGCCCGATTCAGATGGCGGCCTGACCAATATGAGCAGAGCAGGATGCGTGACGAAGTCGCGAAGCGATCGATCCAAGAAAGAGTAGGTACCTCTGGGCTCCAAGCTCCACGCGGCGTCCTTCATCTGCTCGAAGCGACTCTGTTGCTCCGCGTCGCCCTTCTCCAAAACGTAGAACTCCCCGAGGATATCCGGAAGCAATGGAAGAAGTCGTTGGCGCGCATCTCTGACCGGCGCTCCACACATCGCAGCGTGAATCCGATGATCATAAGTGGCCAGAGACGGAAGGAGAGCGTTCGCCTGCTCGCTAGCTACGATCCCGTCGATCATAGATCCTGCAAGAGCAACGCCGCCGGTCATCGTGGACAGAAGGAGCGCTTGCTCGTATCTCTGGCACGATTCCTGATCGCCTATAAGCTGCCGCCATCGAGCTCGCTCGCGATCCAAGACCCCCAAGAGCAAGTCGCGTGCATCCCAGTCGAATGCCTCGCCTTTGTCGATGCTGACGATCGCTGCCAGAGCTGCAAAGAGAGGGCTTCCACTTGGGTCTACAGCTCGCAGTCTCTCAAGAATCGCTTCCTTGTTCGCGTCAGGAGCGGCCTTCCCCTCGGCGTGATACGTGTCACAAACGAGCTGCCAGAGATGCTCAGGCTCAAGGGCTCCCAGACGACGAGGTAGGCTGTGTCGCGAGTTGTCCAGCAGCTTGGCCTCGCGCCAACTTTGCCTGCTCACCAACTTGTCCCACCAAGGCCCTTCTTCGCTCCGCTCCAGCAGCAGGGCGCGAACTGGGTGCTTCAGGCTTGCAGCTCGCTCGCTAAGCGCGAGAAGCATCTCCGCGATCTTGTCTATTCTGGAAGCGCAGTAGTCGACAACTAGCAAGGTTGGGCGAGGTGGCTGCCACGTCTCCCAGCCTGTGAAGCTGTTGCGGTCGCGTAGAAAGCCGCAGAGCCAACTACCTCTACTCTCTAGGCAGAGTTCGAGGGCCAGTCGACTTTTGCCAATGCCACCCGACCCAGTCCAGAGCCACCACAGGAATGGACTGTCATCCTGGTGCAGGAATTCCGCGAGCTCTCTCGACTCTTGCTGCCGGCCCAGCAGGGATGTTCGGCGGCTCGTGTACAACAGCGGGTATTGATCCGAGTGCTCGTCGACCGGCAGCTCGATCTCGGGGTGCTTGCCGATCTCTGCTAGCTTCAGGATGTCGGCTGCGGCGGAGGCAGGACGGCCATCCGCGCTGTCGCCGACAAGAGCAGCGAGGTCGTCCTTCGTAAAAACGCCAACCTCACCCAAGGTCAAGCGAATCGCCGACCGAATCGCAGGCGATGCAGACAACCGGTTCTCTACCGCTGCTGCAGTGAGCTCGGCGAGGTCGTGTTGCTCGAGGCCGTTAATCGTGGCGTAGACTTCGCCTTCGCCCGTGAACGACTGAATCAACCGTTGTATGTCACTGTTCTGGTTCTGCAGGCTCTCGAAGAGTTCTGCAATCTTGGCGACCTCCTGGTCTCCGTCTCGCAGCCGACTTGCGATCGTTGTTGTGAAGACCCCGGCGTAGGCGAGCAGCAGTCCGGGGCTTGCCTGCGCCGCGGCGAGGGCCGGGCCAAGACCGTCTTTCGCAGCGACCTTGAAGAACTCGGCTAGTTGCCCGGCCAGCAGATTGCCAGACAACGGAGCACAGAGAGCCGAGAGTTTCTTCTTGAGCCCCTTCAGAACCATGGGTTGGGACCAACGCGTTCTACGCTGGATGCGGCCCAACTATCGCGGGAGGTCGCGCTCACTCCAACGGCCAAAGAGCAGTTTCGAGTGGCGTTGGAGCGTCTCCTCGCATGGTTCGGAGGTCAGCGATGCGTGTCAAGCGCCTAGGCGCGGTCATGATCGCGCGCCTCGACCCGGCGCTGGATTGCCTCGGCACTGGTTACAAGCTGTCCACCGATCCTCACCGACTCAAGTCGGATGCCGTCGATCCCTGCCTTCATCCAGCGGTAGACCGCGCTGACATGCACTCGCCTGCCAAGTCCGCGGGACTGGAGGTAGGCGGGGACCTTGCGGGCGGGGAGAAGTTGTTCGCTGTTAACGTTGATCATGGCGATTCATGCTCCACCGCAGGCGATCCGAACCGAGCCTGAGATCAGTACTCGTCTGGCAACAGCACGGTCGTCGCCGACCTGTCTGCCTCGGTGATGACCCAGAACTTCGCGCCGTCGCTCGCCTGGTATACCGAGAACAACCGGCAGCCTTCGCGGAGAGAGAGCTCGTTCTCCTCCCAGTCCTGTTGGTCGACGTCACCCCAGTCGCAGTTCGCGTGACGGCGTAGCGCCGTTCGAATCTCGTCTCCCGGGACATGCTCGAGCGCTCCAGGTGTGCTCACGATCTGGCCAAGCGCGAACGCTCGACGACGGTCGTCGAATTGATGCATAGCAACCTCCGTGGTTGAGGCCCGATCCCTGTGGGAGCGCTGCTCCTCCGCGATACGGGCGGTTCTCTCTCCCCTTCCTGAACCGACTGCACTCGCGGGGAGCTGGCGCGCACTACGCGGTCGTCAAGAGCAGTGGTAAGGCGCCCGGCGCGTGGCGCCGGGCTGGGAGATCAGGAGATCTCGCGGTCGTCGTAGTCGTCGTCGTTCGCCGGCGTGGCCATCTCGACCATGTAGCTGTGGACTTGGTCAACGACCTTCGCCAGGAGCAGTAGGTCGTCGCGGCCGAAGCTCGAGGACCGGCGCCAACTTCCTTCTTGGTCTCGGTAGAGCGTGTGGAAGCTAGCCGAGTAGTAGCTCCCTCCGTTCTTCGCCTCGTTCTTCCAGATGGACGCCTTCACGGCTCCGATTCTG
>JANQJF010000097.1 GCA_028281765.1 Planctomycetota bacterium | reverse complement strand
GGTGCCCGGGCAGGGTAGAACTCGGCCATGGTCGACCCCGATTCCAGACGCCGTTCGTTCCATACGACGCGCTGGAGCCTCGTGCTGGCGACGGGGGGTGACGACGAAGAGCGAACGCGAGCGCTGGAAGAGCTGTGTGGGATCTACTGGACTCCGGTCTACGCGTTCTTCCGTCGGCGTGGCGAAGGCGAGGAGTCCGCCCGGGATCTGACCCAGGGGCTCTTCGCTCAGCTCATCGCGAAGGGCGACTTCGCAAAGGCCGACCCGGTTCGCGGCCGCTTCCGCGCCTACCTCAAGACGTGCGCGCGCCACTTCGCGATCAACCAGCACGAGGCGGACACGGCGGAGAAGCGCGGCGGCGGTGCGCCGACGGTGTCGCTCGATCCGTTCGCCGGGGACGAGGAATGGGACATCGAACCGACCGACACGCTGACGCCCGAGCAGGCGTTCGAGCGTCAGTTCGCGCAGGCCTTGCTGTCGGTCGTGCTGGACCGGCTCGCGGAGGAATTCGGCGCGCGGGGCCGGCGCGCCCAGTTCGACGGGCTCCGATGCTACCTCGAGGTCGACGGCGGGCCGGGCTTCGCCACGTCCGCGGCGGCCCTCGGCATGTCCGAGGGCGCGGTCAAGGTGACGGTGCACCGGATGCGCGAGCGCTTTCGGGAGCTCCTCGTCGCGGAGGTGCGGCAGACCCTCGCGGACCCGGAGGATGCGGCAGACGAGGTGGATCAGCTACTCGCGGCGCTGCGATGAATCGCGCGGCGTTACGGTGGCGTAACGTTCGGTAGTCAGTTCTGTCTCGGAGACAGTTCCTACGAGTCAAAATGCCCGGGTCGATTTCGCTCGAATCCCTGTAACCGCTCACGCCGGGCTCCTGCACAGCCTCGCATGACCAAGTCCGACACGCCTCTCGATCCCGCCAAGCTGCTCGCCCAGGCCGCCGAGGCCCTGCAGCGCGACTCCCAGGCGACCGCCGTTGGGGCGGCGCCGCCGTCGATCGAGGAGCTGCAGCCAAGCTTCGACAACTACAAAATCCTCTCGCTGATCGGCCGCGGCGGAATGGGCGCGGTCTACCGCGCGCAGCACGTGCAGCTCGATCGCGAGGTCGCGCTCAAGATCCTCCCGAAGGAACTCGCGACCGATCCGACGTTCGAAGAGCGCTTCGTCCGCGAAGCGCGCGCGCTCGCGCTGCTCGAGCACCCGCACATCCTGCGCGTCTACGACTTCGGCCAGGCCGGCGGCTGGTTCTTCCTCGCGACCGAGTTCGTCGACGGCGCGAATCTCCGCCAGCTGATGGAGCTCGAGCGAGTGTCCCCGCCCGAGGCGGTGCGCCTGATCCCGCAGATCTGCGATGCGCTCGACTTCGCGCACGGGCGAGGCGTCGTGCACCGTGACATCAAGCCGGAGAACATCCTCGTCGATGCGGCGGGTCAGGTGAAGATCGCCGACTTCGGCATCGCGAAGCTCACCGGAGACGCGACCGAGTCCTTGCACCTCACGCACACGCGGCAGGTGCTCGGCACGCCGCACTACATGGCGCCGGAACAGATCGAGCAACCGACGTCGGTCGACCACCGCGCCGATATCTTCTCGCTCGGCGTGGTGTTCTACGAACTCCTGACCGGCCAGCTGCCGATCGGGCACTTCGAAGAGCCGTCGAAACGCGGGGGGGCGTCGCCGAAGTTGGATGCTGTCGTGATGAAGAGTCTGCGAACCGAGCCGATGCGGCGGTTCCAGTCGGCGGGCGAGCTGAAGGCGGCGGTCAAAGGCGGCGGCGGGAGTTCTTTGGACGTGCGCCGCGAGCGATGGCGGGAGTCGCGCGAGGCGCGGCGAGACCAGCGATCGGGGCAGCGCGCGTTCGCGATCGCGGCGGGATTGATCGGCGGTGCCGCGTTCCTGCTCTTCCCGATCTCGTTCATTGGGCCGGTGCTCGTGATCGTCGGTGCCGTTCTCGCGATTCGGAATCGCTCGCATTACCGCGACAATCCGCAGCGTCCGTCGGCGATGAACGTTGTCACGGCGTGGATGCCGCTCACCGCGTTCGCGGCCCTGATGTTCTCGGTGCTGATCACGTCGCTCGCGTCGAAGGCGAACGGGTGGTCCAACTACGAGAGCGAGGCGGCACGTTCGTGGGTGGCGCTCGCGTCGCTCGCCGGCTTCGTCTGCGTGCAGATTTGGCTGGTGCGCACGATGCGGCGGCGGTGAGCGTCGCGATGCAGTGTTACGCAGGCGTAACACTTGGTTGTCGCGGATTAATCAGAGACAAATGCGTCGGTCAAAACGCCCGGGCTACTCCAGCACCTTCCACCAGATCTCGCGTCCGCTCCGTGCACCGAACGCGATTCGCTTCGAGCTCTCATCGAACACGGGCTTGCCGACTTCGTCGAACAGGTCGCTCTTCTCGTCGCCACACACGATCTGCCACTTCTTGCCCTTGCGCGCGACAAACGCGATGCGTTTCCCGTCCGGGCTGAACGTGATGTGGAGGATGCCTTCGTACTCCGCGTCGTCGACCTTCGGCTTGCCCTTGCCCTTGCGGGTCACGAGCCGGGCCTTGCCTCCTTCGATCGCGAAGTCGCAGTAGGTCGTCATCTTGTAGAACGGCTCGACCTTCGCGTCTTCGATCGCGGCATAGGCCATGCGTGAGCCGTCCGGACTGAACACCGGGTTCGTCACGTAGCCGTGCTCCGCGCGTGGCTTCTTGTCGTTCGTGAGGGCGATGCCCATCTTCTTGCCGTCTGCGAATTTGTAGGCGAGCTGTTTGCGTTTCGGCCCGAACACCGGCACACCGGCCGAGTCGAACTGCTTGCCGTAGGTGTTCTTGCCGTGTTGGATCACGAGCTTCTGTCCCGGCATCGGCATCCCGCCCGGGCCCGGCGGTGCGAAGCCCATGCCCGCCATGACGACGACTGCGGCCTCCTTGCCGTTGGGCGACAGCGCGATCGAGTCGATCATCTGGAAGCCCTTCTTCGTGAGTGGCTTCTGCTTGCCGTTCTTGTCGGTGATCAACACGTGCCACTCACCACCCTTGCCGGCGGCGGTCGCGACCGTCGATCCGTCCGCGCTGAACGCGGCCGGCGTCAGCGCCGTCGCGTCTTCCCATTTCTTGCCTTTCTTCTTGCCGACGTGGAAGACCTGCTTGCCGCGGTTGTACGAGCCGTCGGCGACGATCTTTGCGCCCGGCTGTTCCCAGAACGCGATCGTGCCGTCCGGGCCGATCGAGACCGAGCCGATCCAGTCGTACGACTTCTTGCTCCTCTCGCCGTTCCGCAGGATCCACCACTTCTCTTTCTTGGGTTTGATCCGATTGCCCGCGCGCCACACGACGTCATCCCCGTCCGACGAGAACACCGGGCTGTCCAGGTAGTGGAAGCCCTCTGGCTGCGTGTCGATGCCGCTGTCGATCGGGAAGGAGGTCTGACCACGCCGGCCGATGTAGGCCACGCGCCGTCCCGTCGGTCCCCACACGACGTCCGACGTCGGCGTGAACGAGTCGCCGTTCGGGTCCGTGATCGGATCGCCTTCGAGCGAGATCCCGTCCGGGATCGTGTGCAGTAGCTTCGGTTCGAACGCGATCGACTGCGCGGCGAGCGGGGTCGAAGCGAGGAGGAGGACGGCGACGCGGATCGGCCTGGGCATGTGGCGACTCCGGGGCTTGGCAGCGCGGGGCGGGCGTCTGCGTAGGGATTCGTGCTGTCTGTGACGAACCCGGGGGCGTGCTTCGCGTAAGGGACTTTTCGGGAAACTCTTCCTGGTTGGCAATTCTGCAATGAGGTCGATGTCGCCGTTTCGCGGAACGCGCTATCATCGTTACGCCCCTCGCACCCCGCGAGCCGGTGCGCCCTCGGGCGCGGAAGGAAGAAGGAGTCACCGGGCGTGTCCCGGACGCGTATTCGCCGCTCGGCGACTGCGTCGTTCCTGCTTGGGCTCCGTCTCGTTGCGGCGAGTCGGATCACAACCGCACGTCACATGGAGAGCGCACGATGAGTGCAAAGCGAGAAGGAAAGAAGCGTCGTCGTCACGGGCGGCAGCACCACTACATCGACGGCGAGGGCTGGGTGAAGCGCTTGCTCTACAGCCATGAGCTGCTGTCGAAGTACGCGGGACCCGACGGGGATGCCGATCGTCCGGACCCGATGGGTTGCCACGAGGAGCCGCCACAAGATCCGGACATCAAGTTCTGCCGTCTGTTCGAAGCGTCCTCCGAGCAGCCGTCCGAGGACGCGCTGATGCAGCTCGGGTTGGCGATGGAGAACGAAGTGCACGGCGTCGGCTCGCAGGGCGACTCCGACATTCCTGCGGGCTACACCTACCTCGGTCAGTTCATCGACCACGACATCACCGCGCAGGTGCAGAACCTCGAGCTCGGGAGTCCGCCGGTGGACCCGGCGACCGTCACGTCCGAGCGCACGCCCGCGCTGGACTTGGACTCGGTGTACGGAGACGGACCGTCCGGGAGTCCGGGGCTCTACGAGGCGGACGGAGTGCACCTGCGTATCGGCATGACTGCCGAAACCCTGGACACCGAGCCTGGTGGTCCGATCGCCGGGGGTTTCCCCAACGATCTGCCGCGCGAGGGGACGGCGGCCGTGATCGGGGATCCGCGCAACGACGAAAACCTCGCGGTCGCGCAGACGCACCTCGCGTTCTTGAAGTTCCACAACCGTATCGCCGACCAGCTGAAGTCCGCGGACCCGACGCTCGATGGCGATGAATGGTTCCAGGCCGCTCGGAAGCAGGTGACGCTGCACTACCAGAGCATCATCCTGAACGACTTCCTGCCGCGGATCCTCGAGACGGACATCCTGCAGGAGACGGTCGCGATGGGGCCGAAGTTCTACGACGACAGCAAGAAGGACTGCATGCCGGTCGAGGTCGCCGCGGCTGCCTTCCGCTTGGGCCACAGCATGGTGCGGCCGTCGTACGAGTGGAACAAGGTTTTCAACAGCGGCGCGATTCCGGCGACGTTCGAGCTGCTGTTCGAGTTCTCGGGTGGTAGCGGTTCGCGCGGCGAGGGGGATGCCCCGTTCTTCGGCAAGCCGAAGCTGCCGTCGAACTGGATCGTCAACTGGAAGCTGCTCTACGACTTCTCGGGCGTGCCGAGCGTCGGCATGACCAACTTCCAGAAGGCGCGCAAGCTCGACGCGAACATGGCGATGGCGCTGCAGAAGCTACCGGAGTTCGAGTCGATGGGCGGCGTTCCCGCACCGCTGCTGTCGCTTGCGACGCGGAACCTGCTACGGGGTCGCCAGTTCGAGCTGCCGACCGGCCAGATGGTCGCGCAGGCGATTCAGGGAGCCGGCTTCGGGTTCACGCCGATCACCGCAGCGGAGATCGCGAACGGGCCGCACCGCCAGATCCTCGAAGACAACGACCTGCACGAGAAGACGCCACTCTGGTACTACATCATTCGTGAGGCGAAGATCAAACACGACGGCAACCGCCTCGGACCGGTCGGCTCGCGGCTGTGTGCGGAGTTCTTCGTCGGTGCGATCCAGCGGTCGGAGATCTCGATCTTCGACGAGACGGAGTTCCCCGCATTCACGATGCCGCAACTGCTGGCGACGGTGGGGGATCTGAACCCGTTGGAGCCGTCGGAGTAGCGCGTGTTACCTCGTCATTGGCTGCTGCGCAGCCATGCCGCGGCGACCTCGCACCGCGTTGCGTTGCTCGGTTACGCATGCGTAACACTGAGTGTCGCGTTTTGCTCAGAGACAAGTGCGACACTCAGAACGGGTAGCCGACCGAGAGGTGGATCACCCATTCGTCCTCGCCCGGGATGCGTTCCGGATTGAATGAGGTGTCGACGCGGACGGGACCGATCGGCAGCTGGAACCGAACGCCGAAGCCGAGCGCGTAGCGCATGTCGCTGAAGCCGAAGTTGTCGACATCGGACCCGACGTTGCCCGCATCGACGTAGGCGGCGGTCTCGAGGAGGCCGCGCAGCGGCATTCGCAGTTCCGCGGTGAAGATGTTGCGGAACTCGCCGCCGACCGGTGCGCCGAACCCGTCGAGCGGACCGAGGCGCGCTTCCCGGAAGGAACGGACCGTGCTCTCGCCGCCGTTGAAGAAGCGCTCCTGCAGCGGGATTCGGTCGGAGTCTTCGCCCGGCCACAGCGCGCCGGTCGTCGCGCGCAGCGCGAGGTGCAGCTGGCGATAGATCGGGACGTATCCCGTGGCCGAGAGTCGGAATCGGGTGAACTCGATGTCCGACCCGAGCGCGGGATCGTCGAAGTCGAACTGTGCGTCGATCAGGTAGCCGGACCGGGGATACAGGACGCTGTCGCGTCGATCGAGGCGGAGCTCCGTGAACGCGTTGCCCTCGGTGTAGTTGTCGAGGTCGTCCGCGAGATTGCTCTCCGCGCCGTCGCGCCTACGGAACGAGTAGCCGATACGACCACGAAGACCGCCCCCGAGTTCGCGGGACAGCGCGGCCGTCGCGCCGCGCGCCTTGTCGACGAAGCTCGGCTCCTCGCGTTCGAAGATGTCGGCACCGAGCGTGAACCGCGTCTTCGTGCCGAACACGCGCGGGCTCATGAACGTGACGGCGCCGCGGTGTCCCCGGGTGCTGAGACGGCCCTCGATCGACACCCGGCGACCCGTGCCGAACACGTTGCGCTCCTCGAAGCGGATCATCCCGCGCGCGCGTTCGTACGAGCCGAACCCGCCGAGGAGATCGACGGACTTGCTCTCGTCCTCTTCGAGGCCGATCTTGATCCGAATGCGCTCGTCGTCGATCCACTCGTGGTCGACGTCGACGCGGCGGAACAGTCCTGCCAAGTACAGGCCGCGGCGCGTCTCGTCGATCTTCGAGCCGTCGTAGTATTCGCCGATCGCGAACGCGATGTGGGTTTCGACGAACCACTGCGCGGTGTTCTCATTGCCCTCGATCACGATGTCGTCGATCCGTCCACGCCGGCCCGGTTCGCCCGAGACCCCGAGACGCACCTGTTGGCCGGCCTCGGTCTTCACGAGCTCCGGCGCGAGGCGAATCACGGGGTCGGGGTAACCGCTACGGCGGAGCCGTGCGATGACCGCGCGTCGCACGTCTTCGAGTTCGCGCGCGGCCGCGCGGTTGCCCTCGCGTTCCAGGATCTTCGCAAGCGCCTCCTCGCCGATTGCCGCGCGCAAGTCGTCGCTGAGATCGATGGTCTCGAGCGTGTATTCGCGGCCCTCGACGATGACGATCCCGACCTTGGCGACCGTTCCGAGGTGGGGGCGCTCGATCGTCGGGGGCAGCACCCTCACATCGAGGTAGCCCTGAGTCTTGTAGAAGATCTCGAGACTCGTCCGGAATGACTCGACGTCCGACTGGACGAACAGCGGAGCGCCGAGCCCGAGCGTGCCGGACGCGCTGCGGACCCAGAACTCGAGGAGGCGATCGTCGTCGAATGCCCCGTTGCCCTCCAGTTCGAGTTCGGTCGTGACCTCCGGACCTTCGCCGATCTCGAACACGACGTTGAGCTCGCGCTTCTCTTCGTCACGTTCGAAGCGGTGCTCGATCTCGACGTCCGGATATCCGAGTGAGCGATAGAAGTCCTCGAGGTCGTACTCGGCGTCGACGGCGACCGAGACGCGGTCGGGGTTCTTCGACAGGTCGAGCATGTGGTCTTCGACCACGCGCCGGAGTCGGCGCTCGGCGACGTCCTCTTCGCCGTAGAACTTGGCTCGCACGCTCCACGGGTTCGGGACCTCGGAGCTGCGCACGCGCTCGAAGACCGGCGTGCTCGCGCAGCCTGCGAGGGCGACCGCGAGCAGCGAGGCGAGCCACGCGCGGCAGGGTTTCGCTCGGTTCGGCGCCATCAGAAGCGGAACCGGTACAGGATCCCCATGTTGAAGTCTTCGTACAGGTCCTGTTCGACCTGGAGATAGAAACCGCGACGGAGATCAAACTCGGCCGTCAGCGTTTCGACCCCGTTGCTGCTGATCTCGCGGCCAGATTCGAAGGTGAACCGATCGAGCAAAGTCTCGTCACGGTCCGTGCTGTCGCTGCCGAGATAGAAGTCGAGGAGTTCGTTTGCGAGGTAGGCGCCGACCAGCTGCGCCTGGCTGCGGAGTCCGCGCTCGCGCAGCTCGTCCGGCAGTCGTCCCGTCGTGATCAGGACCATGATCTCCTCTTGCGACAGGGCCGGCGTCGAGCTGAGCGTGATCTCCACGTTGTCGATCGGGCCCTCGATCGCCGCCTGCACGTCGACGCCGAGCCTCCGCCCGCGCGCGATCGCGAAGACCGTCGGGAAGTCCGGCCGCTCGTCGCCGAACGTCAGCACGGCCTGTGTGACCGTCATGCCCATCGCGGGCAGACGTACCGTGCCGTCGAGTGTCGATGCCGTTCCGTCGAAGAAAGGCGCGGCGCCGGTGCCCCGCAGCCGTGCCCCGACGCGCACCGGAGCTTCGACGACGTGCAGCGCGAGTTCGAGCGGTTCACTGGTCGAGATGCCGATGTCCCAATGGATCAATGATCCCAACGGATCGGGAATGCGTGGCAACGGGAGACCTTGGGTCGCGCCGGCACCCTTGCTGCGGAAGTCCGGCACGAGCGAGATGCGACGATTGAACTTTCCGGACGGCAGATCAACGTCGCCGCGCACGTCGATCCGATTCGTTCGCGACCCCGTGATCGTGAGCTCGGCGTTGGTGCGCAGCTTGAGGCCGGTGCGGCGGAGCACGAGTGCGTCCGTAGCCTCGAACCGGAGATTGAGCTCCGCGTCCGCGAGGTTCGCGTAGCCGTCGTAGTCGGCCGTACCCAGGAGCGCGAACTCGCCCGCGCCGAGAGTGCCGCGCGCCGTTTGGATCGTCGCCTTGCTGGGACCGAACTCCGCCGCGAACTCGAGGTCCTCGATCGTCGGGACCGCACCGGGCAGCTTGCAGCGGCCCTCGCGCAGTCGCAGCCGTGCGCTCTCGATCGGCATCGACAAGGGTCCGTCGAGCTTCGCGTCGAAGTCGACGCGGCCCTCGAGGATCGGCAGCGGCCGCAGGCTCTCGGGAATCGAGACGAGATCGATAGGATCGCCACGCAGCTCGCCCGTCACGCGCACCTCATCGATCGAGGTGTCGCCGATCAGTGCGCGGGTCAATCCCGGCACGCGAACGTCTCCGCGCAGGAACTGTCGGTCGATGGCCGCGACCTTTGCGCCGACCGCGATGCTCGGCAGCGCGAGTTCGTCGGCATTCCAATCGAACTCGAGGTGCGATTCGACGCCGCGCATGTTTTCCGCCGCGGTCTCGTCGAAGCGAAGGTCGATCGAGCCAGCGAGGGCACGTTCGGACGTGAAGCGCGAGAGCTCGCTGCCGTCCCACGCGATCGGGAGGTCGCCGCTACCCGAGCATTGGAGCGCGTCCTCGAGTCGTGCGTCGAAGCGCTCGATGTGAACCGCGTCCCCCGCGCGCGTCGCGTGCAGCGTGACGGTGAGTGGGCCGGCCGGCGGCGCGCCGTACTCCGGGAGCCAGACTCCGCTCGGCAGATGCGAGATCGCACTCGGAAGGTCCCCGTCGAGGCGAATCGTCGCGGCGGGGTTGCCCCACGGCCCGCGCACGAGCGCGCTGCCGCGCGCGGTCGCCGGGGGAAGTTCGATTCCGAACAGGGAGCCCACGGCGGCGAGATCGACCTCGAGTGCCGGAGCGTCGACGTCGATCGTGCCGGCTTTCGTATCGACGGTGGCCTTGCCGCTGAGCTGCAGCGGACCGCCGATGGCGATCTGTGGGACGTCGACGACGCCGTCACGGTAGTCGACGGACGCGACGACTTCGCTCGGCGCGCGATCGTCGCGCGCCTCCTCGTGGGCGTCGACGTCGCCCCGCACGTGAAGCGGATCGAGCGAGAGGGATCCGTTCGCCGTCAGTGCGACCGGGGTGAGGTCGAGTGGATGCTGTCGCGATCGCGTCCCTGTCGACTTCAGGTCGAATTGCATCGAGCGATCCGGCGCCATGTCGACCGTGCCGCGGAGCGAGCCCCAGCTCGTTTCGCCGATCGAACCACGCGCGAGATCGAGTTCGGTGTGCACCGCGAGTTCTTCGACGGATCCGGTGAGGGTCGCGCGAGCGAAGCCCGCGAGTTCGAGTGGCAGGGTGTCGGTGAGATCGAAGCGACGCGTGCGAGGGAGCCGGACTTCGAGCGTCAGCGATGCGTCGGTTTCGTCGCCGCCCGCGGCGAACGGAATGCGGCCCGACGCGATCCGCAGCGATACCCCCTCTGCCCACACGAACGATCCCGAGGAGACCACGAGTTCGTTGTCCGCGAAGTCTCCATCGAACCACCCGCTGACCGGGAGCCACGGCGAGACGCCGTCCGGGATCAGCGGCTGGAATCGAGAGCAGTCCTCGATGCGCACGTCGAGGTCGCCGCGTAGCGTCGGGAGGATGTCGGCCGTGAGGCGCGGGTCGGCGATCGAAACGCCGCTCGCGATCACCGATGCGCCCGGCACGCGAATCGCGATGTCCTCGGCGAGCCATCGTTCGCCGGGGTGGAGCGTGACGTCGGCGACCGCTTCGACCTGCCCCTGCTTGCCGAGCTGGATGTCGTGCAGGTCGAGGTTGGCTCGGACCTCGCCGTCGCGGCGGAGACGCAGGGAGAGCTCCCCGTCGCCACCGCTCAGCTCGTTGGCAATGCCGAAGGCGCGCAGGATCGCACCCGGCCGACCCGTGTGCAGGTCCAGGCGAGCGCGGCCGTCGCGTGTCGCGAAGCCGTTGATCTCGACGCCGCCGAAGAACGCGTCGAGTCGTCGTCGCTCCGCAGCCGGTTGCAGCGCGACGTCAAGTCGGCCGCGGCGCGCGCCGTGCTCGGACGCGACCTCACAATCGGCCACGCGAACGCGCACGCCTTCTGGCGCGATCCGGTCGAGTGTCGTCCACACGAAGTCGGGGATCAGCGACGTGTCGTCGCTTGGCGCGTTGTCTCGGTCACTCGGCTCCGGGATGCGGACGCGAAGCGTCTCCGCCGTCACCCGCGCCCCGGTCACGACGGCGAGCCAGTCGCGCTGGGCCGCGGCCCAAGGCGAGATCGCGATCTCGAATCGCCCGCGCTCCACCTCGAGCCACCTGCTGTCGTGTACTTCGACGTCGGTCAGCACGAACGTGTCGAGCCAGTTGCCGTCGATCGAGCCGATGTGCACGGTGCCGTCGAGCGACTCGGCGAGAGCGGCTTCGATCCGCCCGATCGCGAAGGGCTCGACCCAGCTGCGCCGCGTGAGGTACGCGGTTAGTCCGACGATGAGGAGTAGCAGCAGTACGCGCACGAACCAGCGCGCGAGCCACCGCAGCCTTCGGCGCGGGGGACGCGGATCAGACATCGAGGTGCCAGAGGTTGTGCGGATTCGCGACGACCGGACTCATGAGGATCGACTCGGAGATCAAGAGCGTAGCGAGCACGAGCGCGAGCGCGATCCACGGCGCCTTCGGACCGAAGCGGCGCGTCAGCCTCTCGAGGCCGTCCAGGTAGAGAAGAGCAACCAGCGCGAACATCCCGCTCTGCAGTCGACCCGAGGTCAGGAACGGGAAGTCTCGAGACGGGTACGTGTTCTCTCCGAATTCCCAGCCGACGGAGAAGCCGACCATCATTGCGAAGCCGACGGCGACCGCGACCCAGATTCCGAAGAATGCGTGGTTCGGCAGTGCGTCTCGACGTCGACGCAAGCACGCGCCGAGGGAGGCGCACGCGAAGAGCAGCGTCGAGCCGAGCAACAGCCAGTCGACGATCCCGTGCCGCATCGGCTCGCCGAGCCAGCGGATCTCACCGCGCCAGAAGTTGGCGTGCAGATCCGCGAAGTAGCCGGCGAGTCCGCTCGGACTCCACATCGGGTGCGCGGCGATGCCGGCCCAAGTGTTGACGGTGACGCCGAGTAGATCGGTCTTGTGCGTCGATGGGGTCAGGTGTCCGGTCGCAACCAGGTAGTAGCCGTGCCACGCGACCATCGGCACGAGGAAGCTCACCGCGAGGAGGAGGAAGCTGCGGCGGCTGCGCAGCACCGGCAGCAGCGTGACGAAGCACGCCAAGCAGATCGTGATGTCCGTGGCCTTCGCGATCAGAGCGATCGCGAGCGCGGCGCCGGTCATCACGTGCGCGGGCACGCTGGATTCGCCGTCCCGCAGACGCAGCGCGAGCCATGCGCAGATCGGAAACAGCGCGACGAGCGGCACGTCGTTGTTGATGAAGTAGAGCGCGTCTTGCGGGTACACCGCGAGCAGCATCGGCACGCCGAACCACAAGAACGGACGATCGGGCAGCAGGCGCCGCACGAACAGGTAGCCCGCGATCACCGCGCACGCGAGCACCAGGCCGCCGAGCGTGCGCACGAAGTACAGCGCATGCAACCCCTCGAGGCCGAGCGCGCGGGCGACGTGCAGCCACGCGCTCGCGCAGACGTAGTACGGCGCGGTTTCGAGAGATTCGTGGTTCGGGAATCCGCGGAACTGCTCGAGTTGGGATGCGAGATGGATCTCGCGTTGCTCGGGCGTGAGTCGGTCCACGAGGAGCCGAGTGTCGTCGCCTTCGATCGGTTGCAGGAACAGCGGCGAATTCTGCAGGACGAAGAGCTCGACGGTTTCGTCGTCGAACCTGTCCTGGCCCTTCTCGGGCCACTGGCCGCGCGCGTACTTGAAGACGGTGTCGACGTGCGCGACTTCGTCCAGATGACCGAAGAACGGGAAGCTCGCGGCGCACAGTCCAACGCGGACGAACGCGAAGAGAGCGAGCCCGACCACGAGCCAGCGGTATCGATCTCCCTCGGTCGTCACGAGCTACGGTTTGCTCCACACGGCTCGGATGATGCGCTGCATCTCCGGGTCCTGGACGTGGAAGTCGTGGAAACGCGCGGGACCGGGGAACCACTTCCAGAGGAACGAGCCGACGACACGTGGCTCGCGTCGAATCTCCTCCAGTGCCACTCGCATGCAGGCTTGCTGGGTCGACGCTGCCTCGGGGCCTTCGCGGTAGTCCTTCCACGGTTCGACCGGTGCGAGCTTCGAGCGGGTGTAGCCGAGCTCGGTGAACACGATGTGGCGATCGTGTTTGGTCGAAAAGGTGCGCAGCTCCTGCATCCTCGTGCGCCACGCGGTGCGGAGGACGGCTTCGTCATCCGTCGGCTTGTCCGCGAGCGGGAAGTAGGCCTGCACTCCGATCGCGTCGAGCGCGTCCCAGAACGGCACCTTGTGGTAGTCGGTCCAGTTGGCGGCGTAGGTCAACGGCGCCTCGGTCTTCGCACGAATGTCGCGGATCACCGTGCGCCACCGGCCGTCGTCGAGCATGCGGTCGAGTTCGGTGCCCACGACGAACGCGTCGGCGTCCTTGCAGACCGCGGCCACTTTCGTGATCCACGTGCGGTAGCTCGTCCAGAACCGATCGTTCTCTTCTTTGCGCGCGAACTCGATCTCGCCGCGCCAGCTGAACTTCGACCCCCAGTAGCCGAGGTGCGGCTTGATCATGATCTTCAAGCCGAGGGCATGGGCGTCGCGGATCGGTCGCACGATGTGCGGCGGCGGATCGTCGACGTCGAAGTCGCGGAAGCCGACGCGGCCGTCGTTGCGGATCCAGGCGTAGGGGTGCGTCGCGACCCAGCCCGCTCCGACTTTGCGGATCGCCTCCATCGTCGGCGTCATCCGGTCGCCGCCCCAGTCGCGACCGGAGCCACGGGTCGAGATCGTGACGCCGTCGACGTGGTGGGTCGCTGCCTTTTCGGTCCGGGTCGGTTTCTCTGCTTGCGCCTGCAGCGCGGGCGACGGGAGTAGCCACCAGAGACAGAGTGCCCAGAGACAGAATACAGAGGTGCGCATGACGTCAGTCCCGCACCGGGAGTTCGAGGCGCACGTCCATCGAACGCGCGGCGGCGGCGCGCTCGTCGGCGGAGTCCGAGCGCAGCTTCGGCTCGTTGAAGATGTCGACGATGACGCGAAGTGGGCCGCCCGCTCGACGTTCGTAGCCGGCGACGAATTCGTCGAGCATGCGACGACCACTCGTGATGCGCGCATCGAACGCGGCGCCGTCCGGGGCGTAGACCACCGCGGCTGTCCGCGTGTCGGCCTTGCGCACCTCTTGACCTTCGCTCGCTTCGTATCGAGTACCCTCCTGTTTGGACACGAACGGAATCACGAGGAAGCTCGCGTCGTTCTCTTCAAACAAGAACGGCGGGCCTGCGCTCCGCTGTTTGCCCTTGTGTAGCAGCGTGCCGTGCTGGCGAATCGCGGCGATGCGCGCCGGCCAGGTCCCCGGGTCCGCGACGCAGAGCCAATGGCACTCTTCGATCTTGCGGAAGACCGGCTTGGTCGGGAACTCGGGGCCGCCGATCACCAAGTCGGGTCGCTGCTTCTTGCGATCCTCCGGACGCTCGAACATCGCCGGCTCGAACTTCACCTTGTCGCCGAGCACGCGCACGTGGCGTTCGCCGATCCCGTCGATGGCGATGCGACGGGGCAGCCGCAGCGCGGGTGGACGGCCCAGCTCCAGCCACCGAACCTTGCCGTGTGCGGTCGACGCGAGTTCGACCGGAGTGTCCGCGTCGTGTTGCAAGGTCCAGTCGTCGTCGAGTCGGATCGACTTCGCGTCGATGCGCTCGACCGAGGTCGCGTGGCGCAGCGGTGCGAAGTATGCGGCGTGCGCGATCGCGCGCATCCGCAGCACGGCGTCGCGCTCCGCCGGCTCGAGTGGGCGACTCGACTTCGCGTCGACGACCGCGAATGCCCGGTCGCCGTCGACGACGTGGGTGCCTCGGCCGGGGTCCGATACGCGGACGCGGCCTTCACGATCGGTCATCACGGTCGTGGGGGCGCCGTCGGTCGACGTGCGCAGCTCGATCGCCAGCTGCTCGAAGCGCGCGCGCTTGTCACCGAGCGCGGCTTGCAGGATCGTCTCGACGACTTCTTTGGCGGGTTTCGTCGGCGTCGGGTCCTGGATTCCGCTCGCGGATGCCGGATCGTCGGTGCACGCCGACAAGCAGATGCTCACCGCCAGCGCGCAGGGCGCGGCACGCGTCGCTACCCGCGTTCGAAGAGTCGCTGCCACTCCCTGAGGTCGTACCCGCGATCCGTACCACCGGCAAGGGCCTTGAGTGCCTTGCGTGCGGCCAGGCGGACGTTGGGGTTGCCCTCGGCCGGGCTGATCAGCGGGAACAGCTGCGCGTGCGAGCCGGCGACGCCGAGACGACCCACGGCGATCGCGGCAGCTTCGCGGACTTTCGGCTTCGGATGCGCGAGATAGCGCAGCGCCGTCTCGTTGTGCGCGGCGTTGCCCGAGAGGCCGACGCCGCGGAGCGCGCTCACGGCGACGCCCGGTAGCGGCTTCTCGATCGGTCCTCCGAGCACGGCCGTCCAGACGGATTCGCATGCCTTGCTGTCGACCGACGCCATCTGCACCTGCACGAGCGCCCACGCTGCGCTGTTGCGAACTTCGTCGGCGAGAATGGTGCGGTCGATGACGCGATGCAGGTAGCTCGGTGGAGTGCGTCCGTCCTTGAGCAGCGCGATGCCGAATACCGAACTGGTCACGATCTCCGGGTTGTCGTCCTCGAGCCCGTTGAGCATCGGGTCCAGCGCCTCGCGTCGTCCGGACATTCCCAGCACCGCGAGCGAGATTGCGCGGTTCCGAGGCACTTTCTTGTCGATCGCAGCGCGCATGAACAGCGCGTAGTACTCGTCGACGGTCTTCGTCAGCTGCTTCTCGAACGTCGCGGCGTCACTCGTCGCCCGCGTGGAGCCCGAGCTCAGGAGCGCGAGCATGTAGCGCTCGAGCATGCGGTCGGTGTTGTTCAGCACCTGCTCGAATCGCCGGCGCCGCGCGAGGTCGGCGGCGGCGTCGCGATTCTTCTGCGCGAACGCGGCTTCGATCTCGGGATCCGGGCTCGATTCCGGCGTGCTTCCACAGCCGGCCAGGAGCGTGGCGGAGGCGAACAAAAACGCGGTGCGCAGGGCTGTCATCATGGCGTTCGAGGTTGGACTGTGGGATCGTCCGGTCCTTGCGGACTTTTGTAAACGGATGAACATCGATGACCTGTGCGCCCGGGAGTTCGAGCACGTCGAGATCCTGCGCGACCCCGGGATCGGGCTGACCGCGTTCGTCGTGATCCACGACACTCGACTCGGGCCGGCGTTCGGCGGGATCCGGCGCTGGACGTATCCCGATGCGGACGCAGCGCTTTGCGACGGCCTCAAGCTGGCGGAGTCGATGACGATGAAGTGCGCGATCTCGGGAGTGCCCGGCGGGGGCGGCAAGACGGTTATCCTCGAGACTCCTGATCTCGATCGGGACGCGGGCTACCGGGCGATCGGCCGCGCCGTCGCGCGGCTGGATGGCTGCTACTACACCGGACCGGACGTCGGTACGACCGCGGAAGACCTCGCCGCCGTCGCGGCGGAGACCGATCGATGTGCGCAGCCCACGGCCGGTCACGGCGACCTCGCGATCCCGACGGCGCTCGGCGTGTTCGCTGGCGTTCGCGCCGTCGCCGAGCGACTCGAGTTCGCTTCGCTGAAAGGTGTCCACGTCGCGGTGCAGGGGCTCGGCGACGTCGGCGCGCGGCTGTGCGGACTGCTCGCCGCGGACGGCGCGCGGCTGACCGTGACTGACGTGCGTGCGGACGCCGTGGCCGAGGTCGTGCGCGCCCACGGCGCGACCGCGGTCGAGCCGGCCGCGATCCTCGACGTCGACTGCGACGTCTTCGCGCCGTGCGCTCTCGGTGGTGTCATCGACGAGTCGACCGCGCATTCGATCCGCGCGCGGGGGGTCGCCGGCTCGGCGAACAACGTCCTCGCATCTCCCGAATGCGGGCTCGTGCTGCTCGATCGTCAGATTCTCTACGCGCCGGACTTCGTGATCAGCTCCGGGGCTTTGATCCACGGCGCGTGGTTCTATCTGGAGGGCGCAGCCCCGCCCGCAGAACGGGTCCTCGCGATCGGTGACCGCATCGGCACGATCCTCGACGCGTCACGCGCCGAATCGACACCGTCCGAAGAGGTCGCCTACCGCATGGCCCGCGTCGCCCTCGAGGGCACCTCCCGATCGATGCTCCCATGAACGATGACACTCGGCGCCAACACGTCGGCCACCACAGCATCCGCGTCCGCTACTGCGAGACCGACCGCATGGGCGTGGCCCACCACGGCAGCCACGTCGACTGGATCGAGGAGGCGCGCACCGAGTGGCTGCGCGACCTCGACCTCAGCTACCGCGAGATGGAGGACGCCGGCCACTTCCTCCAGGTCGTCGACGTTCACGTCGCGTATCGAGCACCCGTCACCTACGACGACGTGGTGCTCATCGAGACCAAGCTCGCCGAGACCCGCCGCGTCTCGTTCACGATCGCCTACACGCTGACCCGCGAACACGACGGCGTCCTCATCGCCAAAGCCACCACTTCCCTCGCCTGCGTCGACCGCAACGGCAAACTCCAACGCCTGAGTGTCGCATTCGTCTCTGATTAAAACGCGACACTCGAACGTTACGGCAGCGTAACCGAGCAGCGCGAAGCGATGCGAGGTCGCTGCGGCATGGCTGCGAACAGCAAAATGACCGCAGCAACACTCGACGCTCCTCGGATAGGCTGGCAGTTCGCCCCGTGAAAGCTCCCCCGGCCAACTCTGCCCCGACCTGCACGAACTGCGGCGCCCCGCTGACCGGGCTCTTCTGCGTGGCCTGCGGCCAAGACACCCGTCGTGGCCGCCTCGGGGTCGTCGAGCTCGCCGCGACCTGGCTCGGCGTCATCGTCTCCTTCGAGTCCCGTCTCGCGCAGACGATGATCGGTCTCACGATCCGTCCCGGACAGACCGCACGCGAATACGTCGAAGGCCGCCGCGTCCGCTATACGAACCCACTCAAGTACGTCCTCTCGACCTGCGCGATCTGGTGGGGCGTACTCGCCCTCTACCGATCCACGCTCGAAGAGACCTCCAACGTGCTCCCCGCGTGGGTCGACTACGGGCAGTGGATCAACCTCGGTCTCCTCCCGGCCCTCGCGATCCCGATGCCGCTGATCTTCTGGGGTTCGCGTCGCAACTACGCGGAAGAGCTCGCGCTGGTTCTGTTCGTCAGCGGCCACGTGTTCTTGATGCGCGCGTTCATGGCTCTCATGAACTTCTTCCCGATTCCTGTCGAATGGCTCGGCAAGTGGCTCGACCCGATCGCCTTCACGGTGTGGCTGACTTGGTCCGCGTGGGCATTCCATCGCGGCCTCGTGCGGTTCGTGCTCCTCCGCGCGATCCTCGCCACCGCCGCCTTCATCTGGATGTCGGTCCTGACGTTGCGTTTCGTCGCTTGGTTGCTGGGCTGAGAGGGTTGGGGGGAAAATCACCCGAATCGGGCCCGATTTCCTAACCTGACCGACAGATCCTGCGACTCGTTGCCTTTGCGTCGATGGGGCGAACTCGTCCCAGAGACAGCCATGAACAACAATGACCTTCCAGATCCGATTCGTCGCTTGCTTCTGAGTGACGAGAACGCCGGCTCGGCTCCGATCGAGCCCGTTGCCGACTACTTCACGGCCTGCTCGTCCGAAGTGCTCGAGCAGTTCACTGGCGGAGCGCGTTTCGCCCTGAGCCGCCTTCGACGGCGGCTTGGACAGCTCGCGTCTCCGTGTATCGAAGTCGTCGAGCAATCCCGTGCCGGAGGAGAGCCGAGGCGCGTTCGCAAGAGTGTGCAGGAGATGTCTGGCACGCTGACGGAGCTCTTGGCTGCCTGGCAACGTCACGGCGGATCGGATCCGCGATCCAAGCGCCGTCGAGTCGACTGCACGAACCTTCGAGACACCGAATCGCCGCCTTTCGCGTTCGACGTCGACTTCTCCATCCGGCCGGGTCCCGATGGCTTGGTCGCGATCGAGAACCATGTCGTCAGTACCGATCCGCTGCTACTCGCGAGCGACGCGCATTGGTTCTTCGCGGTCGTCGTCCGTGAGCCTGGCCTGCCCGAGCTGCGTCTGCCCGAGGTCGAGCTTGTCAGGGATGCGGAGCACGATCGCCTCGTCGGCTCGCAGTGGCTCCCGCTACATATCCCTCTGGTCGGTGCTGATACAGCTCCGAACTTCGAGTGCCTCCGCTTCGTCGTTGCGCCTCGCTCCATCGATGACGAGGGCCAGTCGTGAGCGCGCGCCATTTGTTCGACGCCGACGTTCGCGAGCTGCAGGACTTGTTCGATCGAGGTGATGTGGACGCTGCCGTGCAGTGGATCTTCGACCGATTCGGTGAGCCTCTGCTCGCGTATTACTATTCCGCGACTCGCAGTGAGCCCGATGCGGAGGATCTGCTTCAAGATCTGTTCTTGTTGATCCTTCGCAAGTCCCGCCACTTGGAACCTGCGCTCATCCATGACTTCGGCGGCGAGCTGAAGGACCTCAGGCGGCTCGTTTTCAAGTGGGCGCGGCGTGAGCTGCTGCGCGTGCTGCGCCGTCAAAGGGCGGCCATTCGAGGGGGTGGCCGAACTCAAGTTTCTCTCTCGGTGGTCAGCGAACTGGGAGTCGAGCCGGTGGCGGGTGCCGTCTCGGAGCGTCGAGTGCAGGTCGCGATCGACAGCCTCAGCGAGTCTCACCGGGCAGCGATTCAGTATCGCATTCAGGGCCTCTCCTACGCGCACATCGCTTCGTTGATGGGCGGCACGATCGCGCGTGTGACCAGCCTGGTTCGGAGAGCCAAGGAGAACTTGCGGGCGGCGCTCGACCGTTCGAAGTGAGATTCGGCCGGTCCGCCCGCAGTCTCGGAGTCGATCACAGCGCACCGCCTTCGCAGATGTTGAGCACGGCGTTGCCGATACCCAGCCCCGAGAAAGCGAGTAGAGGAATGATGGGGAGGATCAGGGCGGTTTCTTTGAGTTGCAGAATGCGTCGAGTCAATTGTGGCTGATCTTTTTCGCATCGGCTCGAGAGTCGCCGCGTTCTCTTCGTCATGGGCTTCATGGCTAGATGTCCTCTCTGCGTGGAAGGATGGGAATCGCACCGGTGCGGCGCGACTTGGAGCTGTCTTCGATGCCTTTGACTTGCGCAATCATCGCTTTGGCACCGATGTCGATCGCGAATCGTGCTTCGTCCGTGTTATGAATTTGGTCCCAAATCGACCAAGATCTCGGATCGAGCCAGTCGATGGCTTCGCCAAGGCGAGGCGCCGAAGCGTCGATCTCGATGATTTTCCAGAGTGCCTGGATACGCGCTTCGTCGATGTCGACCGAGGTGCCGTAGATCTTCGACAGCGCGATGATCATCTCGCGGTCGAACAGAATGCGCTGGGTCCTCGCTCGAATGGGGCGATCGATCTGGCAGCGGCAACGCGCCGACTGCCAGATTTCGATCGCGATCGGGGTCGCGTGGGAGGGTAGGTCCGAGAGGTGCGATAGATGCCTCTCGGACCAGCTAAGGAAACAGGAGAGACGCTCTTGTGCGTACGTTCGAGTCGTGTCGTTTGTCATTCGTCCGGCCCTCCGAAGGCCTCGATCAGGTCACAGATGTCGAGGAGCTCGTGGCACAGGCGAGTGACCGCCTCACGCTCTCGGTGAGCGTGGTTCTCGAGTTCGGAATACGCGCGCTCTTTCTGGTTCGCGATGCTCTGCATTTCGTCCATGAACGCCGTCACCGAGCGGCGGATCGCCGCAATAATGGAGCGTGCCATTACAGGGCTCCTCGTGTAGCGAGGTCGAACGACAGGAGGCCGAGCGCCGGCTGTGCGCTGGCCAACGCCAGGCTGACGAAGCCGGCGAGGAACAAGAAGGCGGAACGGAGACGGTTCTTCATTGGGGATTCCTTTGCAGGTTTGTTGACATCCGGTTCGTCTCCGGACGGGTGCGATTCGTGACCGACAAGGCTCCGTCCCGGGACCTTTTTTTCGGTCGACAGCGGCAGGGCGCCGCCCTCCCGCGGCGACTCGCACCTGGAGAGGCGTTCGCGGTGGGGCGACTCGGATCACGCCATCTCACCGAGGCTTCGGCGTCTTGCCAGCGGTGTTGGCACGTCGATTCCGACGTTTTCCTGTACAGCTGGGCTCGCTCCGGTCGGTCGGCAGCGCTACACTCCCGCGCGTCAGGAGGCGACGAACTCCGGGCGCTCGACGGGGGTTCTCACGCCAACAGGTTCAGTCCACGGCCGCACCGCAATGTCCATCGCTCGAGACACGCTCGTCGCAGGAGAGATCACTGTCGCAGTGAAACTGGATGGACACAGAAGAAGACCTCTTGGCGCGCGTGCGTGCACGCGCGCGCCTGTTTGCGTCAATGCCCCGCGACCGGAATTGCCGGGGGCGGCAGCTGATCGATTTGACGCGAGAGTATCCGAAGTCGCCGGACGGGCCCCCGCCCGACGCGGAACGTGCCGAACGGGAGAGTGGCGATGAGTGAGTCGCACTGGATGGAAACAGTCGGGCTGAATGATGTGCTCGACTTCATTGGCAGGGACGAGATTCAAGCCATCGAGGGTCGCATCGCGGACGCGGTTCACGAGCGATTCCACGTGGACGTTCGCACCGTGTTCGCCCGCCGACGGTTGCTCCGTGATCTCAGCGAGCGCGAAGCCGTCGTTGCAGAGTGCGCCAAGGCGCGCGAAGCGTATGACGAGCCGCGGCGTTTGCGCTTGATCAACGAGCTCGCCGTCTCTGCCAAGGACTCGAGTGACGACATGGACCCGGCGCAGTGGACGCTGCCCGAGAACGGTCATAGCCCGCGCGACGTGCAATTCCTCTGCCTCGAATTCATGGCAAAGATGGTCGGGGCGCAGGATCAGGCCATCGAGGACGCGCTGCGTCCCGTGGCCCGTCGGGGTGACGGCGACGACGACGCGCCGCCTGCCGATCACGCGCAGATCAACCAGGGATAGGTCTCGCGCATCAGCTGCATCGCGCGCGTGCCGCGCTTGCGCGCAGCTTCTTCGCTCATGTCCAGCTCGGCGCCAACTTCGGCCCACGACAGGCCGAGCGCGCGGAGCGTCAACACCTGTCGCGCCCACTTGACGAGTTTTTCGAGTAGTTCCGCCAGTGGCGGGAACGGGCTCGCTCGTTCGGGTGCGGGGACGGCCGAGAGGTCATGCGGCTCGACGAGTTCCGGAGCGCGGCGTTGTCTCTTGACGTGGTCGATGACCCGTCGTTTCGCGATCGTGTTGGCCAGCGCTCCGGGATCTCTGACGTGCTCGTTGCGGCGGCGGTACTCGAGCACGGCACAGATCGCATCCTGTTGGACGTCTTCCTCCTCGTTCGGACCCAGCCGGCGGGCGTAGCAAGACGCTTCCTGTCCCACGTGCTGCAGGAGCTCTTCCTCCGACTTGGGGCCGGAGGTGTCGGCCGTGCTGGCTTGTTCGCGGGTGTTGTTGGTCGCGGCGCCGTCCGCCGCGCTGAAAATGGAATGAGTCGAGGTTTGGGGTTGTCCGCGCATGCCCGGCTCGTCTTTGAGGGGCCGCCGTTCGGGACAGGCAATCTCGGAGTTTAGTGATCTTTCGCTGCGGCGTCGGACTCACGAGGCCGGACCCTTCACAAGTGACCCGGGCGTTCCTCCGCGAATCTCGGCGTCGCGTTAACGGCGCAAGCCGCGCGAAGCGACCTTGATCGCTTCGCGCGGCTTGCGAGTGCGGCGAATGCCGCCGACGAATCAGGCGACGAGGCCGGTGAGCGTGAGCGAGTTCAGGCTCGAGAGCCCTTCGAGCTTGGTGTTCAGACCGAGGAGCTCCTCGTCCAGGTCGAGCGCGAGGACGGATTCCAGCGAGCGAGCGCTTGCCAGCCCGAGATCCTTGCGGAGCGTCGACAGCGTGTCGAGTTCGAGCAGCGAAAGGCGAAGCTCGGTCTGGAGGCCGTGCAAACCGTTCAGGAGAAGGTTGTGCGAGAGCGACTGCAGGGCGAGCAGTCGGCTCTTCGCCAAGAGGTCGACGGAGTCGAGCAGGTCCGAGCTGACGAGCTCGCCGCCGAGCAGTTCCGAGCGGAGATCTTGGCTCTCGAGCAATTCTGCCCGCAGGTTCGGTTCGAGGTCTTCAAGGCCTTCAAGGTTCGAGAGGTCGAGATCAGACTCGAGGCTCATGGTCGAGAGTCCGTTCAGCGTCAGCTGCGACTGCGCGATGCCGGTGGCCGGGATGATGATGAGCGCGGCGATCGCGAGGATGATCGGCAGCGCGATGGCCAAGTTGATGCGGGAGATGATGTTGCGGATGCCGGCGGGGATGCGAGCGATGGTCTTCAGGGCGGTCATGGTGAGTTCCTTTCTGAGGAAACGGGTTTGGTTCACCCGCTTCGTCTGGGGAGCCGCCCCGATGGGACAACGGTGGTCAAAAAAATCGTGATCTCCGCTCACGCCTCGCGCAAGAACGGCCCGACCAGCTCGGCAACCGCGTCCACCCGCTCCAAGTGCACGTGATGCCCGCCGTCGATCCGCTCGATCCGCATCGACCCCACGTCGCGCCGCACGCTCTCGAGCACCTCGTCCGCGACCTTCCATCCGTCCTTTGGCCGGACCAGCAGCACCTCGCACTGCACCTTGCGCAAGAACGCGCGGATTTGCTCCTCGGTGAGTCGAATCGGCGGCCCGGCTTGGATCCGTGGATCGCGTCGCCACGTCACGCCGCCGTCGACCGCGCGCGTGCCACGCTCCGCAAGAAGACGTGCCCCTTCGATCGGCAGACCGACGATGCGCTCGGCCAAGCGCGCCGCCGCGGCCTCGACGTCCGCGAACACGCGCATCCGCATCTGCTCGAGCCGGGCCCGTTGCGCATAGCACTCCGCGAGTCGCTGCGGCGCGAGCCCCGCCTCGTCGACGCGCGGTGCGAACCCGTCGATCGCCGCGATTCGCGTCACGCGGTCAGGCCACGTCCCGGCCAGCGCGTTCGCGATACCGGCGCCGAGCGAATGCGCGAGGATCGCAAACCGATCGAGTTCGAGCGCGTCAGCCGCAGCCCGCACGTCGAGCACCCAGTCGAGGAATGCGTAGCCGACGCCGACCGGCTTGTGGTCGGACAGCCCGTGTCCCGGCAGATCGAGCGCGAGAATGCGAATCCCGTCGAGCTTCGGTGCCAGCAGATCGAACGTCGCCGCGTTGTCCTGCCACCCGTGCAGCGCCAACACCGGCACGCCGTCCTCCGGCCCCCAGGTCCGCACCGCGAGCCGCATCCCATTCGCCTCGATCGTCGCTTCTCCTGGGTGTCTCATTCGTCTCTGATTAAACACCGACTACTCACCGTTGCTGCGGTCATTTGGCTGCCTCGCAGCCATGCCGCAGCGACCTCGCATCGCTCTGCGCTGCTCGGTTACGATCCGTAACACCCTCGAACCGACGATGCCCGTGCCGACGCCTCCAGAGACTCGCCGAACGTTCCTGTCCCGGCTCGGTGCAGCCGGCGCGTCGTCCTTGCTCGCAGGCTGCGCCTTCCCACGCCCCGCGTCGCATGGCCTCCGCCAGTCCATCGCCGCCTGGTGCTTCGTCAACCAAGGGCCGAAGTGGTCCGTCGAAACCCTCGTCCGCACTGCCGCCGACCTCGGCTGCGCGTCCGTCGAACTCGTCGATCCCGAGCACTGGCCGCTCCTCCGTCGCCATGGCCTGATCTGCGCCGCGACCAAGTCGCACACGTTCGTCCGCGGGATGTGCAACCCCGTGCACTGGCCCGAGTGTCATGAGAAGCTGCGCGCAGCGATCGAGGTCACTGCCGCCGCCGGCTTCCCGAACGTCATGACCTTCACCGGCATGATCGACACGTCGAACGAGCCGAACGGCAGCTGCGTCGATCCCGAACGCGCGATCGACCATTGCGTCGACGGCTACCGCCAGATCGTCGGCGCCGCCGAACGCGCAAACGTCACGCTCGTGCTTGAACCGCTCAACACGCGCGACGCGACGCCGATGCGCGGCCACCCGGGATACCTCGGCGATCACGTGGACGAGTGCATGGAGATCATCCGGCGCGTCGGCTCGCCGGCGCTCAAGCTGCTGTTCGACGTCTACCACATCCAGATCATGGACGGCGACCTCGTGCGCCGGATTCGCGACCTCGGCGACGCGATCGGCCACGTGCAGGTCGCCGGCTGTCCGGGTCGTGGCCCGCTCGGCGCATCGCAAGAGATCCGCTACGCGACCGTCACGCGCGCGCTCGTCGACGCGGGCTACACCGGCTACATCGGTCACGAATGGATCGCCGAGGCCGACGCGCGCACGCATCTCGCCGAGGCGGTTCGCATCTGCAGCGTGTAGAACGTTCGCATGCGAAACGCCCTCTTCGCTCCTCTCCTCCTCGTCGCCGCCGGTTGCGCTACGCCCACTGGGGCTGAAGGCACCGAGCGCCCGAACATCGTGTTCATCCTCGCCGACGATCTGGGCTGGGCCGATCCGGGCTTCCATGGCAGCACGGCCGGCCTGACGCCGCACATCGACCGGCTCGCCGCGCAAGGCGTGCAGCTGTCGCGCCACTACGCGCACTCCGTGTGCGCCGCGACGCGCGCCGCGCTGCTGACCGGTCGCTACGCGTTCCGCACGCATATGGACTGGCGGTCCGAAGACTTCGGCAAGCCGACATATCTCGCGAAGATGGGGCTCGAGCTCGCGCACGGCGCGGACGGTCGACCGACGCGCATGCTGCACGCGCTCGACACGCGCGAACGCACGGTCGCCGAGGCCTTGCGCGACGTCGGCTACACGACCGGGGTCGCCGGCAAGTGGCACCTCGGTGAATGGCTCCCGGAGCACCTGCCGATGGCGCAGGGCTTCGACCACCAGTACGGCCACTACGGCTGGGGCATCGACTACACGAACTACACGATCCCGCACAATGCGCCAGCGCGATTCGCGGTCTACGACTGGCATCGAGACCAGCAGCCGGTGCAGGAGCAGGGCTACACGACGGACCTGATCGCGAACGAAGTCGTGCGGTGGATCGCCGCGCAGGACGGCGCGCGGCCGTTCTTCTTCTACGTGCCGTTCAACGCGATCCACGGCCCGCTCGAGAGCATCCCACGCTATACCGACGCCCACGACAAGCGGTCGGCCGCGATCCGATGCCTCGACGACGCGGTGGGTCGGATCCTCGGCGCGCTCGAGCAATACGGCTTCGCCGACGACACGCTCGTCGTGTTCACGAACGACAACGGTGGCCTCCGCGACGAGTTCAACCGCCCGCTCAAGGGGACGAAGAACACGACCTACGAAGGCGGCGTGCGCGTGCCGTGCGTCGTCCGTTGGCCGGGCCACATCGAGCCGGGGACGAAGAACGACTCGTTGATGCACATGGTCGACTGGATGCCGACGTTCGTCGGGATGACCGGCGGCGAGCTGTCGCGAGACCGTGAGGTCGACGGCGTCGACATGTGCTGCGCGCTGTTCAAGAGCTCGCCGAGTCCGCGCGAGGAGATCGTGTTCGAGGTCGCGGGCAGCGTGCGAATTCCGACGATCCTGTCGGGGCGGTTCAAGCTGATGGGCGAGAGGCTGTTCGATCTCGAAGAGGATCCGGGCGAGACGACCGACGTCGCGGGTGCGCATCCTGAAGTCGTCGCCCGGTTGCGCGTGCGGCTCAGCGAGCTGAGCGCGGCGCGGCCGTCCATCGCGGAGTTCCTCGGCCCCTCGCCGCAGCTCATGTCTCCAGCGCTGCCGTTCGTCTACGGGCAGCTCGAGAATGCGACGGCCGCCGGCTGGGTGAAGGCGGCGGTAGGCGCCGTGCGCGCGACGCAGCCGACGGAGTGGGCGCCCGGCACGACGCCGTGGCCGCAGGCGCCGACCGGGGACACGATCGAGTACACGGGGGACGGGCGGTAGCTATTGCCCTATCACGGCAGCGTCAGGTTTGCGACGTTGCTGGTGCGCCACTCGGGGAAGCCCGGTGCGTCGAGAGTCGCGGTGAGGTACTGCACCCGGAACGTGTTCGGAATGTCCGACGGCAGCGAGGCCTCGAGGGTCGCACGCCCCGACGGATCGACCGTCGCCGGAACCGACGCGAGGATCTCCGTGCCGAGCACGCACCCGAATGGCGGCAGGGCCACGCCCAGCGGCTGCACGCCGACGAGGAAGGCCGCGAACGGCGTGGCGTCGGACTCGCTCGCGACGAAGCGGACGATCGTGTCGTTCGTGTTCTGCGCTTCGTACGCGGTCGCGCCGAGCACCGGACCGCACGCGGACTGCTCCGTCTGCAGGGTGCCCGGGTCGTCGGACACTTCGACCGTCAGAGTCGCGGACATCAGCTGCGATCCCGAGAACGCCGCCGTGTCGAGCGTGATGTTGCCGGACATCGAGACCGAGAACGGCTCTGGGGTCAGGATCGCCGAGACGGTGTAGACGCCGGCGCCGGCTCCGAACGCGGTTTCGAACTCCTTGGTCGAGTCGGAGTGCACGTCGAAGCTCGGGGTGCCGAAGAACGGCGCGTTCAGCGTCAGTGTGATCGTCACCGGGGTGGGGGTCGGCGCGGTCATCTCGAGGCGCATCGTCGCGTTGCCGCCCGTATTGAGCGTGCACGTGCCGTCCGAGTCGAGCAAGTAGGAGCTGACCGACAGGATCGCGAAGTCGTCGAACGCGGACATGCTGGCGGAGGTCCCCGTCTGGCAGTTGCCGGGGTCCGAGATCCCGACGGCGGTCGAGAACCCTTCGATCGAGACGAGGCCGGTAGGCACCGGCTCGAATTCGGACTGGGTCGGCCCGGTCGCGGACACGAAGCCGCTCGTGCTCTCCGCGACGGTGATGGTTTGGGCTTCGGCCGAACGTGCCAGGGCGGTCAGCGCGATGATGGTGGTGGCAAGTGGCAGGAAACCGAGTGGGGTGGTGTTCATGGGTTTCCTCGAGGTTCACAGGATACGTGCGATCGCCGATCGAGTGTTACGGAGCCGTAACCGAGCAGCGCGAAGCGATGCGAGGTTGCCGCGGCATGGCTGCGAAGCAGCCAGATGACCGCAGCAACACTCAGTGGCGCGTTTTGCACGGAGACAAATGTGTCACTCGATGGTGATTCTCGCGACGTTGCTCGTGCGCCATTCGGGGTTACCGAACGCGTCCAGCGTCGCGGCAAGGTACTGCACGCGGAACGTGTTCGGAATGTCGGACGGCAGCGACGCCTCGAGGCTCGCGCGTCCCGTCGGGTCGACGATGGTCGGAACCGGCGCAAGAATCTCGGTGCCGAGCACGCAGCCGAAAGGCGGGATCGGAATGCTCAACGGCTGCACGCCGACGACGAAGAACGCGTACGGCGTGATCGTCGATCCGCTCGTCGCGAACCGTACGACCGTGTCCGGCCCGACTTGTTCTCGAAACGCGTGCGCGCCGAGGGCCGGGCCGCACAGTGCGCCTTCCGCGTGCAGCGTGCCCGCCGTTTCGGCCAGACTCAGAATGATGTTCGCGCCGCCGTCGAAGAACGTCGGCGCGGAACTCGCGAACAGATGGATGATCGTCGACGCCGAGGTGAGGATCATCGAAACCGAGTAGGTGCCGTCCCCCGCGCTGCCCACGAACTCGGCGATCCCGTCGTAGCCGAAGTCGACGGACGCGTCGCTGCCGATGCCGCTGATTTGGAGTTCGACGGTCAGCGTCACCTCCGTGGGCGTCGGCGCGCTCAAGGCGACGACCATCTCGCCCCATGCGTCCGCGGACACGGTGCAGGTGCTGGTCGGGGCGCCCAGCGTGGCATAGGTGCCGAGGACTGCGACCTGGCTGCCCTGGGTCATCGTCACCGAGCTCGAGCTGGTGCACGTGCCTTGGTAGCCGTGGGCCGTGACCTGTATTCCGCCAGGCGGAAGCGGTCCGACCGGCAGCGAGAACTGCTCCGTCGCATCGCCCGTGGCGCTGGCGCTGCCGCCCAAGCTCGTCACGGTCATCGAGAACTGCCCCGTGATCGTCGGGCACAGAGAGAAGAGCGCGAAGGTGGTGGCGAGTGGCAGGAAACCGAGTCGAGTGGTTGCCATGGGTTTCCTCTTTCCGTCAGGGCCGTGATCATACCGTCTGATCGCGGCGCTGCGGTCAGAGCTTGTAGAAGAGATACGTCCACTCGGTGTCGGTGCACCCGGCGAGCGTGTGGAGCAGGACGTCCGGAGGCTCCGCGACGCCCCAGCAGTAGATCGCGAATCCCGCGAAACCGCTGAACCGGTGCCAGTCGAGCCACCAGAGCGCGTCTTCGAACTCACAGAACGGGCACGACCATCGGTAGTTCTGGCGGTCGTGGGACCACTCGTCGAGCACGGCGCCGAAGTCCTCGAGTTCGAATCGGCACCACGGGCACTTCGGAGGTTCGGTGAACTCGGACCCGATGAACTCGATGTGCGCGGTGCGCTCGAAGTCGACCACGTGACGGCCGACCGGCTTCGGTAGGAGGTCGAACAGTTCGAGATAGCGAGGACCGACGCTGTAGCTCGTTCGATTCGGCGGGGCACCTCCCTCGTTGCCGAGGAATTCACCGAGGAAGCCGAGCTTCATCAGCGCGGGGACGATCACTTCGTCGCCGGGAATCCCCACCGTGGGATTCCGCGGGATCATGACCATCGCGCTGTCACTCACTCGGATCCGTTTCGTCTCCCGTCGCTCGCCGCAGTCGCAAGGCGAGCAGCGAGTGGCGCGCGGCTTCCCGATCGTTGTCGAGCGCCATGCGCAGCGCCTTCTTCATCCCGACGACGATCACGAGACGCTTGCCGCGCGTGATGCCGGTGTAGAGGAGGTTGCGGCGCAGCATCATGAAGTGGTCCGTCGTCAGGGGCATCACGACCGCGGGGTACTCACTGCCTTGCGAGCGGTGGACCGAGATCGCGTACGAAGGCACCAGCTGATCCACTTCGGCCGGGGTGTACTCGACGCAGCGGTCGCCGAAGTCGACGGTCACGCGCCCGCTGTCCGGGTCGATCGACGCGATGCGGCCGGCGTCGCCGTTGAAGACGTCGAGGTCGTAGTCGTTGCGCGTCTGCAGCACCTTGTCGCCGCGACGCAGGCCGTGGCCGCGGCGCTGCACGCGGTCGCGGCCGGGGTTGAGCATGTTCTGCAGGTCGGTGTTGAGGGAGTCGGCGCCGCACTCGCCGCGGTACATCGGGCACAGCACCTGCACGTCGCGCATCGGGTCGAAGCCGAACGCCTTAGGAATGCGCTGCGCGACGATCTCGCGGATCAGCGTGCGCGCGTGTATCGGGTCGCGCGCTTCGACGAAGTAGAAGTCGCTGCCCTCGCCGCCGCCGACCGGCTCTTCGCCCGCGAGCACCTGGTGCGCGGACTTCACGATGTCGGAGTCGCCGTGCTGGCGAAAGATCTCGGTCAGACGCGTGACGGGCACGCGGCCTGAGTCAATCAGCTCACCGAGGACGCGGCCGGGCCCGACGGACGGCAGCTGGTCGATGTCGCCGACGAGGACGAGGCGCGTCGGTGGGGCGATCGCGCGTAGCATCGCGTACGCGAGCTGCACGTCGATCATCGAGGCTTCGTCGACGACGATGAGGTCGGCGTCGATCGGGTTGTCCGGGTCGCGCATGAAGTCGCCGCGACCGGGTTGGAAGTCGAGCAGGCGGTGCAGCGTGCTCGCGCCGTGGCCGGTCGACTCGTCGAGTCGCTTGGCGGCGCGTCCGGTCGGCGCGGCGAGCACGAGCCGGAGCTTCTTTGCGGCGAAGATGTCGACGAGCGCGCGCACGATCGTCGTCTTGCCGACTCCGGGGCCGCCGGTCACGACGCTGACCGGCTCCTGCAGCGCGGTCAGCAGCGCGCGGTGCTGGCCGTCCGGCAGACGCATGCCGCTCTGCTCCTGGAACCACTCGAGTGCGCGTTCCGCATCGATGTCGAGCCGCTGCACGTCGTCGCGCGCGAGGCTGTCGATCATCAGCGCGCAGCCGACCTCGGCCTGGTGGAGCGTCGACGGGTAGCACGGGACGCCGCCTTCATCGGCCTCGATGACGACGCGCCCCTGTTCGGCGAGCCACGGCAGCTCGGCCTGGACGGAGTCCGGATCGCACGCGAGCAGATCGCCGCAGCGCGACGTCAGCTCGTCACGCGGCACGAAGCAGTGGCCGTCGCGCGCGGCGAGTCCGAGGCAGTGTTCGAGGCCGGCGCGAATCCGCTCGGGCGCGTCGCCGCGGATGCCGAGCTGATCGGCGAGCTGGTCCGAGCGGCGGAATCCGACGCCGATCACTTCGTCCGCGAGTCGGTACGGGTTCGCTTGGATGATCGCGGACGCGTTGCGGCCGAGCTGCTTGACGATGCGCGCGGCGAGCCCCTGGCCGAGGCCGTGCGACCGCAAGAACACCATCACTTCCTGCACGTCGCGCTGCGAGCGGACGGACTCGACGAGCTCCTCGATCTTCTTTGGGCCGAGCCCCCGCACCTCGCCGAGGCGCTCGGGCTCCTCCTCGATGATGCGCAGCGCGTCGTCCCCGAAGGTGTCGGTGATGCGCTCGGCGGTCGCCGGACCGATGCCCTTCACGAGCGACGAGGCGAGGTAGGCCTGGATGCCCTCGACCGAGCTCGGCACCGCCGCTTCGGCCGCCTCGACCTCGATCTGCGGCCCGAAGCGGGGGTGGATCTTCCGCACGCCCGTAATCGTAACCCGCTGCCCTTCGGCGAGTTGGGCCAGGTGGCCGACGATCGGAAGCGGCCCTTCGTCACCGTCTGGCGCGAAGCGGACGACCGCGTAGCCCGTCTCCGCGTTGCGGAACGTGAACCGTTCGATCGTTCCCTCGAGGCGGTCCACACGGTCCGCCGGGGCATCTTTCTCGCCCTTTTGTCGCAAGAGCCGTTGCCGGAATACCGAAGCTAGTTATCCTCTTGCGCCCTCGTCAGGGCAAGGAATTGCAGCCCGCGGCGTTCGGCTCGGTCCGCCGCGCGAGGGACCCTTTTCCCATTTGGGAATCCCAGAAAACCACCGCCACATGATCAAAGTCCAGGTCCGCCCGAACGAACCGCTCGAAGCCGCGCTTCGCCGGTTCAAGCGCCAGTGCAACTACGCTGGCATCTTCCGACTCGCCAAGAAGCACAGCTTCCACGAGAAGCGCAGCGACAAGAACCGTCGGGAAGAACGGGAACGGATCCGGAACATCCAGCGCGCGATGCGCAAGCAGATGCGCTCGGCGCGCAAGCCCAAGCGTCGGAAGTCGAAGGTGAAGTCGCAGCGGACCGAGGAAACGACGGAAACGCAGAACACCGAAGCGACCACGGCCGCCAAGACGACCGAAGGCACGACGACCACGACCGAGACCCCGGCGGTCGCGGCTGCTCCGGCGGCCAGCGAATCCGCGCAGTCCTGAGCGGAGGATGCGAGCGGTGCTTCCGCGTGGCCCGAATGGCGGTCCGCGTGACCTGAGCCGGCCGCTCGAGAAAGTCGAGATCATCGTCGACGAGGAGCGCGGTGGCTCCCGTCTCGACAAGGTCTTGCAGAGCTACCTGCCGTGGCGTTCACGCACCGGTGTGTGCAAGCTGATCGACGGCGGCTACGTCGATCACATGGGTCACAAGCCGCGGGCGTCACGCAAGGTCCGCGCGGGCGATCGCATCGTGATCACGATTCCGCAGGCGCCGGTTCCCGACGTCGGGCCGACCGACTTCGAGATCCCCATCCTCTACGAGGACCAGTGGATCATCGTCGTCGACAAGCCGGCGGGTCTCGCCGTGCATCCTTCGGGGCGGCGGGTCTACGGCACGCTGATCCACTTCCTGCACAAGCGCTATCGCTCCGATGATCCGGCGCACGACGTCGTGCCGCGGCTGCTGCACCGGCTCGATCGAGAGACGTCGGGCGTCGTCGCGGCAGGCCTCGACGACATCGTGCACACCCAGATTCGCGCGCAGTTCGAGGACCGTACGGTTTCGAAGTCGTATCTGGCGGTGGCGCACGGCCGTCCCGCGAAGTCCGAGGGCGTGATCGACGTCCCGCTCGGTCCCGCACGTCGGTCGGAGGTGCGCCTCAAGCAGGAGGTGCGCGACGACGGACTGGTCGCACGGACGGACTATCGCGTCGTGCGCTCGAACGAGCGCTACTCCCTCGTCGAGCTCACCCCGCACACCGGGCGCACGCACCAGCTGCGTGTGCACATGGAATGGCTCGGCTGCCCGCTCGTCGGCGACAAGCTCTACGGCGTCGACGAGTCGGTCTTCTTGGAGTATCTGCGGGACGAGATCAGCGACGCGACGCGCGAGCAGCTCGTGCTCGATCGGCACGCGCTTCACGCGGCTCGGCTGAAGTTTCGCCACTTCGGCCGCGACGAGGACGTCGAGTTCGTCGCGGAGCTGCCGGCCGACATGGCCGCGCTCGTGCCGGAGTAGTTCTCGGAGAGGGCGCCGTTGTCGCGGGCGCCGTCATCGCGGGCGACGCCGGCCGAATCCCGGCCAGCGGCGTGCCGCGCGCGCGCGTTCCCGCGCTTCGGCCGCGAGGGTGTCGTCGCCGAGTTCGTCGAGGACGCTCGCGAGCTGCTCGTAGGTGCGGCGCAGAGCAGGACCGACTCGGCGGGCGGCGTGCCGGTCGCCGGCCAGGAAGCGTGACACCTGGGCGATCGCCGTGTCGAGCAGGTCACGCGCGACTTCGGGCTGGCCGCGGGTCTGTTCGAGCTTCGCGTGTTGCCGTCGCGTGGCCACGAGCGCGTGCACGTGTTCGAGCGCGTGGGGCACGCGCTGCCACAGCTCGGTGCGGAGCTCGCTGCTCTCGGTGAACGCGCGCGCGGCGGCCTCGCGGAGGTCTTCGGCGGACGTGTCGTCGGCGGCGTTGGCACAGGCGCACAGCGTGTCTCCGAGTCGGCGTAGCGCGCGGCTCAGCAGATCGGCGAATCGGGGGAGGTCGCCGTAGTCCTCGACCATGCCGCGCGCGTGCTCGACGGCGAGCCGTGCGTAGTACTCGCGGGCGTCGAGCGTAGCGCCGGAGAGCGCAAGGAAGCCGTAGAGCTCGACGAGCTCATGTGCGTAGTCCGGCACTTCCGAGAATTCGTCCGCGAGCTCGATCAGCTCGTTGGCCGCGTCTTCGATCCGTAGGCACGCTTCGATGCGCTCGTCTTCGCTGGACTGCAGCTCGGCGAGCAAGCGGTCGCTGCGCGCGGCGAGGAGGCGCACTTCGGGGTTGGTCGCGTCGGATTCCGCGAGCCGCGTCGCGATGGCCAGTGCGTCGCGATGGTGTTTGGCGGCGCGCTCGGACGGAGGAGTTCCGAACCAGCGTTGGCCGCGGCGCGATCCGCCCCGCGAACCACCGCGCGGGCCGCCGCGTCGCGCGCCGCGCTGCACCGTCGCACCCATCGCGTTGTAGACCCGCGCGAGTTCGTACTGCGAACGGAACGAGGCGTCCTCGTTCGCGAGCAAGAGGCTCTCGGCGCGCCGCAGGCTCTCGAGAGCGCTGCGGCCTTCCGCGGCGTCGACGAGCGCGAGTCCGCGGTTCTTGTGCACGAGTGCGAGGTCGACGACGTCGAACTCCCATCCCGCGCGCTGTCCCGCTTGGTAGGCGTCGATCGCGAGCTGGTACGCTTCGCCTGCCGGCTCGGGATCGCCGAGCCAGCGATGGATGTCGCCGATACGTCGCAACGCCCGGGCGCGGTCGAGTCCGAGGCGCGGGTCGCTCGCGTTGTCGGTCGCGAACCCGTCGTAGAACTCGAGCAGCCGTTCGAGAATGTCGAGGTCGCGCTCCGAGATCGTCGACAGACGGGGGGAGTCGCCGCTGTCGTCGTCCGACATCAGCAGCTCGAGGTCCCGCCCCGCGACCGCATCGAAGAGGTCGTCGAACGCTTCGAGCGAACGCGTGAGGTTGGCCTCTGCTCGTTCGGTCGCGAGCATCTGGGCTTCGAGGCTCTTGCCGACCTTGGTGTTCGCGATGCGCTCGCGCTCGAGTGCACTACTCGCGGACAGGTAGGCGAACCAGCCGAAGACCGCGGCTCCGAAGACCGCGGCTGCGGCGGTGCCGAGACTGAGCGACGTTCCGGGGTTGCGGCGGCACCAGCGCCACGCGCGTTCGATGCCGGTGATCGTCCGTGCGCGCACGGGCTGGCCATCGAGGAATCGATTGAGGTCGTCGGCGAGAGCCGCGGCCGACGTGTATCGATGATTGGGTTCGTGCGACGTCGCCTTGGCGACGATCGCGGCCAGGTCCGCGGGAACTTCGGGCTCGATCGCGGCCGGACTCGTCACGGGCACGGAGCGCACCTGGTGCAGGAGCTGGGCGTAATTCGCTTCTTCGCGGGCGGGTCGAAGAGTCAGGAGTTCGTAGAGAGTGAGGCCCAGGCCGTAGACGTCGCTCGTGACCTCGAACTGCCCGTCGAGCTGCTCGGGCGAGGCGTACTGCAGCGTGCCGACGAATGCGCCGGTCTGGGAGACGACCGCGTTGTCGAGCACCTTCGCGATGCCGAAGTCCGCGACCCAGGTCTTGCCGTCTTCGTCGACGATCAGGTTCGACGGCTTGACGTCGCGGTGGAGCACCGCGTGCCTGTGCGCGTGGTGCAGCGCTGTCGCCGCGTCGGCGCCGATTCGGGCGATCTCCTCGAACTGTTCGGCGCCGTGTGGCCGCGCGCGGCCGCGGCGTTCCCGGATCCATCGATCGACCGGAGTGCCGTCGATCCTCTGCATCGCGTACATGTGCACGCCTTCGCTCTCGGCGACGGCGAAGATCGGCACGATGTTCGGGTGGTGCAGCCGGGACGCCGTCTCGGCTTCCTGCTGGAAGCGCGCGATTTGCGCCGGTTCGGTGAAGACCGTGGGAGGCAAGACCTTCAGCGCGACGCGGCGGGACAGCGAACGCTGCTCGGCTTCGTACACGATTCCCATGCCGCCGCGTCCGATCTCGGCCACGATTCGGTAGTCACCGAGGACGTCGCCTGGCGACAGCCCCGGAGCGGTGGCTGCGTCGCCGGGCTGGGTGGACTGGCCGATGTGTTCCATCGCGGCGATCGACGGGAACAGGTCGGTGATGTCGTCCGCGAGCTCCGGGTACTTGGCGGCGTACTCGGAGACCGAGGCGCTCTGACCGTTGCGGAGTCGCGTCGCGAACTCGTCCGCGAGGTCCGAGAGCACGTCGTCGTGGTCGCTCATCGGTCGAACTGCTCGGCGAGTTCGGGGAACTGATCGATGGCGTCCTTGAACCGACGCAGCGCGCGTAGGTAGCGCTTGGTCGACGTCGACTTGTCGATGCCCAACACCTCGGCGGCTTCGTTGTTCGACATCTGCTCGAAGTGACGGAGCGTGAGAATTTCGCGGTCGAGATCCGAGAGCCCTTCGAGCGCGTCCTCGAGTTGGGCGATCAGTTCGGCCCGGACCGCAGCGCGCGTCGGTGACGTCAGCGCGCCGGCGATGCGGCTCGCGAAGACCGCCGAGCCGTCGCCGGCCCGCGTGTGCAGGGAGACTTCGGCATCGACGTCACGCTTCTGCGCGCCGAGGTGGTGCCGCGTGAGATCGACGAGCACCTGCATGCCGAGAGTGCGCAACCAGACGAACGCGGACACGTCCGTCGCGCGAAACGAGTCGAGTCGCCGCGATGCGACCATGAACGTCTCCTGGACGATGTCGTCTGGATCGACGCGTCCTGCGAGCTTCGGTGGCATGCGCGTCGCGAGGCTCCGGTGCAGCCGCGTCCGCAGCCGCGTGAACAGCTCGCCGAAGACGTCGTCATCGCCGCTGCGCAGTCGGCCGGTCAGGTCGTGCGAGGTCGCGGTCATCGAGCACGAGGATACGCTCACGACGCATCGTGCGTGATCACAAGCCTTTCTGGCGTTTGTCCCATGCGGGTGTCAAATCGTGTCGGGCGAGGAATCGGGCGAAGGGGTTGTCCCCTGGGCCGGAGGGGTTTCGGTTCTCTCGTCATGACACGATTCACAGCCCTGTCGGCTTTTCTCCTCTGCACCAGCTTGCTGACGGCGCAGGACGCCGGTGGCAGCGGCACGACGACGACGAAACCCGTCACCAAGCCCAAGGTCGAGTCCGCGGAGAAGAGCGGCGCCGACGCGAAAGACGCTACCAAGGACGAGCGCGCGGGCCGACGCGGCGAGCGGCGGGGACGTGGCAAGGGTCGGTCGGGCGCCGGTGGCCGTGGCCGCGGCAAGGGGCCGGGCGCGGACGGTGCAGACGGCGAAGGGCGCGGCCGTGGACGGGGCCGCGGGCCTGGTCGGGGCTCACGTCGCGGAGTCAACCGCGAAGAGCTGATGAAGAAGTTCGACGCGAACAAGGACGGCAAGCTCGACGAGAACGAGCGTGCCGCGATGCGCAAGGCCGGCATCGGTCGGGGGCAGGACCGCGCGGACGGGGAAGGCGGACGTCGCCGTCGCTTCAGCCGCGAAGAGATCCTGAAGAAGTTCGACGCGAACAAGAACGGCAAGCTCGACCCCGAAGAGCGCCAAGCGATGCGCAAGGCCGGTGCCGGTCGGCGCAACGGCGAAGGCGACAGGGCCGGTCGCGGCCGTCGCCGCGGTGACGGCGAGGCCGGTGGCCGCGGCAAGGGCCGCCGCTCTGGCAAAGGCCCAGCAAAGGGACCGGTCAAGGGCGAAGCGGGCGGCAGGCGTCGCGGCCCAGAGAACAAGAACGCAGAGAAGAAGGACGGCTGATCCGCGTCCGCACCAACGGCGAACGCCGCGTCATCGAGACGCGGCGTTTGGCGTTAAGCGCGTGCGCTCGAAATGCGCTTCAGCCCCTGATGCGGGTCAGGAAGGCTTCGAGAAACCCGGCGCGACCACGATCGTTCGGCGCGAACTGCATCCCGACGTCGTACATCGATCCCTCGACCTGGGTCACACGACGCACGAGGGCGTGCACTTCATGACTCGTGTTGTCGATCGAGATGCGCAGCAGCACCTTGCCGAACTGCGGCGGCGGAATCGGGGTGCGAACACACACGCCGCTCTCCGAGACGTCCGTGATGACCCCCAGACCCTGATCGCTTCCTCCGACGACCGAGATCGCGGCGAAGACGTTCTCGGCGGGAAACCGTTCTTTTCTGCGCTTGTCCTGCATGGGCACGCTGTGGTGTCACCCAGTCAGGTATCGGCCAGCGGCCAGCGGCGGGTTTAGGTCGGTGGCCCTGGGGGGCCGGCCGAGGGCGAACCAGCCCGGCTCTGCCGGGCTAGAGGCGGTCCGCGTAGGGCATCGCGAGGCGATAGCGGTCGGTCGGAAACATCGGGTCCGGGCTCGAAACCCCGGTCTCGTCGCCGCTTTCGACACGCGTCGCCTGGGAGGCTTGGGGCTTCTCCTCGGTCGCGGTCACACCCGCGTCCGTTTCATATGCGGTCTCAGCATCGAAGCCGTTCATCGTGTCCTCCTTGTTGAGGGCAACTCGGCCGGGTCGAGCATCCCCGATGCCTTCGAGCCGAGTCGAGACGGTAAGACATTACGGTACGGGAGCTGCCAGGAGGCCGCAAGCCTCAGCCTGCGCACCGACCGATCATAATCGGGAGGACCGCAAGTGCGGCGTAGAGCACGAGGATCGCCCGCAGCTCGCGGGACAGCGATCGGGGCGCGTCAGGCGGGTTCGGCGCTTCGGTCGGCATGGCGGGGTGCGTTGCGGAGACGGAGAACGCCGAAAGTGGCGATTACGACGGCGAGAGCCGCGGCCCACGACTCGTCGGCGAAGATGGCGAAGACGCCTCCGACGGCGCCGAGCACGAGCCCGGCGGCCATCAGGCGGCCGAAGTCCGCGTCCTCCTGGTCCGTCGCGTCGACGGAGAACGGCATCGCGGGCAGCGCCTGCACCTGGGCTGCGGCCATCAGCACCGCGATTCCCCAGGAGAACAGGAGCAGCGCGAGGCTCGCGCGGACCGGTTCGCCCCCGGCGATCGCGAGTCCGGCGCCGACGAGGAGGATCGGGGACAGGATGCGCGTCGTCAGCGCGATCAGGCCGGCCTCGCGGGCGAGCGCGAGCGTCGCGCGCGGGCTCGTGTCGAACACGCGGCCGGTGCCCTTGCGATCCGCGTTCGGCAAGAAGCCGATCAGGAACGGCAGGTAGATGGTCGGGAACTGCAGCGTCATCCCGAGCAGCAGGCGGTTGCCGCGCTCGTCCTCGGACGTGAACGCCAGCACGGTCATCGCGATCGGCACGCCGAGGAGCGGCAGCACCCGGGCGCGGAACGACGGGCTGCGGTAGAGCATTGTCGCACAGAACCGCGTGGCGCCACGCAGCGCGCCCGGTCCGGCGAGGCGCCGCTCGAGAGCCGCGAGCGGCGTAAACCGTCCGCGACCGACCGCGCGAGATTTCGGTGTGGCGTTCTCTCGGATCCAGGTGCCGAGCACGGCGATCAGAAGCAGCAGGCCGCCGAGCGCGAGCCAGGCCGTCTCGTCGAGCGGATTCTGGAGGAGGCGGGCCGACCAGTACGGGGGCCAGCACCATGCTCCGGCGCGGCCGACCGGGAGGGCCTCCGCCGTTTCGTCGAGCGCGCGCAGGCACAACGCGAACGCGATGAAACCGCCGCCCAGGAACAGGGCGCGCAGCGTGCCTGCGAGGAGCAGGGCCTTCGCGCGCCCTGCGGCGTGCTCTGCGATGCGCAGCACGATCGCGAGTCCGCCCGCGCACGCGGCGGACAGCACGCACGCGTGCGCGATGTAGAGCGGCACGACGACGAACGATTCGTCAGCAACCCAGTAACAGAGAATCGCCGGTGGAATCGCCATGCCCGTCGTGACGAGCGCGGTGTAGAACGCGCCGTGCATCGCGCGCGCGAGAGCGATCGAGCCGCGCGAGATCGGCGCCGTGTGGAGCAACGCGGCATCGGCGGCGCGGCGACGCAGCGCCCGTTGCGGATCGGCGAGCGCGCCGATGCCGACGAACAGGGTCGACAGGGAAAGGTTGGCGACGGCGTATGCCACGAGTCCGTGCCGGTCGTCGAGCAGTAGGGCCGCGAGGATCAGCGCGAGGAACGACTGCGAGAAGATCGTCGACGTGAGTGCGCTCCCCGTATCGCGCTGCGGATCCCCGAAGAAGTCCATGCGCAACCAGGTGTGCACGATCGTCTTCGCGTGTTGCAGTCCGGAACTCACATCGAGAGTCGTAGCACCGCGGCGCGGCGGGCGCTACTGCGCGATCTCGATCACGAAGACGCGGTTGCCCGTGCTCGCGAGCGCGGTCCTGCCGCGGCCGTCGACTTCGACCGCGGTGATCCCGCCGAGGTCGAGCGTCAGCGTCGAATCCGCCCGTGAGGTGTTCCACAGTGACAGGCCATCGGCATTTCCCGCCAGGACGTGGTCGTCGTCGATGAAGCGGGTGCAGCGCCACGGCGTGCGGCTCTTCCCGATGAGCTCGAGGGACTTCGTGTCGAGCACATGCGTGGCCGACTGGCCGCAGACGACGACGCGGGACCGGTTCGGTGACACGTCGCGGTCCTGATTGGCGATGCCGGTCAGGTCGTAGACGTCGACCGGATTGTCGTCGAGATGTCGGAGCGACACCGTCGCGGCCGCTCCGTCCCAGCTCACCTCCGTGTTGAAGACGACGAGGCGCTGGCCGCCCGCGACCGGGATCACGGTCGAGTGTGGGCTGACGCCGCTGTTGGTCTTGGCGTTCTCGGGGTCGTCCAGTGCGTAGATCCACGGGCCGATCGTCAGCGTGTCGCCGTCTCGGAACATCCGCTGCGGGCCGTAGTTCGACGGCGAGGGTGCGATCGCGAGTTCGAGCTCGCGGACGCGGTGCGACTTCCCGCGAGAGCCGATCGCCCAATACTCGAGCTTGGCGCCGTGGACGATGACGAGTTCGGGGCGCGCGGAGTGTTGCACCGGCCAGCCGTTCGCGAACAAGTCTCCGACGTCCAGCTCGTCACCGGTCCGCACGTCGTGAACGCTCCAGCGCTGGTTGGCGAAGAGCGCGGCGAAGCGGCCGTCGCCGGTCAGGATCATGCCCTCGATGGCGGCACGGTTGGGACTCGGCACGGACCAGTCCGGCCGGTCACCCGTCATGAGTTCGAGGTGCTCCCCGCGCACGCGAACCCAACGCGTGCCATCCGGATGCAGGGCGACCACCGACGTCGCCTCGCGTCGGATGCGTTCCGCGTTCGGGGCGAAGAAGTACGCGAAGCGTCCTGCCTGGATCACACAGCGCTTTCGATCGTGCTGCACGTGCATGCAGCCGACCGGTCGTGTCGAAGCCAGTCGCTGCGCGTCCCCGTCGAAGACCTGGTGGAAACCCGTCGAGCCGATCGTCGCGATCGCGTCGCCTTGGACGAAGGCGATGTCGGTCGGGTGGCCGACCGACTCCTCTTCGTCGAGGTATTTCCCCGTATGCGCGTCGTGGATCAGGATTGTCCGATCACGAATTCCGAGCGCGATGCGGCGTCCATCCGTCGAGAACGCGACGGAAAGGATGTTGTTCTCGGTTTCGAACCGGCGTGCTTCGGTCAGGCTCTCGCTGTGCAGGAGGACCGCCGTCCGGTTGTTGCGCCGGATCACGATCCACTTTCCATCCGGGCTCCATTCGAACTCTTTGCCGAGGACGTCATGGGTTTCTGCGACGACCTTGCCGCTGGCGAGGTTCCAGATGCGGAGCCCCGTGCTGAGTTGCGCGATTCGCTTTCCATCGCGTGAGAAGCGAAGACGGCCATGCTGCTCGGCCGCGCCCTCGAGCCGTCGGTCGAGCTTGCCCGTCGCCGCGTCGAGGAGGCAGACGTCTCCTTGGGCGCCGCTCGTCGCGATCGTCTTCCCGTCTGGTGAGACCGCGATCGAATGGATCGCGCCTCCCGTGCGGGACAGCTCGACGCCCGTTGGTGTCGGGCGTTGCGCGACGACCTGGATCGCGAGCGAGAGCAGCGTTGGAGCGCCGAGAGCCCAGGTGGCGATGTTCATGCGGTCAGCTCGGTGAGGACGTCTTCCCGCAGGAAGTAGACCGCCATGGCCGGCCGGGTAACCAAATCGAGGCTGCGACGTACTCCCTCGGCGTACCGTTCGAGCTGCTCGCGATGACGCTCGGCCGCGGCGTCGTGATCGCCGTCGAGCACGCGGTCCGTCTTGTGGTCGATGACGGTCACTTGGCTGCCCTCCTGCAGTAACACGTCGAGGACGCCGTGTCGCGTGGAGCCGTCGTCGGTGCGGTATGCGACCGGAACTTCCCGGAGCACGCGGTCGGCGCTGCGCAGGCGCGAGACGAGGGAGCCGTCGTGGAACGTGTTCGCCATCGTGCGCAAGTCGTCGCGGATCGTCGGCTCGGCGAGCGCCTCGCACAGCGATTCGTCGAGGGTGCCCTCGAGATCCGCCAGCGCGAGGTAGCGGTGCACCGCGGTCCCGAGCTCCGTTGCGTCGGCCTGGGCTTCGCGCGCTGCGGCGGCGAAGAGCTGCGGCGGCGGTGCTTCCTCGGGTTCAGTCGTCGTGCTTTCGCCGGACGCGACGTCCGGTCGCTCGACCTGCGATTCGTGCGCCCGCCATGCGGTGACGGTTTCGGATGCGATCGACGCGCGATCCTCGGTCGCGCTGTCGATCGGCTCCGGGAGCTCGACGTCCAGGGTCCGCGAATCGGTCGTGTCCGGCAGCGGTGCGCAAGCAGCGAGGTCGGCCTGCCAGGTGGCGCCGCTGTTCTTCTCGGCCTGGATCAAGACAAGGTGCTCTTTGGCACGAGTTGCCGCGACGTAGAACAGGCGGCGATCCTCCGCGGCGCGGTGGCGCTTCTCCTCCTGTTCGATCACGAAGCTCGCGACGTTGCGGCACGAGCCGAATCGCACGCCGATCGTCTCGCGTCCGCCGGCCAGGAACACGCGGTCGACCTGGGCGTCCCCGCTGCCTTCCCGAGACACCGGGCGCCGCGCGAGGTCCGGGACGATGACCGTGCCGAACTCGAGTCCCTTGCTCATGTGCACCGTCATGATGCGCACCGCGTCGTAGTCCGCGTCGAAGAGTGCGCTCTCCTCGTCTTCGGTCTCCTGACTCGTACGGCGCTCGACGAACTCGACGGCGGCGGCGAGGTCGATCGGGCGAGCGCGCAGCACGTTGCGCAACAAGCGGTCGAGGTTCGCGAGGCGCTGGGCGCCTTCGAATCCGGTGCCTTCGGCGATCACCCAGTCGTCGAGGCCGAGCAGCCGCTCGACCGCGCAGCCGACCGGTAGTTCGCGCACCTCGTTCCAGAGTTCGAGCAGCCAGGCGAGCGTTCGATCGACCGGTCCTCGTCCGGGGCGAAGGGCCGCGTGACGGAAGTCGAGCGCCTGCTGTCCTCGTTCCTGAACGTAGGTCCAGATCTCCCGGTCCTTGGCAGTGCTGAGCGCCGACCGAAGCACACCGAGCACGCCGACCGGATCGTGCGGACGTGCGATCGCGGTCAGCAGGGCCGTTGCCACGAGCACTTCGTGACGTTGGTAGAAGCGCCGGCTGCCCTCGAGCGCGTACGGGATGCCCACCGCGCGCAGGGGGCGCATGAGCCAGCTCGTGTCGGTCGCGGCGCGTAGCAGCACCGCGACGTCGCCGTAGCGCGTGCCGTGCGCGTGCATCTCGGTGATGAGCTGCACGATGAGCTCGCCTTCGCGCTGGCGCCGTTCGTCGGTCGACAGGTCGGCCGTCCCGGTCGGGGTGAGCAGTCGCACCGACTGTTTGTCGGGTGTGACCATCGCCTGCACCGGTTCGTAGCCGAGCTGATAGGGGCGGTCTTCGGCGAGCTGCGTGCGGCCGACGTGGTTGACGAGTTCGAGCACGGCGGGCGCCGAGCGGAAGTTCGCGACGAGATCGCAGCGTCTTCCGCCGCTCGCGAGCACCCGTCGCGACGCCTGGTCGAACGCGGCGATGTCCGCGCGGCGGAAGCGATAGATGCTCTGCTTCGGGTCGCCGACGATGAACAACGTCGCCGGGCGCAGCGAGTTGTCGAGTGGCTTGTCGACCGGGCCGGGCGTCGCTTCACCGCACAGCAGGAACACGATGTCGTACTGCAATGGGTCGGTGTCCTGGAACTCGTCGACGAGGACGGCGCGCAGGCCGGAGCCCGCTTCCTTGCGCACCGACGGATCCTGCATCAGGAAGCGCCGCGTTTGGAGGATCACGTCGTCGAACGTCAGCTCACCGGCTCGCACGCGGTCGGCGCGGTACCGATCGAGGAACGGTGTCAGGAACTCGATTGCGAGCGCGATGCCGTCGTCGTCGGAGAGGATGTGGGGTCGCACGAGGTCGGTGATGCGCTGCATCTCGTCGACGACGGCCTCGCGCTCCTCGGCGGGCACGCGGGCGCCAGGCTTCGGGGTCTTGCGCTCGATCTCGGCCGGGCGCTCGCCGTCGCCGAGGAGTGCCATGCACGCGTGCTCGAGCACGTCGAGGTGCTCGGCGAACTTCGGAAGCGTCTTCGGCCAATCCGCTCGGATGGACCGCAGCGATTGGAGCGCGTCCGCGATCCCGTCGGGTTCGCCGGCCGCGGCGACGCGACCGAGCGCGTCTTCGGGGAGAGAGAGAAGCGCCCAGCCGAGTTCGCGCAGGTCCTTCGGATCGAAGCGTTCGAGCGCGGGGTGAATCGCGGACGGATCCTGATCGCGAAGGTAGGCGAGAAACTCCTCGCGATAGCGAACGTAGCTGTCGTCCGGATCGCCCATCGTCTGTTCCGGCGGCAGGTCGAGCCGGCGCGCGTGCCGACGCAGCAATCGGGCGCAGAACGCGTGGAACGTCGAGATCGGCAGTCGGTCGGCGGACTCGAGGACCGTGCGCACGCGCGACAGGTTCTCGGGACCGAACCCGAGGGCTTCGAGCGTGTGCAGGTCGCTGGCGTGTTCGATCGGCTCGCCTTGCACCCAGGGCTCGACGGCGCGCAGCACGCGGACCAAGCGCTCGCGCATCTCCGCCGCCGCGTTCTCGGTGAACGTCAGCGCGAGCACCTCGTGTTCTTCCATGTGGAGCGCGACGAGCGCGTACGCGAGGCGGCCGACGAGGAGCGATGTCTTGCCGGTGCCTGCGCCCGCGACGACGACGAGGTTGTGCTGGAAGTCCGTCAGCGCGGCGTTGCGCGCCTCGAGGTCCGGCAGAGTCGTCATTCGTCACCTCCGCGCACGATGTTCGGGTAGCGCTTGGTCTTGCGCTGCACGCGGAAGAAGCGGTGGGCTTCCCGCGCACCGCAGCCGCGCACTCGGCTCGCGCTCGGCGGATGCAGGCGTCGGCACGCTACCCGGAACTCGCACCATTGGCACGGCGCCTTGTCACCGCCGTGCACGAACAGCCCGCGTCGACGCAGATCGGCGAGCGCGGCAACCGACTCCTTGAATGCCGCGCCGAACTTGCCCGCGGCGAGTTCACCGGTCCTCTCGAGGACGTGTTCGAAGTCGATGGGCGGGGCGTCGTCGGGTTGCGGACGCACGGCGCGGATCGCGGCCTCTGCGACCGGCCGCTCCTCCGCTTGGAGCATCAGCGCGTAGAGCGGCAGCGACGGGCGTCGTCCGGTCAGAATCTCCTTCTCGTCGACGTCCTTGTCGGGCGTGAAGCCGGTCTTGAAGTCGATGAGACGCAGCGCGCCGTTCTCGAGCCGGTCGATCCGGTCCGCACGGCCGTGCACGGCGAGGTCGATCGATTCCTGGTCGAGGGTCGTCAGCTTCAGCGTGGTCTTCAGGGACTCCTCGAGCTGGAGCGGTCGGCTGCCGTCCTGATCCATGCGCTCGAGGTCCTGCGCGAGCGAGTGGTGGAGCGCGTCGCGCCAGCGGCGCACAAGCAGCAGATGCAGCGTCGGGAAGTCGCGGCGGAGCGGTCCGCGCTCGCGTTCGAGCTCTTGATCGAGCAGCACGCTCGCGCGCGCTTCCATGGCGTCGAGCAGCTCGCGGCAGGTCGTCGCCTGGCCGAGCGGTTCGGTGAACTCCTTGAAGAGCTTCTCGAGCACCGTGTGGATGCGCGTGCCGAGGCGGTCGCGCGGCAGCTCGCACGGGTCCGGCTCCGGCGCGAGCGGCCGCAGTCCGAACACGAAGCGGAACAGGAACTGTTGCGGGCAGTATCCGAGCGTGCGCATCGACGAGACCGAGGTGCTCGTCTCGGCGACGCGCCGGCCGATCGCCTCGCCGATGTCCCCGTCGCGGGTCAGGGAGGTCGGTTCGAACTTCTCGAGTCGGCGGGCCGCGTCGAGCACGCTTCGCGCCCGGGGTCCGGAGATCGTCGTGATCGCGTCGGGTTCGGCGGCGTCGATCGCGAGGCGGAGCAGCGCGAGATCGCGAGGGCAGCGTCCCGCCGCGACGCGTTCGCGCGCGCGGCTCAGCGGGTGGGTGGGTTCGTAGCGCTCCTTCGGCAGCTCGAGTGGAAGGTCCCGCGTCCACGCCGATTCGTGGATCGGTCGATCGTCGGCACCCCGCCGAGGACGCGTCAGCGAGAGCCGCGACGTCGGCTGGAAGCACAGTGCGCGCAGAGTGCCGCGCTGCGCCTGACGATGGGCTTCCCGATTCGGCAGGCCCATGGCGTCGCGATCGCGATCGCCGAGCACGACATCCGACAGCCCGCCCGAAGGGACGAACCCTTCGGCGAGGCCGCACACGTGCAGATCGGTCGCGGGGTGCGCCATTGCGTCCCCGTAGTCGACGATCCGCACGCCGTCCGGATCCGCGCCGAACATCGGCATGCCGCGCTCGCCGAGGAGTCGTTCCATCTCCGCGGCGAACACCGGCCCGGGCGCGTCCGGATCGCGGATGGCCGAAGCGCGACGAACCGCGTCGAGCGCGTCGAGCACGCGCTCCGAACAGGTCGCGTCGCGGGTGTCGACGTCGGGCGTGCGGAAGTGACGGTGCAGGAAGTCCTGGAGCGCGTCGACGCGCGCCGCGTTCGTCGCGTCCTCCGGCACGCGCTCGGAAGCCGCGAGCCAGCGCTCGAGCAGCACCGGCGCGATCGTGCGCTCTTCGATGTCCCGCGCCTTGCCACGGTAGTAGCGCGCGAACTCGTGCATGTGTTCGCCGCGGCCGTGCACGTGGTCCTGGCGCGACAGCTCGTCGAACAGGTGGAGCTCGGCCGATCGCGGCCGATCGCGGAGGAATGGGGAGTTGAGGAGCGCGAGGTACGAGCGCCGCGGAGTGTCGCCGAACAGCAGCTGCGCCGCGTGCGCGCACGCCGCGGCCCGGGGTTCTTGAAGCAGGGAGCTCTCGACGTCCGTCGCGAACGGCACGCCTTCCGCCTCGAACGCGCGGCGAATCGACGAGGCGTACGCCGTCAGCTGCGGCACGGCCACCACGGACTCGTGCCAGGGCGTGCCGGATGCGTGCGACGCGGCGCAGGCGCGCGCCGCGAGGCGCAGCTCGGACTCGAGGTCCGGCGCGGTCGCGCGCACGACTTCGTCAGGGGTTCCTTCGGGCGCTCGGTAGCTCTCCAGCTCCGTGCCTCGCTCGAGCAGCGCGGCGCAGAGGGTCTCGAGGTCGGCCGAGGGGCGGGGGACGACCAGCAAGACGCGGGGCAGCGGTGCCGTGGTCGCTCGTTCGAGGGATTCGATCGCGAGCTGGATCAGCCGGGCCCGCGTCGCGAAGCGAGACGTCGCCCGGGTCCAGTCGGTCGCGAGTTCGAGGAATTCGCGCGCGCTTCCGTCGGCGGGAGTCGGGCAGCCGCCGAGCTGCCATTCGCGGATGGCTCCCGCGACCTCGCGCAGCGCCGACGGGAACTTGCGCGCGTAGGCGCTGAGCGGGCCGCGATGGCGATCCACGCATTGCTCGAGCAACGCACGCTCCTCGAGCGGGTCCGGGCGGCGAGCCGGGCAGACGACCCCGAGTCGTTCGCAGGCGATCCGCGCGAGCCCCGGCGCCGTGACGAAGTGCACCCCGATCAGGTCGCGGCCGGCCTGCACGATTGCCCGCCGCAACGCGCTCGCGGCGCCGCTGCTCGGGGCGACGACCGCCGTCTCCTCGAACGCCGCGGATTGCGGCAAACGATCGAGAAGCCAGCGGGTCAACGGATGCATCGGGGTATTGTCGTGCGTCGGCGCGCATTGCGGTAGTCTGCGTTCGTGTTGTTGTCGAGCAGGTTCCGGGCATGAACATCGCGTTGGTTTCGCCGCGCCGCGAGCGCGATGCCGAAGTCGTGCACGAGATGACAGCACGGCTCGCGTCCGATCTCGTCTCGCGCGGTCATTCGGTCGAGTGGCTCGCGTTGCTGACGCCCGACGGAGCCGCGCCGACCGCGCCGGCAGACGTCGAACTCGTGATTCACCGGGCCAAGGTCGCGCCGTATCGCGACGTGTTGAACCGGATCTTCGAGCTCGGCGCGGAGGCGCTGCTCACGGAACGGACGCGTGCGGCGCCGCCGTCCGTCGTGCACTTCCTGGGATTCGGAGGAGTGACCTCGGTTCACCTGCCGTGGATCACCGATCGGCTCGGCGTGCCGACGGTCGTGTCCGTCGACGCGGCCGAAGCGCTGTGCCATCGAGGCACGCTCGTCGACGAGACCGGATCGGACTGCGACGCGTTCGACGATCCGGCGCGCTGCACCGAGTGCTGCCTGGTCGCCGGGCCGGACGGACTGACCGGCGGTCAGGCCCGGATCGGGCGCCTCCTGCGCGGCCTCGGTGACCTGTCGCCGTATCCCAACCGCACGGCCTTCGAGAACCGGCTCGACAGCACCGTGGGCAGCCTCTACTTCGCCCACGCCGTAGTCGTCGCGGATGGGACGACGCGCGAGCGGCTGCAGCGGCTCGGCGTGTCCAAGCGGGTCCTGCACGAGATGGCGGAGCCGAACGCGGACGCACTCCTGGAGCTCTACCGGAAGGTCACGGCTTCGGGGCCGTCTCCAGTGCCGCATCCAGCATGAGGTTCTCCGGCGTGTCCTTGCGCCACGCCGCGACGACCGAGAATTCGATCTTCGGCCGCGTCAGCGGCTTGCTGGCGATGCCGGGCCCGAACGAGGAGTGACCCGAGAGCGCCGGCACGAGCGAGTAGCCGAGGCCCGACTCGACGAAGCCCAGAATCGTGTCCGCAGAACTCGCGTACATCACGCGTTCGGGCTTGATGTCGTTCTGCTCGAGGGCGTCCATCTGTAGATCGTGCGCGAGCACGTCCCGCGTGTAGGCGATGAACGGCTCGTCGCGCAGGCTGCGCAGTGACGGAGCCGACTTGACGCGGTCCGCGGGCGCGACGAGATAGGGGGTGAGGCGTGCCACTTCTTGCGTCGCGATGTCGTCCTCGGGCTCCGGCAGGTAACCGATGATCAGATCGGCATCTCCGTTGCGGAGCGGGGTGAGGTCGACCGTGGACAGCTCGCGCAGCTCGATCTGGACCTCCGGGTAGCGGCGCTCGAGCCGCTTGATCCACTTCGGCATCAGCCGCCGCAAGAACAGCGGTTCGGCGTGAATGTGCAACTCGCCGCCGTGGTCGCCGGCGCGCACCGCGCGGACGACCGCGGGAAGTCCGTCCATGAACGGACCGACGAACTGCCAGAGCCGTTCGCCGGCCGGCGTGAGCTTCATGCGGTCTTTGCCGACCCGTTCGAACAGGTCGACACCGAGCTCGTCCTGCAGCTTGCGGACCTGCTGGTGGACGGCGGGTTGGGTGATCGGGTACGGGAACGCCCGCGCGGCGCGGGCGTATCCCCCGGTCTTCGCCACCCAGTGGAAGCCCTCGAGTCGGTGAATCTGGATCATAAAGCTGTGCTTATCGGTCGATAACGTCCGAATCGTAACCGCGATGCGGAATGATTGGCGATAGTGTCCTTGAGCGACGGCGACCTTTTCGAGGTCGCGGGAGCGGGCGCGCCGCGAAATGCGGCGCAGACTAGCAACGAGGCTGTGAAACTCGACTATCACAGCCTCAGCCAAGGAATCTCACGCCGCATGGGACACAACGCCGACCAATCGCTGCGCAGACTGCTGATCGCCCAGGTCCTGGGCGCGTTCAACGACAACGTGATCAAGGTCGTCGTCGCGCTCCTCGCGATGGCCGCTGTGACCGTCGGTGTCACGGATGTCTCCGAGCAGGAGGTCCTCGGGAATATCGAAACGACGTGGGCATTCGCGATCTTCACGTTGCCGCTGATGCTGTTCTCGTTCCCCGCGGCGCTCTGGGTCGACCGGTGGAGCAAGCGATCGGTGCTCGTCGTGATGAAGGGCGTGGAGGTCGCCCTGATGATGGCCGCCACCGCGGCGCTCTACGTGCAGCCCGTGGGTGGGGCGCTGATCCTGATCGTGCTCGCAGGAATGGGGGCGCAGAGCGCGATCTTCAGTCCCGCCAAGTACGGCATGCTGCCGGAGATGATGCCGGGGGAGAAGCTCGTCGCGAGCAACGGCAAGCTCGAGATGTGGACGATGATCGCGATCATCGCCGGGTCCGGTGTTGCGGGGTTGTTGCTGAAGGCCTCGCAGGGCCACACCTGGTTGATCGGGGCGTTCCTGACCGTGTGGTCGATCGTGGGGTTCCTGTCGATCCGTGGTCTGCCTGCGGTTCCCCCGGTTGGCGGTGCCGCGAGCATGCGAGAGGCGTTCGGCAGCGCTCTGCGGTCGATGCGCGACAGTCGGGTGCTGTGGCTCGGCGCCCTCGGCTCCGTGTTCTTCTGGGGTGTCGCGAGCTTGGTGACCCAGAACGCGCTGGTCTACGCGCGCACGACCCTGCAGCTCGACCAGGACCAGGCGTCGCTGCCTTTGGCGGCGAGTGGTGTCGGGATCGCGGTGGGCGCGTCACTCGTCGCCTGGCTGTCCCGCGGCCGGCTCGACCTCGGCTGGATCCCGCTCGGCAGCATCGGCCTCGCGATCGCGTGCGCTGGCATCGGTGTGTTCGAGACCGGGTTCGAGGGCACGCTGTTCTGGATGTTCGCGATGGGCGTGAGCAGCGGCTGGGTCGTCGTGCCCCTGAACACGATGATCCAGACAAAGGCGCCGGCGAAGCAGTGTGGCGCCGTGATCGCGATGGTCAACGCGATGGCGTTCGCGGGGATCCTCGCGGGCACGCTCGGATGTTTCGCGTTCGCGATGTTCGACATCTCGCCCGTCGGGATCTTCGTCGGCGCGGCGCTCGTGACCGTGGTCGGCACCGCGTGGGCGATCTATCTGCTGCCCGAGGCCGGTGCGCGCTTGGTCCTGATCCTGCTCACGCAGACGCTCTACAAGCTTCGCGTCGTCGGTCGGCACCACGTGCCCGCGGAGGGTGGTGCACTGCTCGTGTGCAACCACGTGTCGTTCGTCGATGGGCTCCTGCTGTCGGCGAGCATCGATCGGTCGATTCGGTTCCTCGTCGAAGAGGACTACTACAACAAGCCGCTGCTCAAACCGTTCATGAAGCTGTTCGGCTTCGTGCCGATCGCGCAGAAGGCGCCGCCGCGCGAGCTGCTGAAGTCGATCCGTCGCGCCGGAGAGGCGCTCGACCAGGGTGAGCTCGTCTGCATCTTCGCCGAGGGCGAGATCACGCGTACCGGCCAACTCCTGCCGTTCCGTCGCGGCTACAGCCGGATCACGAAGGGGCGCGACGTGCCGGTGTTGCCGGTGCAGCTCGATCGCGTCTGGGGCAGCCTGACGAGCTTTCGGAGCGAAGGCCTGTGGAACGCGTTGAAGAGTCTGCCGCGCAAGGTGTCGGTCTCGTTCGGCGCGCCGCTGCCGCCGGACGTGCCTGCGCCAGATCTGCGGACGAAGGTGCGTGAGCTCGAATGCGCCGCGTGGAACACGCGAATCGAGGACGCGGCTCCGTTGCACCGCACCTTCGTCAGCAGCGTGCGTCGCGGACCGTTCCGGCTGTGCGCTGCGGACGAGCGTGCGCCGAAGGTGTCGCGCCTGCGCATGCTGACGTCGGCCGTCGCGCTCGCCCGCGCGCTGCGCTCGGACTGGGCCGGCCAGGACCGCGTCGGGGTGCTGCTGCCGCCGAGCGTGAGCGGAGCCGCGATCAACATCGCCGCGTCGCTCGCCGGCAAGACGTCGGTCAACCTGAACTTCACGACGGGGGCGGATGCGATGGCGGCTGCCGCGAGTCGCGCCGAGCTGTTGACCGTGATCACGAACCGAGAGTTCCTCGAGAAGGCCGACGTGGAGTTGCCGGACGGCGTGCGCCCGATCTACATCGAGGACGTCGCGGCCGGGCTCGGTGGCTTGCAGCGCGTCGTCGCGATGGGGCTCGCGATGCTCGCACCGAAGCGCTGGCTCGAGCGGGCCTGTGGTGCCGTGCGCGAGATTCGAGCGACTGACGTCGCCACCGTGATCTTCAGCAGCGGCAGCACCGGGGAGCCGAAGGGTGTCGAGCTGACGCACTTCAACCTCGGCGCAAACGCGGACTCCGTGAGGCAGGCCCTGCCGGTGACCGCGGACGACCGACTGCTCGGCTCGCTGCCACTGTTCCACTCGTTCGGCACGATGGGCCTGTGGTTCGCGTTGCGCGCCGGCATGGCGACCGTGTTCCAGCCGAATCCGCTCGATGCACCGAAGGTGGGGGAACTCGTGCAGAGCTACGGCATCACGCTGCTGATCGCGACGCCGACGTTTCTGCAGATCTACACGCGGCGCTGCATGCCGGGTCAGTTCGGTTCGTTGCGGCTGGTCGTCGTCGGGGCCGAGAAGCTTCCGGAGCGAGTTGCGACGGCGTTTGAGCAGAAGTTCGGCGTGCGCCCGCTCGAGGGCTACGGCGCGACCGAGTGCGCGCCCGTGGTGGCGGTCAGCACCCCGGGATACCGAGCCCCCGGCTTCTACCAAGCCGGCGCCAAGCGCGGATCGGTCGGCCAACCGGTGCCGGGCGTCGCCGTGCGGATCGTCGATCCGGACACCCGAGAGCCGGTTCCGGTCGGCGAGCCCGGTTTGCTCGAAGTCTCGGGGCCGAACGTCATGCGTGGCTATCTCGGTCGCGACGACCTCACCCAGAAGGTGCTTGCGGACGGCTGGTACTCGACCGGTGATATCGCCAAGCTCGACGAAGACGGCTACGTCACGATCACCGATCGACTCTCGCGCTTCTCGAAGATCGGAGGCGAGATGGTCCCGCACGGAGTCGTCGAGACGGCGCTGCACGAACTCGTCGAGTCGGTCGAGCAGCGATTCGCGGTGACGGGCGTGCCGTCCGAGAAGAAGGGCGAAGAGCTCGCGGTTCTGCACACCGTCGACGAAGCGACGATTCCGCAGCTCGTCGAGCAGCTCAAAGAGCGCGGTCTGCCCAATTTGTTCGTGCCGCATCAGCGGTCGTTCGTTCGCGTTGATGCGCTGCCCCTGCTCGGCACGGGCAAGCTCGACCTGCGCGCCCTCAAGGCAATCGCCGCGGAACGCCTCGGAGTCTCGCAGGCCGCGAACTCCTGAACCGAGTAGCATGGCGCGCGTTGTGCACGCCATGCTGACGCTCGCCGCGATCTTCCTGCTGTCGTTCGATGCCGTCGCGACCCAGGAGCCGGGCGCGGCGCTGCGGGAGAAGCTCCGTTCTGAAGTCACGACGCGACTGCGTTCGGACTCCCCGGCTACGATCGCGTGGGGCGGTTTCTTCGCCGCGGAGCATCGCGTGGTGGAAACCGGTGCGCAGCTGAGCGCGGCGCTCGAGAAAGTGCGGGATCCGAAGAGCCAGGAGGCAAGGCTCGCCGCGGCGGCCCTGCTCGACGGCCTCGTTCGAATCGGTGCCCGGCCCGACGCCGCGGTGCTCGAGCCGTTCGTCGCGCGCGGAGTGCCCCCCGCTCTGATCCTCGCTGCACGCCGGCCAGAGGCTCACGTCGAGGCGTTGCGGACCTGCTTCGACGGGCGCAACGCGTCGCCCGACATGGGCTGGCTGCTCGCGGGCAACCTACTCGTCCAGGCGGAGGCCGAGGGCTTCGCCGAGATCGTGTGCTCGGGCCTGCGGCTCCGGCTCCGCGTGCGGGTCGTCGACCCTGGCTCCGCCGGCGGCGGGGGCCGCAGTCGGCAGACGAGTCGCGGCGATGGCGTCGTACAGGTTCCCGACGGCTTTCCCCCGATCGTGCGTTACGAGCTGTCTCGGTCGCCGTCGTTCGGGAGTCTCGTCGTTTCCGCGGGGCCGCCGCGCGTATTCGCTCGGCGCAGGACGTACGAGCGAAAGAAGTTCAGCATTGGCACGACGCGCCGCTGGAGCCCCGACGAAGTGCGCTACGAATGGCTACGCACCCTCGCGGTCAGCAAGCCGCCGTTCGAGCTCGAGTCCGCGCTCCAGGTCGAATGGCACGATCCCGGCTCGATGCGGGAATCCGTCGACGCGAAGCGCGAGGAGATCCAGGCGCAGTTCACCAAGCACCTGCGCTTGCTTGTCCAGCGCGGCCACATCGACCAGAACCTCGCGAATACCCTCGCGGTCGCGATCGATGTGCGCGTCACGGATCTCCGCAGCGACAAGGCCTTGCCGCTGCCGGCCGTCGGCAGGGATTAGTTCCCGTTCTTGGTCTTCCCGTTCTGGGTATCTTGGGCTCGACCGTCCGTCGGCTTCGCGAGCCACCCTGCGTAGCTGATCGCATCCAGCGTGTTCCCGGATCGGTAGATCGCGAGTCCATCGGCGTGCGCGACGCGTGACAATTCGTCCAGGAGAGCCTGGCGTGCGACCTCGTGGATCGGCGCGGCTTCTGGCGCGGGGTGGCGGCGATCCAAGTCGTCGAGCAGGTCGAGCAGCTCGGCGATGCGTTTTTGGTTCGCGTTCACGGGAGGGTCTACATGACGACCGACGGGAAGTTACCCATCTGACCTGAATGTGACCGAGGATCCTGGCGGCTCGGTCAGGGCGCTTCGATACTCGCGAGGCATGAAGGGCCCTGTGTTCGTGCTCATCCTGGCCGGCCTGTTCGCCGGCTGTTCCTCGGTCACGACGACGTACGTCCCGACGGGGTGGGGTGATGTCGATACCGGGACCGATGCGAGTCTCCGTGGCCTCGCGGCCGTCAATTCACGCGTCGTGTTCGTTGGCGGATCCGGGGGCACGCTGTTGCGCACGCTCGACGGCGGCGCGACCTGGACCGATGTCGCCCCGCCGGACACCTCCGAATGCGACTTCCGCGACCTCGAGGCGTTCGACGCGGACCACGTCCTCGCGATGGTGGCGGGGCAGCCGGCGCGGGTCTACCGCACCGAGGACGGCGGCGCGACGTGGCGGATCGTGCACGAGGACGCGCGTGAGGCCGCCTTCTTCGACGCGATGGCGTTCGACGGCGACAACGGAGTCATGTTCGGCGATGCGATCGACGGGCGGTTCTGCCTTCTGCAGAGCCGCGACGCCGGCCGGACTTTCGTCGATACCGGTAGGGAAACCCTCCCCGAGCCGCGCCCCGGCGAGGCCGCGTTCGCCGCGAGCGGCACCTGCCTCGTCGTGCAGCGGCCGGGGGAGGGCGTGTTTTCGCTCGCGACCGGCGGCAAGTCCGCCCGCCACGTATCGTTCGTGCCCGGCGAGTCGCGGGACACCGTCGCGCTGCCGCTCCAGAACGAGGCGCCGTCACAGGGAGCGTTCTCCGTGACCTGGAATGGCGACCGTGGCGTCGCCGTCGGCGGCGATTACGCGCAGCCGGAGGAACGGGCCGGGACGGCGGCGTGGAGCGACGACGGCGGCGCGTCGTGGCACGCGGCCGACGCGGGTGGCTACCGGTCCGCGGCGCTGTGGCTCGACGACAACCGCGTGCTGGCGGTAGGTTCGCACGGCGCGAGCCTCTCGATCGACGGCGGCGAGACGTGGCGCGCGTTCGGCAAGGTCGGGTTCCACAGCCTCGCGAAGGGTCGCGACGGACTCGTGTGGGCCTGTGGCGCCGACGGTCGCGTCGCGAAGCTGCACGGGTCGTTCCTTCGGGAGGAGACGACCGGACTCTTCTGAGTTTCCCTCTTTTGGGTCAGCCTTCCTGGTTCTCGAGCCAGCGCTCGGCTTCGATCGCGGCCATGCAGCCGGTGCCGGCCGCCGTGATCGCCTGCCGGTAGTAGCTGTCCTGCGCATCGCCGCACGCGTAGACGCCCGGGATCTTCGTTGCGGTCTTGCCGGGCTCGGTGATCAGGTAGCCCGAATCGTCCATGTCGAGCACGCCCTTGAAGAGGTCCGTGTTCGGCTTGTGGCCGATCGCGAGGAATAGGCCTTCGGCGTCCTCGGTCCACTGTTCGCCGGACTTGTTGTTCTTCAGCTCGAGCGCGGTGACCTTGCCTTGAGACACATCGAGGACGTCGACGACCTCGGTGTTCCAGTGCACGGTGATCTTCTCGTGGTTGATCGCGCGCTCCGCCATGATCTTGCTCGCCCGCAGCTCGTCGCGACGCACGAGCATGTGCACGTGACTCGCGAACTTCGTCAGGAACGTCGCCTCCTCGCAGGCCGAGTCGCCCCCGCCCACGACGAAGACCTTCTTCTCCTTGAAGAAGAAGCCGTCGCAGGTCGCGCAGGCGGAAACCCCGCGACCCTGGAGCGCGAGTTCGTTCTCGAGCCCGAGGTAGAGCGCCGACGCGCCGGTGCTGATGATCAGCGTCTCGCACTCGTAGGTCTTGTCGGCGTTCGAGAAGACCTTGAACGGCCGCTGCGACAGATCGACCTTCTCACCGATCTCGAAGAAGACCTCCGTGCCGAAGCGCTCGGCCTGCTTCTGGAACCGCTCCATCATCTCCGGCCCCATGATCCCGTCGGGGAATCCGGGGTAGTTCTCCACGTCGGACGTGATCGTCAGCTGCCCGCCGGGCTGGCTGCCGGCGAGGACGATGGGGTTCATGTTCGCGCGCGCGGCGTAGATCGCGGCGGTGTATCCGGCCGGGCCGGATCCGAGGATGAGGGTCTTGAGAACGTCGGTCATCTTGCTTTCGCCGCGCGGAGGCGACGGAGGCAAGTTAACGAGAGAGCGACGCTTCCGAAGCCGTGATTTCGTCGATTTCGAGCTGCGTCAGCTCGCGCGGCACGAGGCGCTCCGGCGGGCCCGGCAGATCGGTCTCGACACGGTTCCAGCGCGTCGATTCGATGAGGTCCACGCGCCACGCGCTGCTCTCGCGCACGACGATGTAGCGGGACTCCCGGTTGCCGTGGTTCGGATCCCGCAGCAGCACGTGGTAGCGGCCGTTCTCGTATTCGCAGCCGTGTGGCTCGAGTCGCTGTTGCGACTGCACGTGGTCCCACGGCATGTGCGCGAGGACCGGCTGCGATTCGCGCGTCAGCAGTCGGCGCACGGCCGACTTGTTGCCGGCGAACAGTGCGTCCTGGAACGACTCGAACGCCGCGACGGCGGCGGCCTGCTCGGAGCTCTGACCGCAGCTGGTGAGGGCGAACGTGGACAGCAGCGCGATCCTGGTGACGAGTGCCATGACTCCGATGTCATCGGCAGTTTGGGGCGCAAACTGAACCGGGATCAGGCGAATCTCCGTGGTCGCGGCGGGCGCGGACGGGGTGATTGCGATATCACTGCGGTGTGAGGTTTTCTTCAGTTCGCCGAAACGCGATCGGCCGCGGCGGGGATCGCTCCCCGATGACGGAGTTGACCGAATCGTTCGGCTGTGACGACTTGCGCGACCACGCCGGTCGCATCCGCGCGCTCGCGCGGACCGTCGCGACGGACGAGAACGGTGCGGACGATCTCGCCCAGAACGCGCTGATGCAGGAGCTGCGGCGCGAGGACGATGGCCGGCCCAAGAATCGCGGCTGGTTCGTCGGGCTGTTGCGCAACCTCGCGCGCAAGGAGCACCGGAGCGCCGAGCGGCGTCGTCGCCGCGAAGCGACGGTCGCGCGCGAGTGCCATGCCGCTCCGGCGGCCGAGGTCGTGCAGCATGCCGAGACGCTGCAACAGGTCGTCGCCGCGGCGATGGAGCTCGACGAGCCCTACCGCACGACGATCCTGCTGCGCTACCTCGAAGACCGGTCGGTCGACGAGGTCGCGGCGGCGATGCAGGTGCCGGCTTCGACGGTGCGCGTGCGGACCAAGCGCGCGGTCGAGCGGCTGCGCGAGTCGTTGCGCCGCAGCCTCGGCGACGGTTACGCGCTGCTCTTGCTGAGCCTCGCGGCGCCGCAACCCGTGCCCACGCCGTGGGCCTCTCCGTCCTCGCTGACCCAGACCCCGGAGCCAGGACCGATGAACTTGATCTTCTCGAAGCCCGCCGCGCTGTGTATCGGCGCGGCACTGTTGGCCAGCACCCCGTTCGTGCTCGACTGGAGCGAGCGCACGGAGGTCCCGCCGTTCGCCTTGGACGAAGCCTCTGCCGACGCTCGACGCGATGGCGCCGGCGCGGATGTCGCGGCGCATACCTCCGTGGTCGCGACCGCCGGTCGCGAGGCCGAATCCGCTGGCGGCGTCGCGATGGAATCCCAGGCGGTGCATCCGCCATTCTCTCGCAAGGTCGTCGACCGTGGCGGCAATGCGGTCGTCGGCGCGTTGGTCAAGGTCTACGAGCGTTCGTTCGAGGGGTCGGAACGGTACCGCACCGGCGACTTCGTCGCAGCGCCAGCCGAGGCGACGACGGACGACGCCGGCGTGTTCACGTTGGGAGAAATCCATCCGTTCGCGACGTGGGGTGTCGAGGTGTCGAAAGACGGTTTCGCGACGACCTACGCCACCGTTCGCCCCGACAAGACGGACGCGATCGTTCTCCATGCTGCGACCGACTTGGTCGGCGAGGTGAGGGATGCTGCGTCCGGCGTGTTGCTCGAGGGCGTCGCGGTGCGCGTGTTCGCGTTCGGCGTCGAAGGCGGGTTGGCGCGTCGCGCGCGGACCGTGTTCACCGACGAAGACGGGGCGTACCGGCTGCAGGGCGTGCGCGCAGGGTCGCGTCTCAAGGTCGAGTTCCAGCGTGACGGATTCGCGCCTTGGTTCACGATGGTCAATCTCGCCGCGGACTCGGAGAACCGCTTCGACGCTCGGATCGGGACCGATGCGAACGCGTCGATCACGGTCGTAGATGACGCGACGAACTCGATCGTCGTCGGAGCCAGCGTGCGCGTGCACGGCTACACGTCGACGGCACTCGGCACGACGGATGAGCAGGGGCGTATCGACGTGCCGCTCGCGTGGGTCGCGGACGCGTCCGCGGTGAGCGCGTTCGACGGTGGCGCCGGTGTGTCGGTGCACAAGGACGGGTACTGCACGACGGCTCGGCGACTGCCGCGCGCGACTGCCGCTGGTAGCACGGCGCTCGAGATTCGGCTCGTGCTGAGTGCTCGCGTCGAAGGGTCCGTGCGCGACCTGGCCGGGCAGCCGGTCGAGGGTGCGCGCGTGAACTGGTTCGGCGCACCGCTGCGCTTCGTCGAACCGCGGAGTTCGGGGGTGTGCGGGTACGACTCGATGAACGCGGTGACGGACGCTGACGGTCGATTCGTTCTGCCCAACGTGCTCCCGAAGGGGCAGGCCGTCGAAGGGGAACTCCGCGCGTATCACGGCGGCGCGATGGCGCGCGTCGCGAACGCGCTGCCGCCCGTGGCCGGGGGCGTGCACACGATCGAGATGACGCTCGGCGGCGGGTTCGACCTCGCGGGTCGGAGCTTCATCAACAACGTGGCGGCGGCGACGTGGGTGACGGCGAAGGAAGTCGGCAACGAGGACAACCGCGTCTCGACGCAGACGACGGCGGACGGGCAGTTCGGATTCTTCGACCTGGCGCCGGGGACCTATCGTCTGACGGCGCGCGCGGCCGACGGCACGTCGATCGCTTCGGCGCCGCTCGACGTCGAGTTGGACGGCGACGCGTCGGACGTCGAGCTCCATGTGCAGGCTGCCGTCACGCAGGTGCACGGTCGCGTGCTGACCGATGAAGGGCTGCCCGCCGTGGGGCGGACGGTGCTCGCGTTCCGCGTGGGGGATGCGGATCCCGACTCGGATCCGGACGAGGAGGACATCGAGATCGGGTGTGATGGCTCGGAAGACGGCGCCGCCGCGGCGTCGATCGTCTCGAGCCTGGCCCACGTCGATGCGAATGGCAACTTCACGCTCTCGTTCCCGACGGATCCGCAGGCGCGCTATCTGCTCGGCGTCTACCAGGGCGCGTTCGGCGTCACCGCGAGCAACGTCGCGCAAGGGGCGACGGGGATCGAGCTGCGCGTGCCGCGCATGGCGAAGGTGCGCGTCGAGGTCACGCGCGCCCAGGGCGGCGCCCCGGTTCAGCGCGCCGGCATCCGCTGGGCGCACCCCGCGTCGGAGCGCAACGTGACCCTCGCGTGGAACCGCCCGTGGCCGACGGACAACGGCACGCTCGACCTCGAGCTTCCGATCGGTGAGCTGACGCTGACGCTTCGCGACGCGGATACGGGGAACGAGACGAGCCTCGAGATCGTCGTGCCGGACGGTGGGGATTCACTCACCGTGCAGGCCGAGCTCTGAGTGACAAAACTGTCTACGTGCAAAACGCGACAGTGAGTGTTACGGCTGCGTAACAGTCGACGTTACGCAGCCGTAACACTCACTGTCGCGTTTTGCACGTAGACGAATTTGTCACTCACCCGAGGATCTCGCGGGCGCGGATCGTGGGGTCGGCGGCTTCCGTGAGGCTCTGGAAGAGCGACTCGAGGCGGGATTCGCCGGTGCCGACTTGGGCGCGCAGTTCGTCGATCGTGCCGGCCGCGACGAGGGTGCCCTTGTCGATGACGGCGATGCGGTCGGCGAGGGTTTCGACGACGTCGAGCAGGTGGCTGCAGTAGAGGATGGTGCCGCCGCGGTTCGCGAACTCGCGCAGCACCTCCTTGAAGACCAGCGTCGTCTCGACGTCGAGGCCGGACAGCGGCTCGTCGAGAACGAGCACCTTCGGCTCGGTCAGCAGCGCGGCGCTCAGGCCGACCTTCTGCGTCATGCCCTTCGAGAACTCGCCGATCGGCGTGTCGACGCGGTCGAAGATCCCGAAGCCCGTGAGCAGGCGCTCGGTCGCGGCCGCGATCGCCGCGTCGTCCATATCGAACAGTCGTCCGCGCAGCTTCAGGTATTCGGCCGGCGTCAGCTCTTCGTAGAGGCTCGCGACCTCGGGCACGTAGGACATGCGACTCCGCGCGCTGCGCGGATCCTTGCGGGCATCGACACCGTCGATCTCGATCGTGCCTCGGTCGGGCGTCAGGAGCCCGACGATGCACTGCACGGTCGTGCTCTTGCCGGCGCCGTTCGGGCCGAGCAGCGCGAGAATCTCGCCTTCGTTCGCCGCGAGCCCCAGGTTGTCGACGGCCACGAGGTCGCCGTACGATTTGCGAAGATCTTGGATGCGGAGCGTCGTCATCTGCGGCCGTGGAATCGGAACCGTAGTCCGCCGACCCACGAGTCGGCACCGTCTTGTGCGAAAACTCGCACGATTGCGTATCGACCTCGGAGACCCCTGCCGTCGATGACAACGCGCAGTTCGTCCGAATCGTCCCATGCGTGCTCCGAACTCGACAAGACGTCCGCATTCAGGCCGGCATTCTTCCTCGCGCCGCGATCGAAGCACAGCTCGACCCGAACGCGAGACGGGTGGTGCCCGTCCTCGCCCCGGCACGTGAGGACGACTTCGATGGGTCGACCGCGCTTCACGGCGCGGCCCGAAGCGAGCGCGACCACGATCTCTCGCGGCAGCCGCAGCACGAGAGCCGGATCTCCGAGCAGGTGGTAGAGGTCCGACGTGTAGCGCCGCGTACCCGAGCGGGTGCGCTCGTCGAGCCCGAGTGTGTTGCCGACGATCTCCGCACGCAGGTGAAACGGGTCGGTGGGATCGCCGAGGGTCGTGACCTTCGCCTTGCGAATCAGGTCTCCGATTCGCAGCTCACCCTTCCGCGCGCTCAGCGTCTGCATCAACTCGTGGCCCAGCAGTAGATCCCCGAACGGGAACGACACTTCACTCGCCGCGAACACCGCGACGGGCCCGCCCGGGCTGCGCACCATGGCCTCGGCGAGGCAGCAGTCGTGCTGGAAGCTCGCGATGTGGCACGCGTAGGCCATGACGATGCTGCGGTGCGCGCCGTGCAGCTCCGGCACGTCGCGCTTGCGGAACACCGGCTTGCCTTGCACCGACGCGAAGCTGTTGCGCCGCCCGTGTCCTGCGTAGATCGCGGCGAACGGTCCGCGATTCAGTTCGCGCGTCACGGCCCTCAAGAAGTCGTCGGGCGCCGTGTAGAACGGGCTCGTCTCCATGCCGACGACGCCACGTATCCGGTACCACGGGCTCAGATCCTCCCGGAACAACTGGTTGACGGTGTGCTCGATCGCGCGATCGATCTGCGCACCGAAGTTGCCGGCATTCGCGATCAGCGTGACATCGCACTGCCAGTCGGCGGCTTTGTCGCTCGGTGCTTCGTAGGCGAGGATCTTCGCCACCATCGCTTCGACTTCGGCCACAGTGTTCGCGGGCAACCGACCGCACGACCACTCGGGCTTGCCGTCGTCGTCGATGTCGACGTAGCCGAGGTCGGACGGCACGCGCTGGGCGCCGAGCTGGTACTTCTCCGCATGCGAGCGAAGGCCCGGTCGATAGAGCGTCGGCACGGGCCCGATGTCGCCGACGAGGAGCAGGTAGCCGGGTGCCTGCGCCGCATCGATGCGTGCGTGCACGTCGTCGCGAAGCTTGGCGGCGACCTCCTGCGGGCGACCCGACGCCAGGTCGAGCACGCGGACGTCGAGTCCCTGCTTCGCGCGATGTTCCCGCAGAGGCTTCGTCGCGGCGACCAGCTCGGCCGGGCCGGCGACGACGAACTGTTGAGCCGTGGCAGTCGAATGGAGAGCAACGACGCACGCGATCGCGATGGGGAGTCGCATCCCGAGATCTTAGCGCAGCGCGCGCTACTGGCGCACGCGGATCGTCGTGCCGCCCGCGAAGTGCGTTTCGCCGCGTCGTCCGAACGCCCGGATGCGCACGCGGCCGCGCTCGAACCGTCCGAGCTCTGCAACCGCCGAGGCGTCGTCGGCCCACTCCATCTTCTTCGTCAAGACCACCGTCTCGTCGGGGAACGCACGGCGGACCTCGATCGTCAATGCGTCGGGGTGGGCGTCGAGCGTCGAACGCGTCGTCAGCGTGATGCGACCCTTCTCGATTGTGGCGTCGAGTGCGAGGCGATACGGGATCGGCAGCACGAGCGCGGGGTCGCCGAGCACGTGGTAGAGGTCCGATGTGTGTCTGCGCAGCCTGGTCGACGTGTCCAGGCCGAGCGAGCGGCAGATCGTCCGAATCTGGTTCCTGGTTGCGTCGCGTTCCTGTCCGTCGAGTAGGCGACGCTTGGCGACGCGGACCACGTCGCCGATCCGTGTCGGGCCGTCGGCACGCCGAAGGGCGCCGAGCACTTCGTGCCCGAATGCGAGATCCGTCGCGACCGTCGACACGTCGGTCGCCGCGACGACCGCGCACGGCCCGTGCGGCGCGCGCGCCAGCAGCTCGCCGAACGCCGGCTCGTGCTGAAAACCGCCCACGTTGCAACAGAACGCGAAGAGCACGGTCCGTTCGGCCGATGCGAGAGATGGCACGTCTCGGTTGCGAAACACCGGCTGTCCGTCGACGGGTGCGAACGCGGTCGTCCACCCGTGTCCGAAGTAGACCGTCGCGAGCGCGCCCCGATCGAGCGTCGCACGCACGCGGCCGAGCAGTGCGTCCGGCGGTGCGTAGAGCGGGTTGCCGTGCAGGCCGATGACGCCCTGCAGCTCCCACGTAGCTGGGATCTCCTGGGTGAGGAGCAACGTCGCCGCGTTGTCGACGATGTGTGCGATCGACTGCTGGATGTTGCCCGGGATCGCGAGCAACGCGAGCTCGCGTCGCCACGCGCTCTCGGCGTCGTGCTCGCGAGTCTCGTAGTCGACGATCTTGGCCGCCAACGCCGCGGCTTCGTTTGCGGTTCGCACCGGCAGTCGCCCGCACGCCCATTCGGGTCTGCCGTCGTCGTCGATGTCGACGTAGCCGAGGTCGCTCGGAATCGTCGCCGCGAATCTGGCATAGTCGTCGCCGTAGATCGCGAGTCCCGGCCGGGTCCGCGACGGCGTCGGCCGACCGGTCGCGTCGCAGTCGCCGACCAGAAGGAGGTAGCCACGCTCCGATGCGAGGATTCGTTCGTGCACGTCCGTCCGCAGCGCTGCGGACTCCGTCTCCGCGTCGCGCTCCGTCGAGATCTCGTGTCGCACGACGTCGAACCCTTCCGCCGCGCGATGCGCGCACAGCGGTTCGATGGCGTCCAGCAGCGGTTTCGGTCCGGCGACGACGTAGACCTGCGGGCAGGCGACGAGGCACAGAATCGCGAGACTCGGCATGGTTCGATTTCAGCAGCGGGTCGATCCGTCGCTGCGGTTCGGAGAAGATCGTAGACGATGAACAACCGGATCGTGACCGCCCTGCTCGTCGCTGCGACGCTGGGCACGACGCCGCTCGCGGCGCAGGACTCCCCCGAAGTCGAGCTCGTCCCCGCATTCCCCAATCAGAAGCAGTTCTCGCGGCCGCTCTACATCGAGTACGGCAAGCACGACCCGGAGCACTGCTACGTCGTCGAGCAGACCGGCGCGATCTGGCGCGTCCCGCGCGATCCCGACGAGGACAGTCGCCAGCTGTTCGTCGACCTGGCCGACGTCGCGCTGCAGCCGCGCAACGGCGGCCACAACGAGGAAGGTCTGCTCGGCTTCGCCTTCGATCCGGACTTCGCCAAGAACCGCTTCGCCTACGTCTACTACTCGGAGAAGACCGGCGAGGAGAAGTACAAGGACCGTCGTGGTCGTCAGCGCACGCGGCTGTTCCGACGCAGCGTGCTGTCGCGCATGAAGGTGTCCAAGAAGAATGTCCTGAAGCCGAAGTCGGAGCTCCGCATCATGGAGATCGAGCAGCCGTGGGGGAACCACAACGGCGGCACGATCGTGTTCGGTCCCGACCGGATGCTGTACGTCGCGCTCGGTGACGGCGGCGCACGGGCGGACCGCGGCAAGAACGGGCAGAACTTGGAGACCCTGCTCGGGTCGGTTCTGCGCATCGACGTGAGCGAGTCGTCCAAGTCGAAGCCCTACGCGATTCCGAAGGACAACCCGTTCGTCGAGGACAAGGCCGCGCGCGACGAGATCTTCGCGTACGGACTCCGCAACCCGTGGCGCATCAGCTTCGATCGCGAGACCGGCGACTTGTGGTGCGGCGACGTCGGCCAGGACAAGTTCGAGGAGGTCGACCGGCTCGTGTCCGGTGGCAACTACGGCTGGCCCGTGCGTGAAGCCCTTCACGAGTTCCCGCCGAAGCGCGACGACAAGGACGATCCGCGTGACCAGTTCGTCGATCCGGTGGCGGAGTATCCGCGCACTCAGGGCATCTCGATCACCGGGGGTTACGTGTATCGCGGCACCGCGATCCCGGGGCTGCAGGGCTGTTACGTCTACGGCGACTTCGCGACGAGTCGGATGTGGGCAGTCCGCGAGGATCGCGACGGCGGCGAGCACGAGGTGCTCGAGCTCGGTCGCGCGCGCGGCGGCGGTATCGCGTCGTTCGGCGAGATGCCCGACGGTGAGCTGCTCGTGCTCTGCTACAAGGGCAACAAGGGACGTATCTACAAGATGATCCCGGCCGGCGTCTGATCGCGGGGTATCGTCCAGGCGATGGGCGAACCCTGGATGTGGATCGCGGGTGGCGCGCTCTTCCTGATCGTGCTCGGCGCGTTGGCGGCGTTGACGTCACACACCGAGCCGACGCCGGAGGTCCTCGAGCGGCGTGACGAGCTGCTCGAGCAGCTCGAGCCGTACCGACGCACGGCGTGGGACCCCGTCGTCGAGCCTTCGAAGCGCTCGAGGATGTCGAGACCGCGCGGTCCGCGCACGAGGGAGACAAGGTCGGCGGCTGGCCGTTCTGGGTGCAGAACCCGGAGTGGGGCGCATGCCGCAAGTGCGGCGACGCGATGCGCGTGATCCTGCAGCTCGATTCCGAAGACAACACGCCGTGGATGTTTGGCGACACTGGTACGGGACACTTGTCGCAGTGCCCGAAGCACCCGGACGTGTTGGCATTCGCCTGGGCGTGCTGAGTGCCTACCGCTTGCGTCGCCAGATCTGTCGCGGTCGGGTCTGCAGTCCGACGACCGGCATGAACAGCGGTCGGCCGTTCTCCGCCTGGACCTTCAGTGAGCCGTCGGGGTTCAGCTCTCGGGGGTAGAGCTCCTCGAGGTCCCATTCGATCTTGGTGGCGTCGCGGACCAACAACTGCCCGAAGTCCTCTGCTCCGGGTTCGTTGAGGATCAGCATCTCGATGTCGCGATCCCACGTGAACCGCAGAAAGTCCGCGCGCAGTTGCTCGCCGACACCCGAGTCGGGGCCGCGTTCGACGTCCATGACCGCGAGTACGTGTGCCCCAGCGGGGTGGCCAGTGCGGTGTAGCCAATGTCCGTGCAGCGGCATCATCACCGGACCCTCGGTCTCCTCGAGTATCCGCATGAGCTTGTTGCCGACTGCGCGGTCCGCCTCCGTAGGCAGGTAGTGCCACGGGTTGTAGGCCGAGAACGCAAACTGCGCCGCGACGACGACCGCGATCGGGATGCGCCACGCCCGATCCCGTGCGGCCTCGGCGAGCGCGAGCGCCGCGAGCACGGCGGACCCGAGGTGCGTCGGAATGACGACGTTCTCGGCGCCGCCCGGGTGTGCGCGCGACAGCTGCGTCGCCACGAACAGGCCGCCGCACCATGCGCCGTGGAACAGCGCCTGCTTCGTCCTGTGCGTCGCGAACAGGCGCACGATGTACCACGTCGCCGCCGCGAGCATCGGCGCGATCGCGAGCATGTCGCCGGGGAAGAACTTCCACCAGTCGGAGAACGCGTAGCCGTGCGAGCGCGGGATGTCGAACGTGTAGTACTGGAACCAACCGTCGTGGATCCAATCCAGGACCAGCACCGACGGCACGAGCGTGATCGCGAAGGCGGCGCCGAAGCGGAGTGCGCGCGGAAACGAGTGCATCGCGGCCGCGATGCAGAACGGCGGCGCGACGACGAGAGCGGTCTGCTTCGCCATGTAGGCGACGGTCATCAGCACGCCGGCGAGGATCGCCGAGCGGTTGGACTTGCCGAACCACAGGATGCCGAGCACGCCCGTCGTCAGCGCGACGAACATGCTGTCGACTCGGCCGATGTCCCACCACGTGCCGACGATGCCGTAGGTCGAAGCCCACAGGCCAGCGGCGGCCAGACCCGGCAGCCACTCGCCGGTCGCGCGCCGCACGATCATGAGGGCCAGCAGCGTCGTCGTGATCGCGGACGACAGCGACACGATCCGCTGGATCATCAGCGAGGCCTCGCCGGCGACCCACGACACGAGCGCGCACGTGTAGAAGTAGAGCGGCCCGTAGAGCCACGTCACGAAGTCGGGCGTCGGCTCGACGTAGACCTTCTCGCCGGCGAGGATCCGGTGCACGTGGTCGAGGCACGCGCCGGTCATGTATTCGAGTTCGTACGGATACGTGATCCGCGCCAGCGCCGTGAACAAGAACGCCGCGACCGCAAGCAGAGAGAACGCGATCAGGAGCACGCGCAGCGGCCGCGGGATGTCCGGCATGCTCACCGCTCCCGCTTCGTCTCGAGCAGGACGTCGAGCTTCTGGTTGGTGTGCTTCCAGCGGAAGTGCGACCGCACGAACTCCGCAGCCCGCGCGCCGATCGCCCGCGCTTCGTCGTTGTCACGGAACAGGCGGATCAGGATCTCGGCGGTCTTCTGCATCGAGTCTTCGACGATCAGCGTGTCCGCCGGGACGTCGCCGAGGCCCTGCGCCGCGTGGTGCGTCGCGACCACCGGCAACTCCATGCTCATCGCCTCGAGCACCTTGTTCTGCAGGCCGCGCGCGAGTCGCAGCGGCGCGATCGCGACCGACGACTTGTCGAAGTAGGGCTGCGTCTTGTCCACCCAGCCCGTCACCGTCACGCCGTTCTGACCGTCGAGCGCCTGGATCTCCTTCGTCGGTCGATTGCCGACGATCAGCAGCTCGGCGTCGGGGATCTCTCGTCGCACGAGCGGCCACGCTTCGGCGCAGAACCACAGCATGCCGTCGTGGTTCGGCTCGTAGTCCATGACGCCCGTGAACACCGCGGTGTGCGGATGCCGGTTGTCGTGGCCTTCACTCGTGAAGAACTCGACGTCGACGCCGTTCGGGATCACGTGCGGAGTCACGTCGGGGATCCGCTTCAGGAACAGCTCCTTCTCGACCTCCGACACGACGGCCGACGCGTCGAAGCTGCGCGCGATGCGCCGTTCGAACTCGAGCAGGAGCCGGGCTTCGCGTCCGTAGATCCACTTCCCGGGCCCGAAGCTGCGGTGCTCCGCGTACTGCCGCCACTTGTCGGAGTCGAGCTCGGCGAAGTACATGATTCGGATCGGTGCCTCGAGATCCATCACGTACTGCGCCATCGATGACGAGTAAATGAACACCAGATCGGGAGGATCTTCGCGAACCCAGTCTCGAATAGAGCGCCTCAGCCGCGCGTTGCTGAAGTAGGGAACCGTCAGCGGCTGACCCGTGAGCACGCCGCGCAGCGAGGCGATCTTGCGGACCCGTTCGTTGACCCGCGGTGCGCACACCGCGACGCACCTCTCCTCCAAGAACGCGATGCCGTCGGCGTCTCGGTCCGATTGCGACAGGCAGCCGACGCGTACGCGGTCCCCCCGGTCCCACATGTGGCGGAGGTAGTTGTAGGTCGCGATGCGGTCTCCGCGGTCGGGCGGGTACGGCACGCGCTGGGTGAGGAAGAGGATGTTCACGGGTCGCTCGGCGCCTGAAACGCTCAAGGCCTGATCTGGTGTATCCCGATACAGACACAGGTCAAACCTCGACCTGCACATCGCGGTCCTGCCGCGATTTCGACTCCTTCGTCGAGCCTGAACATGGTTGAAGCCACCTCCAACTCCACGAGCATCCTGAACTTGGTCAATCGGACGCTCGACCTGCCGACGATCCCCGAGGTTCTGACCAAGCTCAACGACGTGATCGCGTCCGACCAGTCGACTGCGGACGACGTCGCGGACGTGATCTCGAAGGATCCCGCGGTTTCGGCCAACCTGCTGCGGATCGTCAACTCCGCCTACTACGGGCTGCAGGTCCGAGTGTCCTCGATCAGTCTCGCCGTCTCCGTGCTGGGCTTCAGCATGACGAAGAAGATCGCGCTGAAGGCCGCGGTCTTCTCGCAGTTCGCGAAGAAGGACTCGAGCACGGACAGCGAGTTCTTCGACCCGACGGGGTTCTGGCGGCACTCGATCTTCACGGGCGTGGCCGCGCGCGTGCTCGGCACCGAGAGCTCGAAGCTCAGCGGCCACAACGCCGAGGACCTCTACATCTGCGGTCTTCTGCACGACATCGGCAAGATCATCCTCGCCGAGAGCGTCGCGAAGGAGTTCGGCGAGGTGCTGACGACCTCGCACAAGACCAACCGGACGCAGGTCGAGGTCGAGTGCGACGTGTTCGGCTTCACCCACGCGGACGTTGGCAGCGTGCTCGCGATCAAGTGGTTCCTCCCCGAGGACCTGACGATCGCGATTCGCTACCACCACAACCCGACGGACGACCCGTTCCACCGGTCGCTGTCCTCGCTGATCCACCTTGCGGATCACCTCGCTTGGAGCGCCGGCCACCCGTCGACGCAGAAGCTCCCGCAGCCGGAGCTCAACCACGAGGTCTACGACCAGATTGGCATCGACCCGCAACAGGTCGAAGATCTCCTGCCGCAGATCGAGAGCGACTTCAACTCGACGGGCTTGCCCTTCTGAGTTCGTGTCGCGCGGCCGCGCGCGGAATGCCGTTCGAAGTGGCTTTCTGCCAGTAGGTTCGAGCGGTTTACGCTGTATCGAGTGCGAGCACGGATCCGTGGGATTCGTCCGCTTCGCGAACGTGGCACCGGGGCTGGGCCAACCCTATAGTCTCTCGGCCTTACTGGCCCGGACTTCGTGTCCCGGTCGAGGTCACGACCCCGCACTCCATGCAGATCACCGAAATCCCCGTCCCAGACTACGAACGCGTCATCAAGGCTGAGGACCCCGAGAGCGGGCTCCGGGCGATCGTGTCGATCCACAACACGAAGCTCGGTCCGGCGCTCGGCGGCATGCGCCTCTGGAACTACGAGTCCGAGGACGAGGCCATGACCGACGTGCTGCGTCTGTCGAAGGGGATGACCTACAAGTCGGCGATCGCGAAGACCGGTCTCGGCGGCGGCAAGTCCGTCATCATCGGAGACCCGAAGGCCAAGACCGAGGCGCAGTTCCTCGCGATGGGACGCTTCATCGATACGCTCGACGGCGCCTACATCACGGCAGAGGACGTCAACACGACCGTCCCCGACATGCAGGTCGTGCGCCGTTCGACGCGGTGGGTGACCGGCCTGTCGCGCGACGATGGCGGCAGTGACAACCCTTCGCCCTACACCGCCTACGGCGTGTTCCTCGGCCTGCGCGCCGCGGTCGAGCGTGCGTTCGGCGATGCCGATCTCTCGAAGCGCTCGGTCGCCGTCCAGGGCGTTGGCGCGGTCGGCTCCGAGCTGTGCCGGCGCCTGCGCGAAGCGGGCGCCAAGGTCTTCGTCTGCGACCCGAAGGCCAAGCGCGTCGCCGAGCTCGTCGAGACGCTCGGTGTCGAAGAGATCCAGGACTCGGATCTCTGGGGTATGGAGGTCGACGTCTTCGCTCCCTGCGCGCTCGGCGCGGTCATCAACGACGAGACGATCGGCCAGCTCAAGTGCAAGGTCATCGCCGGCGCGGCGAACAACGTGCTGCACACGCCGGAGAACGGCGTCGAGCTGTTCGAGCGCGGCATCCTCTACGCGCCCGACTACGTGATCAACGCGGGCGGCATCGTGAACGTGTCCGTCGAGTTCATCGAGGGCGGCTACAACCAGGACGTCGCGCTGCGGCGCATCGAGCGCATCCCGCAGGCGCTGCAGGAGATCTGGGACATCCGCGACGCCGAGAACATCCCGAGCTCGGACGCCGCCGACCGCCTCGCCGAGAACATTCTCGCGGCGGGCTGATCCGCGAACTGGCGACCGGACGGTTAGTCTGGTCGCATGCTTCGACTCGCGCTCGTGCTCGCGTGCGGCGCGCAGCTCTCGCTGGCGCCGACTCGCGACGCGTCATCGGTAGCGCCCGCGCTCCGCGTCCTGACCTACAACATCCACGGCTTCGGCCCGCTCGCGAAGACGGACGAGGCCAAGGCGCGCGTCGGCATGGTCGCGCGCGCGCGGCAGCTGATCCCGCGCTACGCGCTCGAGATCGGGCTCTACGAGCCGAACATCATCTCTCTGCAGGAGGCCGCGCCGCGTGAGATGGTCGAGCAGCTCGCGCAGGAGCTCGGCATGCGCCACGTGTTCTTCCCGGGCGGCTGGAAGGGCAAGGGCTGGCCAGACGGCATCGCGGGCGCGGTGCTGACGAGCTTTGAAATCGTCGAGCACGAGAACTGTCCGCTGATCGACGAAGAGGAGAGGCCGAAGGACATCTTCTCGCGGCACTTCGGCCGCGTCGTGCTGAAGACCGGGCCCGACACGGAGCTCGCCGTGTTCTCCGCGCACCTGCTGCCCTCGTGGAAGAACACGACTCACATCCGCAAGGGCGAGATCCGGCGGATCGGCAGGGCGGTTGCGCGCGAGCGCGCGAAGGAGCGTGACGTGATCGTGCTCGGCGACATGAACCTCGAGCCCGACTCGCCGGAATACGCGGAGTGGAAGAAGACCGGTTTGCTCGACTGCTACGCCGAGGTGGGGGAAGCCGGCGCGCGGACCTGTCCGGCCAACGAGCCGAAGGAGCACATCGACTACGTGTTCGTCGCCGGTGACGTCGCGAAGCGACTGAAGTCGTGTCGCGTGCTGTTCGAGGGCGCGTTCCGTACGAACCCGAGCGATGCGAGTTCGTTCGCGCTCAGCGACCACGTGCCGGTGTTGGCCGCGTTCGAGTGAGCAGAGGGCTCAGCTTCGCGCGAGCTGTGTGGGATTGCGGCTGGGCGCCGCAGAGCTAGGCTAGCGCTCTACGAGGAGAGCTTCGTCCCAGGAGAGTTGGTCCATGCCCTCGCGAATTTCGTTCGGTGTTCGCTTGTTTCCGCTTTGGGGCGTGACCGCGTGGGTCATGACGAGTTGCGGATACGACTACAAGAGGTGGTATCCGACTCCCGAGTTCAGTGATCGGCAAGTCTTGGCCGAGATTCTCGGCAAACCCGCTGCAAACGCATGGTTGGAGGCCGTTGCGTCGAGAAGCACGGACGATGCCGAGGAGGACCCGCAAACGGTGGGCACGCGACCACCGCAAACCGGACTGAAGGAGCTCTACCGTCGTCTTCGAATCGAGGCGGCGACAGAGTTGGAAAGCGACGTTCGTGCTCTGGCCATCCGCAACGACTGTCGATTGCGACTGATGTACGGTCACGAGTTCGACGAACTAGCCGGTTTCCGGGGTGAACAAGCACATCAAATCGGCTTGTGCCTATCTGGCGGTGGCATTCGGTCAGCAGCGTTCTCGTTGGGGGTCTTGCGTGGGCTCGATTCGATCGGTGCGCTGGATGATGTGGGCTATCTTTCGACAGTGTCCGGGGGAGGGTTCGCTGGTGCCTGGTACGTGACTCACCGCGATGACGGCCTGCTTCGCCCCGGTTCGCCCTACGTGGAGCGGTTCCTAAAGACGGGGCACTACCTTTGGAGCGGCAACTTTTCGCAGAGTCGTTGGCGGGCGCTCTCGGTTTTCGTGCATCACACTTTGCGACTGCATGAGGTTTGGGCTTGGAACTTTCTTATCGATACTCAGACCAATGTGACGTCGTTCGTTCGAACCGCCTATAGAGGCGCGATCGCCGAAGCATTCCTCTACGACGATGTTTGGTTACCGCGGGCTGGCAACGCTGAGTCCGCAGCGTGGTCGCTGACGATTCCTCTAGCGATCGCGCATTTTCTGCTTTGGACGCCGTTCGAGGGAGAGCGACAGGGCGCCCGCCTCTTCGGAGTGGAGCTTCTCGCGCTGTTACCGATGCTATTTCGTGATGCTTCGCGGTATCCGCATATCGCGAAGCTACCAGTTTCGGATCTCGAGGCTCCGTCGAAGCGGCCGTTCTGGATTGCCAACGCCCATGTGTCGTTGGTCGATAGCGATGACCCCGCGGTCGTCAGCCGGAGTGGAGATGCTTTCGAATTCACTCGACATCGGTGTGGCTGTGACGCTCTTGGCTTTGTTGCGTCGAATGGACGCGGATGGCAGAAGCTTGACACTATTTGTGCCGTATCTGCCGCTGCGGTCGACTCAGAGAGCCTGCGCCAGGGAGAGCTGACATCCGCAGCCCTAAAGGCGCTAGGTCTCGATCTTGGCTACTGGGTCGATTCTTGGGGAGACGGATGGGTGAAAGGGGATCGCGGCACCGGCGGAAAGTTCCTGAAGTACGCCTTCGAGGCGATCGCTCCAATTCGATGGGTCACTCAGTTTTTCTGGAACACGCACGGTCTGCGTGAGGACGCCGGTTCGTACCTCCTCACCGACGGAGGTCACTTCGACAACCTAGGTCTGTATGCGCTGGTACGCCGCGGCTGCCGCACGATCATCGTCTGCGATGCGACTGGCGAGCCGGAAATGTCTGGTTGGGAGTCAAAGACGCCTTCTCAACGCGCATCCCTGTTTCGTGACTTTCACGACACGGCGCAGAAGATCCGCGCGGACTTCGGTGCGACGGTGTCCTTGCGCTGGAACGACTTCGACCCCCGAGTGCGTACGCGTTCGTTTGGCGACGACACGTCGGGCCCCGCCATCGTCATGCGCGGGACCATTCACGACCTTCCGGTGTTAGCGGAGCCCGGCAATCTCGAATCGGAGGTGTTGCGGTCAGTGGAGCTGATCTACATCCGAGCCGCGTACGACTTCGATGACGCGGTTCCCCGCAGAAACTCCTTCGTCGCAGCGGAGAAGGCCCGCACTCCTGAGTTTCCTAACGTACCGACATCGGACCAGGACTACACCGAAGCGCACATGACCGCGCTAATGCAGCTTGCATATGACGCGGTGTTGCGCGATCGCGTGCGGATCCAGGAGGTGATGGAAGTCGGCAAGCGTTGACATGCGTCAGCGTCCCTGCTGCACCGGCACGGCACCGGACTTCGTTTCCTCCTCGACGCGCCGCTTCGGCCGCAGCAGAAGATCCTTCGTGTCGCCCGTGACCTCGAGTTGGTAGCCGAGCTCGTAGAGCTCCAGCTCGCCCTCCCAGTCGTCGTCGCCCGGGTCGGGTGTCGCTACGTAGGCTTGGATCTCGACGTCGTACTTGCCGGGGAGCAGGCCATCGACCGCGAACGCGCCGGTGTCGACTGCGAATGACTCGGACGGAGCCCGGTCGAAGTCCGCGGGGATTGGTGACCCGGACACCTGATTCAGTTCGATCCATCCCCAGCGCGGCCGTTGTTCGCCGAACACCGCCATGTCGATCTGGCCCGCGATGCGGTGGGTCCTGAGGAGCGTGACCGTGATGCCCTCGGTCACCGATCCGGCGACGACGGTCGCGCTCTGCGCGCCGCGGCCGCCTTCCATTTCTGCCATCAGCGAGTACCGGCCCGCGGGAATCTTGTCGATGCGGAAGCAGCCGGTGTCGTCCGTGGACGCGACGCGCTTCACGGTGGCCTTGAACTCCATGTCCGAACGCGTCGGGGTGCCGCGGAGCGTGATCGCGCCGCGACCGGCGGGCGAGCCGTCGGCGAGCACGATGTTGCCGGCGACGGTGCCCATGCCGAGGTCGATGACGATGTCGATCGACTGATCGGCGGTGAGTTGGAAGCCCTTCGCCCAGAGCGGTTCAAAGACCGATGCGGAGTCGGACGTGTCGTGCAGGTTGAGCTCGACGAAGCCGGCCTCGACCTGGCCGAGTTCGAAGCGGCCGTTGTCGCCGACTTCGGCGGACCGGCCGCCGCCCGACCACGTGCTGACCATCATGCCTGCCCCGGGCTGGCCGTCGATCAGCACCGTGCCGGTGACGAATGCGGACGGTCCATCGATCGGCTCGGGCTCGGTGCGCACGTCGAGGCGCGTTTCGGTGGTTTCACCGGATCGAATCTCGAGCTTCTCGGAGGTGGGTTCGCCGCCCATGCCGAAGAACATCGAGTTCTGGATCATCTTGAACATCGACCCGAACGACTGGATCACACGGACCGACGGGACCGGGATCACGATGTAGGGACCGGGTTGCAGGCCTTCGACGACGAACTCGCCCTTCGGGTCGGGCGCCGCGAGGCGTGGCATCACCGAGTCGTCGCCGCCGTCGTTTCCGTCGAACGCGATCGCGACCATGTACTTGCCGAGCTTGGGCGGGACGCCGTTCTCGGTCACGATGCCGCGCAGCGTGCCGGGTGGTGCCATGACGATGCGGATCTCCTCGTCGGTCGGCAGCTGGGACTCGGCGGACTTCGCGCCGAAGGCCGGGTGGGACGCCAGGACTTCGATTTCGCCGGCGCTGCAGCGCTTGAGGGCGACCTTCCCTTTCGAGTCCGTGTGCCCGCAGAAGATCGGCATCGTGTCGTCCTGGCCCTGCTCGCTCGCGTAGACCGAGGCGAAGCGGATCGGCTCGTCTTCGTGATCGACGACGACGATTGTGCCGCTCTCGAGCGGTTGCAGAACGAGGGAGCGTGTCGCATCGGCATTCAGCTCGAACCGTTCGCTGCTGATCGCCTTGCCCGTCGCGGTCGCCTCGATTTGGTAGCTGCCGGCTGCGAGGCCATCGATCGAGTAGCGGCCTTCGTCGAGGGCGGTGACCCGCTCTTCGAGATCGCTCGGGCGCACGATCCCGAAGCGCGCGAGCGGGCCCATCCCTCCGTCGATCGGGTCGGGGAACAGCCGAAACTCCGCGTTGTCGACCGGCTCGCCGACGTGGTCGCGCACCTCGAGCGTCAGCGTGTGTTCAGCCGGCATGTGGATCACGAGGTCCTGCATGATCGACACCGGTTCGCTGATGATCCACGGATCGTTCGGTCGCCGTCGAGCGGCGGCGACGACCTTGCCGTTACGGAAGCCGGTCAGCGAGAATTCGCCGTCGGCGTTGGTCGGCTCGGCAGGTGCTGCGAAAGCGAATGGCGCGACCGCGAGCAGCTGGCCGACCAGCACTTCGGCCCCGGCGACCGGCTTGCCCGCGGTATCCAGGACCTTGCCCCACGCTTCTTCGCCTTCCTTGAGCGTGATTGCGCCGACGTCCTTCTCCTCACCGGCGTCGAGGCGCACGCGCGGGTTCACGAACGACAGGCGACGTTCGCTCGTGACCGCGAGCAGGTTGTTGCCGGGTGCTGCGCCGGTCAGCCGGAACGTGCCGTCGGATGCCGTGATCGCGGACGGGATCGGCAGCATGTCGTAGACGCGCTGCAACCATGCGGGAGCGTCGAACACGCGGCTCATCTCCGGTGCCGCGACGATCGCCGAGCCGCTCGGGTCGAGGCGTTCGATCGGAACCATCGCCGTCGCCGCGCCGGGAACGTCGGCGGTGCGCACGAGCGCGCCGGAGATCGGTTCACCGTCCTCGTCGACGACGCGCCCGATCACGGTTGCGGCGAGGTCGAAGCGAATGTCACCGAGATCGACGATCTCACCCGGGCCCGGCGTCTCGTCGATGATGAGCATGCGGGTCTGCTCGGACCCGACCCCGGCGAACAGGGCGTAGAAACCCTGCGGCCATACCCCGGTGATCGTGAAGTGGCCGGCATCGTCGCTGGTCGTGCTGCCCGCGTCGATGTGTGGCTCGAGCTCACCGAGGAACGCCTGGCCCAACGAGTCGCTCGGATCCGCACCGAAGATCGACTCCAACCCGAAGCGCTTGAGATCGACCTGGCGATCGCCGAGCGGCTGGCCGGCGTGGTCGATCAGGCGGCCGCGGAAGCCGCACAGCGCGGCGCGGATCACCGGGTCGTACTCGATCTTCGCGCTGGCGCCCGCGTCGACCGCGTTCCGCACTGGGCTCTGGCCCGTGCTGGCGCTCTCGGCTTCGGGGTCGGTATCGAGGCCGGATTCGGCCGGGCCGGCGGTTGCCTCCGCGGGACCGGAGTCGGTCGGGACCCCGCCTTCGCCGCTATTCTGCAGCCAGATCAGGGCGCCTGCGGCGGCGACGAGGAGGGTGAGGGGGAGGATGATCCGGAGGTTGGGCGACGCGGCCATCGAGCTCCTGGGCAAGAAACGAGCACCGGCCCGAAACGGGCCAGCGCCGGCCTACTGTGGCCAGCGCTGGTATTCAGGTGTCGAACCGGATTGCTCGGAGTCGGGCGCTCGCTTCAGTTTCCGATCTGCGCGTCCCCGGAGATCGAGGACGTCAGCCCGAGCGCGTTCGCCGGGCCGTCGATCGTCAGGGCCTGGTGGGCGATCGACCAGCCGATCGCGGCGGGCTCGTTCGGGATCCCGAGGGTCCAGTTCGCCGTGCCGCCACTCGCGGCCACGGACTCGGTCGCGACGATCTCGAGGTCGAGCGTGCACCCCGTCATGCCGATTGGGCCGAGGTCGAGGCCCGGGTTCCACGGGAAGAAGCCGAACGCGACGAACGTGTTCGATGCCGCGAGCGGCAGGTTGGTGATGTCCACTGACAGCGTGCCGCCGAGCACCGGCAGGCCGGCAGGTGCCGCGCTGAGCGACACGATGCCGTTCGAGCCGGCGCAACCGTTGCCGTAGTTCGTGTACTTCGCCGACGCGGTGCCGGCCCAGTAGTGCTCGGCCAGTGCGTAGGCGTCGGTGCCGATCTCCTGGCCCATGATGCGGCCCGGGATGTCGTCGGCAGGCGGGTGAATGCCGCCCCAGATGCGCGACAGCGAGCACTGGTCGGACGCGTCGTAGTACGACGCCCACTGCAGCGTGACCGTGACGCTCGGACCTTCTTCGAACACGAGGAAGCTGTTCTGCGGGCAGACGAACTCGCCGAGGCCGCCGGGGAAGTACGGCGAGCCCGTGAGCTGGTCCATGACGACCGCGGCCGCGCGGCTGTAGGTGCTGTGGCCGGAGACGTAGCCGGCGAACGGCGGCGTCACGAACGACGGGCGCTGGTACGGCCACCAGTTCTCGGCGAGGATCCAGCCGACTCCGGCCGTGTCGACGAGCGGGTCGGTGATCGCGGTTGGGCCGCGCCATGCCTTCACGGCGATCTTGCCTTCGCTGCCGGCGAGGTGCTCGTGGCGCTGGCCGCTGGCGGTCGTCGCGCTCGTGACCAGCTCGATGAAGCCGGGCTGCAGGTTGATGCCGCCCGGATCGTACGACGCGGCCTGTGAGTCGGTGCACTGACCGAGGTCGGCGAGGTAGCGCAGCGCGCTAACCGGGCGCAGGTAATCGTACCAGCCCTTCACGCCCCACGCCGCGATCGCGCAATCGTGCATTGCGCCACCGAGCGCGAGGTAGACCTTCACGTCCCACTCGAGGTCGCCGAGGACAGGACCTTGCCCACCGATCTGCTTCGAGAACTGCGGGTGGTCGGAGACGTAGTTCGCGATCGTGAACCAGTGGCCCGGCGGCGTCTCGGAGTCCGGACCGTCGGCCCAGAACTCGGCGAGGATGCGCGAGTAGTCGCCGCGCGGCACGATGTTCGTCGCGTAGGGCTGGCCGGTCACCGGGTTGTTCGCGTAGCCCGTGCCCCAGTCGCCACCGTCGTCGTAGTCGTAGTACTGGTCGTACTGCGACGGACCGGTCGGCAGCGCCGCGTTGCCGATCGCGCCCGGCGAGATGTCGATCATGACGCCGTCGGCCGGATCGAGGTGTGCCGACCAGACCGACACCATCTCGAAGCCCGACTTGTAGTCATCAGCTTGGGGCGTGCCGAGCAGCGGCGGCGGACCCGGATCGTGGAAGACCCAGTAGTCGAACCCGTCGCGGTTGTAGATCGTGAGGTCGTTCGCCGACAGCGAGAACGGCGTCACTTGACCCCACTCGGGACTCAAGAACTCGGGGTAGCCACCGAGGATCACGTTGCCCGACTGATCGACGAAGAACGACAGCGCGAGCGGCTGCCAGCGCGCCGGATCCGTGATGTCCGGATTGCCGGGCAGCGCGGGGACCAGCGGGTCGTTGACCGGCAGGTAGAGCTGGTTCGCGTAGTCGTTGGCTTCGTTCGAGTTGTCGTTGTCGCCGAACGCGAGCCATGCCGCGGCGATGCGGTTCCCGATGGCGGAGGGGGAGTTGCCGACCGTCGAGGTGTCGTTGATGTTGTAGCCGAGCGCGCCCATCAAGTTGGCGTAGGGCAGCCACATCACCGCGAAGCCAGGCGAGTTCTGGAAGCGATCCCACAGGATCCGATAGGCTGCGTAGCTCATCGCCTCTTCGCGGAACTGGTCGACGTTCGGATCGTTCGTCGCGTGGTCTTCCCCGAAGAGCACGGGCTCGGCGGTGAAGTCGTAGGTCGCCCACGCATCCCACATCGCGGCGGAGATGTGGTAGAGGTTGCGGGCGTGGACCGTCGGCCGCGCGAGGTCGTTGCGGATGGACTCGAGCAGCAGCTCGTTCCACTGGCGGGCGACGGAGTGCTGTGCGCTGGCTTGCTGCGGTAGCAACGCCGCGAGCGCACCGAGAGCCGGGAGGGCGAACCTCCCGAGGGTTTGGCGGAGAGTCATCGGGGGTGGAGTTGGACGAAGAGAGTGTGGCGAAGAGTAAAGAAGGATACTCCCTTGCCGCACGTGTGCGCCACGGCCGCGAACAGCCGATGCCATGGGCGCTTCCTGGTCCCTCTCGCCGGCTTCTCTGCTGCGTCAACGTGCGCGCGTGTCCGGGAGGCCGTCGTCATCGGCGTCGATCACGATGATCCTGCGAGACTCCCGGTGGCTGAGCCGGCACGCCCGCGTGTCGGGCAGGCCATCCCCGTTTCGGTCGAAGAACGGCGGAGCTGCCATTGCGGCATCCGGAAGGCCGTCCCCATCCGTGTTGACGAACGTGCGCTCCCGGGGAGCGCCTTCGGCGGAGGTCGGAGTCGCCTGGCAGCCGACGGCGGTGAGAACGAAGAAGGCGAGCGCGGCGCGCGTGAGACTTCTCATGGGGGAGTCCGTTTCCACATCATCGCATGGACGGTCGTTCGAGTGCCGGTCTTCCGAGATCGTTTCGCCGTAGACAATCCCGATCTCGCGCGACGCCAACGGAGTGATGAACACCTGTCGAACACTCCCTCTTCTCCTCGTCGCGGGTTCGCTCGCGCTCACGAGTCTCGCGACGGCGCAGACTTCGACGACCTACAACGTGCGCCAGTCCGGCGGGCCGGACGGAATCCGCACCCTCCTCGATCCGGGCGGCCGCGTCGAGGCCGACATCCTGAACGGCGTCACCGACGTCACGGTCCTCGTCGAACCGGGCGACTACTGGACCTTCTCCCTGAGCTTCGGCTCGGTCACCCCGGCGACGATCCGAGTCGTTGCGGACGCGCCCCAGTATGCCGATCCCCGCGACTACTGCGCCAGTCCCCTCGTTCGCATCGTGCCCGACGGCTTCTCGCAACGCGCGTTGGTCGTGCAGACCGGCTCGAATCTCGAGCTCGTCGTCGACGGCCTCACGCTCGAAGGCTGGACCCCTTCGGACTACGTGACCTACGTCGCTCCGGTCACGGTCGTTCCGCGCAACACACCGTCCGGGCCCGACGGATCACACCCGACGTTTATCCGCTGTGGGTTCCAGGACAACATCGCGACGACGAGCGCGAACTCGACGGCAGTGTTCCAAGCCGTCGAAGCCTGTGACCCGAAGATCATCGACTGCTGCTTCCAGGACAACATCGGGCACACGCTCGGTGGCGCGATCTGGATCTACAGCGTGCTCGAGATCGGCGGACTCGGCATCGACGAGCAGGGGGATCCCGCGCTCTACAACGAGCCGTTGATCGAGGGATGCTGGTTCTGCAACAACGTGACGACGAACCCCGGTGGCGGTGGCGGCGCGATCGCGCTCACGAACAGCAGTGGCACGATCCGCGACTGCAAGTTCTACGACAACGCTGCGGGCCACGGTGCGGGCGCCGTCTACGGCCGCTACACCGCGGACGTCGTGATCGAAGACTGCCACTTCGAGCGCAACGGCATCACGACCGACCCGACAGCGCTGCAGCACATCCTGTACGACGGCCGGACCGACATCGGCGGTGCGATCTACATGAACCGCGGCTCGAGCCACGACGCGGGCACGGTCGTGCGTCGCAACACCTTCCTCAACAACTGCGCGACGCGCGCCGGCGCGGTCTGCTACGTGAACGCGAACAGCTTCACGCTGAACAACCGGTTCGAGGGCAACCAGGTGCTGTCGAGCGCGACCCTGCAGTCGTCCGCGAGCGCCCTAGGGATTCGCGGATTCGGTGGTCTGCCTCCGACGACTGATCCGGGAACGACGATCACGAATCACTTCGTCCTCAACAATCTGTTCGTCAAGAACCGGGTCATGGATCCCACCGGGAACCCGACGGATCCGGACCAGTGTGTCGCGCGAGTGTTCACGGAAGGGGGCGCCGTGGGGCATTCGCTCGGTTGCTTCATGCTCAACAACACGATCACCCAAAGCTCCGATCGCGCGGTCACCGTCCTCGAGGATGCGGGGTCGAACGTCGGTCTGATCGCGCAGAACGGCATCTTCTGGGACAACGGCAGCAGCTTCCAGAACCCGGTGCAGACGCTCGCCGGTCTCGACATCTTCTCTTCGGCCGCGAGCGGCGGCATGCCGAGCGTGCAGCTGACCTACTCGATCATCGAACAGCGTCTCGGCATCGGTGGCCTGTCGCCGACGAACCTGGATCTCGATCCGCTGTTCGTCGGGCAGAGTGACTTCCACCTGTCGGCGGGGTCGCCCGCACTGGACAGCGGTAACAACTTCTATTGGGCGTCGATCTTCCCGTTCTACCCGCAGATCAGCTCTACGGATCTCGACGGCAACGTGCGCGTGCAGGGCACGGTCGACCGCGGGTGCTACGAGCGCTGAAAGTGTGTGACCCCCTCGGCGGATTCGTACGGCCTCGACTACACTCGAGGCCACACGCAAGACCAATAGGAGGGTCACATGCAGTTCGAGGTCAATCTCAGGTGGGTCCGGGCCGCGGGGTTCGGCTTGGCCGTCTCGATCGGTGTCACCAGCCCGGCCCAGGAAAAGCCGGTGCGCGACGCGATCAGCAAGGCGGAGGCTGCGCGTGCCGAAGGGAAGACCGAGCGTGCGGCGGCAGAGTTGCGCATGATCGCGACGGAGTTGTCCTGCGTTGCGGACGCCGACGCCAGAAAGTCGCTGACCACGGAAGTAGACGCGCTCTTCGGTGACCTCGATCCGCTGGCGCCGCGTCTCAAGAAGGCGTTTGCGGCGGCGGCGGGCAAGCTGGTGGCCGTCGCCGAGCAGTACTCCGGCAAGGGCTGGCACCGGTCCGCTCTCGAACTGCTCGTGCTCGCGCGGGACTTCGATGCAGCGAGCACCAAAGAGGCATTCGAGGACCTGTCGAAAGCACTCGGCGACACGGTTGCGACCAGAGTCAATCTCGACTTCGCGGCGGGTGAGGCCATCTACACGAAGGGCAAGTGGGTGATCGAGGACGGGGTCATCCGTTCCCCGCCAATGCCCGAGCACTTCGCCTCGTACTTCTCCGGGAATCGCGTGCCGCCCGAGTTCTCCTATTCGGCGAGAGTACAGTTGCCGAGCGAGGGCGCCGTCGGTGGTCTACTGTTCGGAATCTCGAGCGTCGAAGAGATGTACGAGGTCGTCGTGTTTCGTGAGAACGGTCAGGGGCATGGAATCGTGTCGCGCCGTCACACGGATGGGCGAACGAAACTCTGGGAGTCGCGTCCGGAAGCGCCGTTCGACGCGGATGGCAACGTCGCGTTCGACGTCCGGGTCGAGGTTCGCGGTGCGCGCTTGAGGTGCTGGATCGGCAAGGAGGAGTCGGAACCGATGAACCTCGGTGACCCCCTGGCACCGGGGTTCGTGGGATTGACGGGTTGGTCCGGTCGGAAAGGCCTCGTGACGGGACCGGTCGTCGAGTGGAGCAACGTCGAGGTGACCCGATGAAGATCGTGGCGCTGTTCGCATTCTTGTCGTCCTTGCCGGTTGTTGCCGTCGCCCAGGACGGACGCACCAAGAAGGCGGTTGCGGATGCCGAAGTCGAGCGTGACGCAGGGCGGCCAGAGGACGCTGCGATCCTGTTGCGAGACGCGTTGCGCAGCGCGGAGAGGGTCGCGGACAAGAATCTTCGACGCAAGTCCGTGCAGACCGTGCGGAAGGCGTTGAACAAGGTTGACCCCCTGGACGCTCAGAGGCGGAAAGCGCTTCAGGGTGCCGCCAAGGCGATTGTTCCGCTGGCGCAGGCTTACTCACGAAGCAAGTGGCACGAAACTTCCGTCGCGTTGCTCGAAGCCGCAAGCCAGCTCGATGCCGCGGTCGTACGCCGACCGCTGGAGAAGGCGCGCCAGGCGGTGGCTGGCGATGCGATCCAGGCGTGGTTCGGCAAGAGATCTCGACTCGTCGGTGATCAGAGTTGGACCGTGCGCGATGGCGTCGTCACGAGCCCCACCGTCTTCGGCGAGCGGATCGTCGCGATTCGTTCATCGAACGAGGTTCGTGGCGACTTCGAGCTGCTCGTCGACGTGAAGATGGCGAATCAGGCTGTTGCGGGGATCGTGTTCGGCGTGGAGCGGAAGGATGGCCTCGCGCGGTTCTACGAGTTCGAGCTCGTCCACGACGCACCGCGTTCGCTGTTTCGCATGTTGCGGTTGGATGAGCATCTCGAGGGCGATGTTATCCTCGAGCAGGCCGTCGCGTTCAGTCGCGCGGAGCGCGCGGGGTGGATGACCGTATCGGTGACTGTCGAAGGCAACCAGGTCCGTGCGACGGCTGGCGTGCTGCCGCCGATCACCGTAGAGGTCGCGCGCACGACCACTGGATCCATCGGTCTTCTCGCGGGGACGGTCGGAGAGGGCAAGGGCAAGGTCCGGTTCCGCTCGCTACGGCTCACCCAGTAGCCTCCGAGTGAACCGTGTGTGGGTTTGGTTACACGTCGAGGAGCATTTCCCAACCGCGAAATCACGTGTCGGGAAGTCGCTACCATCGCGCGCATGAAGTTCCTCGCTCGCTTCGGTGTCGGTCTCGTCAGTTGTTTGGCCCTGAACGCGCAGAAGGTGCCCGACGCCTTCATCGGCTCGGCGGGCCACGGCGGGATCAGTGATCCGGAACTCGCGGCGACGCAGGACCACGTGTTCTGCGTTTGGCAGAAGCACGAGCTGGCCGATCCCTATCGGAACGTCTTCTTCAGTCGCTCTTCGGATCGCGGCGGCTCCTGGCTCGCATCGCCGATCCAGCTCAGCGACGCCGCGGCCAATACCGAGCTGCCGCAGATCGCGGTTTCGGGTGAGACGGTTCACGTGGTGTGGAACGAAACGCTCGGTGGTCACGGCATCCGATACATCCGCTCGCTCGATGCGGGAGCGAGTTGGCTCGGATCGGCAGTGCGCGTCGACGCAGGGCCGACGGGCGCTCTGCAGCCGCGCGAAGCGCGTCTGGCTTCGTCTGACGACAACGTCTACGTCGTGTGGCGGGACTTCCGCAGCGCCGGGGGCTTGCCCGTCGCCAGCGACATCTTCTTTGCGCGGTCGACGGACGGGGGCGCGACGTTCTCGGTGACGGACACGCGACTGAACTCCGGCGGTGCGGGCGTCGCGGTCCGTCGCAATCCACGGCTCGCGGCTTCGGGGTCGAACGTCTTCGTGGTCTGGGAAGACCACCGCAACGGGGACGCCGACATCTACTTCAATCGATCGACGGACTTCGGGCAGACGTGGCTGGCGCAAGACGTGCGGCTGAACACGTTCGCCGGTCCGGGGCCCGCCGAGAAGCCGCAGATCGCCGTGTCCGGCTCGCATGTCTACGTGAGCTGGCAGGACCGGCGGAACAACACGTGCTGTGGCGAAGACGTCTACTTCAACCGGTCGACGGACAACGGTGCGACGTGGTTGGCGTCGGACATCCGACTGGATACCGATGCCCCGGGTGCCGCCCAATCGGCGCGCACGCGTATCGCGGCCGAGGGCTCGTCGGTGTATGTCACTTGGCGCGATCGTCGCAACGGGACGTTCGACCAGGAAGACATCTACTTCAACCGGTCGCTCGACAACGGCGCGACCTGGCTCGATGCGGACGTCCGGATCAACACCGCGCCGGCTGGCTCTTGGGCTTCGTCGCGACCGGAGATCGCCGCGGTCGGATCGGCCGTGTGCGTGACGTGGTACGAGCGACCGGGGTTGCCGGCCGAAGCGCGCGCCAACTACTCGCTGGATCGCGGGGATACGTGGTTGGCGACCGACGTGACTTTGAATCAGGGCGATCTGTCGTCGGGCAACTCGTGGCCGTGGCCGCAAGTCGTCGCTGCAGGCTCGTCCTTCGTCGCCGCGTGGGTCGAGTATCGGTCGGGCTGGGGCGTGCGCGCCAACATCCCGTTCGGAGCGCAGCCCTACGGAGTCGGGTTGGCCGGGCTCGGTGGGATCGTGCCGCGCGTCGATGTCGATGGATTCACCGCGGTCGGCCAGCCGACGTCGGTCGAGTTGCGTGACGGCGTCGGCGGTGCCGGTGCCGCGGTGCTTGTCGGGTTCGGTGGTCGAGCCGAGATCCCGCTCCTCGGCGGCACGCTTCTCGTGGATGGGCCGATCGTCCCGCTCGGGGTCGTCCTCAGCGCAAGCGCGGGTGTGCCGGGCGCGGGTGCGGCGTCGATCGGACTGCCGATCCCCGGGAATTCCGCGCTGATCGGTGAGCAGGTCACTCTGCAGAGCTTCGTGATCGACGCCGGCGCGCCGGCCGGACTGGCGATGACCGCAGCGCTCGAGATGTGGATCGGCTGAGAACGGGGATCACGCCCCTCAGACCTGCGTAATGATCTCGGCGCCGTCTTCCGAGATGAAGATGGTGTGCTCGGTCTGCGAGACGCGCACGCCGCGCTTCTCGACGAGCGGCGGGTAGTCGATCAGGATCTTCGCCTTCTTGAAGGCGGCGAGCGCCTCTTCGACGGCCTTGTCGGTCTCGAGGACGCGCAGCAGCGTGCGACGCGCGAACGGCAGGCCGTCGGTCGACGCGGCGGCCTCGACGAACTCGGGCTTGAGCTTGTCCTTCGGCTTGATCTTGCGCTTGAACCCGAAGACCTCGGGTTTGCCGTCGTGATCGATGTAGCCGCGGCCGTCGCACGCGAAGGGTTCGCACGCGATCGTCTGGTTCGGGCGCAGGCGCGAGGCCTTGGGGTCCGGATAGTTCGGGATGCTCGGCGAGCAGTGCACGACGTAGCGCGCGACGCCGTGGCCGGTCAGGTTGTAGACGGGCGTGAAGCCGAACGCCTTGATCGTGCTCTCGATCTGTCGACCGATCTCGGTGATCTTCGCGCCCGGGCCCATGACTCCGATCGCGTTCTGCAGCGCCATCTGGCTTGCGGCGACGAGCGCCGAGTTGGGTCCGCCCTGTAGGTCGACGGTCACCGCGTTGTCGGTGACGTAGCCGTCGACGTGCGTGCCGAGGTCGAGCTTGATGATGTCGTTGGGCTCGACGACGGTCTCGTCGGTGGGGGACGAGCAGTAGTGCGCGGCGATGTGGTTGCGCGAGAGCTGCGCCGGGAAGGCCGGCTTGCCGCCCATGTCGTAGATGATCGTCTCGACTTCTTCGGCGATCTCACGCAGCTTGGCGCCGGGCTTGATCAGCGTCTTGCCGTGCTCACGGGCGGTCGCCGAGATCTTGCCGGACTGGCGGAGCTTGTCGAGGTCGGGGGCTTTCATCGGTATTCTGGCCGGGCTTACGCGCCCGGAGACGAATCAGGTTTGCGGCGTCGGCGCAGCAGAATCAAGACGGTCAGGACGACGGCGGCGATCAGGCCGGGCGGCGACAGCAGCATCCGAGGGAGAGCGGACAGCGGTCCGAACCCCTTCAGCAGCGTCATCACGAGGGCGAGGCCGACTACCCACAGGACGATCTCCAGGACGATGCGCACGTCACGACAGCACGCCGACGCGCTTGCCGGCCGCGACGAACGCGTCGACGGCGCGGCTGAGATCTTCGATCTCGTGCGCGGCGCTGATCTGGACGCGGACCCGCGCCTGGCCCTTCGGCACGACCGGGTAGGAGAAGCCGATCACATAGATGCCCTCTTCGAGCGCTGCGGCGGCCAATTCGTTCGCCTTGCGCGCGTCGCCGATCATGATCGGGACGATCGGGTGTACGCCGTCTTTGATCTCGAAGCCGGCGGCCGTCATCTTCTCGCGGAAGAACTTGGTGTTGGCTTCGAGCTTGTCGCGGAGCTCGGTCGTCGCGGACAGGCGATCGAGCGACTTGATCATCGCGCCGACGATCGCGGGCGGCATCGTGTTCGAGAAGAGATACGGGCGCGAGCGCTGCCGCAGAAGGTCGATGACTTCCTGGTGGCCCGACGTGAACCCGCCGCACGCACCGCCGAGCGCCTTGCCGAACGTCGAGGTGACGATGTCGACGCGATCCTGCACGCCGTGGTGTTCGGGCGTGCCGCGTCCGGTCTTCCCGATGAAGCCGGTCGCGTGGCTGTCGTCGACGACGACCATCGCGTCGTGCTTGTCGGCGAGCTCACAGATGTCGGCGAGCGGCGCGATGTAGCCGTCCATGCTGAAGACGCCGTCGGTCACGATCACGCGCGAGCGGCAGTCCTTCGCCTCGACGAGGCACTTCTCGAGCTCCCTCAGGTCACAGTTCGCGTAGCGGAAGCGCTTCGCCTTGCTGAGCCGCACGCCGTCGATGATCGACGCGTGGTTGAGGGCGTCCGAGATGATCGCGTCCTCGGGGCCGGTCAGGATCTCGAACAGTCCGCCGTTCGCGTCCCAGCAGGAGATGTAGAGGATCGTGTCGTCGGTGCCGAGGAACGACGAGACCTTCTGCTCGAGCTCCTTGTGGATGTCCTGCGTTCCGCAGATGAAACGCACGCTCGACAGTCCGAACCCGTGCGAGTGCAGCGCGTCTTCCGCGGCCTTGGTCAGCTCGGGGTCGGACGAGAGGCCGAGGTAGTTGTTCGCGCAGAGGTTGAGGACCTCGGTCTCGGAGCCATCGCTACCGACGCGGATCTCGCGACCCTGCGGGCTGACGATGACGCGTTCGTGCTTGTAGAGGCCCGCGGACTCGATCGAGTCGAGTTCGGCGCGGAGGCGTTCGCGGACGGAGTCGTACATGAGGCCCGGGATCCTAACGGTTCGGGTTCTGGCGCGGCACGTTCGAGTCCCTCGAATCGGCCCGGATCGGGGCTTATGCTGCGGCCAATATGTTGCGGCGGTGGGCATGCGGACTGGTGTTGGTCTTGGCGGCGGGATGCTCGTCGACCCCGGAGTTGAGTCCGATGTCGCCACGTCCGGTGCGCGAGATCGACAGCTGGACGATCGCGCGCCACGCCTCGGCGATCGGACGGATCCGCCTGCTGGAGATCGAGGATCCGAAGGAGCCGGTGCGCTTCTATCGCGTCGAGAACCTCGCGGGTCAGTGGCTCGGCTACATCGACGACTCCGGCCGTGTCTACAAGTACGAGCCGTTCGAGCAGCGGGAGAAGTTCTGCGGCGTCTACCCGATGCAGGAGGGGGTCGCGCATCTCTTCGACGACGGCCAGGCGGTCGAGATCGTCGGTTCGCCGGGGACGGCTGCCGCCAACGCACGCAAGAAGGCGGACCAGAAGGAGCGATGACCGAACCCCACTCGAGCAAGACCGTCTCGGCCTCGGTGACCGAGATGACCGAACTCGTGCTGCCGAACGATGCGAACCCCCTCGGCAACTGCATGGGCGGTCGCGTCATGCACTGGATCGACATCTGCGCCGCCGTCGCCGGCGGCCGCCACGCGGGCACGCCGGTCGTCACCGCCTCCGCGGACCAGATCGACTTCCACCGGCCGGTCAAGGTCGGCTCGGTCCTCGTCCTCCGCTCGTCGGTCAACTACGCGGGCAAGACCTCGATGGAGGTCGGCGTGAAGGTCTGGGCCGAGGACCGGGCGAGCGGCAAGCGCCAGCACGTCGCCTCGGCCTATCTGACGTTCGTGTCCCTGGATCCGAGCACCGGTAGCCCGAGCCCCGTTCCGCACCTCGTCCCCGAATCCGACGAGGAGAAGCGGCGCCACGAGGAGGCCACGGCCCGCCGGAAGGCCCGGATCGAGGCCCGATCCTGATCCGGCCTTCCCTCGTCCGGGCCGTTCGCTACAGTTCTCCGCCCGACAATCCGGCTGCACACCGCACGCCGTAGCCCAAGTATGTTCGACGGATACTCAGAGAAGGCGCTCAAAGCGATCGAAGCCGCGAAGACCCTCGCCGAGGAGCTCGGCGACGAGTCCGTCGCGACGGGCCACCTGATCTACGGCCTGACGGTCGACGAAGGCGTGTGCTTGCACCACATCTTCAAGGACCTGAGCGTCGACCCGGACATGTTCTCGGGCTACGTCCAGTCGCTGCCGCGCGAGCCGGAGGTCACCGTGCCGAGCGCGCCGTTCAATCGGCACGTCGCGACGGTGTTCGAGCGCTCGAAGGAAACGGCGTCCGAGCTCGGTTCGAAGGAAGTGCTGCCCGAGCACATCGCGATTGCCTTGATGTCGGTCAAGGCGGGCTCGTGCTACGAGACGCTCAAGGAGTTCAGCATCGAGGCGGAGTACGTGTCGATGCTGATCCTCGAGGCGATGGGGCTGGAAGCGGAAGACGCGCCGGAGTGGTTCTAGATCACATCGGCCGCTTGCGGCCGCTGTGATCCAAAACCACTCCGGCACGCAGTCGCGACGCGGTGCCAGGCGCGCAGCGCCGTGCCCGACCGTGCCGTTACGCCAGCAACGCTCGGACCACGTGTCCCGCGACGTCCGTCAGTCGGAAGTCGCGACCCCGGTACCGATGCGTCAGCTTCTCGTGGTCGATACCGAAGAGGTGGAGCATCGTCGCGTGGAGGTCGTGCACGTGGACGACGTCCTCGACGGCGTAGTAGCCGAGCTCGTCCGTGGCGCCGTGCGTGATCCCGCCGCGGATGCCGCCGCCGCACAGCCAGGTCGAGAACGCGCGGATGTGATGGTCGCGGCCGTTGCCCTGGGCCATCGGCGTGCGGCCGAACTCGCCGCCGAAGACGATCAGCGTGTCGTCGAGGAGTCCACGCTGCTCGAGGTCGAGCACGAGTGCGGTCGTGGCTCGGTCGACCTCCTTGGCCGCGATCGAGAAGCCGCGTTGGATGCCGCTGTGGTGGTCCCATCCGCGGTGGTAGAGCTGGATGAAGCGGACGCCGCGTTCGGCGAGGCGGCGCGCCATCAGGCAGTTGCTCGCGTAGCTGCCGTCGCCACCGCGGGTGCCGTACATCTCGAGCGTGCGCTCGGACTCGTCGGTGAAGTCCGTCAGTTCCGGCACGCTCGTCTGCATGCGGTAGGCGAGCTCGTACTGCTGCACGCGTGCGGCGATCTCCGGATCGTCCACGCTGCCGGCGAAGCCGCGGTTGAGCTCGGCGATTGCGTCGAGCAGGGCGCGTTGGTCGGTCATGCCGACGCCCGGTGGCGGAGACACGTAGTGGACGGCGGGGCCGATCGATTGGAGCTGCACGCCCTGCAGGTTCGATGGCAGGAAGCCGCTGTGCCACTGACGCGCGGCGATCGGCTGCGACTGCCCGCCGCGCCCGACCGAGGTGAGCACGACGTAGCCGGGCAGATCCGAGCACTCGCTGCCGATCGCGTGCAGGAGCCACGAGCCCATACTCGGCCGGCCCGAGATCGACGTGCCCGTGTTGAAGAACGTGTGCGCTGGGTCGTGGTTGATCTGCTCGGTCTGCATCGATCGCACGATGCAGATGTCGTCCGCGATCCTCGCCATGAACGGGAACGCGTCACTGATCTCCTGTCCCGAGTCCCCGTGTCGCGCAAACCCGAACTGCGGCGCGAGGCAAGTCAGTCGCTTGCCCTGCAGCTGCGCGATCGGCTGTCCCTTCGTGAACGACTCAGGCATCGGCTGGCCGTGCATCCGACGCAGCTCGGGCTTGTGGTCGAACGACTCGAGGTGCGACATCCCGCCGGCCATGCACAGGTGGATGACTCGCTTCGCGCGCGCATTGCCCACGCGATACCCATGGCTCGTCGCCGCGAGGGGCCCCGGCAGCATCGCGCCAGCCCCCGCGGTGGCCGCAGCCTTCAAGAACGCTCGGCGCTGTTCGACGCTCGTCTTCGGTTGGGGATCTCGCATCGTCAGTACCGGGTGATCGCTTCGTGCAGGTTGAGGAGCGCGCGAGCTACGGCTGTCCACGCGGCGTGCTCGGTCGGGTCGACGGTGGGGCGAGCGGCCTGCCCGACGGTGGACACCGCCGTCGCCGCCGTCGGGTCCTCGGCATAGCGGGCGTGCTGCGCATCGAACAGGTGCCGCAGGGTCGCGACTTCGTCCGCTCGCGGCACGCGTTGGAGCACGCGGTCGAACATGCATACGAGTCGCGTCTCGAACTCGCCGTCCTCGGCGAGCGTGCGCGCCGCGAGCACGCGCGCGGCTTCGACGTACGTCGGGTCGTTCAGCAGGGCCAGCGCCTGCAGCGGGGTGTTCGATCGCGGGCGCTCCGCCGTGCACTCCTCGCGACTCGGCGCGTCGAATGCGCGCAGGCTCGGATGCAAGAACGTGCGCTGCCAGTGCGTGTAGAGTCCGCGTCGATACTGGGCGTCACCCGGGTCCGCGACCCAGCGACGCTTCGGGAAGTTGAGCTCGGCCCAGTAGCCGGCAGGCTGGTACGGCTTGACGCTCGGGCCGCCCACGGTCGGATCGAGGAGGCCGCTCACCGCGAGCGCCTGGTCGCGCACGAACTCGGCGTCGAAGCGGAAGCGGTTCTGCCGGGCGAACAGCCGGTTCTCCGGATCGCGTTCCCGCGCACGCGCGCTGACTTCGGAAGACTGCCGATACGCGCCCGACGTCACGATGAGCCGGAGCAGTCTCCGGACGTTCCAGTCCCGACGGAACTCGCTCGCGAGCCATTCCATCAACGCGAGCTGCTCCGGTCGTTCGCCCTGGGCGCCGAGGTCGTCGAGGATCGGGGAGAGCCCGCGGCCGAAGCAGAGCTTCCACAGGCGATTGACCATCACGCGCGCCGGCAGCGGGTTGTCGTTGCGCACGATCCAATTCGCGAGGTCGAGGCGGGTTCGGCGCGAGGTGTCGAAGTCTCCGGCGCCGGGCAGGCAGGCGGGCACGCCCGGCTGTACGACGTCGCCCGACTCGTCCTGCCAGTCTCCGCGATGTAGCACGCGCGTGAGCCGCGGCTCGTCCCGGGTGCGCGACACGAGAGTCGTGGTGACGGTCTTCTCGAGGTCCGTGAGGCTTCGCTCGGCCGCCGCGAGGCGGCGGCGAAGCTCCGTGAGCTCTGGGGCGTGCTGTCGGTAGTGCTCGCGGATCGTGCGGCGTTGTTCGTCCGTGCGTTCGCTTTCGTTCGTCTTCAGAATCGCCACGATCGGCTCCGGCGGGCCGGAGTCGCCGAGCTCGAAGTAGAAGCCGTAGCCGCCGCCGCCGTTCGTGATCTTCATCAGCAGCGTGTTGCGGCCGCGACGCAGGTGGATCTCCGGCTTCTCCTGACCGGGCTGCACGCCGCGCGCGACGAACTTGTCGAGCACCGATTCGCCGTTGACCCACAGCTTGATCGCGTCGTCGCTGCCCAGCGACAGCTGCGCGTTCTGCTCGACGGAGCTCTCGACTTCGCGGTAGAGATACGTCGCCGAGTTGTCGCCGTGCAGTCGATGGATCGCGCCGTCGCGCCACTCGGGCTTCTCTTCCCAGCGCAGGGATCGGATCGGGCGACTCGGGTCGGTGCCATCGGGCGCCTCGGGGCCGAACGCCGTGTCGAATGCGGCGCGGTGACCCTTGGCGCGGAAGGGGCCGATCTTGCGCCATTGGCCGAGCACGGGCGGGCGCTGTTCGGCGAGGTGTTGCAGCGTCTGCGTTTCCCAGGCCTTGCGAGTTCGTGCCCGTTCGGGGGAGTCCGTATTCAGTTCTTGGTCGAGCCGGTCCGCGACCGCGCGCCGCTCCGCGAGCTCCTCGGCTTGCGCGTCGGTCGGGACTCCGACCTTCGGACCCCAATTGCCGGTTCGATGGGCGTCCGCGTAGTAGCCCTTGTGGTCGAGATCCGCGAAGAACGCCGCCATGCGGTAGAAGTCGCGCGCCGTGAACGGGTCGAACTTGTGGTCGTGGCACTCGGCGCAGCCGAGGGTCGCGCCGAGCCAGACCGTTGCCGTCGTGCGCACGCGGTCGGCCGCGTACTTCGCGAGGTATTCGGCTTCCTGCGCGCCGCCCTCGGCAGTCTTCATGTTCAGGCGGTTGTAGCCCGAAGCGACCCGCTGCTGCAGCGTCGCGTTCGGGAGCAGGTCGCCCGCGAGCTGGTCGCGGGTGAACCGGTCGAACGGCATGTTCTCGTGGAACGCGTCGATCACCCAATCGCGATACGGCGACATGCTGATCGGCTGGTCGCCGTGGATCCCCGAGCTGTCCCCGTAGCGCACGAGGTCGAGCCAGTAGACGGTCAGGCGCTCAGCGTGTTGCGTGGATGCGAGGAGGTCGTCGACGATCGACTCGTAGAGCGCATCGCTCGGATCCGCGACGAACGCGCGCACCCGTTCGGGTGGCGGCGGCATGCCGATCAGGTCGACGTGGAGTCGACGGATCAGCGTGCGTGGATCCGCTTGCGCAGACGGCTCCATCCCGACTGCGTCGAGCCTTCGCGCCAGAAACCGGTCGACAGGATTGCGTACGAACGACGCGTTCTCGACGTCGGGAATCGCCGGGCTCACGAGCGGTTCGAGCGACCAGTGCGCTTGCCATCGGGCGCCCTCGTCGATCCATCGACGCAGGGTCTCGATCTCCACGTTCGTCAGCGCGTCCGCCTTGTCGTGCGGCGGCATGCGCTCGTCGAGGTCCGCGTGGGCGACGCGCTGGATCAACAGGCTGCGCGCGGCGTCACCCGGCACGATCGCGGCGCCGGAATCGCGCCTCGCGATCGCGTCGTCGCGCACGTCGAGTCGCAGTCCCGCTTTGCGCGAGCCCGCGTCCGGGCCGTGGCAACGGTAGCAGCTGTTCGACAGGATCGGCCGGACATCGCGGTTGAACCGCACGGGTTCCGCGGGGCGCATCTCGACCTGAGCGGAGAGAGGGAGCGCGTGGGCCAGGGTCAGAACGAGGGGGAGGGCGTGTCTTGTGCCGAGCATCCTGCGAGGGGGGATGACGGAGAGTCGGTGCGGAGGAGTGTAGCAGGATCGTTCGTTCGCTCCTGCGGACCCCTGACCGACGCGCGAACTTCCCTGGCACTTGATCGACCCGGCGATGCAGGAATTCGTGTTATCTCCGGCTCGTCTCGGCACCCCGGTTGTGTCCTGCGCGTGCTCTTCGCGCGCCCCCATCGATCGAGATCATCGTCATGCAGAAATTCTTCTTCTTGTTCGCCCTTCTGTTCGCCCCAGCTGCTCTGCTCGCGCAGGACGCACCGCGACTGGACGTGGGTGTGTGGGACTTCGCCGGAGGACCTCCTCTTACCATGACCGCGGAGTTCCTGTTCGAGGAGGACTGCGTCGAGGTCTACTTGATCTTCATCTCGAACGAAGACGACGAGGTCATCGAGATTTCCGTTGCGTACCAATGCGCCGACGAGGTCCTGGTCGACGACGGGAGCGATTTCCCCGAGACGTGGACCTGGGGTGAAGTCGACACGCCGTTCGAAGAAGTCGATACCGGATGGCAGACGGGCGAGATGGGCCGGGGGTGGTATCAGTTCCCCGGTGATCCGTAGTCCGAGACTCAGCTCAGCGCCGCTGCTCTTCGAGCTCCGCCATCTTTCGCAGCAGCTCGTCCGGCACTTGCGCCATGCCGCGCGTCTCGCGTCCGAGCGCGAGATACGCACACGGCTTCTCGCCCGCCTCGATCCCACTGCGCCCGAGTAGTACCGGATCCCGCTTGGGATCCAGGCTCTGCACGATGCGCGACGGCACGTAGGTCTCGAGCGCGGCGTCGCGCAGCGCAAGCGTCGCGGGGTCGTCGCTGTCGCCGACGATCGTGACCGTCAGCGGCACGTAGAAGATCAGGTCCACGGCGCGGCCGAAGCCGGCGACGTAGTAGCCGTACTCCTTGAAGTCGTTCGAGAACGCTTCGAGCGTCTGCACCGCCTCGTCGTGGAACTCGGGGCGACGCGCGAGGTACGACAGGCGTAGCAGCGACTCCGCCATCACCGAGTTCTCGAGGATACTGCGGTTGCGGCGCTGCATCGAACCGGGCTGACGCGAGTCGTGGAGGATGTCGTAGAAGCCACCGTCGGGGGCGCGCTGCTGCTCGATCGCGAGCTCGGCGATGCGCTCGGCGGGGAGCAACAGGTCGGCGTTGCCGGTGTGCTGTGACGCGTCGACGAGCGCGCGGATCATGTAGGCCTGGTCCGACAGCATGCCGGGCAAGTGGTAGGTGCCGTCCCAGTAGTGGAAGACGCCGTCGCGCTCGTCATAGAGGTTCTCGAGCAGGAAGCCGAGCGTGCGCTGTGCGACGTCGCGTAGGTCTTCGCGTTCGAGCACGAGCGATGCCTTGAGCAGCGACGAGATCGTGATCGCGTTCGAGTTCGCGTAGATCGTGCGGTCGACGCGAGGGCGGTCGCGGCGGTCGCGGCCTTCGCGGTCGAGGAGGTAGTAGTCGGGGTCGGCGTCGGCGCTGCTGAAGAAGCCGCCCGTCTCCTCGTCGAGCATGAAGCGGCACAGCCAATCGACGATGCCCTCGGCGCACCTACGGTAGGCCGCCGAGCCGAACACCTGATAGCCCTCGAGGTAGCAGCGCAGCCGCATCGCGTTCGCGTCGAGCAGCTTCTCGTAGTCCGGGTTCCGCCAGTCCGCAGTCTTGGAGTAGCGGTAGAAGCCGCCGTCGACCGGGTCGTGGATCGCGCCCTCGAGCATCTTGTCGAGGGTCAGCGTCACGACCTCGTGCATGCGCGGGTCCTTCTTCTTCGCCACCTGCACGAGCGCGAAGTCGATCGCCTCGGGGTGCGGGAATTTGGAGCTCTCGCCCCAGCCGCCGTAGCGGTGGTCGAACTTCTCGTAGATCGCGTCGGCGACGTCCTCGATGATCTGCTGATTGAGGACGCCGTGGTCGCCGTTCGAGGACGACTTCTGACTCCACAGGCTCTTGAGCCGCGCGTCGATCTCGTCGCGGTTCTCGCGCAGAGCCTGGTCGACGCGGCGCAGGTTCTCGATCAGGATCGGCGCGTCGAGGAATCCGTCGTTTGCGATCAGCTCGCCGTCCGGCGTCAGGTAGGCGATCGTCGGCCACGACCCGCAGCCGTAGCGCTCGTTCACGTCGGGGCGCCGTTCGGCGTCGACGAGAATCGGGACGAACGTTTCCTGCACGACGCGGATCACGTCGGCGTTTTCGAACGTCGTCTGGAGCAGGCGCTTGCTGTGGGGGCACCAGGACTTGGTGATCACCACGAGCAGCGGGCGATCGTCACGCCGCGCCGCGTCAAACGTCTTGGGTTCGAACTCTTGCCATTCGAGGGTCGTCGGCATCAGTCTCGTCGCGCGCTGCTGTGGCCCGGGGAGGCCACTGACCATTTCTACATCGGTCGGATCTTCGCGTCGATTGAGGCGCGCGGCCGCAAACGACGCGGGAAGTGTGGGGCTCGCTCAGGAACCGGAGACGGCATCCGGGAAAATCGCCCCGCTTACGCCGTCGGCGTCGGGGCTCGTCCCGGACTGTTCTCGTGGGGTGAAGTCGACGCGCGGCGCATCGCTCCACAGGTTCTCGAGGTCGTAGAAGTCGCGCGACTCGTCGACGAACAGATGCACCACGACCTCGTCGAAGTCGAGTAGCACCCAGCCGGTTTCGCCGTCCATGCCCGCGGCGTTGCGCCGCGGGACGCCGTCCCCCTTGAGGGTGCCGATCAGTTCGCGGGCCAGCGCCACGCCATGCCGGTCGTTGCGCACCGTCGCGACCACGAAGTAGTCCGCGATCACGAGCGGGCCCGTCACGTCGAGGATGGAGACGTCCATTCCCTGGCGTTCATCGATGATGTCAGCGATGCGCAGGGCGAGTTCTTTGGGACTGATGTCTTGTGCTCCTGAAGTTGGTGTCGAGCGGGAGGATACCATGGCGGGGGTGGATTGTTCAGCGGGTCGGGAGGAGGCCTCGGCCCGGTTAGGCGGACCGGCGCCACGATGCCATGGCCGGTTGGTGAAGATTTGGGGATTCGGGTCCATGGCAGCCTCAGACCCAGTCGGAGATCGAGAGGTTCGCGGCCTGCGCCCAGCGCAGCATCACGCCCCGGGCCTCGGGGGTCGGCCGGGCGTTCGCCTTGCCGCGCGCCTGGACGATGCGGGCGTTCGCGTTGCGGACTTCGATCGTCAGGAGCCGGTCGGCGTTGCCGCTGGTGCTGCGGTCGAGTGACCAGATCGAGACGATGCCCGAGGCGCAGGACCGCGCGTACGTCGCGACGCAGTGACGCATCTTGCTGCCCTCCTGGATCAGCTGAGCGCCGGTCGTCAGTTCTTGCACGTGGTAGACCGCGCGGACGCGGCCGTGGCGATCCCGGCTCTCGTAGCGGAATGGCAGGAAGCCGGACCGCGCCCAGGTGAGCTTGGCGGCGCCGCGCTGACTGTGGGCCAGGTTGCCGTGCCAGCGATCGACCTGCGTGAGCAGGCTCTCCGCCGTGCGGCCGCGCATCGTCAGGTTCGGCTGCGGTGGCGGCAGCACGCGCTGACGACCGTCGCCGTCGACGATTCGCTCGGTGCGGAAGCGGTGGTGGTGCACGAAGTCGATGACCGGGCCCGCGTGCGTCGGGTCGAGCATCGGGTTGCGAACGAAGAAATCGATCACCGTGCGCCAGAAGTCTTCGTTGCCGAATTCGTGACCGAGTCGCGTGCCGCGGAGCTCGCGCGCGAGGCGCGCGTCGCCGCCGAGACCGTGGACCTGGCCCCAGCGAACCGCGGCGACGATCGAGAAGTCGTCCGGCGCCTGGAGCACGTGGTGCGCGATCTTGCGGGTCATCGGCACCGGGCTCTCGGCCGTACGCAGGTTGTGGCCTGCACCGACATGGACGAACCAGTCGCGGCCCAGCCGGTGCGTTTCGGTTCCGCCGAGCCAGGCGCTGTCGAGAAAGCCGGGCACCGGCCAGTCTGCGTAGACGTGGCGCGCGAGCGACGCGAAGCGACGGGCGTCGTTGTGCGTGCGCTCGCGCCACGTCGAAAAGTCGCGACGCGCGCGTTCGTGATGTTCTGCGAGGCGCAGCACGGCGTTCACGTAGAGCTGCTCGCTCGCGTCCGTGCGGCCCCAGAGAAGCGTCGGGCACACGGCGTCGACGTGGCGCAGCAGTGCGCGGGCGTAGTCGCGACAGGCGACGGTGTTGCGGTCGTCGTCGAAGAACGCCGCGATCGGCCGGAGGAGACTCGGGACGTTGCGGCGATCGCCGTCGAGCACGCGTCGCAGCTGGCGCTCCGGCCGGTTGTCGCGCCGTGAAGTCGCGACGCGGCACTGGATTTTCGTGCGGACGACGTGCGTCCGCTCGTCACGCATCTGCGTCCGAGACTTGGTCGTGCGCTCCGCGAAGCCGTGCTCACGGCACCAGTCGAAGTACTCTTCGACCGTGTTCAGTTGCAGACTCAGGATGTGTTTCTGCACGGCGTCCGGCAACGTGTCGAACGACGCACGGGCTCGCTTGCGAGCCTTCTTGGAACGGGCCACGAATCGCTCCTGATTCGTCGAGAACCTGGGAACGGCCGACGGATCGTCGGCCGGGGAGAGGGGGTGGTCGTCGCCGCCCCGCCGAGGTCTCAGCGCAGCGAAGTGCTGCGCGGCATGCGGGGCAGGCGCTGGGATGTGGATCCGCGCATGTCTGCCTTTCGTTCGGTTGCCCGGCATGGTGCCGGCACGCGCGGGGGAACGCAAGCCCCGCGGTCTCGGTTCATCACGACGTCGCGACGGCGGAAGGTGCGGTCTGCGCCGCCTGACCCGACTGGAGCAGGGAGGCGTCGAGCACGTCCCACAGCGCCGCGAGCGAGTCGAGGAAGTCCCGGGCCCCTTCGTGCACGAGCGGTGCCGTCTCGGCGTCGAGGATTTCAGCGACGGCTTCGAGGGCGTGCTGCTCGTGCTGCTCTTCGGCTCCGCACTCGCCCCAGTGCTCGAGCAGGTAGTGCATCTCGGGCTCCTCGAGCGAGACACCGTAGATGCCCGAGTCGACGAGGCAGCGCTTCTCACCCGGGATCAGGTGGCGGTTCGAGATCATCTCGAGCGCGACCGTCGTGCCGAGATTGCGGAGCGTGGTTTCACGGTCGGTGCGCTCGCGCCTGCGCATGACGGCGATCGCGTTGCGGGTCTGCGTCGTCAGGCCCGACGCGTGGTCGTAGCCGGGCAGCCGGCCGAGTACGCCGTCGCTGAGCAGCTTGAGTCCGTTCTCGACCTCGGCGGTGTCGTGGATGTCGTCGAACACGACCGTCGACGCTTTGCGGTTGACGAGGTAGGCGGCCATCGTCGCGAGCTCGGGGCCGTGGTTCTCTTCGCTCGCGACGATCTCGAGCAAGCGGTCACGCTGCGCCGCCATGCCGAGTTCTTCGAGTGCCTGCGGCATCGAGCCACCGGGGCGCGTCGACGCGCAGAACATCTGGATCTGATGGAACAGCGCGGCGACGACGGATGGCGCGGGATCCGTGCGGGCCCAGTGATCGAAGATCGGGTGCGAGAAGCAGCGGTGATTGCGGATGAACGCCTGTAGCGCGTGGATGTCGGTCATGTTGAAGGGTCCAGTCGTGGAGATGATTCGGCCACGGCTGCTCAGACGAGGTCCGAGTCGCCGAGGGTGTACCACCAGTGTTCGCGCAGCCATTCGTTCGTGAACTCGTCGCCGAAGTGCACGATCGTCATGCGTCGCTCGAGTGTGTTCTTCGAGGGCTCGACGGCGAAGCCACACGCGTTGCGGAACGCGGTGAACTCAGGGCTGACGGCCGCGAAGACGGTCATGAGGACGCGGCGTTCGTGTTCTTTGGCGAGGTCGACGGCCGCGGCGATCAGTGCGTCTCGCGTCGCGTGATCGGCCGAAGGCACGATCCAGTCGGCGATCGTGCACGCGCCCGGGATCAGCTCGTGCCGCGGCCGCACGACGGCGTAGCCGGTCACGTCGCCGGCACGTCGGGCTTCGAGGATCACGTACGGGGCACCCGGTGCGCGCACGTAGCGCCAGTCGAGGAAGGTGTCGTCTCGCCGGGTTGCGCACGTTTGCTCGTTGGCGATCTGCTGGCGCAGCGCGCCCGGCACGTCGAAGCGGGCGACGCGTTCGACCGAGACGTTCGCGGGGCACGCGACGTCGTCGAGTTCGCGGACGAGGTAGTCGACGACGCCCAGGTTCTCGTAGTCGAGGTAGCGCTGGCCGATGCGCTCGGCGCTGCGCACGGGATAGCCGTAGGTCAGCGAGTCGCCGCGTGCGCGGCACGCGCCCTGGAACTCGCGCGTCAGACGGACGAACAATCCGGGCCGCTTGAGCCCCGCGCGGAAGTCGGGGTGCACCATGCTGTCGACCGTGTGCAGGAAGGTGCGGGTGCCGAACGGCGAGTCGACCTCGTGCGGCACGCACGCGTACTGCGCCGCCACCGTCCCGTCGTCCGCGAGCGCGAGCCAGATGCGCTGGCCGGACGGGCATTCGGCGAAGCTCCAGCGCCAGAATCCCATCTCCCGATCGACGAAGCCGTCGCCGCACACCTCGCGGAAGACGCGGTTGAACGTCGAGAGGATTCCCGATTCGTCGCCGGTACGGTACGGTCGGAATTCGAGTCCTACTTCCGTCTCGGTCATGTCGGGAAATGGATCGGGGAAGCGTTCCGGGGTTCGGAGATTCGTCCGAACGTCAAAAAAGGCCGCCGATCGCTGAACCCCGGCATGGGTGAGCGGACTATTCATGTCGATGGCGACAGACGTCGAACGCCAATTCGGGGAATTCCAGCGCACCGGAAGTCCGCGCGCGATTGCGGCGGTCTACGACGAGCTCGCGCCGGATCTCGCGCTGCTTGCGTCCCGCGTCGGGCCGCGCGGCGCGGACTCCGAGGACCTGGTGCAGCAGACGTTCCTGACCGCGATCGAGCACGCCGCGGACTACGACAGAGACCGGCCGCTGCTGCCGTGGCTCGTCGGGATCCTCGTCAACCAAGCGCGCACCGAGCGACGCGCGCGTCGTCGTCGCCCGGACCCGGATCGATTGGACTCGAGCGGCGGCCCGCCCGATCCGGCCGTGACCGCCGAACGTGCGGAGTTGCGGGACCAGGTCGGGCGCATCTTGCACGGCCTGCCGGAGAACTACCGCGACACGCTGTCGTTGCGCTGGGAGCAAGGCTTCGCACCCGTAGAGATCGCCGAGCGCCTCGGCGTGTCGCGGCAGACCGTGAAGACGCGCTTGCGCCGAGGTCGGGAGCTGTTGCGACAGGCGTTGCCGGCGGGGTTTGCGACGGCGTCGGTCGCGGCGCTGTTGTCGCCGTCCTCCGCGTTGGCGGCCGGACGCGCTGCCGTCGTGCAGCGCGCACGCGAGCTGCAGGCCGCGACCGCTGTTGGCGGCAGCTCGTTCGCGGTGCTCGCGAAGGCGACGTGGTGCGGCGCGGCGGCGATCGTGACCATCGCCGTGTGGATGCTCGTCGCGGGTAGCGTGCACGGCGACGCGCGAATCGCGCCGGCGGCTCTCGCGAGCGTTCCCGGCGAGAGCGTGCGCGAGACCGATGTCCCTGCGCGTGCGGGAGTCGGCATGGTCCAGCGCTCCGTCGTCGAAGAAGCCGTGCGTGAGCACGCGGTGTTGCGCACGCGCGTGCGGTGGGCGGACGGGACGCCCGCGGTCGGAGTCTGGGTGAGCGCGTTACGGATCGGCGGCGCCAACCCGAGACTGACCGAGCAATGGGAGAAGACCGATGCGCGTGGCGTCGTGCGATTCGTCGGACTCGAGCACGGACGTTTCCGGCTCGCGACGGCGCGCGGCGGCGGCATCGAGGTGACGAAGTCGTCCGCGCGTTCGCGCACGCTGACGATTCCTGCGGGGTTCACCGTCCGCGGTCGCGTGCACGACGACGGGACCCCGCTGCCGAACGCGGTGATCTGGGTCACGCGTGGCGAGCGCGGGGAGACCGGGGACGATGGTCACGAGGCGGTACGCACCGATGCGCACGGCGAGTTCGAGCTGCGCTCGGTTGCACCGGGCCGCGGGTTCGCGGTTCTGGTGGACGGCTACGCGCCGGGCTTCCTGCAGCCGGTCGACGAATGGGAAGACCGCCTCGTCGACGTCGATCTCGCGCCGCGGCGCAGCGAACGGCGCGTCGAGGGCTGTGTGCGGGGGCCCGGCGGCGAGCCGATCGGCGGTGCTCTCGTAAGGGTCGGGGCGGCGCGCCACGCGCCGGACGAAAAGGGGCTGCTCGGTGAGCTCGCGCTCGTGCCGCCCGTGACGGTCCGGACGGCTGCGGACGGGACGTTCTCCTGCCGAAGCGTCGATCCGGCGCCGCACGTCCGCGTCTGGGCGCGCGCGGCAGGCTTCGGCGCGTGGCAGGGAGTCAGTCGCCGCGATCCGCTCGACATCGTGCTGGATCCCGCCGTTCGCGTGTGGGGACGCGTGCACGACTGCGAGTCCGAGGCGGTCGAGGGTGCGGAGCTCTTCGCACAGTCCGCCGTCGACGGGGACGGTCCGAGCTGGATTCGCTCGACGACCGTGTCTGATCGGCGCGGCGACTTCGAGATGACCGTCGGCTCCGGCGTGACGAAGCTGACCGCGGTCGTGGGCACGCGCCGCGCGCAGTGGACGTGCGAACTGCATGAGGATACGCATTGGCAGCCGGTCGTGTCCGAACCCGTGCCGCGTCGTGGTCGGGTCGTGTCGTCCCGCGGGGCAGGGTTGCCCGGACTGCGCGTCGTCGCTTGGTCCGCAGCGCGCGAGCTCGCCGCTGTGACGACGGACGAACACGGCGGGTTCCGATTGCCGGACGACGACGGCGAGGCACGACGCTGGACCGTCGTCGATCCGCAGCGTTCTTGGAGCGCACCGCTCGCGATGGTCCGGCGCGCTCCCGACCGCGAAGAGCCCGGAGACATCGTGATCGACGCGAGCCGACTCGAACACGGCGCCATGCGCGGACGGGCGGTCGGTCCCGACGGGCGTCCGGTCGATGCCGGTGTCCTGCTGTCGACGCTCGGTCCGGGAGCCGCCTACACGCGCACGGACTCGTCGGGGCGCTTCGTGTTCGACCGTCTCCCCGCAGGCCGCGCGTACGCGATCCGCGTGCAGAGCATCGACGGAGAACTCGCGGCGTTCGCGGACGCGCATCACGTGGAGGCGGGGGAAACCGTGAAGTGTGGCACGGTCCGCATGCACCGCACCGGACGACTCGAAGCGCGTGTGACGGGGCCCGAGGGCGAGCCGGTCGCGCTGTGCAGCGTCGCCATCGAGGCCGCCGGACGAAGACTCTTGATCGGAGACTCGGCGATCCAGGACGGCGTGCTGCGGTCGCCGCGACTTCCGCCCGGGGAGTATTCCGCCCACGTGCTGGGCCCGTCGTACGCGCAGAGCGTGCTGCGGTTCGAGGTCGTCGCGGGGAAGGTCACGCGCCGTGACTGGCGCCTCGTCCGCGGACGCGTCGTCGAGTTCGTGCACGGTCTCGAGCTCGGCCGTGACCCGGTCGGCATCGAGCTGCATTGGCTCGACGCGTCCGGCGAGTATCGATGCGGCGCCCGGATGACGGTCGACGCCGCCTGGCGCGGCCGGACCCGACAGGCTTTCGAGCCGGGGCGCTACCGCGTGCTCGCGCGCTGCAGCGACGGGCGTCGCGCCGAGGCGTGGTTCGACGTCTCGCAGGGAGGCGGTGCCGAGCCGGTCGTGACGCTGGGATTCGGGCGGTAGCACCGGTCTTTCCCGCGGCGGTTCCACCGGGACGCGCGCCCGCTAACCTTACGCGCATGTCCCAGTCTCGCTTCCTCGTCCTCGGCATGCAGCGCAGCGGGACGACCGTCACGCAGCAGGTCGTCGAAGGTCATCCGCAGGTCGCGATGACCTGGGCCGAGGTCGCGATCGAGCCGTTCTTGTCGCCGGGCATCAGCGCATTCACGTTCGGCAATGAAGCGTACGAAGAGCGCATCAAGGCGTATCCCGCGCTGTTCGACGCGCTGACGAAGCTGCACGCCACGCCGCGGACGAAGGCCCACGGTCTCAAGGTCGCGGCGAACTCGCACCGCGAATCGCTCGTTCTCGCGAACGTGCTGCGCGAGTATCTGAGCGACGTGCGTCTCGTTCTGACCGTGCGACGCGACCTCGTCGCGCAGTTCGGATCGCTCGTGCGCGCGCGCGACACCGGCGTCTGGCACGTCAAGAAGGCGGACGCGGGCAGCGGCGAGTTCAAGGTCACGCTCGATCGCCAGGAGTTCGTCGACTACGCGACGGACTGCCTCGCGACGATCCAGCAGATGCGTTCGCTTGGCGATCGCGTGCCGATGTTCGAGGTCAGCTACGAGGACGACATCGTCCCGGGTTCGGACTGGGCGGGCCTGTGCGAGTTCCTCGGCGTCGACGTCATGCCGATCCAGTGGCTCAAAATGGGTAAGGTCTCGCCGCCACCCGACCACTACATCGAGAACTACCACGAGATGGTGGAGGTGCTCCAGGGGATCGAGGTGCCGTCGATCGAATCCGAGCGTGAAGTCGCGCGTGACGCCGTGGTCGCTTCGGCGAAGGACGAGCTGCACTACCAGGTCGTGCGGCGCGCCGAGTACATGCTGAAGAACGGAGACCCGTCGACGGCGTGCGTGCTCGACGCCGAGGTCGTCATGCGGCCCGATATTCCGCGCGGCTTGCGCATGCGCGCGATGCTGATGATCGGCACATCCCTCGAGCGGATCGAGGATGCGCGATTGCGCGATCGCGTGCGCGCCGACCTCGCTCCGTCCGCCGACGATCCCGAGTCCGTCCTCTGGCGGCGCGGGGAGTTCGACGCAAGCGACGTCGTCGACCGAATCGCGGAGATCGCCGAAGAGGAGGCCGAAGAAGCCATCCTCCACCTGTCGACCGCCGCGCGCGATCAGGGCTTCCCGATGCTCACGCAACGGCTGATCCGCGCGATGCTGCTCAGCGACCGCGAGCTGTCGCCGTCCGACAAGCACTGGGGCTGCACGCTCCTGTGCAGTGCGCTCGAGATCCTCGACGACGGGGATCTCGCGCTGTCGGCCATCGCCGAGCTCGAGGATCGCTACCGCGACGTGCCCGCGTTCTGCCTGCTCGCCGGCGTCGTGCACTTCCTGTTGAATCGGCACGACGCGGCGCGCACGTGGCTCGACGAGGCGCTGCGGCTCGATCCGGGCAACGAGCGCGCGCAGCAGTTCCTGGCGCGGCTCTGAGCGGGCTATCCCTTCTTGCCCTTGCCGCAGGGCGTGTTGGCTGCACCCGGCGTGCCGAGGTCGCCGGCGCCGTACGGGAGAACGGCTTCGCACCAGTTGAGGCCGCTGTCGTTCAGCGTGCGGTCGAACGCCGTGGGCGAGAGGTTCATCGAAGCGCCGGTCGGGTCGGGGAACGTGACGCCGTCGTCCCAGATCACGGTGTCCACGATCGTTCCCGCCGGCGAGACGATCTCGAGCTCGTCGATGCTGTTCGCGAGGAAGAAGCCGCTGCCGTACTCGTAGTCGACGTTGACGCCGCCGTTGGTCGCGAAGTCGGCATTGACGCCGAGCACGACGAAGCCCCCGGCCGGCACGATGACGGACGACGCGATTACGTGCGAGTCGGTGCCCTGGTCCTGGATGATCCATCCCTGGAGATCGACGCCCGCCGTGTCGTTGTTGTAGATCTCGAACCACTCACCGTTCGCATCGGTCACGACCGCCGGGTTCTGCATGATCTCGGTGATCACGAGGTCGGCGCTGTCGCCGAGTCCCCAGATCGCGCGGTTCGAGCCGAGGACGCGCGCGTTCCCGAACTCGGTGTCGAGGACGAGCACCTGCCAGGTGAACGGGCTCAGCCCGCAGAGTCCCGGGTCGTTGCCGATCGTGACGCCGAGCGTGAACCCGCCGTTGCTCGTCGCCGGGAAGTTCGCGATGACGCTCGCCGGATCGAAGGCGATCGTCGTGTTGGTCGGCGGGAAGAAGATGTTCGCCGGCGTATCCGCGAGGTAGACGACGGCGTTGTTCGGCCCGGGGTTGCCGTAGGTGAAGGTCAACTCGGAGTTGGCGCCGACGACCGGCATCAGGCTCGGCGTCAGAATCGCGTCACCATGGATGTTGTGGGAGTCGGCCGTCGGGCCGACGTTGACGAACGACGGATTGCACTGGGCGGCCGCGGGGAACGCGAGACTGCAAGCGGCGAGAGAAGAGAGAGTGAAACGCATGAACATCATCTCCTGGTGTCATGGCGAACTGGGGATCACACCCCAGCGTAGCGGCCGGCAGGGGCTCGCGGGGCCGGGACCTGCGTTGGATCGCGAACTCGGTACAATCGGCCACCATGAAGCTCGCACTTCTCGCTTGCGTTCTCTGTCTCTTGGTCCCCGCGTGCGGCGATTCCGCCGAAGCGCGCGAGGTGCGCGAGAAGGCGCAGGAAGCGCTCGACGCTACGGCCGACCTCGTCGTCAAGACGTGGCAGGACCTGCAGAAGCGCGCGGAGCCGCAGCTGCAGGATGCACGCGCGAAGCTCGCCGAGCTGAACGAAGAGATCCGAAAGCGCGGCGCGAACGCGTCGGTCGAGGCGAAGCGGCTCGCCGAGAAGGTGCAGAAGCAGCTCACGGCGGTGGAGAAGCGCGTCCGCAGCGCGGGCGAAGCCGGGTCCGAGTCGGCGGGCAAGGCGTGGGACAGCGTCACCGAAGGGCTGGGGCACGCGGGGGATTCAATCGCCGAGGCGTGGGAAGCGTTGCGCAAGTGATTCGGCGTTGGCCGCGGTGGGTGTAGGTGCGTGGTCGTGGTGGTCGAATGCGCACCGGCCCACCCACGCACAACCACTCAGTCGTCGAACATCTCTTCGATGACGTAGGTTCCACTGCGCCCATCCCGCCGCAGCCGGATCAGCCCGCAGCTCTCGGCGTCTTCGAGCAGGCGGCTGAACGACGAGTAGCCGTGGTACTCCTCGTTGAACTGCGGCTGCTTCCGCTTGATCGCTTGCTTCACGGCGGAACTGTAGAGCGTCTTGCCGTCGCGCAGCATGCCGGACGCGGCGTCCAGTAGATGCCGGAACGCTTCGGCTTGGTCGTCCGAGACGCCCTTGAGCGCCTTGCTCGCGCGCTTCTTCTTCTTGCCGACGATGTCCTCGTAGAAGATGAACTCGTCGCAGTTGTCGATCAGCAGCGAGCTCGAGCTCTCCTTGACGCCGACGCCGATCACGTAGCGGCCGTTCTCTCGCAGCTTTGACACAAGCGGCGAGAAGTCCGAGTCGCCGGAGACGAGCGCGAACGTGTCGATGTGGCGCTTTGTGAACGCGAGCTCGAGCGCGTCGACGACCATCTTGATGTCGGCGCTGTTTTTGCCGCTCATCTTGCTGCTCGGGATATCGATCAGCTCGACCGCGGCCTGGTGGAACGGGCGCTTGAAGTCGCCGAACCGCTCCCAGTCCGCGTACGCCTTTCGGACGATCACGTTGCCCTTGTCGAGCAGGCGCTGCAGCACCGCGTCGACCGAGAACGACTTCTCGCCGCTGCGGACCACGTTCTCCAGGTCGAAGAAGACGGCGAGATTGATGGCTTCGTATTCGTGGTCGGTCACGCGGGGCAGGATAGGCGCCCGCCGTCCGGATCGCGCCATGCTTGCCGGACATGAGTCGCGAATTCTGGGATCGAGCCTGGCTCGGCATGGGTTTGTCACTGCTTATCGCGTGCACGTATTCTCCGGCTCCCGACCCGGCGATGCCCGCGCGCGTCGAAGCCGCCGTGCGCCCGCGCCTCGCAAGCTTCCTGGCCGCCGAGCGCGCGCGCGATGCCGACGCCGTGCTCGAGCACCTGCACTACGAGTTCTACATGTATCAGGACGGTACGCGCGTCGACTACACGACCGTGTCGCGGCAGATCCGGGACTTCCTGCCAGCTCTGCGGGAGTTCGAGACCGAGTTCGAAAACATCGAGGTCCTCGCCCTCTCGAAGAACGCCGCGCTGACGACGATGACGTTCCGGGACCGAGTCACGGCGGCGGACGGGTCGGTGAAGGCGAGCCGCGGCCCGACCACGATGCTGTGGCAGCGCGTGCACGGGGTGTGGAAGCTGACCTTCGCGGATGCGGATCACTACCCGTTGGATCGCTAGCCGTTGCCCATGGCAGTCGTCCGCAGAGCGGCGGCGACTCTCGTCAGCAGGACCTTCATCTGCACCGGCTTCTGGACTGCGCCAGCAAGCCCGTCACCGCGAAACCGGTCGAGCATTTCTTGTTCGGTGAACCCGCTGCTGAGCACGACAGGCACGTCTTCTCGAATTGTCCGCATCATGCGGAACACTTCGTCTCCGCCGAGCTTTGGCATGCTGAGGTCGAGTAGCACGCCATCGATCTCTTCCGCGTGCGTGCGGAACACATCGATCGCGTCCTGGCCGTCACGGGCGCGCAGAATGTGATAGCCGGCCTGCTCGAGGATGCGGCTGTGAACGTCCAGCACCTGGGGCTCATCGTCAACGACGAGAATGAGCGCGCCGTTCGACGAGACGAGCTCCGGCTCTCCCGTGGGGCGACCGTGTCCTTCTGGCAGCGGGACGTAGGGGAGGAGCACCGAGAACGTGGTTCCACGACCGAGTTCGCTCTCGAGTGTGATTCCACCCCCGTGGCTCTTGATGATGCCCTTCACCGCTGCGAGACCGAGGCCGCGACCGGTCGGTTTCGTCGAGAAGAACGGATCGAAGATCTTGGTCAGGGTCTCGGCGCTCATTCCCGATCCGCTGTCACGGACTAGAACGTGAACGAACTCACCGAGCTGCAGGTTCGCGTTGGAGTAGAGTGACTCCGATTCGTCACTCGTCAGCTCTTTGATCGTGGTGCGCACGAGGATCTGGCCCGTGTCCTCGCCGATGGCCTCTGCGGCGTTCGTCACGAGGTTCAGCATGACTTGGCGTAGCTGGCTCCGGTCCGCGACCACGCCCAGTGGCGCGCTGGCGAGGTCATAGATGATCCGAGCCTTCTTCGAGAGCGTGACGTTCAGGAGTCCACCGATCTCCTCTACCAACTCGTTGAAGTCGAATGACTCGGTCGAGCGCGAGCTGCGCCCGGCGTACGCGAGCATCTGGTTACACAGCTCGGACGCGCTGATGCTCGCGGTGACGATCTCGTCGAGCATTCCACACGCCTCGGCGTCGCGCGGCAGGGTGCTCTTCGCCATCTCCGCGTTGCCGAGCACGGTCGCGAGCATGTTGTTGAAGTCGTGCGCGATACCTCCCGCGAGTACGCCGAGCGCCTCCATCTTGACGGCCTCGCGCAGTTGCTCTTCGAGGCGATCGCGCTGGATGGCCAGGCCAACCATGTGCGCCGCGATCTCGAGCCCGTCCATGTGGCTCTGCGTCGGTGCGCGAGGCTCGTCCGCATAGAGGGCCATGGCGCCGAGGACTACTCCGTCGGTCGACGTGATCGGGTGTGACCAACACGCGCCGACACCGGCGAGCGCCGCGGCGTCTCGCAGGTCTCGCCAGAGAGGGTCCGTATGGATGTCCTCGACGATGACTGGCGTGTTCCAAAACGATGCGGTGCCGCACGATCCGACGAACGGGCCGATCTCCAGGCCTTCGACGGCAGCGTTGTAGGAGTCCGGAAGACTCGGCCCGGCGCCCCCGGTGATGAGGCCGTTCTCGGTCAGGAGGATCGAGCAGCGGAGTCCGGGATTCTTGCGTTCGACGATGCGGGCCATCGCGTGCAGCGTGTCGGTGATCGTCGATCCACGCGTTTCCGTCTCGAGAGGGTTCGCGCTGTTCTTGTCGCGTTCCGCGCACAGGCCCAGCGCGACCGTGCCGTCGCTAGACGTGCGGATCTTCCAATCGACCGCGATCCAAGCTTCGGACGTGGTCGCGTGACGAGCCGTGACGGTGCCTTCCCCATTGTCGATACACGCCGCGAGTTCAGGGCGGTCGTCCGGGTGAATCCATTGGAGCAACGGTCGAGTCACCAACTCGGATGGCTCGAGCCCGAATTTCTCCTCGAACCTGCGATTGATCCTGAGGAGGCCGGGTTCGCTCGCCGACCGCAGAATCATGGGCGGGTCACAACGAGGGGGCATGCGAGCATTGTGCGAGGAGCCAGGTTTCGTTGCCAACACCCAGGGCCGCTTCGCGTATCAACGCGAATTCGACGCACCGGAACGCGAACATGCTTTCCATGGCCAAGCTGAGACAGATCCGGATCGGCGGCAAGGGCGGGCCGTGCCTCGCGCGTGTCGTGTGTGACCGATGTGGATACGTGCACTGGTTCTTGCCACGATGAGTGGGCGACGGAGACGTGTGGTGTGGGGTGGCGCGGCGCTGGTCGTCGTGACGCTGGCGGTCGTCGCGTATCTCGCGACGCGCCCGCGCACGGTGGAAGACGACATTCGTGGCCTGCTCGCCGCCCCGCCGCGAGCGCCGTCGACGGCGGATCCAACGTTCCAGCGGATTCGGGAGCGGGAACCCCAAGAGGTCATGCGGGCGGCGCGTCGCATGCTCGGGTCGAGTTCCTCAGACGACCGATTGGCGGCACTTACCGTCTTCGCAGATTCGATCTTTCTCTCGTTCGATTCGTCGCAGCTCGCTGGCACCGAGGCGCTGGTCGCGGCGTCGCTGGACGATCCGAATGCTGAGATCCGCGTCGCGGCAGCGCGCGCCCTCTGTCAGGTCTGGCTGGGGGCTGATGAAGACAGCGACGAGTCCGCGATCGACGCGCTCGTGCAGATGCTGTCGAGTGCGGACGAGCGGGAGGTCGCGATGGCGTCGTTCGCGCTGGCCTACTCACGCGGCCATCGGGATCGGCTGATCCCGGAGTTGCGGTCGGTGGCTCGGACACCGGGCAGCCGCACGTTTGCGCTGTTGGGGTTGGAGCGAATGCGTGCGTTCGACGCAGAAGCCGTGCGCGTCGCGATCGACGCGCTGGACGACCACGACTGGGGGGCGCGGAGCCTTGCGGCGCACTTACTGGGGCGGACCGGCGAACTCGCGATTGATGCGGCCCTGCCTCTCTTGGCTCGTCTCGTCGATGAAGACGAGCACGTATCGGTGCGTGAGTACGCGAGTGAGGCCCTCGCCGCGATCCCTTCGGAGGCCGAGTTGTCGGCACGCGCACTTCGCGGTGGACTCGCGTTCTGGAGCGAACGGTCGACTTTGTCGTGGGACTGGGTCCACGATCTCGGAAAGTTGGGCGCCCGGGCTCCTCGGTCGGGCGCCACCGACGAGTTCCTGGCGCATCTGAAGAAGATCGAGGACGACCCCGAATACAGCCTGGCAGCGTCCTGTGCACGTGCGCGCATCGCGTTGGCGCGGGATTCGAACGCGGACGTGACGGGGTGCGTCGAGGAGCTCTTGTCGGAGTTGGCAATCGAACAAGAGCATGCCGGTGAGGAATGGTATCCCGTCACCAACACGGCTGCGGCCGAAGATGCAATCGACTTTGCCAACCTCGGCGTCAGCGACGAGCTCCGCCGTGTCGTGCGTACACTTCTCGAAACCACGATCGCGAGCCGGAGCGCGGATGCCGAGTGGGCCGAGGAGCAGCTCGCGCGGTTGCGCTGACGACCCATCGAGCGTGAAGGCCGGCTATGATCCGAGACGATGCCGTTCCCCCGAACCGTCCTAGTCGCGGTCGTCGTTGCTTCCGCACCGGTCGTCGCGCAGGAGGATGATGCGAGCTTGCCGCCGCCGTTCCCGTTCCCGGACTTCGAAGGCCACGCCGAGGTCTGGCACGGCGCGACGACGGGCATCGACGAACAACGCTTCGCGGTGATCGGCAGCCGCACCGAGTGGGCCGCGCTCTGGCGCGAGCACGATGCGAACGCGAAGCCACCCGCGGTCGACTTCCGCAACAACCTCGTGCTGTGCGTATGCAACCCCGCCGGCTTCCCAAACGGTTTCCGCGTCGACAAGATCGCGCGCGGCGCGCTCGCGAGCGACCAGTTCTCCTACAACGTCGTGCTCGCGGCCCAGCCGAAGCATCCGACCGAACCGGGGAACGTGTTCGAGTTCGTACGGGTGCCGCGCACGCGGTTCGACTTCCGGATCTTCGCGACGAACGGCGAGAAGCCCCAGCGCATCGCCCGCGTCGAGTCGGTGCCCGCGTCGAGTCGAGCGGTGGCGATCGAGAAGCGCGCCCATGAGCTTCTCGACGTGCAAGTCCGCGAACCCGCACGCAAGGAAGCGACGATCGCTGCGCTGGTCGCGCTCGGCGAACCGGCGCGCCCGGTGTTGAACGCAGTCTGCGCGAAAGACCGCAAAGGCGACGTCTTCCTCGCGATCGAAGTGCTGCAACGGCGGCTCGCCGAAAGCGTGGCCGGACACGAGGTCCGCACCGCCGAGGTCGCGATCGAGCGCGCCCTGGCCGCCGTGAAGGCCCGCGCGAAGTTCCACGGCGAGCCGTGGTGGATCGGCACCGTCGTGCGATGTGAGAAAGGCGTGTGGTGCGTCAAATCGCAGGGCACTTGGATGGTGTCGAGCGGCATGAAGGAGGCGTCGCAGGAAGACCTGGACGTGCGCGTGGCGCTGCGGGCGGAGGACGGGAAGGTGCTCGCGTGCGACATCGAGCGGGGGCCGCTGTTCCGCGGGAACGGGAAGTAGTAGGCGGCCCAAGTGAACGTGCCCGCTTGCGTTTGCGTGCCCGCCCGTTCCCGGGCGCAAGCGGGCACGTTCACGAGCGGGCGCGGCCCGTAGGGTGCGGCCGGTCACCGCCCGCTCGTCGACTCCACCTCCACCGTCTCCCGCCGCTCCTGCCGCAGCAGCCACCGGTAGAACTCCGGACGCGTGTAGATGTCCGTCCACGCGTCGTGCGAGTCCGTCGGCGCCGACGTCAGCACGTAGCGCTGCTCGAGGTAGTCCGTACCCGACACGTCGAGCGTGTCGTACTTCGCGAACGTCCCACCCGTCTCGCGTTCGACGTGGCGCATCGCATCTGCGGCTTGCTGGAACGGGACTACGCCGTCGTTGCGGTTGTGAGAGATCCAGATCGCGGTGTCGATCCACTCGTCCCAATTCTTGACGCTCGATGCGCCGCCGCCGATCGGGGCGATCGCGGCGAACGTGCCGGGGAGCTTCGCGGCGAGGCCCCAGCTGCCGTGGCCGCCGCGGCTCAGGCCGGTCAAATACACGCGGTCCGGATCGCCCGAGTGGTTGGTCACTACGGTGTCGAGGATCTCGCGGACCACCTCGGGGTGATCGTGGTAGTTGCCCTTCTGGATGTGCGGGCACACGACGATGAAGGTGTCGAGCAGCAGGCGGTTGCGTTCGGTGCTTGCGTCGGTCTCGTCGCGAAGCAGACGCGCGAGGCCCCAGTCGTTGACGCTGCGGATCGCGCCGCCGACGCCGTAGGCGCCCTGCAGGTAGACGAGAACCGGGTAGCGACGCGCGTCCGGGTCGTGCGACCGCGGCAGGTAGATCGTGTACCCGTCCATCACGCGCGTCGTGTCGTCGAATGCGACCGTCGCGAGGGCGCCGGCTCGGGGTGGGCCGGATTCACGCAGTCGGGCGGCGTAACTCAGCAGGGGGGCGGCGCCCTCGCCGCGACCACCGAGGCCGCTATCGCCTTGGCCGCTACCACCGAGGCTGCTCCCTCCGAGCCCACTCCCGCCCAGGCCACTTCCACCGAGTTCGCCGTCGCTCGGTGCTTCGGCCGCGTCCCGCGGTGCCGGCTGCAGACCTTGCAGCGTAATCCGCCCGGTCGGCGACGCGGCCCGAATGCGAGCCCCGCCCCCGTTCCGTTCGGTCACCTGCCAGCTCGTGCCGTCTTCGCCGTTCTCCGTCGTCATCTCGAACGCTGACACGACGTCGCCGCGCGCCTCGAGTCGTGTCCGAACCGAATCGGCGAGGTGGATGTTCACGTTGCCGTCATTGGCTTCGAAACGGCAGTTCTCGGTCGGGTCATCGTGCACCTGGACGTAGACGCTGCCGTCGCTGGCGAACCCGCCGGTCGGGCCGGCGATCGCGTCGACGTAGATGTCGCCGCCGGAGGTCTGTCCGTAGAGCCGGCCCTTGCTCGAGCCGAATCGGATGTCGCCGCCCGAGGTCAGCACGACCGCTTTCGTGTCGACCTTCGCGACGTGCGCGTCGCCGCGGATCGCGAGGAGCTCGGCGTCTTGGGTGCAGCCTTCGATCATCTCGATGTCGCCGCCTTCGGTCTTGGCGTCGACTTTGCCGTCGATGCGCGCCAGCTCGATGTCGCCGTGTTCGGCGCGCGCGACGACTTTACCCTGCAGCGCGCCGATCGTGATCGAGCCCGCTTTGGTCTCGATGTCTGCGCGGAACGCGATCGGAACCCGCACGTCGAAGCGCACGGCGCGCACGAAGTCGGCTCGGTCACTCGAGAGCAACGCATCGTCGAACGCGCCGAGGATCTCGATGCCGTCGTCCGTGCGGCGATACGTCAGGGCATGCTCTCCCGCGATCATCCGAGCCTCGGCGCGGTCTCCCGTCGCGATCGTGCGCACCGTGTCGATCGACACCGCCTCCGCATCCGTCGGCGTGATCGCGACGTCCCCGGCATCGACGCGAACGCGCAGGCTCCCACCGGGCTCGACCGCGTAGGAGTGTGTGACCGTCTGCTCGAACGCGCCCTCGCGCTCGGCCCACGCCACGCGCGCACCGGGCGGAATCGACTTGTCCGGGTCCTGCGACGTGCTGCCGAATCCGGCGAGCGAGCCGTTCTTGTCGCCGGCCGAGTCCCCGTCCGGCCAGAACATCACCGCTAGTGCCGCTGCGGCTCCAGCGGCAGCGAGCACGGTGAGGCTGCCCGCGCGGGAGCGGCCGCCGCCCGTGTCCGTCGCCGGGGGCTTGCTGCGCCAGTCGCGCGCCGGCTGCGGCACGCCCATCGGGTTCTGCAGGTGCGCGAGTTCCGACTCGAGCGCCTGGGCGACTTCGGCGGCGGTCTGGAAGCGATCACTCGGACGCTTCCGCATCAGCGTCTCGATCAGCGTGGCGAGCGCCTCGTCGATCTCCGGGTTGACCTCGCGGATCGGTCGAGGCGTCGACTCGCTGACCCTATGGATGACGCCGAACAGCGTCTCCGCGCGGAACGGCGGGCGTCCGGTCGCCGCCGCGTAGAGCAGACTGCCGAGGCTGAAGAGATCGGAGCGCACATCGGTCGATTCGCCGCGCGCCTGCTCGGGCGACATGAACTGGGGCGTGCCCGTGATCGTGCCGCTGTGTGTCATCGACATCTCGTCGGCGACGCGCGCGAGTCCGAAGTCCATGACGAGTGCGCGTTCGACGTTGTCCTCGAGGATGACGTTCGCCGGCTTCACGTCGCGGTGGACGATGCCCTGCGCGTGCGCGGCGGCGAGAGCGCTCGCGACCTGCAGGCCGAGGCGCGCGACCGCGCACGAGTCGAACGGGCCGTCGCGGTCGAGCCGCTGCTGGAGCGAAAGGCCCGGGACATATTGCATGACGATGTACGGCAGCCCCTCGTACTCGTCGACCGCGTGGATCGGCACGACGTGGTCGTGGGTGACCGCGGCGATCGCGCGACCTTCGCGTTCGAAGCGGCGCCGCGCGGCGCCGCTCGCGCGGTACTCCGGCGCGAGGAGTTTGATCGCGACGAAGCGGTTGAGGCGTGGCTCGTGCGCCTTGAGCACGATGCCGGTGCTGCCGCGACCGATCATGCCGCGAATCTCGTAGTGACCGAGGCGCCCGAGCATGGCGGGATCGTCGGATGGTGCGAGATACCCACGGATCTCACGCAGCTGCGCGTCGGCATCGTCGTCGGTCGGCGTCAGACCACCGAGGTTCTCGCTGACTTCGCGCCAGAGCGACTCGTTGCCAGCGGCGTGCTCGAGCGCGCGTTGGCAATCCGTGCAGGTCGTGACGTGCTCCTGCACACGCGCTTCATCGGTTTCCTCGAGCTGCTCGAGCAGCAGCTGCTGTAGCAGGCCTGGGTCGTGGCACGGAGTCGTCTCGGGTCGGGTTGGCTCTCTCATCGTTTCGGGTCCTCGTCTCGGGTCGGGTGACGAGCCTCTGCCGCCGACGCCGCGTCGCGAAACACCGCATCGTCGAACTGCGCGACCTTCCCGCGGATGCGCGCGACGACGCGGCACTTCGCCGTGTAGACGCTGCCGACCGTCATGCCGAGGCGCGCGGCGACCGTCTCCGGCTTCTCGCCGCGCACGGCCGTGCCGTCGAACGCCTGCCAGGTCGCGTCGCGCACCTCGGCACGGACGTGCGTCGCGGCCCACTCGAAGAGCGCACGGCGATACTCGATGTCGAGGACCGTCGCGCTCTCCGCGGCGGGGTCACGTACGTCCGCCAGCGCGCGGTCGATCTCAGTCGCCGTACCCTTCGTCCGCCGGCGCGCCCGCGCCGTGATCGCGTCGATCGCGATGTTGCGCGCGACGCGGAACAGCCACGCGCGGAAGCTGCCGCGGCCGGAGTCGTGGTTCCAGGTCGAGATCTTCGCGTGCACCGCGGCCAGGACGTCCTGGGTCGCGTCGCGCGCGTCCGCGTCCTGCAGACCCATCGCACGGCAGTAGCGCAGGATCGCGTTTTCGTAGATTCCGAGAAACTCGATCCAGGCGTCGTCGCTGTGTTCGCCGAGGCGAAGGAGCAGGCTGCGTCGGGTTTGGGGTGCGAGGGACACGGCGGTCGTCGTGGGGAAGAGGCTCGTGGGGGACTCTCGGGACCGGTTCGAGTCTTACACGGAATCTCCGGAGGCCGCGGGGCGGAGGCTTGGATTCTGCGGCGGGGGGTGGGAGCCGCGACGGAGGGGGGCTCGTTGAGGGTGCGTGGTGGTAGACGACCCACCTTCCCTCCCCCAAGCACCCGACGGAACCACGCCGAACCGTCCGTCCCACCGCTCTCTCGGCCCTTCGAGAGAAACCGCGATTTCCGCGTGACAGATGTCCGGGTCTCACCACCTTAGACTATGGCAGCTTCCCTCTCCGGCATGACCGACCCGCGCCCCCAAGACCCGAGCGGTGGCTCCCGTAGCTCCGCTGAGACCCTCGCGACGGCGCTCGAGGCCTATCTCGCGGATTTGGAGGCCGGGCGGCCGACCGATCGCGGCGAGCTGCTCGCGCGGCATCCGGATCTCGAGACGCAGCTCGACGAGTGCCTGCAGGCGATCGATTTCGTCCATGACGCGCGGCGGAAGCTCGAGGGGCTGCCGGGCGCTTCGGCCGTGCTCGGCGATTTCCGGATCCTGCGTGAGGTCGGCTCCGGGGGGATGGGCGTCGTCTACGAGGCCGAGCAGATGTCGCTGAAGCGGCGGGTCGCCCTGAAGGTGCTGCGCTTCGGCCAGACGGGCGACCCCGAAGCGATGCGCCGCTTCCATCGTGAAGCGGAGATCGTCGGACGCTTGCACCACACGAACATCGTGCCGGTCTATGCGGTCGGCGAGACGGACGGCGTGCAGTACTTCGCGATGCAGTTCATCGATGGCACGAGCTTGGCCGAGCTCGGCGGTGAGGACTCCGAGCCCGTGGCGCTCCCGGACGTGCTGCAGTTCGGGATCGAGGCTGCGGAAGCTCTCGCGCACGCGCACGAGCGTGGCGTGATCCACCGCGACGTCAAGCCGTCGAACCTGCTGCTCGACGGCGACGGCCGGGTGTGGCTGACCGACTTCGGCCTCGCGCGCCAGCACGACGACCTGACGCTGAGCCTGACGGGTGCGCTGCTCGGGACGCCGCGCTACATGAGTCCCGAGCAGGCGCGCAGCGACGGTCCGCCGGTCGATCACCGCGCGGACGTGTATTCCCTCGGCGCGACGCTCTACGAACTCGCGACGGGGCAGCCGGTCTTCGTGGCCAAGACTCCGCACGAAGTGCTGCGTTGCATCGTCGACGACGAGCCGATGTCGCCGCGTCGCGTCGACGGTGCGTTGCCGAGAGACTTCGAGACGATCGTGATGAAGTGTCTCGAGAAGGATCCGGAGCGTCGCTACGCGACGGCCGCGGATCTCGCGCGCGATCTTCGAGCGCTGCGGGACGGCGACGCGATCTCGGCGCGGCGGCCGAACGTCATCGAGCGCGCGGGCCGCAGCTGGAAGCGTCATCGCCGTTCCGCGGCGATCGCGCTCGCGTCCGCGGTGATCGCGCTCGCCGCGCTCGCCGTCGGCGTGCTCGGCATGCGCGAGTACGCGGACACGCAGAACGGCCGGCTCGAGGTGACGGCGAAAACCGCGGGCGCGCTCGTGTCGATCTTCGACGCGGACGGCCGGGAGGCCGTCGCCCCGTTCCGAATGCCCGCGAGCGAACCGATCTCGCTTCCTGCGGGCCGCTACCGGATTCGGGCGATCGAGAGCGACCTTCTGAGCGAAGAATTCGCGGTCGACGTCGACGCCGGCGTGACGCGGGAGTGCGAGTTGCGGTTGCGCGATCGACTGATGTGGGCGCCGATCGAGGCGGAGCGCGACGGACGGCTGCGATATGCGTTCCTTGCGACGGAGGCAGGGACCGACCTGCTCGTGCGTTCGGAGCAAGCGCTCGCACGCGTTGACGGTCGCACGCGCGAAACGCTCTGGCGGTGGGAGTGGCCGAATTGGCGCGTGTCCGCGGCCACCGCGGCACTCGGTCTCGACGACGCGGCGATTCGCACGGTCTACTCGAACTGGCGGGTGCCGGATGTCGTCGACGATCTCGATGGTGACGGGGTTTCCGATTTCGTCGTCGGCAAACAGGGGGCACGAGCCTTCGTCGCGTCGGGTGCCAGCGGGAAGCTGCTGTGGCGGCTCGGCGCCGGAGGCGAACTCCGGGCGGGTTCGATCGTCACTGGCGGGCGTCTGCACGTGCTCTCGAGCGCTGGCAGCGCGGCACGACTGACGGCGTTCGACGGCAAGACCGGCGAACGGGCTTGGGAGCTTCCGCTGGAAGTCGATGGCGAAGACGCAGAGATCCAGCGGGGGCGAATCGCCGAACGTGACGTTCTCGTCACTGCGATCGGTCGACACCTGGTCGTCTGCGATTCGACCGATGGGCGTCGGATCGGCGGCCCGATCGTCGCCCGTGGGGATTTCTCGGGCACTCCGCGAATCGAGGACCTCGATGGCGACGGCGGTGACGACGTGCTGGTCACGATCGCCCGTGACCAGGGCGCGCTGATGACGGCGTACGCGCTGATCGATGGCCAGGTGCTTTGGTCGCGCGCGCTGACCGCCGAGTGGGGCGAACGGGACGGACGAATCCCGGACTGGCCCGTCGTCGCGCCGCTCGACGATGGCGTGCTCGTGCTCGCGCCGACGCGCATCGCGGACGCGATCGAGAGCGGCTACGCGGTCGAGGCGATCGACGGCACGAGTGGGGAGCCGCGCTGGCGCCGCTTCTGGTTCGACGATGCCGCGCGTCAGATGCGCGAGGTCAGCCCCGGTGATCTCGTTGCCCAGGCCGTGACCGAGGGATTGGCGCAGGAAGCCGGTCCGCTCGGCGCACTTCTCGGTGCGGCCTTTGGTGCGGATGCGCCGGATCGGGTCCAGATCGATCATCTCGGAGTCGGTCCGGACATCGACCGCGACGGACTCGGCGACGTGTTCACCGCGTGCGTGCAGGAGCGCTGGCTCTACGTTACGGCGATGTCGTCCGCGTCGGGCGAAACACTGTGGTGGTGGAGCACCTACGCGAGCGGCGGCGGAGACGTTGGTTCGCTCGACTTCGGCATGGCGGGCCCCGACGGCGAGCCGCTCGTGATCGTCGCGTACGACAACGAGCAGGGGCGCGGCCGGGTCGTCACGCGAGACGGCGTGCAGCTTCACCAGACGCCGTCACGCGTCTTCGCGCTCGAAGCGACGCGGGGCCGCGTCGTGCACGAACTCGAAGGGGTGCCCGAGCTGCGTCTCGCGGACCTCGACGCCGATGGGTCGACCGAGCTACTCGCGCTGCGCCGGCGCAGCTCCTCCGAGCTCGCGCGGTTCGAGAGCGAGGCGTCGCTGCGCGCGTTCCGCGGCATGGGCGGGATGCGATACCGCCGACTGGAAGCGCTGCATCGCGCGGCCGACTTCAACAGCGATGGCGTGACCGATCTCGTCGGCAAGGACGTGGCCGTATCCGGACTCGATGGGCGCGTGCTCTGGCGCGTCGACGACTTCGCCGCGCGGCACGTCGTGCCGGCGCCGCTCGGGGATCTCGACGAGGACGGCGTCGCCGATCCGATCGACGCGGACGGTCCGGGCGCCAAAGCGTTCTCCGGCAAGACGGGTCAGCTGCTCTGGGAACTCGGGACCGATGCTCTGCATCCCGTCGAGGGGGCGCCGATGAAGGGGATCTCCCGAGGCAGCTCCATGGCGGACGCTCGGCTCGTGGACCTCGATCGCGATGGCGACCTCGAGCTGGTCTATCCGTACGGTTCGCGGACATCCTTCCTCGGTGGTGAATCCCCGCGCATCGCGGTGGTGGATGCGACGTCGGGACAGGTGGAGTTCGATGTCGCGTCGGGCTCCGCCCGTTCGAACAACGATCGCTTCGAGCTCGTGTTCGGCGACCTCGACGGCGATGCCGTCGACGACATCATCACGTGTTCGCTCAACGCTGCGAGTCGCTGGGAGCTGAGGGCGTTCCGCGGCGCCGACGGCTCCGTGCTGTTCGAGGAAGGGCTCAGCGAGCGCAACTACGGAGGTCGTCGCTGCCCGATCGCTTGTGTCGTCGCCGACCTCGACGCCGATGGCTTCGGCGAAGCGATCGTCGTCGATCGCGTTCTCCGGCTGCGCGAGCCGTTCGCGCCGGAGCGGGGTCACTCGCGCAACATCATCGTCGAGTCGGCCCAGTTCCGGGTGCGTGCGCTGCGCGGCACGGACGGACAGCCGATCTGGACGTGGCAGAGTGAAGACGACGGCGAACACTCGATCCCGGACGGCCACGAGAGCTGGCTCGCGCGGATCGACGCGGCGCGCATCGCCGGAGGCGGTCGGTGCGTCTGCGTGCAGCTCGTGACCGAAGGGCACTACGAGCGCAAGGGTGGCCCGCTGAACAAGCGCAGCCACCAGGAGTCCCTGCGCGCACTCGTGCTCGACGGCGAAGGGCGCGTCGTGCACGCGAGCGCCCCGCGCGCAGTCGGCAGGTACATCGCGAACCTGGACGGGGGGAACAGCTGCGCGGTGCGAGCCGTCGATGTCGACGGGGACGGTTTCGAAGAAGTGCTCTGGTCCGCCCCTGGCGAGCTGGTCTGTTCGCGTGGGCGGCCGGATGACGTTCTCTGGAAGGCGGAAGTCTCGGGCAAGCCGGTGACGTTCGATCCGGTCGAGCCGATCGGCCGGATGCGCCGCACGGCTACCGGCAGCTGGCTCGAACTCCCGCGGCACGAGCAGCGCGGGCGCGTCGTGCACGTGATCGACGTCGCGAACGGTGCGACCGCGTCGAGCGTCACCGGCGACGAGCTGCTGTCCCTCGACGTGGCGGGGCGACCGCTCGCGGTCGCGCGCACGAAGGGAGGGTCGTCCGGCTGGCTCGGCAGCCCGCTCGCGGGCGCATCGCGGGAGCGTCCCGTTCTGGCGCAGGTCCCGCCGGATCCGCGCTACCTCCGTCGCCTGCCGTGGGTCCGCCCCGGGCAGGTGTTCGTGATGCTGCGGCATGCGGCCGACGCCGCGCTGCTTCTCGTCTTGCCACTGTTGCTCCTGGCGTGGGCGATCCGCTGGCGCTCGTGGGGAGTCGGTGCCGTGCTGCTCGGTTACATGGGCGTCGCGCTCGCCGCGTGGCAACTCGGATTCGTCCCGTTCACGCGGATCATCTCGACCTGGGAGACGTTCGCGCGCACGATCGACCTCTACGCGCTGTTCCCGTTCTTGCAGAAGCTGTCGATCGGCGATGTTTCGATCGGGATCGTGCTCGCGGGCGCGCCACTCGTGATCGCTCCGATGTGTGCCTTGGTTTGGCTCGGGCGGCGACGATGGGGCCGGTTCGCGTTGCTCGTGCTCGTATGGTCTGCTATCGCGGTCGCGTTCGGGGCCTACTACCTCGCGGCCGACGCGAGTTTCATGAGCGAGCTCGAGCACTACTCGTGGCACGGTGGCGAGGCGATCGGGCTCGAAGCGGCGTTCGTCGTCGGCTGTCTGCTCGTCTTGCTCTGGGCCGGGCGGTCGCTGCTGCGTCTCGGTTCGCAGAGGCGCGTCGCATGAGCGGGGGGGAAGACAGCATGGTCGCGCGCCTCGATGCGCTGCGACAGGGCGACCGCGGAGCGGTCGAGAACGCGCTCGAGCGCTACGCGCCGTGGCTGCGGTTGCTCGCGCGGCACGAGGTCGAGAGCCGGTTCCGCGCGCGCTTCGATCCTTCCGACGTCGTGCAATACGCGATGCTCGAGGCCGTGCGGTCGTTCGAGTCGTTCGAGGGCCGCACGGACGCCGAGCTCACCGCGTGGCTGCGCAAGATCCTCGCTCGGGCGCTGTCGCACGAGGTGCGTCGGCACAAGGGCGCGCAGAAGCGCGACGTCGGTCGCGAGCAGTCGCTCGAGCGTGATCTCGAGGAAGTGTCCGGGCGTTGGAATGCGGCCCTCGCGGCACGCGACGCGTCGCCGAGCATGGAGGCCGTGCAGAAGGAGTCTTCGCTCGAGCTCGCGGCCGCGCTGGAACGCCTGCCCGACGACTACCGGGAGGTCGTGATCTTGCGGAACCTCGAGGGGCTCGAACACGAGGAGGTCGCGCGCCGGATGGGGCGCAGTTCGGGCGCGGTGCGGATGCTGTGGGTGCGCGCGCTCGTCGAGTTGCGCAACGAGCTCGGAACGGACGAGGCGGGCGCGTAAGGCGGTGCGCGCGATCGATCGCTATGTCCGTACAAGCACGTCGGCAGAACTCACCGCAGGCGCTCGGCCCGTCCCATTTCCCCATCTCTCCTGGACGTTCCGGGTGCAGGGCCTGCGGTGCGGCCTGCCGACGCGGGAGAGAGTGCAGGATGTGTGCCACGTGATCGAAATCGCGACACATCGCCGTAAGTCGTGATTTGTCAACGGTGCGTTCGTGACCAGACGCGCGCCGGGGACGTGCGGTGCCCGCGATCCGACGGCGGGCGGACAGTGCGGCCGTCGGGCGACCGACGCTGCCGGGGTTGACGCCGACTCGGTCCACGGCATCGTGACGCCATCGAAACGCCTCGTCGCAAACGCTGGAGTCCGCGCCGCCTCGCGGTCGGGATCCTCGCGGCTCTGTCGCTCTGGCTCCTGTGCGGTTGGCTGACCGTCGCCGTGCTCACGCGGCCGAATCGCTGGGCGCACGAGACGGCGATGACGCGGCTCGGCGCGTTCCCGGTCGAGGCCGTCATGACCCGCACGGCCGACGGCCTCGAGGTGCGCGGCTGGCTCGCGGACATCGCGCCGCGACGGCTCGTGTTGCTGCTCGCGGGGTTCCGCGGCGACAGCCTTTCGAACGTCGCTCTCGCCGCGGACTACGCGCGGCGTGGCTGGTCGGTGCTCGCGCCGGACTTCCGCGCGACCGGCAAGAGCGAAGGCGACCGGATCACCTTTGGCTGGCTCGAACGGCATGACGTCGTCGCGTGGGTCGAGTTCGCGCGTGCGCGTGGCTACACCGAGATCGGAGTGCACGGCCAGTCGCTCGGCGCCGCCGCGCTCGCGTGCTCGCTCGACGAGCGTCCGGACGACTACGCGTTCTTGGTCGTCGACAGCTGCTACGACGAGATGCGGAATGCTCTCGCGAACCGGCTGTGGTTCGTGCCCGGGCCGGATGTGCTCCTCGCCCCCGTCGACTGGGCCGGCCGCATCGGGTTCGGTTTCGGGTTCGACGACCTGCGACCGATCGACGCGATGCCGAGGATTCGCGCGCCCGTGCTGTTCGTCGCGGGGGACGCCGATCGCAAGTCGAGGCCGGCCGAGACGCGGCGCCTGCTCGATGCGTGTGCGTCGCCGCGTAAGCTGCTGCGTTGGGTGCGCGGGGCTCGTCACGTCAATCTGTGGCACTTCGACCCGGTGCAGATGTCCGCGGCGCTCGACGATCTGTTCGAACTCGTCGAGGGCGGATAGCCCGGCCGACTACACTGCGCGCATGCGAAGCGCACTCTTGATCGGCTCTCTCGTCGCGGCCCTCGCGGCGCCTCACTTCACGGAGTCGTCGACCGATGTCCCGGCGGAGAAGTGGATCCGCCTCGGGGTCGTCGGCGTCGACTCCGGCCAACTCCTCGTGCTCGACCCGGCCTACATCGACTCCGAGTGGGTACCCGAGGGCAAGGGCGAGAACTGGACGCTCAAGTACTGGGGCCGCGACAAAGCGAAGCTCGTCGCCGAGTTCGGTGCGTCTCCGATCGCGTGCAAGACGGCCCAGGACGCCGCCGAACTCGACAAGCGCATCCAGAAGCACTGCACCGATCGCGACCTCGCCGTCGTGACGTGGGTGCAGTCGGGCTCCTCGTACGAGAAGTGCTCCGCGATGACCGCGGGCAAGGACGGCTTCGGCCAGCTGAAGTACACCTCGGGCCGCCCCGGCCTCGGCGTCGCGCTCGTCAGCGGCTACGGCGACGGCATCTACCCCGTCTACGGCCGCGAGAACGACAAGGGCGTCATGGTCGAGCTGCGCGTCTTCTTCGATGAGGACGACCCGGACGCGAAGGCTATCCGCAAGCGCGCGGCCAAGTAACGCCCTCACCACGAACGCAACAAGGGCAAGCCTCAACCAGTGAGACCTGCCCTTGCCATTGCCCCTGCCTTTGCCTGGGCGAGCGCCGTGAGCCCTAGGAGAACAGCGGCAGCGCCAACACCGAAGCAATCGACATCAGCTTGATGAGGATGTTGATCGCCGGGCCGGCCGTGTCCTTGAACGGGTCGCCGACCGTGTCGCCGATGACCGCGGCCTTGTGGACGTCCGAGCCCTTGCCGCCGAGGTTGCCGACTTCGACGTACTTCTTCGCGTTGTCCCACGCGCCGCCGGCGTTGGCCATGAACAGCGCCATCATCACGCCGGCGCCGAGCGAGCCGGCGAGCAGGCCACCGACCGCGGCGCGGCCGAAGATCATGCCGACCGCGAGGGGGGCGATGACCGCGAGGAGGCCGGGGACGACCATCTCGCGCAGCGCGCCTTGCGTCGAGATCTTGACGCAGCGCTCGTAGTCCGGAGTCGCGGTGCCTTCGAGCAGGCCCTTGATCTCCTTGAACTGGCGGCGGACCTCTTCGACCATCGAGTTCGCGGCGCGGCCGACGGCCTTCATGGCCATCGCCGAGAAGAGGAACGGCAGCATCGCGCCGATCAGGAGGCCCATGATGACCTCACTGTTCGCGAGGTCCATGCCGAACGTCGCGTCTGCGGCGGTCGCCTTCGTGCGGTAGGTGTTGAACAGCGCGAGCGCGGTGAGCGCGGCGGAGCCGATCGCGAAGCCCTTGCCGATCGCGGCGGTCGTGTTGCCGGTCGCGTCGAGGGCATCGGTGCGTTTGCGCACTTCCGGCTCGAGCTCGGCCATCTCGGCGAGGCCACCCGCGTTGTCGGCCACCGGGCCGTAGGCGTCGACGCCGAGCGAGATGCCGAGCGTGGCGAGCATGCCGACCGCGGCGATGCAGATGCCGTAGACGCCGGCCATGCCGTTGCAGACGTAGATGCCGATCGCGATCAGCAGGACGGGGATCCACGTCGACGCCATGCCGAGCGCGAGGCCGTAGATGATGTTCGTCGCGGGGCCGGACTGGCTCTGCTCCGCGATCTCCTGCGCCGGGCGCATCTGCTCCGAGGTGTAGTACTCGGTGACCTTGCCGATGATGACGCCGAGCGCGAGGCCGATCGTCATGCAGCCGAAGATGTGCCACGGGCCACCGGCGCCTTCGGCCAGGCCCGCGGTGTTGGCGGGAACGGTCGGCTCCAGGAACGCGGTGACGCCGGCCATCAGCGCGACCAGGATCACCGACGCGGTGATCAGTCCGCCGAACAGCGCGTGATGCAGCTTGCTCTCGTCGTCGGTCTTGACGCGGAACGTGCCGATCAGCGAGGCGATGATGCCCATCGCGGCGAGCGCGAGCGGGTAGGCCATGAGGCCGGCCGCGGTCTCTTCGCCGTTCGTCGCGGCGCCCAGGCCGAGCGCCGAACCGAGGACGATCGTCGCGAGGATCGCGCCGACGAACGACTCGAACAGGTCGGCGCCCATGCCGGCGACGTCACCGACGTTGTCGCCGACGTTGTCGGCGATCGTCGCGGGGTTGCGCGGGTCGTCTTCGGGGATGCCCGCTTCGACCTTGCCGACGAGGTCGGCGCCGACGTCCGCGGCCTTCGTGTAGATGCCGCCACCGACGCGTGCGAACAGCGCGATCGAGGACGCGCCGAACGAGAAGCCGAGGATCTGGTTGAGCGCGGTCTCGTCACTGCCGTAGATCATCAGCAGCAGCGAGAGTCCGCCGAGGCCGAGGCCGACGACGGTCATGCCCATGACCGTGCCCGACTTGAACGCGACGTCGAGCGCGCCAGCGAGGCCGGTGCGCGCCGCGTTCGTCGTGCGGACCGCGGCACGGGTTGCGGTGTGCATCCCGAAGTAGCCGGCGGCGCCGGACGCGAACGCGCCGATCAGGAACGCGACGGCGGTCTTCCAGCCGAGCTCTTCGGTGTTGCTGATGCACATCGCCGCGAAGACGACGACGACGAAGACGGCGAGAGCCTTGTATTCAGCGTGCAGGAACGCGCGGCCGCCTTCCTGAATCGCCTTCGCGATGCTCTGCATCTTCTCGGTGCCCGGGTCCTGGGCCATGATCGAGCCGTAGAGCTTCGTGGCGTAGATGACCGCAAAGATGGCGATCACTAGGGCGATGACGGTCCACGTCATGGGATTGGTTCTCTGCGTGGTTGCGGGGTGCCGAAACGGGGAAAAAGCCCGGTCCCGGGGGTTGGAGGGCCGGGAACCTTATCGGCCGAACCAACCCTGAGCAAGGCGTTGTAACCCTATTCAGACGAGTCGCTTATCCGGTCGTCCGCACCGTCGCCTCGGGACTCCTCGCGCGCATTCGCGACCGGCTCGGTCGGCTCGACGTAGGTCTCCGTCGGCTGTCCGACGAGCGCCCGCTGCCGTCGGCGCCACCGCATCCAGTACCAGAGCCCGACGATCGCACCGACCGACAGCAGCGTGATCAGGATGCCGCGTTCGACGGTCTTCAGTTTTGCGATGGCGTCGTCGATCGTGCTGCCGAACGCGAAGCCGACGTAGACGAACAGCGGCACGATCATCGCGATGCCGAGCATGTCCAGCGTGATGAACCGCCACCACGACATCTTCATCGTGCCGGCCGTGAAGTAGGCGACGACGCGGATGCCCGCGACGAAGCGCGAGAAGAAGATGACGAGGTTGCCGCGGCGTCGGAACCAGCGGTTGAAGCGCGCGAGGCGCTGCCGCGTGATGATCATGCGCATCGGCTTGACGCGCAGCAGCGGCAGCCCCAGCCAGCGTCCGAGTGCGAACGGGATGATGTCCCCGAGCAGGATGGCACCGGCGCACGCGGCCATCATCGTGGGGAAGTCCGCGAGTCCCTTGAAGCAGACGTAGCCCGCCGACACGAGCACGATCTCCTCCGGCAGCGGGAATCCGAGGCCGCAGATCAGGAAGATCAATGCGACGCCGAGGTACGGATACGCGCTGAAGAACTCGACGAGCCAGTCGAACATGATCGGTCAGCGCGCGCCGGGGGTCGCGCGGGCTCGTCTGCGCTGCGGTGATCGGAGATGCGTCATTTCGCTTCGAACGCCCGGGGGGTGGGGGTCCGAGATACGGGTCTTCGCCCGGTGGGTCCAGGCAGATGTGGGGGACCGGTGGGAGAGAGGAGGATTTCGCGGGCTGAATGGGGGGGCTTGCGGGTGCGTGCGCGAGCGAGGGCCGGGGGTCTCGTGCGTTTCGCACGCGCACGGGCACTCGCACGAGCACGTGAGGCCGCCCGTGGTCGCGGGCGCGCCCTGGCTCGCTCCGTCCTGTGCGTGGCCCGTGGCCCGCCCCCACGCTCGCGGCCCAGGGCGCGTGCGAGTGCTCCCGCGGCCCCGCCTGGCGCGGCCCGCGCCCTCGCCTCACACGGCTTCCAGCGCCGTGTTCGTCTCCAGTCCTGCGGCGAGCGAGCCGATCCGCAGCAGCAGGACGAGATCGTCGTTGGCGCGCTTCGCGATGCCTCGCGCCAGTCCGCCCATTCCCGGCGAATCGAGGACCGCGTGCTCGTCGTCGACCTGGAGCAGGTTCTCAACCGAGACGACTTCGTCGACCGAGATCGCGAACTCCTTGCCGTCTTCTTCGAGGAGCACGGCCACCTCGCGCATGCTCGTCTTGATCATGTTCTGGAGTTGCGCGAACAGCTGCTTCAGCACCGTGAACTCTCGGGCTTTGGCTTGAGCGATGACCCGGCGTGCCGCTTCGAGATCACCGCTCTGGACCAGACCGGTGATCTTGCTCGCGATCGCGTGGATGCTCCCGTACAGCTGATCGAAGCGCTCGAGGAAGACCATGACCTGCCGGTTCGGGGACTCGAACGAGTCGTACCAGCGCCCGAACGCGCACTTGTGCGGATCCGTCTCACCCGAGAACGCTCGCGATTCGTGGACCGACGACTCGAGCTCGTCGAGCCACGTCAAGGTCTCTTCCAGTCGCGTGTTGAGCATGGCGCAGGTCGCGTCCAGTTCGTTTGCGAGCGACTTGAGTCCGAGCGAAACCCGGAGGTCCGTCACCGGAACCACGCGACCGCGGAGGTTGATCACGCCGCGGTAGCGCTCGGGAACGTGCGGAATCGCGGTCAGCGCCGGCAGCTCGAGCATCTCCTGCACTCGATCGATCGCGATGCCGAACAAGCGTTCGGCGATACGCACGACGACCTGTTGGGTCTCCAGTTCCTCAGCGGTCATTTCAGTCCTCCGTCGTTGTTCCCTGTGTGCGGCGTCACGCTCGTGCTCCCGACTTGGCGAATGCCTCGAGGATGGCGTCCGGGATGCGGGGCAGCGGCATGACCGAATCGGCGCCGCCGAGTTCGATGGCGCGCTTCGGCATGCCGAACACGACGCAGCTCGCCTCGTCTTGCGCGATCGTCGGTGCGCCCGCATCGCGCATCGCGAGAAGTCCTTCCGCGCCGTCTTCACCCATGCCGGTCAAGTCCACTCCGACCGCGTTCGGGCCGGCCGACTTGGCCACCGACTTGAACAGCACGTCGACACTCGGTCGCTGATGGTGCACCGGCGGACCGCTCTTCACGTGCACGACGAACTGCGCGCCGCTCCGGCGCAGCAGCGTGTGCTGTCCCCCGGGTGCGACGAGTGCGGTGCCCGGCAGGAGCCGGTCTCCGTGCCGCGCCTCTCGCACCTGCATCTTGCTGACGCTGTCGAGCTGTGCCGCGAACGGGGCGGTGAATCCGGGCGGCATGTGCTGCGCGATCAAGATGCCGGTCGCGCCCGACGTCCGGGATCGAGGACTGCGACGTCGGCTTCGGCACGACCGCGACCGCGCCGAGCGCGAGCGCGCGCAGTGCCGCCTCGCTGTTCGCCGCAGCGACGGAGCTGACGACGATCACCGGCATCGGCCGGTGCTTCATGACCTTGGCCAAGAACGACAGTCCGTCCATTCTCGGCATCTCGAGGTCGAGCGTCATCACGTCCGGCTTGGTCTCGACGATCTTGTCTCGCGCGACGTACGGGTCGACCGCGGTTCCGACAACTTCGAAGTCGGGGAACTTCGCCAGCTCGTCCGCGAGCGTCTGCCGCACGACTGCGGAGTCGTCGACGATCAAGACTCGAATCACGCGTGCGCCTCCCGAATCGCTCGCTCGCCGTTCGGGCCCACGAGGACTGCGAACTCGAAGTTGCCGTCCAGGCACTCGATCGCCACGCGCGCGATGGGGATCGAGATCTCATGCTCGCGCGCGAGCTCGTCCATGGAGACGAGCTTCGGGGCGCCGATGTCGAAGACGGCGGTCTCGCCCTGCAAGGATGGCAAGAACTGGCCGCAGACGATGTTGCTGACTTCGCGGAGGACGTCGAGCGCGAGCTCGTCGTCGACCTCGCCTTCGGCCGCGAGCATGTTGCAGGCGGCCTCGGAGATCGCATCCTCGGACGCGACGACGTGCATGCGACCCACGAACGGACCGTCGAATTCGACTTCGACGGCGCGGCCTCGAAGATCGCCGCGCTGTTCGAGTTCCCGGATGTCGTCGGGGTACATCATGCAGAGACTCTCGAGCGTCAGCGCCGCTGCGTCCGAAAGTGCCTGTTCGAGAGTTGCGACTTTCATCGATCTTCCCCGATGCCGGTGAGTGCGGTGATCTCGGCGCGCAGCTGTTCGGGAGTGAATGGCTTGCGCAGGAACCGAGCGCCCATGCCCTTGAGTCGTTCGATCCGGGTTTCGCTTCCCTCGGTCGAGACGACCACGACACGCAGGTCTCGAGTCTCCGGTTGCATCTCTGGACCTACGAAGTCGAGGCCGCATGGCAGTTCGGCAAGGTAGGCCGGGGCGACATCGAGGCCGGGATGGTGACGGCGGACCTCGGATACGGGTTCCCCGAGCTCTTCGAGGGAAGCCGCGCATGGGTCGGCTTGGACTACGCCACTGGCGACGAATCGACGGGCGGGGACGTGCAGACGTTCAACCAGCTGTTCCCGCTGGGGCATGCCTACCTCGGTTTCGCCGATGCCATCGGTCGTCAGAACATCATCGACACCCGCGTGGGGCTCGACAGCAAGCTCTCCGAGAAGTGGTCCACCAACCTCCACTACCACGCGTTCTGGGTCGCCGACAAAGCCGACGCGCTCTACAACGTCGGGGGCGGTGTCAGCCGCGCCGGTGGCGCCGCGTCTTCCCGCTACGTCGGGTCCGAGGTCGACTTGATCGCGACCTACAAGTCCAGCCCGCACATGGTTTGGCAGTTCGGCTACGCCCACGTGTTCGCGGGCAGCTTGATCGAGGACACCGGTCCCAGCGACGACATCGACTTCGCGTATGCGCAGCTGCAGCTGCGGTTCTAGCCCGCACCGGGATCGCGAAGCTGATGAGTGATGCAGGCTGACCTCAAGTCGTCCCGCGCGCCGTTCCGATGGAGTCAGCGTCCAGAAGTGCAACGGGAGAGGACTACCATGACCAACATTCTGATCGTCGACGACTCGGCAACCATGCGAAAGCTGATTCGGCGGGCGCTCCGGCAGGCCGGAGTCGACGTCGCCAACGTCGAGGAAGCCAGCGACGGCGCCGAGGGTTTCGCCGCGTTCCAGAAGGGTCAGTTCGACGTCGTCCTCTCGGACATCAACATGCCGAACATGAACGGCTTGGAGATGGTGTCGAAGATCCGCGAAGCGGGCGAGTCGCCGCCGATCATCATGATCACGACGGAAGGCAGCGACAGCTTCGTGCAGGACGCGATGAAGCGCGGCGCGAACGGATACCTGAAGAAGCCGTTCACGAGCGACGACGTCAACGACGTTTTCGCGCGCGTAGTCGGCTGAACCGAGAGGACAGAGTCATGAGCATCAGTTTCCCGACCAACACCGACGTCTCCAAGTTGCTGGGCAGCCTGCTCGGCGATGCCGTTCCTCTGAACACCCACGGCGCTCCGCCGCCCGCGGATGCCAGTTTCACCGCGGTTTGTCTCGACGACGAAGGCCAGCCGGTCGGCGCGATCTGTGCCGATCTGCGCGCGGCGGCGTACCTCGCCGGCAAGCTCTTGATGATGCCGGTCGACCCGCTGATCGAGAGCGCGACGTCCGAGGGGCTCCCCGAGTCCGCGGTCGACGCCCTCTCCGAGGTCTTCAACAACCTCACGATCTGCATCAACGACGTCGAGGGCAACCCGCACGTTCGTTCGCTTCGGGCCGTTCCGACGACGGACGCCGTCGCGGATCAGGAGTGGCTCGGGTCCGCGAGCTCGCGCATGGACTTCGGCGGTTCGTTCGCGAACGCGAACGCGACGCTGAGCTTCGTGTCGAAGTAGACGCTTCGGCTATCTCGACTCGAGCGCTTCGACGATCTCTGCGAGATAGGGGTCGTCGCGCAAGGCCTCGAGGTCACGCGCTTCATCGCGCAGATGCGGGCGGATCTTGCCGAGGGCGACGATCCACGGCTTCGCTGCGTCCGCGGCCGCGACGCTGCGCATCAGTTCGATCGTCGCGTCCAGCGTCGCGATCGCGCGCGCCATGTCGCCGGTGCGAATCGCCGCCGCGATGACGCGCGTCATCAAGAACGCGCGCGAATCGCGCAGCCGTGCGGCGCGTTCTCCCGGCAGATCGGCGATCGCGCGGTCCAGCGACTCGAGCGCGAGCTCGGACGGATCGCGGTTGCTGCGCACACGAATCGCGTCCGCGAGCGCTTCGTCGTTCTCGCATCGTGCGAGCACGAACGTCGCCTGGGCCGCGGCGAGTTCCGCAGCGGCGGCGGGATCGCTCATGCCCGTCCGGGCCTCCTCGAGCCAGGCGATCCCGGCGTCGAGTGCGTCGAGCTTCTCTTCGACGGTCGTGACGCGATTGCCGTGGTCGAACGCGATTCGCGCCGCGAAGTGCATGTGGCCGTCGGTCCACTCCGGGAGATAGCGCAGCATCGTTCGTGCAACCGCCGCGGCGACCGGAAGTTCGCCGCTTCGTTCGGCCGCTTCGATCCGGGCCCACAGCGCGGGCAGGACGAACGGGCGCGCGAGGTCGCGCGCGGCTTCGGCGGGCGTGTGCTTCGGTTCGCCGCGGACCAGCCACACCGCGAGGGCGGACAGGGCGAACGCGATGCCGAGCGACAGCGCGCGATTCATCGACGCCTCCCGACGAAGGCGCTGGCGACCATCGCGAGTGTGAACCAGATGGCGAACACGAGGGACGACGTGAGCAGCGGTTCCGACGGCAGCCAGCGGCCGCGCGCGCACGCATCGATCGCGGCGCCGTTCGGCGTGAGTTCGAGCACCGTCGCGATGATCGGCACACCGAGCAAGAGCACGACGGCGACCGGTCCCCGCACGACGCGCCGGAGAACGCATAGCGTCGCGAGCGCCAGTGTCGCGGGCAGCAAGTACGAGAGCGCCGCGAGGATCGCGTTGCCGATCGCGCTGCGTTCGGTGGCGCTGCCCGCCTCGATCGCGTTCGGCGGGAAGGACAGCAGCACCGGTGCGTAGCCCGGGCTGCGTCGCACTTCGATCTGCTCCACGTCGCGCGCCTCGAAGCGCAGTCGCACGCGATGGCTCGAGGCCGCGACCTCGAACGGTGCGTCGTGCAGGCGTGCGCCGTCGGCGAAGACCTCGAGCCCGACGGGGAGAATCGGATCCCCGACGCGTCGGATCGGCGTCGCGCGCACGTCGAGCTGGGCGATCGACCCGGCGTCGCGTGCGTCGAAGCGGATCGTGCCCGCGTTCGGTACGAGAGTCGGTTCGCCGATCGCGGGCAACGGCACGCGCGCGCGCACGTGTGCACCTTCCGACGCCGTGAGCAGCGCCGCGAACACGGCCGCGACGATGCCGAGCCCGGTCGCCAGCCCGAGCAAGGCGCCCGCCATCGCGGCAGCGCAACCGTGCCAGGGACCGGGGGCGATGCGCGCGATCCAGGCGGCGTCTTCGCGGCCGCGGTGGAACAGTGGCCACTCGTCGATCGCGATCAAGAGCGCCGCGCCGGTCAGCCACAGCGCGGGCACGTGCAGCCACACCAACGCGGCGAAGTCAGCGTCGCCGGTCGTGGTCCTGACGGCGTCGGCGCGCGTCGCGAGCCACGCGAATCCGATCGCGAACACGCTCGGCAGCACGAGTCGGCGCAGCGTCCGCAGCGCGCATGCTCGAACGACGTTCACGGGTTGCCGTCCAGCTCGCGGAACAGGGCGAACAGGTGACGGCGCGCGCGGCGCCAGGCTTCCGGTTTACCACCGGATTCGACGACGGCTTGCGCGATGCGTTCGCGCCTCGCCTCGTCGAGACCGCTCACGAGGAGTTCGAACTGGTCCGTGCCGAGCACGTCGTCGAGCGCGCCTTCGGTCGCGACCTTGCCGCGGTGTAGCAGGTAGATCCGGTCCGAGATCTGCTCGACCTCTTGGAGGTGGTGCGACGCGACGAGGACGGCGCGCCCGCGGCCCGCGAGTTCCTGCAACATCTCGCAGACGAGCAGCGAGCCGTTCGGGTCGAGGCCGGCCGTCGGCTCGTCGAGCAGCAGCACTTCGGGGTCCGTCAGCATCGCCGCGGCGATCCCGAGGCGTCGGGCCATGCCGGTGCTGAACGTCCGCACCGGGCGGCGCCCCGCGCCGAGCAGCGCGAGCCGCTCGATAAGCGCCGCGGCCTTCGCGCGCGCCGCCAGGCGCGGCATCCCGGTCAGCGTGCCGAGGTATTCGAGCAGCTCCGCCGCGCCGAGGTGGGGGAACGGGAGCTTGGCGTCCGGCTGCACGCCGAGCCGCGACACGGTCCGCGGATCTCCTGGGTGGGTGCCGAGCACGCTCACGCTGCCGGAGGTCGCGGCGAGGTCGCCAGACAGCACGCGGAGCAGCGTCGTCTTGCCCGATCCGTTCGGCCCGAGCAGGCCGGTGATCTCGCCGCGGCGGAGCTCGAGATCGACGCCGTCGAGCGCAGTGACCGGTTCGATCGAGCCACGGCCCGCGAACCGCACGCACAGGCCGCTGACGGAGATGACGACTTCGTCCACGAACTCGATGTTATCTCGGGTTGCCTCGATTCCTCACGCAGAGATACTGGTCCGGGTGACAGTCGGATACTTCGACATTTCGGACGGTCGTCAGATCGAGCTGCAGGACGGGATGGTCATCGGCCGCGTCGCGAAGTGCGACGTCACGCTCGACGATCCCAAGGTGTCGCGGCGCCACGCTCGCGTGATCGTCGACCAGGGTGTCGTCGAGATCGAAGACCTCGGCAGCAGCAACGGCACGACGCTGAACGGTAGGCCGGTCAAGCGTCGACTCGTCCGCCCGGGTGACATCATCGGCATCGGCATGACCGAGCTGACGTTCTGCGAGGGTGTGCTCGCGACGCCGGAGTTCGAAGTCGCGCCGGAGCCGGAACCCGAGCCCGAGCCGGAACCCGCGCCCCCGCCACCGAAAGCTCCGCCACCGAAGGCTCCGCCGCCGGCTGGTCCGTCGTTCGTGGACGAGTTCGATCTGGGATCCCGCAAGCCGGCCGAGCCTCTTTCGGAGACGACCGAGCCCGCGGCGGGATCGGATCTGCTGGGCGGGGACGACTTGCTCGCGGGCGATCTGCTCGACGACGACTTCGTCGACGATGCGCCCGTCGCGCCTCCACAGGTCCACACGCCGCCGCCGAAGTCGACGTTCACGCCGGATCCGATTCCGAGCATCGATCGTCCGAAGCCCCAACCCCGGTCGCAGCCGAAGCCACAGCCCAAACCCGCGTCGCGCTCGGCCCCGCGCAAGCCCGCGGCTCCGAAACCCGCGCCGGCTCCCAAGCCGGCGGCGTCGTCGAAGCCCGCCCCGGCACCGCAGCCGGCCGCGAAGAAGTCCGACCCCGCCGACACGAGCGCGAAGCGCAACGACCACGGCGTGCTGCAGTTCCAGAAGCGTGGCGGTGGGGGCGCATTCGCGGACGACATCGGACAGACCGGCGGCGCGCAGAAGATCTTGATCGTCCTCGCGGGGATCGTCGTCGCGATCGCGGCCGGGTTCGCCGTGATCCAGCTCATGGGCTAGTTGCCAGCCGTATGCGCACCTGCGCATTGCACGACGACTGCGCCGCGGGTTTCGGTGGATCGAAGGCGGCGAAGGGAATCCCTTCGTGCGGTCAGGTGAATCGCACGGCGTGGTATAAACGCCACGCCCCAACGGGCGGCGGCGTGCCGTCCGAACCTCAGACCCAAGAGACTCTACCACCATGAGACTTGCACAATTCGCCCTCGCAGCATGCTTCGTCGCACCGCTCGCGGCCCAGGAGCAACTCGTCAACGGAGACTTCGAGACCGGTGACTTCACCGGTTGGACCCTGAACAGCCCCGCAGACACGGTCATCAACGACGGCTCGGTCGTCGCTGGCGGCACGGGTGCGGCGCAAGCGCCCCTCGGCGGCGCCTTCGACGCGCTGACCAACGGCTTCGGGCCTGGCCTGCGCACCCTGCAGCAAACTGTCAACGTCCCGACGAACCTCGGCCTCGCGCAGTTGAGCTGGACTGACCAGATCTTCAACCTCGCCGCTCAGTTCGCGGACCCGGGCCAGGAGTTCCGCGTCGTGATCCGCGACACCGGCGGCACGTTGGTCAGCGAAGTCTTCTCGACGAACCCCGGCGACCCGCTGACCCAGCCCGCGACGAACCGTGCGTTCGACGTCACCGCGGCGCTGAACACCCTCGCTGGCCAGCAGGCGGTCATCAGCTTCGAAGAAGAGGACAGCCTGTTCTTCTTCAACCTCTACCTCGACGACTGCAGCCTGACATTCCAGACCGGCGGTGGCTTCGCCGCGTTCAACACCTACGGCACCGGCTGTGGTGCGGGCCCGGGCGGTAGCTTCTACGAGCAGTTCGACGGCGCCGGTGACGACCTCGACCTGCAGGGTGGCGGCTTCACGATGCTGTTCAACGGCGTGTCCTACGACGTCGTGGGCGCGACCAACGCGTTCGTCGCTCCGGCTTCGCCGGCCCTGCCGGCGGGCGACGATGCGATCATCCCGGTGACTCTGCCGACGACCGGCAACTGGGCCGGTGGCTTCCAGACGCCGACCGGCCTGATCACGGGTGTCGAAATCGACACGAACGGTAGCGTCTACTTCGAGACGGGTGCGGCGTCCGACTTCACGGAGAGCGTTCCCGAGTTCCTCGGCGGTCCGTCTCGCGTTGCGCCGATGTTCGCCGACTGGAGCCCCAACGCTGGTGGTACCCTCCACGCGGAGCAGGATGCGGGCAACGCTGACCTGTTCCACATCACGTGGGCCTTGGTCCCGAACTTCGGTGGCACCGGCGTCGCCGACATGCAGGTCACGCTCGACGCCTCGTCGTCCACGGTCGAGGTCAAGTACACGGCCAACATGACCGCCAGCGGCAACCCGGGTGGCATCTGCGGCTTCTCGACGGGCACGTCGGCGGACAACGGTGAAAGCGACATCTCCGTCGACACCGGCTCCGGCATCATCCTCGGTAGCGACGACCAGGCGCTCGGCCTCAGCAACGTCGGCGGTAGCCGTCCGATCATCGGTGGCTCGGGCTTCGCGATGGAAGTGTCGAACATCCCGTCGTCCGTCGTCGCCGCGGCGATCCTGATCTTCGACGGTCAGCAGCCGGCGGGCACCTTGCCGCTGGACATCCTCGGCCTCACCGGTTGTGAGCTGCTCGTGGCCGGTTCGCCGATCACGACCCTCCCGCTCGCCGCTGCTCCCGGCACGCAGGCCGCTGGCCTGGACCTCTCGGCGGCGACGCCGGGTCTCGCCGGCCTCAGCATCTTCGCTCAGGGTGCGGTCATCGGTGTGACCACGAACCCGTTCGGCGCTGCGCTGTCGAACGGTGGTGAAATCCTGCTCGACCTCAACTGATCGTCAGTTGAGCCCGGCGGGGCTTCCCAGCCCCGCCGGCGCGACTTCGATCGCCGCGTCCACGTCCGATGGCATCGGCACGGCTTCGATCGGTCGCCCGTCCTCGGGGAGCGCGACGCAGACCGCGGTCAGCTCTCCCCGGGCGACGCACGCGCCGTCCCTCGAGAACACGATCTCGTAGCGGATCGACTTGCGGCGTTTCTCGCGCACGATGACCCAGAGTTCGACTTCGTCCTCGTAATGCAGCGGCGCGTCGAACGTGCACGACGCGTTGCGGCGGGCCCAGCCCCAGGCGCCGTCGCCGTCGCCATTGTGGACGCGGAAACCGAGCGACCGGAAGAACGCGTGCTCGGCCGCCTCCATGTACCGGAAGTAGTTCGAGAAGTGCAGGATGCCTGCCATGTCCGTGTCGACGAACTCGACGCGACGGGTCGTCTTGAAGTCGTGCGCCGGCATCAGGCGTAGCGCGCGACGCGGTGTTCGTCGCGGAAGAATGCGTGCAGGAGGCGATCGACCTGCAGAAGCCCGTCGCGGGACAGGCGCACGTGGTCCCCGTCGATGCGGAGGAAGCCGTCGGCTGCGTGTTGCTCGAGCTGCGCGCCGAACCGTTCGCGGATGTCGACGCCGAACTTGTCCTGGAAGTAGCGCGCGTCGATCGAGCCGAGCTTGAGCTGCAGGACGAATTCGCGAATCAGGCGTTCGTCGTCGTCGATCCGGAGTGCGCGATGGATCGGTAGCTCGCCGGATTCGACCCGATCGATGTAGGGCTGAAAGTCGTGCTCGTTCTGGAAGTGCACGCCGCCGACGTGGGAGAACGACGCGACGCCGATGCCGAGCAGGTCCGCGCCGTGCCAGAGTCCATCGCGGTAGCGAAACTTCGTCTGGTCACCCTTGGCGACCGTGTACGCGCTGCCGACGTGGTAACCCGCGCGTTCGAACGCCTCGAACGCCTCGGCGACCCAGCGCCGCTTCGTCGGCCAGTCCGCGACCGGGGCGACGTTTTCGCCGCCGTCCTTCATGCGGCGGTAGACCGTCGTGTTGTACGGGATCTCCATCTGGTAGATCGTCACGCTCTCGGGAGCGAGCTCGATCGTGCGCTCGATGCAGACGCGCCAGTTCTCGTCGGTTTCGCCGACCATGCCGGCGATCAGGTCGATGTTGACCTGCGGGAAGCCGGCGTCGCGTGCGAACCCGTACGCCCGGTCGATCTCCTTCGCGCGGTGCGCGCGGTTGTTGATCTCGAGGATGTGCGGGTCGAAGTTTTCGACGCCGATGCTGAGTCGCGTGACGCCCATCTCGCGGAGCGCGTGGACCTTTGGCTCCTGGAGCGTGCCGGGTTCGCATTCGAACGTGATCTCGCGCGCGTCGTCCCATGGCAGCGAGCGCTGCAGCCCGTCGAACAGATGCTTCAGCTGGTCGACGGAAAGATACGACGGCGTGCCGCCACCGAAGTAGACGAACGTCGGGCGACGCCCGCGCACGACCTCGCGATCGGCGTACTGCGCGAGTTCGGCGATGACAGCGTCGACATAGCGACGGATCGCGCGCGAGTCCTTGTCGGTGTAGACGCGGAAGTAGCAGAAGTCGCACCGCTTCCTGCAGAACGGGATGTGCACGTAGAGGCCGAGTTCGGTGGCGTCCGCGGCGGGCTCGTCGAGTCGATGCCGCGCATGCACGGCGTCTTCCCGGTTCCAACAGGAGAACGGAGGATAGTTGGCGACGAAGTAGTTGCCGGCTGTCGTGTCGTCGTGGCTCATCAGCTGCGTTCGGGCGATGCTACTCGGTGGATCGACGTTGCCGAGTACTGCGGTTTCGGTCGACAGCACATGGGCGGGTCATCGTGGTTTAGGAAGGTTCGGACAAGTACGAAAGCGCCGCAAGAACGTGCTATATTCCGCCCCAGCTCGTGCGGGCTGCGCACGCCGCGTCCGCTTTCCCCCTCTCCCCATTCCTCCACCAGGTAGGGATTCTCTCGAATGAGATTCGCGTTTATTGCTCTCACGGCGTGCTTCGCCGTGCCTCTCGCTGCCCAAGAGCAGCTCATCAACGGCGACTTCGAAACCGGTGACTTCACCGGTTGGACGCTGACCGAACCGGCGAACCAAGTCATCAACGATGGCACGGTCATCGCGGGTGGCTCGGGTGCCGCGCAGGCGCCGATCGCCGGCAGCTTCGATGCCCTCACGAACGGTGGTGGCCCCGGCCAGCGCTTCTTCTCGCAAACCGTCAGTGTGCCGGCCAACCTCGGCCTCGCGACGCTGAGCTGGACTGACCAGATCAACAACTTCGCGGTCTTCTCGGACCCGAACCAAGAGTGGCGCATCCTGATCAAGGACACCGGCGGCACGGTCATCAGCGAAGTCTTCTCGACGAACCCGGGTGACGCGGCGATCCAGCCTGTCACCAACCGTTCGTTCGACGTCACGAACGCCCTGCTCTCCCTCGCGGGCCAGCAGGCGGTCATCAGCTTCGAAGAAGAAGACAACCTGTTCTTCTTCAACGTCTACCTCGACGACTGCAGCCTCGTGTTCCAGACGGGTAGCGACTTCGCTTCGTTCAGCACCTACGGTGCTGGCTGTGGCGCGGGTGCAGGCGGCAGCTTCTACGAGCAGTGGGACGGCGCTGGCGACAACCTCGACATGCAGGGCGGCGGCTTCTCGATGATCTTCAACGGCACGTCGTATGACGTCGTCGGTCCGATCAACCCGATCGTCCCGCCGACCTCCCCGCCGCTCGGTGCGGGTGACGATGCGATCATCAATGCCGTTCTGCCGACGACCGGTCCTTGGGCCGCTGGCTTCCTGACGCCGGTAGGCTTCATCACGTCGGTCGACATCGACACCAACGGTAGTGTCTACTTCGAGCTCGGCGCCGCTTCGGACTTCACCGAGTCCGTTCCCGAGTTCCTCAACGGTCTCTCGCGCGTTGCTCCGTGCTTCGCGGACTGGAGCCCGAACGCCGGTGGCGCGCTGCACGCCGAGCAAGATGCGGGTAACGGCAACCTGTTCCACATCACGTGGGCGGCCGTCCCGAACTTCGGTGGCACTGGCGTCGCCGACATGCAGGTCACGCTCGACGCGGCCTCGCTGATCGTCGAAGTCAAGTACGGCGCTGGCATGACCGCCAGTGGCAACCCGGGTGGCATCGCCGGTTTCTCGACGGGCACCTCGGCTGACAACGGCGAGAGCGACATCTCGGTCGACACGGGCGCCGGCATCATGCTCGGCAGCGACGACCTCGCCCTCGGCCTCCAGGCCCAAGGCACGAGCCGTCCGGTCCTCGGCCAGATCTTCACGATGGAAGTCACCAACGTGCCGGCCTCGGCCGTCGCCGCGGCGATCCTCCTGTTCTCGGGTCAGCAGCCGCCTGGCACGCTCCCGCTGGACATCCTCGGCCTCACGGGCTGTGAGCTCCTCGTGGCCGGTTCGCCGATCACGAACATCGCGCTCGCCGCGGGCCCCGGCACGCAAGCCGGTTCGCTCGACCTGACGAACGCCGGTCCGTCCCTCGCGGGCCTCAACATCTACGCGCAAGGCGCGGTCATCGGCGTCACCACCAACCCGTTTGGTGCGGCGCTGTCGAACGGTGGCGATCTGCTGCTGAACCCCAACTAAGGGGCATGACGCTGGCGATCTCGATCGCCACGGGACAGGGCGGCGCCTGGCGCCGCCCTGTTTTCGTTAACGGCCGGGCTGTTAACCGTTTGCGCGTGTCAGATTCTCGTCCCAGGGTGACGAGCCCCGGTCCGTTGCCCATGATGCGCGCACACTGATGAGCCCGAAACCCGACTACGAATGCGCCGTCATCGGCGGTGGGCCCGCTGGCTCCGTGTGCGCCACGCTCCTCGCGCAGGCGGGACACTCGGTGGCGCTGTTCGAACGTGCGTCGTTTCCGCGGTTCCACGTCGGCGAATCGCTGGTCCCCGCGGTCAACCTCACGCTCGAGCGCCTGGGTCTCCTCGAGGAGATGGATCGGCGTGGCTTCACGCAGAAGCACGGCGTCCAGTTCTTCGCGCCCGATGGCACTCCGAGCAAGCCGTTCTACTTCCGAGAGGTCGAGGACCCGCGCATGCACAAGACCTGGCAGGTCCTGCGCAGCGAGTTCGACCAGATGCTCGTCGAGAACGCGATGTCGAAGGGCGTCGACGTGTCGATGGACACGAGCGTCGTCGACGTCCTCGAGAGTGACGGGGTGATCGGGGGCGTGCGGATTCGTCGCATCGACGAGAGTGAAGAGGACGTGCGCGCCCGCGTCGTGATCGATTCGTCCGGGCAGCAGGCGACGCTCGCGCGTCGCTTCGGCCGTCGTGAGCACATCGACGAGCTGTCGAACACCGCGATCTTCGCGCACTACCACGACGTGAAGCGCGACGAGGGCATCGACGCCGGCTCGACGCTCGTCTACCGCGTCGACGAGCGGTCGTGGTTCTGGTTCATTCCGCTGCGGGACGCTGTCAGCATCGGGCTTGTCACGCCGGCGCGCGACATCCTGCGCTTCGGGAGAGATCGCGGCGAGATCTTCGAGGCGGCGATCGATCGCTGTCCGGCCCTGCGTGAGCGGCTCGAGTTCGCCAAGCGTGCGACCGAGGTCATGGTCGCGCGCGACTACTCGTATCGGACGACGGTCGACGGCGGGAAGGGCTGGGCCCTGATCGGCGACGCGCTCGGGTTCATCGATCCGGTCTACTCGACGGGGCTGCTTCTCGCGGTGGTGTCCGCGGACGTCGCGGCCAAGGAAGTCACGTGCCGTCTGCACGGCGACGGCGTTCCGGACCTCACGAACTACTCCGCGGACTACCAGGTCGGCTTCGAGCAGTTCCTCAACCTCGTGCGCGCGTTCTACTCCGACGACTTCCGGTTCGGAGAACTGTCCAAGGATCCGGACTGTCGCCAGGGCCTCGTCGACCTCCTGACGGGCGTCGTCGGCACGGCCGAGGCGGACAAGGTGTCCGAGATCATTCGCGGCTTCTTCGACGACCGTGTGGCGTGCGAGTAACATGACGGCTCCACCACGGAGCCTCGCATGACCCACTTCCGCATCGCCGCCGCGGCACTGCTGCTCGCGGCTTCTTCGATCGCTCAGGACTGGCCGAACTGGCGCGGTCCGAACCACGACGGGTCTTCGCCCGTCACGGGCCTGCCGACCGACTTCTCGCAGGAGAAGCACGTGCGTTGGAAGCTCGACCTGCCTGGTCCGGGCGCGAGCACGCCGATCGTGCTCGGCGACCGCGTCTTCTTGACGTCTGTCGACTCGAAGCGCGAGCGCCTCGTCGCGATGTGTGTCGATCGGAAGAGCGGAGAGATCGCGTGGCAGAAGGATGCGGGCAGCGGCTTCATCCCGGATGGCATGGGCACGCGCACGGCGCGCGGCAATCGGACGACCTACGCCTCGCCGTCGGCGATCTCGGACGGTGAGTCCTTCGTCGCGTTCTTCTTTGGCAACGGCGATCTCGTCGCCTACGACCTCGAGGGCGAGGAGATCTGGCGGCGCAACGTGCAGGAGGACTACGGCGTCTTCTCGTTCCAGTGGACGTTCTCGGCGACGCCGACGTACTGGGACGGACGAATCTATCTGCCCGTGCTGCAGCGCGACATCCCGGCCCACAAGCCGAAGAAGCGCGGCGGCGGTCGACGTCGTCGCGGCCCATCCGACGAAGTCGAGCAGGAGTCCAAGCTCGAGCCGATCGAGTCGTATCTGCTCGGGATCGACCCGAAGAGCGGCAAGACGATCTATCGCCACGTTCGCCCTTCGCCCGCGAAGATGGAATCCCGCGAGTCGTACACGACTCTGATCCCCTGGGTGGATGGCGATGGCCGCAAGCAGCTGCTCCTCGCCGGTGGCGACGTCCTCACGGGTCACGATCCAAAGACGGGTGAGGAGCACTGGCGGTGGGGGACATGGAACGAAGGCCATCGTCAGGTCTGGTGGCGCATCGTGCCGACCGTCGTCCACGGCGACGGCGTCGCGCTCGTCTGCGCGCCGAAGCGCGCGCCGGTCTACGCAGTCAAGCTCGGCGGCGAAGGCGATCTCGGCGAGGACGCGCTGCTGTGGAAGAGCAGCGGCCGGCCGAACCCCGTGTCCAGTGACGTGCCGACGCCGGCGTATCACGACGGACACTTCTACGTGCTCAGCGACGTGCGCAACGCGCTGTCCAAGGTGCGCGCGAAGGACGGCGAGGTCGTGTGGAAGACCGACATGCTCGCGGACTACCTCTGGCGCGCGTCGCCGACCGTCGCGGACGGCAGAGTGTTCTGCATGAACCACAACGGCGAGGTCGCGGTCCTCGACCAGAAGGACGGGAAGATTCTGCACGAGGTGCGGATGAGCACCGAAGACGACGACCACAACCGGTCCTCGATCGTCGCCGCGCACGGCGCGCTCTTCGTGCGCACGAACACGTCGTTGTTCTGCATCGGCAAGTGAAAGCTGCGCGGAGAATCGGGGTCGCTACCGTCCTGGCGCTCGCGTCTGCACTGCCGGCTCAGCGCGACGGCGCCTGGTCGCGCTTCCGCGGTCCGAACGGCACCGGAATCGCCACGAGTGCGGTCGACCTACCCGTGAAGTTCGGAGTCGACGAGAACGTCGTGTGGAAGCTCGAGCTTCCTCTCGGGCACTCGTCGCCGGTCCTGTCGGCTGCGCACGTGTTCGTCACGGCCGTCGACGACGGCGCGCTGTGCACCTACTGCATCGACCGCAAGACGGGCGAGGTCGCGTGGCGGCGTGAAGCGCCACGTCCCCGCACGACGTCGATCGACAAGCGGAACAACGCGGCGTCCCCGACGCCGGCAGTCGACGAGGACTTCGTCTGCGTGTTCTTCCCCGACTGCGGGATGCTCGCCTACGATCACTCGGGTGAGGAGCTGTGGCAGCTGCCCCTCGGTCCGTTCGAGAACGAGTACGGCATGGGCGCGTCGCCGGTGCTCGACGAGGAGCGGGTCTATCTGCCGTGCGACCAGAACCAGGGCTCGTATCTCGTCGCGGTCGATCGCGGCTCGGGAGAGCAGTCCTGGCGTACGGATCGACCTCGTGCGACCAGCGGGCACTGCACGCCTGTTTTCTTTCGCCCCGAGGACGGAACGGACCAGCTCGTCCTGCCCGGCTCGTTCCTGCTCGATGCCTACGACGTCCGGAACGGGGCGCGCGCCTGGTGGGTCGACGGACTCGCGTTCGAGATGAAGTCGGTGCCGGTGTTGCGCGACGGGATCATCTACATCAACGGCTACGCGTCTCCGCTCAATCAGCCGGGCAACCAGGTGGAGGTGCCGACGTTCGCGGAGGTGATCGCGGAGAACGACGCGGATGGTGACGGTCTGGTCGACAAGCCGGAGATGCCGAAGTCGCGTGCGGCCGGATTCTTCGACTTCGTCGATCTCGGCAAGGACGGCGCGCTCGACGAGTCGGACTGGGACTACCTGCGTGCCGCGCTCGCGTCGCAGAACGGGATGCTCGCGATCCGCGCCGGCGGCGAGGGCAATGTGACCGAGTCGAACTCGATCTGGGCCTACCGCCGGTCGGTCCCGCAGCTGCCGTCCCCGCTGATCTACGGAGACGTCCTCTACATGCTCGGCGATCAGGGAGGCCTGTTGACGACGCTGGATCCCGACTCCGGCAAGCGACTCACGCGGGGCCGATTGCGCGATGCGATCGACAGCTACTACGCGTCGCCGGTCGCCGGTGACGACAAGGTCTACTTCGTCAGTGAACACGGCCTGATCACCGTGCTGCCGAAAGGCGGAAGTCTCGATGCGATCGCGGTCAGTGACCTCGGCGAGAACTGCTACGCGACGCCGGCGATCGATGGGCGTCACCTGTTCCTGCGCACGACGAAGCGGCTCTACTGTTTCGGTCGACAGAACTGAAGGCGGGTCCAATTCCCGCGCGCCCTTCGGTTCTCGGTGTTCCGGACGCGGGTAGACTGTCCCGCGGATGAAACGCGCACTCGGAATCTCCCTGATCGCCTTCGTGCTCGCGATGCTCACACCGCATGGCGCCCGCGCGCAGGCCACGTTCTCGACCTACGGCATGGGTTGTAGTGGCGGTGGCGCCGGCATCACCCTGAACAACGTCGGGGGCTCGCGCCCGATCATCGGCACGACGCTGATGATGGAGGTCGGCAACATCCCGGCCGGTGTCACCTTCGGCTCCGTGCTCTACAGCTTCACGCAGATCAACCCGGGAGCCGACCTGACGATCATCGGCATGGCGGGTTGTGAGCTCTACGTCGGAACCGCGATCACCGCACCGCTGTTCGTGACTGGCGCGACGACGCCGACGTCGTTCGTGATCGAGAACGATCCGGGCATCATCGGCATGAGCGTCTTCGTCCAGGCCGCGCTGATAGGCGTGCCGGACGTCGCGCCGCTCAACGTCGGTCTGTCGAACGGCGTCGCGCTCTTCGCCGACTCGTTCTAGCCCGCATCGATCGGGCTCTAGAAGTCGACCTTCATCATCACGCCGTAGGTGCGCGGCGCGGCGCTTTCGCCGACGAACTGGTTCGGGTTGCCCGGGTTCGCCTGGAAGGCGATCGGGACGTACTCGTGGTCGAGCAGGTTGTCCACCCAGCCCTCGATGCTCCAGTTCGCGGCGCGGACGCCGAAGCGCAGGTTGGTCAGGTGGTAGCTCTCCGAGCCCAAGTTGCCCGCGTCGTAGAAGAACTCACCGATGCGGAAGTGGTCGGCGCGCGCGAAGACGCGGATCTCATCGTCGATCGCGGTCGAGTACTGCGCTCCGAAGCCCCAGGTGGTTTCGGGAGCGAACGGTAGGTCGCGGCCGCTGACGTTCTGTCCGAACTGGTCGGTGAACCGGTCGAACTCGGTCTCCATGTAGCCGAAGTTGCCGAAGACGGTGACGTCCTCGACCAGGTCGGCCTGCAGCTCGACTTCGACCCCTTGGCTCGTCGCTTCGCCGGCGTTCGTCACGAAGCCGCCCGTGTTCTGGTTGAACTGACTGAGCTGCATGTCCTCCCAGTCGATGTAGAAGATCGCGGCGTTGGCGCGGATCGTTTCGTCCTGCCAGTCGGTCTTGACGCCGAGCTCGTAGGTCCAGCTCGTCTCGGTGCCGAAGGCCTCGTTGCCTGCGGGCGCGGTGAGGTTGAAGCCGCCTGCCTTGAAACCGCGTGCGGCGAGCCCGTAGGTCGTGACGTTTTCGTTCGCGTGGTAGGCGACGCTGCCGCGCGGCAGAATCTCGTCGAAGCGCTCCGTCTGTGCCGACGCTGCGGTCGTCAGCGCCGGGAAGCCCGCTGGCGTGAACGTGCGGTTGATCGTGGCTTCCTTCTCCTCGTAGTCCCAGCGCACTGCGCCGGTGATGTCCCAGGTCTCTTCGATCGACAACGTCGCTTGCGCGAATAGCCCCAGCGCCCAGTCGTCGAACCGGCCCGCGGCGCGGTCGGAACCGACGTTGTTCGCGGCGAACAGGATGTTGGCGCCGGACGGCCGGAACTCGTTGGTCGCGGAGCGTTCCGAGTCGCTGTAGAAGCCGGAGACGCCGGCGAGCCACCGAAGCTCGGTGTCGTTGCCGAGATCGATGCTGTTTCCGTCCGCCGACCCGACGCGGAATTCCTGGTAGAGGTAGGTTTGCTCTTCGGACGTGAAGCGACGGATGCCGTCGATCTGGCTGAAGTCGAAGTCCGCGGTCTCGTCGATGCTCCAGTCCTGCACCGAGGTGATCGAGTCGAACTCGAAGTCGTCCCCGTCACGGTCCCACGTCAGCGTCGACGAGAAGATGTCGCGGTCGACCGAGCCCTGGAAGTCCTGGGTGATCCGGTTCGGGTTCTGGCGCAGCTGGTTGAGTTCCGACAGCACGAAGCCGCCGTCCCTCGCGCCTTCGCCGTAGACCGTGAGTTTGAGCGTGTCCGCGTCGTCCGGACGCCAGACGAGCTGGCCGCGACCGTAGAAGCTCGAGCGGTCGTTGACGTCGTCATCGGTGAAGTCGTTGACCGTGTAGCCCTCGCGGCGCGAGTGCAGACCGGTGACGCTGAAGCCCGCGGTTTCGCTGATCGGCGCGGAGACGCGCACGCGGTAGTCCTGCCGCTGGAAGTTGCCGAGCAAGATGTCCGCGTCCGCGGACGCGACGTCGCTCGGTTCTTCGGTAAGGATGTGGATTGCACCGCCGATCGTGTTGCGGCCGTAGAGCGCGCCAGCCGGACCGCGTAAGAACTCGACTCGCTCGGCATCCGCGAGCGGGATGTTCGTGCTACTCACCGTCAGCTGAGGGACGCCGTCCACGAACGTGGTCACGGCTGGGTCACCCTGGCCGGAGCCGATGCCGCGGATGAACGGAAAGCTCAAACGGCGTGACGTGAACTCCGTGATCAGCGTGTTCGGCACGAACAGCGACGCGTCGCGAATCGAGTCGACGCCCGCATCGTCGAGCATCGAGCGCGAGAACGTCGTGACGCTCTGGGGCAGCTCTCGCAGCGGCTCCTCCCACTTGCGCGCGGTCACGATGACTCGTGCGTTCTTGGGCTTCTGCGTGTCCGACGGCTTCGACGTCGGCTCCTGTTCTGGCTTCTGCGGGATCTCCTGCGCGGTCACGGCGCAGGCGGTGGCGAGAAACATGGCGACGAAGCGCGGTGCGATCACGGGGGCGATTCCGTTCGGGAGGGGAGGGGGGTGAGCCGGACGATACCGACCACGGCTCGTGTGGCCAGGCAAAGCCTCCACGTGTGCCAATCGTGTCGCTTGGCTGGTCACGGCGTGTCGCAGGGGCCTATACTCCCGCCCCGTCCGGACGCCGGTTCCCGCCTGAATCCCCATGAAAACGGCTCTCCCCGTTGCACTCGCACTGTTGTTCTCGATTCCATCCTGCAGCGTGCCAGAGCAGGTCGAAACCGAAGGCGCGACCGCGCTGAAAGGGTGGTTGAGCTGGCGTGGCCCGCAACAGGACGGCACGTCTGCCGAGAAGGGGCTGCCCGTCGCGCTCGATCCCACCGCCGGGCTACCGTCGTGGCGGCACGAGATGCGCGGCCGCGGCACGCCGGTCGTCGCGGACGGCCGCGTCTACTCGCTCGGCTACGAGGGTGACGGCAAGGAGCTCCAAGAAGTGCTCTCGTGCCTCGACGAGGTCAGTGGTGAGCTGATCTGGCAGCGTCGGGCGGCGGACTTCTTGTCCGACGTCATCTACTCGCGCTACGCGATCGGTTCGCCGACGGTCGATCCGGACACCGGCAACGTGCTGTGGCTCTCTACGCCCGGGCTCCTGGCCTGCTACACCCGCGACGGAGATCTGGTGTGGGAGCACTCGATGATGTCCGAGTACGGCCGGCTGACGTTCCCCAACGGACGCACCGGTGCGCCTCTGGTCGATGGTGATCTCGCCATCGTGCACGTCATCTCGTCCGGTTGGGGCCCACAGGGTCCTGCGCGTGACCGCTTCTTCGCGTTCGACAAGCGGACCGGCGAGTCGGTCTGGGTGTCGACGCCGGGCGGACCGCCGAAGGACAGCTCGTTCTCGATGCCCGTGGTCGCATCTACCGAGGACGGGCGTCGCGTACTGTACGCGGGTCTGGGTGGCGGCCACCTCGTCTGCGTCGATGTGCGCACCGGGGATCCACTCTGGAAGTTCCCGATGGCGATCGGCGGTGTCAACTCGAGTGCGCTCCTGCACGGGGACTCGATCATCGCGATCCACGGCAAGGAGAACGTCGACACGTCGACGATCGGTCGCGTGGTGTCGATCCGCCGTGGGATCGGCGACGGCGCGAAGCAGGAGACGCTCGGTTCCGATCGCGAGAACTGGCGTCTCGACCTCGTAGCGTTCACGAGTTCGCCGGTCCTGGTCGGCAATCGGGTCTACCTCACGGATGCGCACGGCGAGTTGAGCTGCATCGACGCGGACTCGGGTGAGCGGTTGTGGCACAAGAAGCTGGCCGCCGACCAGATCCATGCTTCTCCGGCGTACGGCGATGGCAAGCTCTACGTGCCGATGAACGATGGGTCGCTCTGGGTGATCGAGCCGTCCGACGAGGGCGCGAAAGTGCTGCACAAGGTGCAGCTCGAAGGCAACTGCCTCGCTGCACCCGCCATCGCGAATGGGCGCATCTACGTGCACACGACCGAGCGGCTCTACTGCTTCGGACCGGAGGAGCCGATCGTCGAGTCGCAAGCGCTACCGGGCCGCACGGCGCCTCGAGAGGTGGCGCTCGGGAAGGCGCATCGACTCCAGATCGTGCCCGCGGATGCCGTGGTGCAGGTCGGGGACACGGTGAACTACCGTGCGCTGCACCTGGGTGCGACCGGCCAGGTCGTCGGCCTCGGCGGCGACGTGACTTGGGAAGGTGCTCTCATGCCGGTCGGAATCTCGGGCATCGGAGCGGTGGGGGTCACGCCCGAGCGGCCGGGCGTGATGAACCTGCGCGCGACACATGGCGAGATCGAGGGTTCCGCCAGGCTTCGCGTCGTTCCACGGATTCCGTTCGCGGACGACTTCGAAGACGCGCAGCTGAAGCCGCATCCGAAGGAGGCTGGCGTTCTCTTCGCGAAACCTCGGCCGTATTGGCTCGGTGCGAACCTCAAGTGGGAGGTACGCGATCTCGATGGCAGCAAGGTGTTGGCCAGGACGCTCGACCGTCCGTTGTTTCAGCGCACGCAGTCGTTGATCGGACATCCGTCGATGTCGGACTACACGATGCAGGTCGACATCCGCACCGACGGGAACCGGCGGATCAAGTCGTCCGGCGGCGTGTTGCACCAGCGCTACCTGATCGTGCTCAAGGGCAACCACCAGGCGCTCGAGGTCAGCTCGAACGTCGAGCGCTTCAAGGAGAGCGTGCGCTATCGCTGGAAGGCCAAGAACTGGTACCGCCTGAAGACAAGCGTCGACGTCAACGACGACGGATCGGCGACGATCCGCGCCAAGGTCTGGCCGCGGGACGACACGGAACCCGACGCCTGGACGCTCGAAGTGGACCATCCGCATGCCCATACCCACGGTTCGCCGGGTCTGTACGGCTTCACGCCGCAGAGTCGCTTCCGCGTGTATCTCGACAACATCTCGGTGACTCCCAATGACTGATTCTCTCCGCAGCGCGATGCTCGCGCTCGTCACCTCGAGCTGTTTGCTCGCTCCCTGTCTTTCGGCACAAGGGCCGGGCGACTGGCCGCAGTGGGGGCGCGACATGACCCGCAACATGGTCTCGCCAGTCACGGGTCTGCCCGACGAGATCGTGCCCGGCGAATTCGACGGCGACTCCGATCGCATCGACCCGAAGACGACGAAGAACGTGAAGTGGATCGCCAAGCTCGGTTCGCAGAGCTACGGCAACCCCACCGTCGCGGACGGACGCGTCTATGTCGGCACCAACAACGACTGCCCTCGCAACGCGCAGTACAAGGGCGACCGCAGCTGCGTCTACTGCCTCGACGAGAAGACCGGCGATCTGATCTGGCAGCTCAACGTGCCGAAGCTCGGCACCGGCAAGGTCAGCGACTGGGAATACCTCGGGATCTGCTCGTCGCCCGCCGTGGAGGGCAACCGCGTCTACCTCGTCACGAACCGCTGCGAGGTCATGTGCCTCGACGTCAACGGGTTCGCCGACGGGAACCAGGGGTTCCAGGACGAGGCGAAGTACTACGCCGACAACGGCAAGCCGCCGGTCGAAGTGCAGAAGGACGACGCCGACATCATCTGGAAGCTCAACATGATCGACGAGTGCGGGGTTTTCCCGCACAACATCACGAGCTGCTCGGTGCTGATCGCCGGCGACCAGATCTGGACCGCGACTTCGAACGGCGTCGACTACGGCCACGTCGAAACCCCGGCGCCGACCGCGCCGTCGCTGATCGTCGTCGACAAGAAGACCGGCGCGCTGGTCGGCGAAGAGGCGTCCGGTTGCAGCGAACGCATCTTCCACAGCAACTGGTCGTCGCCGGCGTATCTCAAGACCGAGACGACCGAGCTCGCGATCTTCGGCGGGCCCGACGGTCGGATGTATGCATTCAAGCCGAAGGCAGTCGAGGACGAGGAAGGCTTCAAGATCCTCGAGGAAGTCTGGCGCTTCGACTGCAACCCGAAGGGTTACCGCGTCAAGGAGAACGGCGAGCCCCGCAAGTACGCGACGCGCGACGGCCCGAGCGAAGTGCTCGCGACGCCGGTCGTCTACGACGGCAAGATCTACGCCGCGATCGGGCAGGATCCCGAGCACGGGGATGGCATCGGCAACCTCGTCTGCCTCGACGAGAACGGCAAGCCGGTCTGGCAGTTCGGCGAGATCCGGCGCTCGATCTCGACGCTCGCGATCCACGACGGGCTCGTGTTCGCATCCGACTACGCGGGCTTCGTCTATTGTCTCGACGCCAAGACCGGCGAGAAGTATTGGCGCCACGACACGAGCGCGCACATCTGGGGTTCGCCGCTCGTCGCGGACGGCAAGGTCTACGTCGGGATCGAGGACGGCTTCCTGGTCGTCTTCCCCGCGACGAAGGAGCTCGACAAGAGCAAGGTGCAGGAAATCGACTTCACGAGCCCGATCTACTCGTCGCCGATCGCGGCGAACGGCGTGCTCTACGTCGCGACGCACACGCACCTGTTCGCGATCGCGAAGTCCGAATAGATCGACTCGATGAAGCAGGTTGCTTGGGGATTCGTCGTCGTGCTGACGATTCTGCACTTCGACTTCTGGTACTGGGGAGACCGCAGCCTGTGGTTCGGCTTCGTGCCGGTCGGGCTGGGCTTCCAGGTCTTGATCTCGCTCTTTGCGGGGATCGCCTGGGCGTTGGTCATCAAGTTCGCGTGGCCGACCCACATCGAAGAGTGGGCGGAGCAGCCGGTCGAGAAGGCCGAGGAAGACCTGGTGGACATCGATGCCTGAGATCAAGTCCACGCCGCTGATCGTCGTCGGCGTCTACCTCGCGGCACTCCTCGTGTTCAGTATCCTCAACACGAGGCGGCGCCAGGGCACGAGCAGCGAGTACTTCGTCGCGAGTCGCTCGATCGGGCCGTTCCTGTTGTTGATGTCGGTGTTCGGCACGACGATGACCGCGTTCGCGCTCGTCGGGTCGACCGGCAAGGCGTTCGATCGCGGCATCGGCGTCTACGGCCTCATGGCGTCGATGTCGGGGATCGTGCACTCGCTCGTGTTCTTCCTCGTCGGCATTCGGCTGTGGGCGATTGGCAAACGCTTCAACTTCGTCACGCAGATCCAGTTCTTCCGGGAGCGGTTCCAGTCCAATGCACTCGGCTACCTGCTGTTCCCGGTGCTCGTCGGGCTCGTGATTCCGTATCTGCTGATCGGGGTCGTCGGTGCCGGGGCGGTCGTCAAGGGCATCGCCGGCGTGCCGCCGTGGATCACCGGTCTCGTCGTCTGTCTGGTCGTGCTCTCGTACATCCTGACCGGCGGGGTGCGCGCAGCCGCGCTCGCCAACGCGGTGCAGACGATCGTGTTCATGCTCGTCGGCTTGCTCGCGTTCTACCTGATCTCGGACAAGCTCGGCGGCGTCGAGCAGGCGACGCAGAACGTCGTCGAGAACGCGCCGCACCTCCTGTCGCGTGAAGGGACGATCGGCGAGCTGCAGTTCCTGACCTACGCGTTCGTGCCGCTGTCCGTCGGCATGTTCCCGCACCTGTTTCAGCACTGGCTGACCGCGCGGAGCGCGAAGACCTTCCGCATGACGTGCGTGGCGCACCCGATCTTCATCATGATCGTGTGGGCGCCGTGCGTGCTGATCGGCATCTGGGCGGCGGGTATCGGCATCGAGGCGCCGGGCGGCAACTCGAACGCGGTCCTCGCGAAGATGGTCGGGTCCCAGCTCAAGGATCCGTTCATCTCGGGCCTGCTGCTCGCGGGCATTCTGGCCGCGATCATGTCGTCGCTCGATTCGCAGTTCGTCTGCCTCGGCACGATCTTCACGCACGACATCGTCGTGCACGCGAAGGGTGAGGACCACTTCAGCGAGAAGCAGCTCGTGTCCCTCGGGCGCGGCTTCATCATCGTGATCGTCGCGATCACCTACGTGCTGTCGCTGTTTCCGCCGCCGAACGTGTTCGATCTGGCGGTCTGGTGCTTCAGCGGGTTCGGCAGCCTGTTCCCGCTCGTGTTCGCTGCGATCTACTGGAAGCGTGTGACCGCTGCGGGCGCGATCGCATGCGTGATCGTGACCGGCGCGACTTGGCTCTGGCTGTTCTACGACGGCCTGATCGCGCCGACGATGTCCGGGGAGGGTGGCGGTGAGGACTACCTGATCGCCGGCATGATGCCGGTCACGATCATGTTCGCGGCGTCGGCAGTGACCATTGTGCTCGTCAGCCTGATGACTCAGCCGCCGCCGCGGCACGTCGTGGATCGGTTCTTCGATTCGAAGGGCTGAAGCGCGTCGGCCGAGCGCCACGCGCCGTTACATTCGGGGGATGCCGACCTGCTGGAATCGCGCTGGCGTGCTCCTCGTGCTGCCGTGCGTTGCGGTGCTTGCGTCCGCCCAGCGGACGAAGGCGCGTTCCGCGAGCGTCGAGCAGGCGTTCGAAGCGGCGCGATGGGTCGAGGACGAAGTCGGAATCGGCGTCACTTGGAAGCGTGCGCACTTCGATGTCCTGTTCGGTGCGCCACAGAGCCTCTGCGTTCTCCACGTCGAGCGGCCGGGACGCGAGCGGCACCTGCGCTTTCTCGCACCGGAACCGTTCGCCACGGTGTCGACGCTGGAGCAGGCGACCCCTGCGGGAGCCGTTGCCGCGGTCAACGGAGGGTTCTTCGACGTGTCGACGGGCACGCCGTTCGGGCTGCTGATCCAGAACGGCGAGCTCCGGTTGGAGCAGGACGCCGAGCGCACCGTCGCGATCGGCGTGGATCGGCGGGAGCGCGTGCATATCGAGGACCGTCCGCCTGGGACGTGGAAGGGGATGCGGCACGCGCGTGGCAGCTGGCCGCTGATCTTGCGGAAGGGTAAGCCGGTTCGGCCCGGTGGGTGGGGCGTGCGTGACAAGCGTCATCCTCGCACCGCCGTGGGCCTGACGTCCAAGCGGGCGGTGGTGTTGGTCACAGTCGATGGGCGCAACGAGCGCGCGGCGGGCATGACCCTCTTGGAGCTCGCGACGACGATGCGCGCGCTCGGTTGCCAGACGGCGATGAATCTGGACGGCGGTGGATCGACCACGATGTGGCTCCGCGGTCGCGGCATCGTCAACTATCCGTGCGACAATCAGCGATTCGATCACGGGGGAGCTCGAGCTGTGGCCGATGTCCTCTGCGTGCACGCACCCTTCGTGATCCGCGTGGACGAGGACGGTGGCGCGTTCGCGCCCGTAGATGCCTGGCGCGCGGGAACTCACGAGAAGTGCGTCGGCGGTGACTACGTCACATGCACCGCGACCATGGGTGCCGACGTACGGGCGACGTTCTCCGTGAGGGTGGCGTCGGCGACCCGCGTTGCGGTCGAATGGCGGTGGCCGCGCGTGAAGAATGCGGTCACGCGCGTGGTCTGCGAGTGTGAGCTCGGCGAGCTGCGAGATTCGAATCCGCGCTTCACGCCGAACACCTGGGCTCGGCTCGGTGAGTTGCCGCTTCCGATCGGGCGGACCGACTTCACCTTGCGCCCCGTGGGTGAGGGGGAGTTCGCTGTCGATGCATTGCGAATCGTGCAGGTTCGAGAGTAGACGGGCGGTGCTTCCCGCGGCTCGCGCCGGGTAGGATCGAAGCATGGTGAGACCCGCCTGTTTGCTCGTCGCCTCGCTCGCGTTCTCGACCGCTGCTGCCCAGCCTCCCGCAGCCCTCGACGCCGATTCGCGTGCCGCGATCGATGCCGTGTTCGCCAAGTGGGACACGACGACTTCACCGGGCTGTGCGGTGGGCGTCTTCGAGAAGGGTGAGATCGTCTACGCCCGCGGCTACGGCATGGCCGACCTCGAGCGTGAGGTCCCGATCACGTCGCGGTCCGTGTTCGACATCGGTTCGGTCTCCAAGCAGTTCGTGGCGATGTCGATCCTCCTGCTCGAGGAGGACGGCAAGCTCACGCTCGATGACGACGTTCGCAAGCACGTGCCCGAGATGCGCGACTACGGCGAGCCGATCACGCTTCGGCACCTCCTGCACCACACGAGCGGCATTCGAGACTACCTCGGCTTGATGTCGCTCGCGGGCATGTCGTTCGAGTTCGACTATCCCGAGCAGCGGATCGTCGACCTGATCGCTCGGCAGAAGGCGCTGAACTTCGCGCCGGGGACGGAGCACCTCTACAGCAATTCGGGGTACTTCCTCCTCAGTGAGATCGTGCGGCGCGTTTCGGGCGTGACGCAGGGTGCGTTCGCGCGGGAGCGGATCTTCGGCCCGCTCGGGATGCGCGACTCGCAGTTTTACGACGACTTCAAGCGAGTCGTGAAGGGCCGGGCCATCGGCTACCTCCCGGGAGACGACGGATACCAGACCGAGCTCTACCTGTTCGATCTCGTCGGCGACGGGGGCGTGCTGACGACCGTCGAGGACATGTGCAAGTGGGATGCGAACTTCGAGAACAACCGACTCGGTGGCGGCGAGGAGTTGATTCGGAGGATGTTGAAGCACGGCAAGCTGAAGAGCGGGAAGTCCCTGCCGTACGCGTGCGCGCTCGTGCACGGCGAGCACCGCGGCGCACGCCACGTCGGTCACGGTGGAGCGTGGGCGGGTTACCGCGCGCACTTCGTGCGGTTCGCCGACCACGACGTCTCGGTAGCCGTGTTCTCGAACCTCGGTCACTTCAATGCGGGTAAGCACGCGATGAAGGTCGCCGAGATCGTGCTGGCCGGTGATCTGGAGCCGGCACCCGAGGAGGCGGCGTTCGAGAGTCAGCCGTTCGAGAAAGAGCCCGAGCCGTTCGCGCCGAAGGCGGAGGATCTCGAGGCTCTCGCCGGGGACTACTACAGTGAGGAACTCGACGTCACGTACTCGCTCACGGTGCGCGAAGGGGAGTTCTTCGCCACCGTGAAGTACGAACCGGAATGGCCGCTGAAGCCGACGGCGCCGCGCCAGTTCTCGCTCGGGTGGGTGCGATTCCGATTCACCGGCGAGAAGGAGCGGGTCGACGGTTTCACCGTCTCGGCCGGGCGCGTGCGGAACATCGGTTTCGTGCGGCAGGACTGACACGAAGATCCGCGCGGCCAGCACGGCGAGACGTTCGGGTCGTAGGAAGGGGCCAGGTCCGAGCGCGAGGGCCATCCAGCGCTCATCGCACGTCTTTGGTATCCTCGGTCCATGGGATTGAAGATGCCTCGCTGTGTTCTCGTTGCTCTCGCCTTCACGACTACCAGCGCGCTGGCGCAGATCCCCGACGGCTCGTTCCTCGTGAGTTCGTTCAGCGCATCGAATTCACCGACGCCCGGTGGGATCTTCCTCGTCGACCCGCGCGTGCCCGGGACGCCGACCCGGATCACCGGACTCGATCCCTCACTCGTCGGAATGGCGGGGGTGTCCTCGGCGACCGGTGCCAACGCGATCGCGATCAACGATGACCAGATCGTGTTCGTCGGCAACGTCGGCGAAGACGGGACCGCGATCGAGCTACACGAGCTCGTGATCTCCGCAGGTCAGGCGTTCACGATCCGCACGACGCCCGTCGGGGTGGTCAACACGCTCGTCTCACCGAGCGGAGGCATCAGCCAGATTCAGGCGCTGCCGAACGGAGATTGCGTGTTCTGCGTCGCGAACATCGCGGCCGGCCCCCCGATGAACGGCAACTTGGTGGGATACTTCGACTCCGTGACCGGGACGATCACGCCGATCTCGTTCCCGACCTCCAGCGTCTTCGCGCAGTCGATCGCGGTCGACGCCGACGCGACGACCGTGTACGTCACGACGTTCCCGGGCTACTCCATCCACTCCGTGCCGATCGCAGGCGGTTCCGCGACGCTCGTCGGTACCGGCAACCTCGTGGCCGGTCTCGACGTCAACGGCGATGGCGATCTGATCACAAGCTCGTTCGACAGCGTCATCGAGATGGACGTGGCGACGGGTGCGACGACCGTCCTGGGCACTCCGGGGAACTACATCAACGGTCTCGCGGTCGAGCGTGCGACGGAGTACGTCGTGTGCGCGATGAGCCGGGCCGGTGGGGTCAACGACGTCGTCTACGTCGATGACGTCGGTGGCGTGAACATGCTGGGTCCGATCGAGGGCATCTGTAGTGGGGTCACGATCCTCCACAACCCGCGGACCTACGGCCTCGGGACCCCGGGCAACGCATCGTACGAGTGGCGCGTCCATCCCAATCCCGGCGGCCTGCCGACGATCGGCAACACGGCGTTCGGAGTGCAGCTCGACGCGAGCAGCGGGGATGCCTCGGGCGTGCTGCTGTTCGGCGCCTCGCGCACGTTCCAGTCGGTGCTCGGCTTCCAGCTGCTCGTGCAGCCGTTCGTCGCCGTGCCGATGCCGGCGTCCGGCTTCCTTTCGATCCCGGTCAACGTCAACGGAACGGTCGGCACGACCGTTGCCTTGCAGACGCTGCACCTCGACGCGGGCGCGCCCCAGGGCATCGCGGCTTCGAACGGCTTCTGGGCCGTGATCATGCCGTAGGGCGCGATCGCGGCTCGGGTATGATGGGCGCGATGCGCACCACCTTCGTGACCGCCACGCTCCTGCTCGTTCCCGCGCTGCGCGCGCAGCCCATTATCGCGCAGACGAGCGGTCTCGCGTCGCCCGACGCCGTCATCGACTTCGGCGCGAATCTGTTTCCGAACTTCACTCCGGTGTCCACGGAGTTTCCTGGAGTCACGGTTACTCACGCCCGCTACTTCACGACCGGCACCGTGAACAACTTGGTTGGAGGCTTCCTGACCAACGACCCGATCGGATTGCCCAACACGCTGACGATCGTGTTCGACACGCCGATCACAGACCTGAGCTTCGTCTATCACCAGATCAGCACGGCACAGCCGTCGGCGTTTCGAGCGGTGCTCAGCGGGTTCGTCGTCGATTCGTTCACGAACCTCTCGGACCAGTTCCAGCCGAACAACTACTTCGGCTTCACCAACACGCTGTTCGACGAACTCCAGATCGACTTCGTCGCGGACTTCAACGTCGATACCCTGGCGTTCAACCTGCCGCCCTGCGGGGCTTTGGCATCGACCGGGATCTCGTCGTCGTGTCCGGCGAGCGCCAACGGGCCGGTGTTGAGTTTCGCCGGCCTGCCGACTCGCGGCGGAACCTTCGACGTGCAGGGCGGTCCGCTGACCGGTGCGGTCTGCGCGCTGCTGCTGGGAGTCGAGATTCCGCCGATCCCGCTGTCCGCGATCGGCTCGGCCGAGCCCGGGTCCGCGTTCTGTCTGACGCAGATTGCGTCGTTCCCGTGCGCGCCGACGCCGATGGCCAGCGTGCCGCTCGCCGTGCCGATCGATGCGATGTGTGGCCTGACGCTCGACGTGCAGTGGATCGACTACCTCGGCACCGGGCTGGACTTCGCGACGTCGGCCGTCGGCAAGTTCACGGTCGGGTCCTAGAAGGCCGGCCCGAAAATCATTCACACCGCTCGCGGCGCCTCCGCCGCACCTGCCGGCACGCGAAAGCCTCGCCGAATCCACTGATTCGCCTGCGTTTCCGCGCACCCGCATCCACGACGGCTGCATCCACGATCG
>JANQJF010000088.1 GCA_028281765.1 Planctomycetota bacterium | reverse complement strand
CGTCGGAGACCGAGTCGTCACCGACGGCGAGCCCGGCGCCGAGGTCAGGGCTGTATTGCACCTGAGCCATCGCCGTCGTGGCAAAGAGGGTGGAGGCCGTGAGCAACGGCAGGAGATAGGGCTTACGCATTTGGTGTTGGAATTCTGCGTTGAGTTTCTAGGGGCGCCGAAGGTTCACCGTTGTGTAAGAGTTCCGCAAGCCCCTGATGTAGAGATCGAGGTTGGCTGGAAATGGGACGTAAACCCGTATGCGGTCACGCGATAATGGCTTCGCCTGGACCGCTTCCGGCCGTTGTCTCGCAACCTCCGATGCAATCGAAGCAACGTTCACGACGAGATCCACACGACGCGTACGGTGCGGGCCCAGACTCGCGGACTTCGCAATGCCGGAACAGCCACGCCCAATCACGACTCGCCTCCTCGACTATGTCGCATCGCACGCCCGCGGCGAGGATCCTCTCCTCTCTCAGCTGAAACGCGACGCGACCGCAGCGGGCATCCCGAACATCTGCGTCTCGGCCGCGCAGGGGACGTTCTTGGAGATCCTCCTGCGCACGGCGAAAGCGCGCCGCGTGATCGAGGTCGGCACGCTCGCCGGCTACGCGGCGATCCGCATGGCGCGCGCGATCCCGCCCGACGGACACGTCGACACGATCGAACTCGACCCCGAGCGCGCGGCCTTCGCAGAAGCCTGGATCGCGAAGTCCGACGTCGCCAACAGGGTCACGGTGCACCGCGGCGACGCGCGGGACGTGCTGCGGGGCTTTGACGCGTCGTCCGCCGACGCGATGTTCATCGACGCCGACAAGGACGGCTACGACCAGTATCTGACCGAGGCCCTGCGCATCGTGCGCGTCGGCGGCCTGGTGCTCGTCGACAACGCGTTCGCGTTCGGTCAGCTGTTCGACGACGTCGAGCCCGACAGCAGCGTCGCGGCGATTCGCGCGATCAACAACCGCATCGCGGCGATGCCGGAGCTCGACGGAATCATCGCCCCGTTCGGCGACGGCTGCTGGGTTGCGACCAAAACCGCAAACCTTCGGTAGCCGCGGGGATCAGTCGCCGACGAAGATCGAGCACGCGTTCGACGTGACGACGCCCAGTGGGTTCGCCGTGAAGTCGATCGCGATCCAGTTCGCTTCGATCTGCGTTCGCCGCAGCGCCGTGTCCTGCGCCAGATTCAGCGTCAAGGAGGCCTGACCGAAAGCGTCGGTCGCGGCGTTCACGATGCCTCCGAGGTTGCTGTCGAGGAAGCATCCGGGAGCGCCGAGGATGCCGAGGTCGAGCGGCGGTGCCGGGGCTCCGATCACGAGCGCGACCGTGGCCGTCGGCGGAGCCGCCGTGAGCTCGATGGCGAAGCTGCTGCCGGGGGCCGGCTGACCCGCGAGCGAGATCGACGGCAGCTGACCGTTGCCGAGCGGGCACGCCACGCCGTGGATCACGTGGAAGCTCGGCGCGCGGAGAGTGAACACCGACGCGTTGCCGGCCGTCGCACCCACCGGATCCCCGGGCGCACCGACGATCACGTCCGGAAATCCGTCGTTGTCGACGTCACCACCGCCGGCGACGTCGTGACCGAACGATTGATCGGGGCCGACGCCGTCGAAGGTCTCGTAGACCGAGCCATCCGCCCCGGAATACACCGTCACCTGGCCCGAGGCGGTGCCGTTCGCCGCAGCGAGTCGGGCACCGACCGCGACGTCGTCGAATCCGTCCTGGTCGACATCACCGATCCCCGCGACACCGTGCCCGAACTCGTCGCCACCGGCGGCTCCGTCGAACGTGTGCAGGATCGCGCCGTCGAACCCGGAGAAGACGGTCGCTCGGCCGGCCCCGCTCACGCCGCCGGAAGTCGCTCCGACGATCACGTCCGCGAAACCATCGCCGTTCACGTCGCCCGCTCCGTCGACCGACCAGCCGAACGCATCGGCCTCGTCGCTCGTCAGCGAGTGCAGCGTGGACCCATCCATGCCGGAGATCACGAAGGCTTCGCCGTCGAGAGGATTCGCGACCCCGGACTGTCCGATCGCTCCGGCGATCACGTCGGCGAAACCGTCCGCGTTGACGTCGCCGGCGCCGGAGACCGACCAGCCGAGTCGCGCGTTCTCGCCCGCGCCGTCCTGGAACGCAATCGTCGAACCATCGACGCCGGAGTAGATCGTGACACGGCCCGACTGGAAACCGTTGTTGCCGGCCCAAGGCGCACCGATGACGACGTCGGCGAAGCCGTCGCCGTTGCAGTCTCCGGCTCCACCGACCGACAGAGCGAACAGCTCGAACTGGGCGGAACCGACGAAGGTGTGCAACACCGAACCGTCGAGCCCCGAGAACACGGTCGCACTACCCGCCGCAATCGCATCCGACGCGCCGACGATGAAATCGCCGAAGCCATCGCCGTTCACGTCGCCTGCGCCATCGACGGACTGGCCGAAGTTCAAGATGCCCGGCGCACCGTCGATCGAGTGCAGGACGGCGCTGCTCACTCCGGAGTAGACCAGCACCTGTCCGACGCCGCCGTTCGCGTTGGGCGCGCCAAACACGAGATCGTCGTAGCCGTCCGCGTTCACGTCGCCGGCACTGGCGACGGAGATACCGAGGCGATCACTCGATCCGGCTCCGTCGAACGAACGGATGACGCCTTGGGAAGAGAGGGGGGCGAGGAAGGCGCAGACGATCAGCCCGACTGCATATTGGTGGCGGTTTCGCATGGGAGCTCGCTCGAGGTGGGAAGGCTCGTGAGTTGTAGCACGACGCGAGCGAGTTTGAGGATCCCCTGAAGATCAGCGTGATGCTGACACGTCGGACAGTATCATGCCCGCTTGTACGCGTTCGCGTGTCGGTCAGATCAGAGAGACGTGAAGGTCATGGAATCGGTAGTGCGTACGGTGCCCGACTTCGCCGAGGCGGAGGCACTCGTTCGGAAGGGTATCGACAGTTCGCGTATCGTCGTTCTCAACGGCGATGACGAGAACGCGGCGGTCGAACACGCGCGCGCGGGAATCGAACAGAAGCGCGGCCCCTTGCGACTGCGCCCTTACTCGTGTGGCAAGCGGTGTTTGATCGTGATGCCGACGTACAACGAACTCGACAACCTCGAGGTCATCGTGCGTGACATCCTCGCGTACCTCGACACGGACGTGCTCGTCGTCGACGACGGTTCCCCGGACGGCACGGGTGATCTGGCCGATCGCATGGCGGCGGAGAACGAGCGCATCCGAGTGATTCACCGCGAGGGCAAGCAGGGACTCGGCACTGCGTATCTGGCCGGATTCGACTACGCGGCAAAGCATGGCTACGAACGCGTGTTCGAGATGGACGCGGACTTCAGCCATCCGCCGTGGGACTTGCCGCGCCTGGCCGCGGCCTCGCTCGATGCCGACCTCGTCATCGGGAGTCGCTACGTGCGTGGCGGCAGCACGATCGGATGGACGTTCAAGCGCAACATGCTCTCGCGCGGCGGCAACCTCTACTCGCGCATCGTGCTCGGCTCTCGCATCCGTGACCTCACGGCGGGTTTCCGATGCTTCGCCGTCGACAAGCTGCAGCAGCTCGACCTCTCGGAGATCGGCGCGAGTGGTTTCGCGTTCCAGATCGAGATGGCGTATCGCATGCAGCGCAAGGGCTTCCGCGTCGTCGAGGTCCCGATCCACTTCACCGATCGCGAAGTCGGCGTGAGCAAGATGCACGGCGGAATCGCGAAGGAGGCACTGTTCCTCGTGCCCAAGTTGCGATTCCGCGTGCCGAAGGGCTGATCGGCCCGCCGCGGCCGAATTGGCCGCGCCCACGAAGTTCGGGCCCTTGTTCGGTCGATGCAGGGGGATAGGCTTCCCGCCCCTCTTCTGCCGCAGAAAGGCCCGCCCCCGCATCCTCATGGGTGTCGTTCGCACGATCGCGCGCAACGTGTTCAGCAACTTCGCTGGGTACTTCGTCAGCATGGTCGTCGGCTTCTTGCTGACGCCGTACGTGATGGAGGTCCTCGGCAAGGACAAGTGGGGACTGTGGCAAGCGATCGTCGCGTTCACCGGCTCGTACGGACTGTGCGATCTGGGCATCCGCTCGGCGGTCGGTCACTACGTCACGCGCTACTGGGCACAGCGCGATCTCGAGGGCGTGAACCGAACGTTCGCGACCGCCCTCGTGATCACGACGTGGGTGGCGATCTTCTTGGCGTTGGTGACGACCGCGTTGGCATTCGTGTCGCCGCTGCTGTTCGAATCCGGGATGGAAACGAACGAGATGCGCACCGTGATCCTGATCATGGGGATCGGCGTGTCGCTCAACTTCCCGCTCGCGATCTTCGGCAGCGCGACGTATGCACGGCAGCGATTCGACATCGCCAACACCGTCGGCATCTCCGAACGCATCACCACCGCACTGCTGTACGTGTGGGTACTCGAATCGGGTTGGGGCCTTGTCGGCGTCGCTTCGATCGCTGCGGCTTCCCCGACGATGTTCAACGTCGCTCGGATCTGGATCGCGTTCAAACTGCTACCTGGCCTCGAGCTGACCAAGAAGCTCGTCAAGCTCACGTCCGTCAAGGAGCTGTTCTCGTTCGGCTTCTACAACGTGCTGGTCAACGCCGCCGACCAGATCGTGCTCAACTCGGACGCACTGATTATCGCGATCGTCCTGAACTCCACGGCGACGGCCTACTACTCCGGCGGCTCCTTCGTGATCGCCCAGTCGATCGCGCTGATCAACGCATTCGCCTGGACGCTGACGCCGTATGCGACCAAGTGCGACACCGAGGGCGACACCGAAGCATTGCGCCGCCTGTGGATGACCGGCACGCGCATGGTCGTGCTGCTCGGCGCGTTGATCGCGAGCGGGATGATCCTGCTCGGAGAGGACTTCCTGTTCCTGTGGATCAAACCCAAGGAACTCGGCATCGTCCGCGGCGACGAGTACACCTCGAGCGCCGTCATCATGGCGATTCTCGCCGGCACCGTGTACATCCGCGCAGCGATGTCGTGCGGCAAGCAGATCCTGTTCGGCATCCAGGAAGTCAAGTTCCTCGCGAAGAACTCGATCGCGACAGCGATCCTCAACGTGGTGCTGAGCTGTGTGCTGATCTACTGGTTCGGTCTGATCGGCGTCGCGATCTCGAGCGTGTTCGCGTTCGCGCTGATGCAGCTTTGGTTCCAGCCGAAGTTTCTGTCGAAGTGCATCGACAAGTCGGTGTGGGCCTTCATGGTGCCGACGCTTTGGATCCCGACCGTGGTGTTCGGGACGATGTGGGGCATGGAGCTCCTCGTGTGCGATTACATCCACGCCACGAGCTGGAGCAGCTTCGTTGCAAAGGGCTTCGCGCTCGCGACACCGGCCGCGATCCTCGGCTTCTGGCTCGGCACGTCCCACGTCGAGAAGGACAAGCTGCGCGCGTTCTTGAAGCGGATCGGCCGTGGACTCGACCCGTTCACCGGACGACGCAAGAACGGGAACGGCAAGAAGAACGGGTCCTAGTGCCCCGCGTCCAAAGTCCGCATCATAAGTAACCGACCATTCGACCCGCTCGCTGCGTTGCTGCTCCTCAACTTGTCCACTGACAAGCCGTGTCGTCGCAGCGCCTTGCGCGCGAATCGACTGACGCGGCTACTTTCGCCACGGACTTCAGACGAGGGACACTAGGACGCCTCGCGCAAGAACAGCGCGGCGCAGCCGATCACGGCGAGCAGCGTGCCGAGGATCCCGGCCGGGCCGGGCCGTGCCCCGTAGGCTACACGGGCGATCGGCAGCATCAGAACCGGCGCGAGCGACATGAGCGTCGCGGCGACTCCGGCGTCCGCGTAGGCGACGGCGACGGCCGACATCCACACGCCGAGGATCGGTCCGAACACGGCGCCGACCGCCGTCGTGCCGATCGCGCGGCGATCTTGGAACGCGCGCATCGTCCGCCGTGCGTGGCCGGACACGATCGCGATGACGACCATGCCGAGCGCGCCCGCGGCCATCCGCACGAGGGTTGCGGACAGCGGCTCGATCGCGGTCTCCTCCGTGGCGAACGCGGCCATGCCGTCCTTGGCGAGGATCAGCCCGACCGCCTGACCGAGGGCGCCGCCGAGCCCGAGCAGCACCGCGACGATCGGGGACATCTGCGCGGGGGCGCGCCAGCCTTCTTCGGAGCGTCGATCCGACAGCACCGCCGCGACCCCGATGAGGATCAGCGCCATGCCCGCGAGTCCCGCGACTCCGATCGCCTCGTCGAGCCACTGCCACGCGATGGCGGCCGTCATCGCCGGGCTCGTCGCCATCAGCAGCGTGCCGAGCCGCGGCCCGATCGCCGTCATGCACAGGAACAGGCAGAGATCGCCGATCGCGAGTCCGATGAAGCCCGACACCAGCAGCAGCCAGAGCTGGCGGTCGCTAACGCCAGCGGGCCAGATCGAGCCGACGAGCGCGAGGTGCAGAACGCCCAGCGCGACGAGCGCCATGTAGATCCGGATCTGGTTGACGGCCGTCGCCCCGATGCGCCGCCCCGCACTCGCGAACGCGATGCTGCACAGCGCCCAGAACAGGGAGCAGGACAGCGCGGCGGATTCTCCGAGGTAGGGCATGGCGGCAGGGGCGGCGAGCGCCTCGGTTTTCGCCCAGCGCGGTTGGCCGGATGCACGGAGCCCGCAGCGGGCGGCGAACCGCCGCTACCCGAACATCCCGGCGATCAGCTCGCCGTGCTGCTCGTTCACCTTGTGCCGTTTGACCTTCAGCGTTTGCGTGAGCAGCCCGTTCTCGATCGTCATCGGCTCCATGAGCACGCGGAACGTCGCGATGCGCTCGAGCGGGCGGAAGCCCTTGTCGACGGCGATCAGCGCGTCGAGCTGCTTGCGGAAGAACTTGCGCACGGCTTCGCCGGTGAGGACGCCGTTCTGCTCACCCCATTCGGACCGCGGGATCGCTTCTTCGAGGCACTCGAAGTGGGGGATCAGGATCGCGCCGAGGTTCTTTTTGTCCTGGCCGAGAACGATCGCCTGGTCGATGAACGGTGAGGTCTTCAGAGCCGCTTCGACGTGCTCCGGCTCGACGTTCTCACCGCCGGCCAAGACGATCGTGTCCTTGGCGCGACCGGTGATGCGCACGTGGCCGTCGGGATCGATGCAGCCCAGGTCGCCGGAGTTGAACCAGCCATCCTGGAGGACGCTGTTCGTGCGCTCGGGATTCTTGTAGTAGCCGCGCATGACCTGTGGGCCGTGGATCCAGATCACGCCGCTCTCGCCCTGCGGCAAGACGTCGCCGTTCTCGCTGCGGATCTCGATCCTGGTGTCGGGCAGCGGGCGGCCGATCGTGCCGGGCCGGTTGTCCTCGGGGACGCGCACCGATGCGACGGGGCTCGTCTCCGTGAGGCCGTAGCCGTTGAGCACCGGGATGCCGATGCCGAGCAGCGTGGCATCGACGTGCGCCGGTAGCGAGCCGCCGCCCGACACGGCGATGCGCAGCCGACCTCCGGTTGCGGCGCGGAACTGCGGCAGGATCTTGCGACTCGCGAGTCCGCGGAAGAGCTTGCACTTGAGCGTCGCCGTGCCGTCGCCGGTGTTGCGGCACGCTTGCAGGACGCCGGACAAGAACCATGCGAGCGGCCTTTTCTTCTTGCGGCACGCGGCGACGATGCCGTCGTGCACGCTCTCCCAGATGCGCGGCACCGCGGCGAACGCTGTCGGTCGCACCGCGCGCAGGTCTTCCTTGATGCGGCGCCGATCGGTGTACGCGATCTGCGCGCCGGCCCGGAACGCGACGTAGTTGAGCACGCGTTCGTACGCGTGCCACGCCGGGAGCACGGACAAGAAGACGTCGCTCTCGTCGAAGTGCAGGATCTCGAAGATGCCCTCGAGGTTGCTGAGCACGTTCGCGTGCGTCAGCATCACGCCCTTGGGTTCGGCCGTCGTGCCGCTCGTGTAGACGATCGTCAGGAGGTCGTCGGGGCGGACCTCGTTGCGCGCCTGCTCGACGAGGTCGGCGTTGTCCGCGAGCGCGCGCTCGCCGGACTCCCGGAGCTCGGCCAGCGTCATCGCGTCTTCGATTTCGGTCGTATCCGCCATCACGCAGACCGTGCGGAGGTCCGGGAGTTCGTCCCGCATGTCGAGGATCACCTGCGCCGCGCGGTCGTTCTCGGCGAAGACGAACCGGCAGCCCGCGTGGCGGAGGATGAACAGCAGCTCGAGTGGGGCCGTGTCCGTGCCCCGAGGGACGTCCGCCGCGCCGATCGTCGCGCAAGCCAGGTCGGCCATGAGCCACTCGTAGCGGTTCTCGGAGATGAGGCCGACGTGGGCGCCCCGGCTGATGCCGTGCTGGAGCAGCCCGGCCGCGACTTTGCGAACGTCGTCCCCGAGCTGTCGGAACGTGACGCTCTCGGTGCTCTTGGCATCTCGCCGCTGGAGAAAAACCCGCTCCGCAAATCGCGCTGCGGTCGCGGTGATGAGCTCGGGGAAGGTATTCGGGGCCGGGTCTGCCATCGTCGGGGGGTAGAGTAGCCGAAAAGCTTTTCCTTAGGATTCGTACTTGAGCGTGCCCGAGGGGTTTTCTACAACTCCTCGCCCTCACGCGATTGTGCGGGCGTAGCTCAGTGGTAGAGCATCACGTTGCCAACGTGAGGGTCGTGAGTTCAAATCTCATCGCCCGCTCAGAGAAGCAGAAAGCCGGTGGCCGAAAGGCCGCCGGCTTTCGTCGTTTCCGGGCCTGAGGAGCATCCGAGGAGCCGGTGCGTTGCTCGGGGAAGACGCGCCAGCGTATTCTTGCGGCGTGTCGACCTCTTCGGATGGAGAGCCCGCTGCGAGCGGGCCGTGGCGCGAAGCGCTGGAGCGACTGGCGGCCGATGCCCCCGGGGCGGGGCGCTACGAGTTGCAGGAGGACCTGGATCAAGGCGGGATGGGCACGATCCACTGCGTCTGGGATCGGGATCTCCGCCGCAAACTCGCGATGAAGCGAATGCGGGACCGCACGGCCCACGCCGATGACGCTGCCCGGCAGGCTTCGATCGGTCGTTTCTTGAGCGAGGCACAGATCACGTCGCAGCTGGACCATCCTGGCGTCGTGCCGGTGCACGACATCGGTCTCGACTCGGAGGGTCGTCTCTATTTCACGATGAAGCTGGTCCGCGGTGGCCACCTCGGGTCGGTGCTCCAGAAGCTGCGCCGTGGTGACGACGAGTGGAGCGAGACGAGGGTGGTCGGTGTCCTGGTTCGCGTATGCGAGGCCGTTGCCTATGCACACAGCAAGGGCGTCGTTCACCGTGACCTCAAGCCGGCAAACATCATGGTCGGTCGGTTCGGTGCGACCTACGTCATGGACTGGGGGCTCGCACGCGTCGCGGGATCGGAGCCCGCGGAGTTCGAGTCACGCAGCCGTCTGATTACGGATCGCGAGATCGTCGCGGGAGACGAACCGGACTCTCCGGTGGTCACGGCGGACGGGGACGTTCTCGGCACCCCGCCATACATGTCGCCGGAGCAGGCGCGCGGCGATCTCGAGGCGATCGGTTGCCAGTCCGACGTCTACTCGATCGGCGCGATCCTCTACGAGCTGTTGACCGGGCACATGCCCTACGTGCCGCCGGGTTCCGCCAAGGGGGCACGTGGCGTGTGGCACGAGCTGCGTGAGGGGCCGCCGAGCCGTGTGGAACGTGCGAATCCGCGAGCACGGCCGGAGCTCGCGTCCATCTGCGACAAAGCGATGTCGCGCAGTCTCGAAGTGCGGTACGCGTCGGCAGAAGAGTTGGGCGACGACCTCCGCCGCTACCTGGAGGGACGCGTCGTCGGCGCGCACAAGACCGGGCCGCTCGCAGAACTCCGGAAGTGGGTGCGTCGCAACAAGCAGGTGGCGGCCATTGCGATCTTCGCTCTCGTCGTCATGCTCGTCGCCGGATTCGTCGTCGCGCGCGGAGAACGGCGTCGGGCAGAGGAGGCCACGCGCCTACTGGCAGCGCGGCTCGTGGGAGAACTGATCGAGGAGGGCGAAACGGGACTCGGACCGATCCATCCGGACTTCGTCGACGAGCGCGAGCGCTGGCTGGAGCGGTGCGCGCAGGTGCGGGAGTACGAGCCGGCGATTCGCGCGGAGCTGGAGGAGCTGCGGAAGCGGGCGTTGCCGCGGTCGGAGGAAGAGATTGCGCGGGATCGGGAGGGGCATCCGTTGCACTGGGAATTGTATCTCGCGACCAAGATCGTCGAGGCGTGGGGGCCGGAGCTGGAATCGCTGGCGGACCAAGACTCGGATGATCCGGTCGCGCGCGCCCGACGCACCGACGAGACACGTGAGCTCGAACGATGGAAGTCTCTGTGTGGGCGCTACAAGAGGGCGCTCGATGGGTTTCGAACTTGGAGTTTCGAGGATCCCGAAGACCAGAGCCGGCACCATTCGTTCGGCACATACATGTCGGGTCTGCAACAGCTCTTCGATGTGGAGTTCGGGTTGGTTGCACGCGTGCGCGGCGAACTCGGGCGTGCTCGCCATCTCGCCAGGGTGAGCGTCGAGGAATGGAGTGACGCGTGGCGCCGCACTCGGGACGCGATTCGTTCCGATGTCAGGTATAGAGGTCTTGAGTTGCCACCGCAGACCGGCTTGGTGCCTATCGGCCGGGACGAAACATCGGGATTGTTCGAGTTCTGGCATGTGCTCTCGGGTGAAAAGCCGCTGCGCGATCAGCGCGGACAGCTGTCGATCCGACCCGAAACCGGTTTGGTCTTGGTGTTGGTGCCGGGCGGGGAGTCCTTGTCCATCGGATCTTCCGACGACGAAGCGACTTCTCAGTTCGACCCCGATAGCGCGCGCAACGAACGACCTGTCCAGCGGATCGACTTGGACCCGTATTTCATCGGCAAGCACGAACTGACTCAGGGGCAGTGGTTGCGGGTGACAGGTGCGAATCCGAGCAGCTACTTTGCAGGCATGTCGGCATTCGGGATGCCCCGACTTCTGCTCGACCAACCGGTCGAAAACGTGACCTGGCAGGAAGCGATCGCCGTGTTGGACAGGTTGGGGCTCACCCTTCCGACCGAGGCCCAGCTCGAATGTGCTGTGCGCGGTGGGACCGTGACGCCGAGGTGGTGGGATTCGATTCCCGACTTCGACGAAAGCGGCGTGCACTACTATCGGAACGGGGGGTTGCCTCGAAGGGTCAGCGACGGCGCAACCAATCCCTTTGGGTTGGTTCACGCCGTTGGCAACGTATGGGAGATGTGCGTCGATCGGCACCGCAGCTATTCGCAATGCGAAGTGGCGCCTCGGACAGGTCAGTTCCTGCACCCAGACCGTCGGTATCGAACGATCCGCGGCGGGTCGATGCAGAGTCGGCGGACGGACATGCGTTCAGCTCGGCGCTCGCGGATCACTCCGACCGAACGAGGGACCTCGATCGGGTTGCGCGCAGCTCGGGCCGTCGAGCTATGATGAGGGGGTTCGCCCGATACCAGGAGTCATCATGAGAGTCGCCCTCTGCGTCATTGGTCTGTCGTTCCTTACGAGTTGTTGGTGTCCGCGTGAGATTCGCGACATCGAGCAATCCCTGGACTCGATCAATCAGCGTTTGGACTCCATGGGAGTGCCGGATGAGCCGGTCAGCGAAGATGGCGGGGAGGGCGATGACGCAAGTTGTGACGTCGACGTGCGGGTCAAGAACTTTCCGAGATTCACCATGCGGATCAACTTGCGGTCCGGAACGGCGAACCCGAAGAAGATCGAAGTGCTCAACGTTTTGGATTCTGGTTTGGGAGTTTCCAAGAAGACGTCCGGCGTGGTGGACTTCAAACAGGGGCAGAAGCACAAGATCGAAGTCTATGGCCTGAACGGCAGCGGCACCGACGCAACCGTCAAGGCGACCAAGCAGGGAGGGTCCCCCGAGGACACGTGGGTTGAGAACGGTACTTCTGCGTATTCGAAGGGTCAGATCTCGGTAGGTGTCCGCGAGACCGTCCTAGGCGCGGAGGTCCAGGTAGACGTTCACTACGCTGGCGAGCGAGTGACGTTCAAGTTCGTCGACTGACTAGGACTAGTCTCGCTCTCGGTTTGCTTCGATAGCGGCGCGCGCGATCTTGGCTCGCGAAACGTATCGTCGCCGTGTCCGCTCCATGCCCCGCCGGATGAAGGCTGGGTCATCAGATAATCTCTCGAGTCGAAGCTTCACTTGCTCCCGCCGGGCGGGACTGAGTCCATCCGTGATCGTCGCGTCGAGCATCGGCACCGCGAGTTCGCCAAACTCAACGACGGCTCGAAGCTCCTCCGATTCGCCCTCGATCGATTCATACCAGCGCAGGATCGCGGTCTGTGCCTGCAGCGAGTCCGATTGCCTTCTTGCGTCTACTTCCGCAGGCTCTATCGCCTGGCAACCCGGCAGCGCAAGGCCCGTCAATCCCAAGCCGATGGCGACGAATGCTCGATTCATTGGGAAGCCGCGGGGCAGGTCGCGTTGGCGAACTTGAACTGGACGTTTTCGAGCGGGCAAGTCGGGTCTCCCAAGTAGTGCGGGCATCGGCGCGTCGGTCCCGTACGCCATCCGTATCGATTGATGATCGAACAGGAGTCGACGTTGGCTCGAAAGACCTGGCCAAGCGTCAAGTCCCATTCGCCGGCGCTGAACATGAGGTTGTTCGAATCCGGCATTCCGTGTGTCTTATCGTAGCCAGGGTTGCCTTCGTTGAAGACATCCGGCTTCAGGACGTGCGTGTGCTTGAGACCTAGCGCGTGGCCAAACTCGTGAGCGAGCGTGCGCTCGGGCGCTTCTTGATACCGGATCACGATGATGTTGCCGTGATCTGTACTGAAGAATCCCAGCGGCGCTCCATCGTCGAGTTTGCCTTCCGGTATGTAGTAGACGTTCAGCAGGTCTCGTTCGAAGTACGGACTGAGGGCGGCGCGATCGCAGAAGTCGCGCATGCTGAGCTTGTACTTCAGCAGTTCTCCGGGGTCTGAGGTCAGGTCGATGGGCGGTAGCGCTGAGAAGCGGATCCCGGCGCGGTGCTTGCAGTAGGCTTCGTTGGCCAGTCCCAACTGCGTCTCGATGTCGGCCTTCACGGCTGGAGATGGATCGAGTACCCAGAAACGGACCGGTACTTCGACGAGCGATGCCAACGGTACCGACAGCACGTCGGAGGCAGCTGTCCAAGTAGTGATATCTTCAATGAGCGCGAATGCGTTGTCCGGTGAATAAATGGCGACCTCGGATCGGCATTGCGTCGGGCTCACCAAGTTCGGTATTCGGATCGGGCTGACGTCCGAGTGCTGCGAGTCGTCGAGGCATACTCCCGACGGGCGCTCTCCATCCACTTGAGCGATTGCGTTGCCGTGCTGCGCGTCGAATCCCTGCAGTTGGATTTCATCGAAGGTCGCGCCGACGTCGCCGCATGGGAAGATCTCAACCTCCCACGAGATTCGGTTCACCAGGTGCCGATCGATGAGCTGTTGGATTTCGATAGTGATCGTTCGGGTAGGCACGGTGTCTGGCGGTAGGCCAGCGGGAGCTGGGTTGAGTTGCAAGAACTCTTGCGTGCTCGACTTGTCGAAGTTCAACACCAGCTGGGCGCTCGGCAGCCGTTGATCCTCGCCTGGGTCTCGAAACCCGTAGATCGTTGCTTGGCTACCGCTGATGGTCAGCGCGGTGTTCGCCGCGTTCCAGTCGCCTCCGCTGACTCGGAGTCCCGACCAGGCGTCCTTGCTCAGGTTTTGGAACCTGAACTCCAGCTTCGTGAGGTTGTCGTGCTTCCCTTTGACGTGGCGATCGTCGGTCCGAGTCTTCACTTCCCATCGAATTGGCCAAGGCCCGGGGCACTCGGGGCAGCAGCCGATGAGTTCACACCCGGGTACGATTGGAAACTCCAATTCGAGCTCCAGGTTCGTGATCGCGAGGCAATGGGCGTCATAGAACGGCCCGAATTGCGCACTCAGACTCGGTGCGCACAGGCCGATGGCGAGCAGTGCTTTTGCTATGCGTGTCCCCATAGCCGCGGATCATACCCAGCGGCGCCCGGGGAATCAGCTCGCTCAGTGCCCGCGCGGCAGCTTCGGCTGCGGGTGGTGCTGGTAGAAGTCCGCGACGATGTCCCAGACCTCCTGGGCCGTCTCGGCATACTGGATCAGATCCACGTCCTGTGGCGAGATCGTGCCTTCCTCGACGAACACATCGAAGTTCACGAGGCTCTTCCAGTAGTCGCGGCCGAACAGGATCACGGGAATCGGATCCATGCGCTGCGTCTGGATCAGGGTCAGTGTCTCGAACAGCTCGTCCATCGTGCCGTAGCCGCCCGGGAAGGCGACCATGGCCTTCGCGCGCATCAGGAAGTGCATCTTCCGGATCGCGAAGTATTTGAACTCGAAGCAGAGCTCCGGGCTGATGTAGGAGTTCGGCTCCTGCTCGAACGGCAGCGTGATGTTGAGGCCGATGCTCTTCGCGTTGACGTCGTACGCGCCGCGGTTCGCCGCCTCCATGATGCCGGGCCCGCCGCCGGTCACGATGACGTAGTCACAGCGGTGATCGATCTGGCACTGCGAGCTGACGATGCGGGCGAACTCGCGCGCTTCGTCGTAGTAGTGGCACTTCTTGAGGATGTTCTCGGCGATGCGGACGTCGCGCTGCCGAGACGAGTCGTCCGGCTGTGCGGCGAGGGCTTGCTTCGCGCGCTCGAGCTTCTCCTCGGCGTCCGGCTTCTCGATGATCCGCGTCCCGCCGAACACGACGATCGTCGAGTCGACGCCGAGCTCGGTCTGGATCAGCTCCGGCTTCATCAGCTCGAGCTGGAGGCGGATGGGGCGCAGCTCCGTGCGCCCCATGAAATCCTTGTCGAGGTGGGCCTGCTGATACGACCCTGAGGAGCGAATCGCATCGATGCGGTCTTGTGCGGCCTTGGTTTCGTTCATCGGTTTCACGGTGGCAGGCTACCGGGAATGCGGCTCCTGCGATCCATGACATCGGCGAATCAAGGCCTGAGTCTTGACTCTGTCGTGAATCTCACCAGTTGCCGTCTCTGGAGATCGGCGATGAGTCCCGGGCGCATCGCGGCTACGTTGGGGGGAGCATGTCCCAGACCTTTCGCTCGACCTACTGCGGCAACGTGCACGCAGCCCACGATTTGGACTCTTGGATCGCGGCGGCCCAGCGATTCAGCGTCCCGATCGCGGAGCGGCGCGGAGGGCGGAGATTCGGGCTCGGCGTGTGGTGGGACGCGAGTCTCGCGCGCGAGCTCCGCGTCTCGGGGGGGCTGCGGTCCCGACTCCGCGGCTGGCTCGCCGAGCGCGGACTCGAGATCTGGACCGTGAACGTGTTTCCGTTCGAAGCGTTCCACGACGACGAGGTGAAGCTCGGAGTCTACTCGCCGGATTGGGCCGACGAAGCCCGCGTGCAATACACGCTCGATGCGGCCGCGGTGGTGGCCGATCTCGCGCATCCCGGTGAGATCGTCTCGTTGTCGACGCTACCGCTCGGCTACGGGCAGGGTGACGAACGCAAGATGGCGCGCAACCTCGTGCGCGTCGCCTCCTCGTTCGCCGCGATCGAGGCGCGCACCGGAGTCGAGCTCGTGCTCGCGATCGAGCCCGAACCATTCTGCTTGCGCGAGACCGTCGCGGGGGTGCGCGAGTTCCTCCAGGATCGTGTCTTCGGGGCGCCGGATGCGCCGGTCGACGAGGCCGCGCTGCGGCGACATCTCGGGATCTGCATCGACCTTTGCCATCTCGCGGTCATCGGCGAGGACCCGGTCGCGGCGATCGAGGGGCTCGACCGGGCCGGCGTGCGGATGCCGAAGGTGCAGGTCTCCTCGTGCCTCGAGCTTCGCGACCCCGCGGCCGCGCTCGACGAACTCCTCGCGTTCGACGAGCCGCGCTACTTGCATCAGACGGTGTCCCTCGACGGGGAGCTGCGTGCGCTGGACCTGTCCGAGGTTCGGGCGCGGCGCGACGAGTTCGTCCGGGCCGACGGGCTGCGGACGCACTTCCACTTGCCGATCTACTGGGACAGCGATGGCGCGTTGGGTTCGACCCGCAACGAGGTCGAGCGGGTGCTCGCGGCGTACGCGAGCCGCGCCGGCGAAACGCCGCTGCTCGAGGTCGAGACCTACACGTGGTCCGTACTCGATCCCGCGTGGGCACCGGAGAGCGACCTCGTGCGTGGGATCGCGGCGGAGTTGGACTTCGTCGATCGCGCGGTCGCGGTGTGACGCTCCCGAGAGCCGGGCTTCACGGCGCGAGGCCGAACAGTCCGTGGCTCGCGCCCAGGCCTTCCACGGCGGCGAGATCGGCGTACCACCACTGGAACCACACGTTGACCCCCGGTCCGAACGGCTCCGGCCAGAGCAGCGGGAGCTCGGCGCGCCCATCCGTATCGAGTGGGATGCCGCTCGCGACCAGGTCGGGTGACGGCACGATCGTCCCTCCGAACAACGGGAAGTTCAGCTGGGTGAAGCCGATCAGGAGGACGCCGATCGAGTCGGGGCGGGCGTTTTCGATCCCGATGTGGATCTCGTTGTCGCCCGTGAGCGTGCCGTCGCCAGTGATGATGCTCTGGCCATTGATGCCGGGCACGCCGCCCGCGAGCGTCGTGAACGGACTCGGCGTCCGGTAGGCGGTCAGGTTCGAGCCGACCCCGGCGACGACCAGCGTGCCGTCGTTGCCGATCGCCGGCGCGCCGATGTTCACGTTGGTGACGGGGACGGACCAGCGCAGCGTGAGGTCCGGGTCGAACGAGTAGACCTCACCGTTCGCGAAGCCACCGTTCGAGACGTAGAGCCGGTCGTCGGCGTCGACCGCCATGCGCACATCGGTGTCGGACAGCGGGGTGAGGTACGTCGCGACCGGCGCGCCCGTTTCCGAGTCGAGCGCCGACAGGAATCCGCCCGGCTGGAGCATGTAGACGTTGCCGTTGAACCCGACCGCGAACTCGCAGCTCGTACCCCACTGCGACGGGATGCTCCACTTCAGGACGAGCGCCGAGCCGGTGTCTTCGAACGCGTAGAAGTAGTCGGTCACCGGGTTGTTCTGCACCCGGTTGAAGTAGATCGTCCCGTCCGGACCAGCCATCGGCGTGTTCTGCACGAGGAAGCCCGGCATCAGGGGGCCCTGGTACTCGAAGACGCCGGTCGCGAGGTCGTACTTCTCGATGACGTGTCCGCCCGGCGCCGTGTTCGCGGCGTAGATTGCGCCGTCGTGCAGGCATACCCCGCAGCTGCTCGTCACGGAACACGAGCGCGCGGTGTTCCAGGCCGTCGTTCCGTCCGTAGCGCGGATGCGCCACAGGTCCGTGAACGAGCCGACGATCAGGTCGCCATTCGGCGCGAACACGACGCCGTCGTAGGGGCTCGCGTCGACGAGATCCTGCGACATCCAGACGACGGCTCCGGTTGCTTGATCGAGTGCGTAGATCTTGGCGCTCGACGTCGCGCCGTTGCCGGAGCGGCAGGCGTACACCTTGCCGTCGCTCGTGCCCGCGACCCAGGTGGTCCATTCGCCGTCCTGGAACGGGATGTCGACGCTCCAGAGAACGACGCCGGACTGGAGGTCGTGGCACACGACCGGCGAGCCGTCGGGTTCACCTGCCGGAGGGAAACCGAGCTGGCGCACGACGAACACGCGGTCCCCGGCGATGACCGGCTGCCACGCGATCACCGAGCTGCTCGAGCCCGACCACGCGACTTCCGCGGTGAGCGGGCCGTACGCCTCGGTCTGGCCGTTGCGACGGGAGTTGCCGCCGGCGTTGGTCCAGTCCTGGGCCACGAGGCACGAGGCCAACGCGAGCGAGGCGAGCACGGTGCGGATAGGGTGCATGGACGGCAGTGTAGCGGGAATCTGCCGGACTCGATCGGAGTCGCGGCCTAGTGTCCCGGGCGATTCGGTTGAGTAGATTGCGCTCCCGTTCCGCTCGATGATCTTCGCCTCCCTCGTCTTCGTGTTCGGTTTCCTGCCGCTGTTCTTGGCGGCGTACTGGGCCGCTCCGTCGACGCGGATGCGCAACGCGCTGCTGACCGCAGGGAGCTATCTGTTCTACGCGTGGTGGCGTCCGGACTTCGTGCTGCTGATGTTGTTCAGCACGTTCGTCGACTGGCAGTGTTCGCTGCGGATGGAGGCGCACAAGGAGCGCCGGCGAAGAACGCCGTGGCTGATCGTCTCACTCGTGACCAACCTCGGTCTGCTCGCATGGTTCAAGTACGCGAACCTGGTCGTGGACACGATCGAAGTCGTCGGCGGCACCGACCTGGCGTGGACGGACATCGTGCTGCCGGTCGGCATCTCGTTCTACACGTTCCAGTCGATGAGCTACTCGATCGACGTGTGGCGAGGTGAGGTCAAGGCCGTTCGCTCCCTTCTCGACCTCGCGTGCTTCGTGTCGATGTTCCCGCAGCTCGTCGCGGGACCCATCGTTCGCTACAAGGAGATCGCGACGCAGCTGCTCGTGCGACGCTGCGATCTCGCGGCGCTGTCGGCCGGCGGCTACCTGTTCGTGATCGGCTTCGTCAAGAAGGTGCTGCTCGCCGACAACGCGGCGCGCATTGCGGAGCCCGTATTCGCCGCGGTGGCACCGGGCTTCGTCGATGCGTGGGTCGGAGTCGCGGCCTACGCCGTGCAGATCCTGTTCGACTTCTCGGGCTACTCCGACATGGCCGTCGGACTCGGGCTGATGCTCGGCTTCCAGCTGCCGATCAACTTCGACGCGCCGTACCGCTCGCAGTCGATCACGGAATTCTGGCGCCGCTGGCACATCAGCCTGTCGAGCTGGCTGCGGGACTACCTCTACGTCTCGCTCGGTGGCAATCGGCGCGGCGTGGCGCGCACCTACGTGAACCTCGCGGCGACGATGATGCTCGGCGGCCTCTGGCACGGCGCGGCCTGGACGTTCGTGCTGTGGGGGGCGTATCAGGGCGCGTTCCTCGTGCTCGAGCGGTTCTTCGGCAAGAGTGCGCTGTGGGGGCGTGCGCCCGCGCCGGTGCGGGTCGCGTGTACGTTCGTCGTCGTGCTCGGCGGGTGGGCGATCTTCAACGCCCAGGGCGTCGACGGCCTCACCGCGATCTACGGTGGCATGTTCGGTTCGAACGGGGTCGGGGCGTTGCCCGCGACCGAGTCCCACGCGCCAGCCGCGTGGTGCGGCGTCGTTGGCGGCCTGCTGATCGCGTGGTTCGGCGTGCACTCCTGGGTGCTCGCGAGGCGGTTCCGGGCGGTCGAAGTGCTCGGGTTCTCGGTTCTCTTCGCGCTGGCGCTCGGCCAGCTCGCCGCGCGTAGCCATACGCCGTTCATCTACTTCCAGTTCTGATGCTCGAGTCTCCACACACCCCGACCCCGAACCGGCTAGCGACACGGATTCTGTTCGTGATCGCGTTCTACGGTGCGCTCGCGCTGGGGCCGCTGATGTGGGCGTTTGCGGAGACCGCGGAGAGCGAGCTGCACCCGTGGCCCGAATGGCGAACGAATCGGGTGCTGAACGGCGCGTACACGCGCGAGCTGGAACGACACCTCGAGCACACGTCCCCGATCACTTCGTTCTTGCGGACGCGATTCCACGAGTTCGAACTGATCACACGCACGTTCGAGAGTTCGCTCGTCAGCATGCGGCCGGGCGCGTGGAACTTCCTGCGGGAGACGCTGGACGACCCGACTGCTCGGGCCGAGAACGCGCAGCCTGCTCGGCGCGAGTTCCTCGCGCTGGTCCGACAGCGGATGGAACGCGACGGGCTGCGGATCATCGCCGCTATCGCTCCCGACAAGTCGCGCGTCTATCCGGAGTTCGCGTTCGAGGGCGGCGAGGTGCCCGAGGCGCGTCGAGGGTTGTATCGACAGGCGGTCGAGGATCTGCGCGAGGCGGGGATCGTCGTGCTCGACCTGGAGAATGAGTTCCGTCGATACCGCCGCTCCGGGTCCGGCGAACTGCTGTACTTCCGACGCGACTCGCACTGGTCGTTCTGCGGCGCGTCGCGCGCAGCGCTCGCGATCGTGCGCGAACTTCGGGGTCTCGAGCGCGATCTCGGGCCACTGCTCGAAATCACGAGCACGCTGCTGTCCCGCGAGTGGGTCGGCTCTCATCAGCTCTCGGTGGTGGGAATCGACGAGCCGTCGGCGATCACGAGCTGGATCTCCGACCCTGTCGAGAAGATGCATCCCGTGCTCGTTGACCGCAGTGAGGGATACGAAGACTCACGTCGGACCGACGCGGTCTTCGTCTGCGGCGACAGCTTCGCGGAAGCCGGGGTCGAGGCCGCGCTCCCGATCTTGCTCTCTCGAGGTGTGGACGCGCGCGGAGTGCGCGCCGGCGACGGGCCCGTGGCGGGTCTCCTCGACACCCTCGCTCGCCTTGACCCGAACGATCCGCGCGAGCTCACGATCGTCTGGGTGTTCATCGAGCGGTGCCTGTACGCTCGAAGCTGGTGGGAGGCGTCGAATCGCGATGACATCCTCGGTCGCTGAATCCGGAAGTATGCGTCGGTGGTCCGCGGCGGTTCTCGCGGTGCTGCTCCTGCCCGAGCTGCTGTTCCAAGCTCGGGACCTCGCGATCGAAGTCTCAGACCCCGTCGCGCCGAGTCGGGTGGGACCGGTTCGCGAAGGCACCGTCCTGGTGATCGGTGGACGCGCTGCGCACGGATACGCGGTCGACTCCGGCGAAGCGTGGCCGGTCGTCTTCGCGAAGGATGCGCCGATCGCGAGTCGACCGAGATTCCTGCGGGCCCGGCTCGGGCTCAACCGAGTCCTCGACGAGCTCCCGGCGATGCTCGCCGAATCTCGTCCCGAGGTCGTGGTGTTCCAAGTGGGAGGGGACGAAGCGTTCGACGATCCTGTCGAGTCGAGCGAACGGACTCGACGAAGGCTTGACGGGTACGCTCTGCGGCTCGGTTGGCTCGAGTGGTTCTCGGGTGACGCTGCGGCGACCGCGGACGACCTGCTCGGCGATTGGACCGTGGGGCCCGTGCACATGACGTTCCGCGAGGACGGTGTGCTGATGATGAACGGGTTGATCTCGTTTTGGACCGCGAAGGACGGTCGCCTGTTCGTCACCCAGGTCGACGGCTCGCAGCAACAAGGGGACTACTCGATCTTCGAGGACACGCTGAAGGTTCGCGGCCTCGGCGGTGCGGACTTCGTTCTGCAGCGCGGGGTCTCCGAGAAGTCGTTGGTGTCCCGTGCCCAGCGAACGCTCCGGGCCGGCGACGTCCTGCAGACCGAGATCCTCGTCGAGAGCCTTCGGTCGAAGCGGCTCGATAATCCGGCTTGGCGCGCGCTCGCCGCCCGACTCGAGGACCCGCCGATCGTCTCGGATGCATCGGTCCCGAACGACCTCAAGCGCGTCGCGCGCGATCTCGATCGCATCGTGCGGGCGTGTCGAATCTACGGCGCGGAGCCGATGTTCGTCGAGCTGCCCGTTCCGCATGGCGAGTTCGAGGACGTGCTTCGAGATCTCGCGTCGCGCCACGGGGTCGAAGTGATCGACTGTCGGGATGCGCTGCATGCGGACGCACTGCGCGGAATCGACTGCACCGCGGTCGGGCACAGGATCGTCGCAGAGCGCGTCGCGTCCGCGCTCGCGCAACGCCGCCGCGATCGGTGAGCGGCCGTCTCGGACGGGGGCGGATTGCCAGAGTCTTACGGGGTTCCTGATGGCCCGGCGCGACGACGTGGCTCACTTCCCGTACGATGTCGATCCCCATGGCCACGTCCTTCCCACCGACTTCCGCTCGCCCGCATGCCGTGCTTCTCGGCCTTGCGGCTTCCCTCTTCGTCGCCGACGCCGGGTCCGCGCAGATCTGGGCCGAAGAGTTCAACTACACCGGCGCGCCCGATGCGAACGTCTGGTCGTACGACCTCGGCGCGAGCGGCTGGGGCAACAGCGAACTCCAGAACTACACGCAGAACCCGGCGAACGTCCGCGTGGAGAACGGTCACCTGAGGATCCGTGCGCTCAACCTCGCCGGTAACCTGACGTCGGGCCGCATCCGTACGCAGGACAAACTGACGTTCCAATACGGGACGATCGAAGCGCGCATCCGGGTTCCGAACATGCAGGACGGGCTCTGGCCCGCGTTCTGGACCCTGGGCAACAGCTTCGGCACCGTGGGGTGGCCCGACTGCGGCGAGATCGACGTGCTCGAGATGGGGGCCGGCGAGGCGATCTCACAGAACCTGGTCAACCGCCGCGTCTATTCGACCGCGCATTGGGAGTCGAACGGCTTCCACGCGTCGTACGGACTGAGCGCGCTTCCGCCGCAGGACCTGGACAACGGGTTCCACGTCTGGCGCCTCGAGTGGACCCCGTGGGCGCTCTCAACCTACATCGACGGTCAGTGGATCTGGACGATGGACATCTCCAATCCGGCCTCGTTCGACGGCGAAGAGTTTCACGCGCCGCACTTCTTCATCGTCAACCTCGCGGTGGGCGGGACGTTCACGGGCATCTTCAACGAGGGTGGCATCACCGCTCCGCTGCCCGCGGATCTGCTCGTCGACTACATTCGCGTCTTCGACAACGGCCACACGATCCTCGGCGGTTCTGCGCTGGACGTCGAGCCGGCGACGGCCACGCCCCGGCAGGGCACGGGCAACCTGAACACGGCGTTGTTCTGCGCGCCGCCGATCATCGGTGAGACGATGACGACCTTCATCGCGGTCGGTGCGCAGCCGTATTCGGCGGGGGGCGTGCTCGCGCATCTCGGCGCGTCGACGCTGCCGTTCGGCAATTACACGATCCTGGTCGATCCGACGTCGCCGCTCGTCTTCACGCTGCCGCTCACGAACTTCGTCGGCGGCACGGCGGTCTGGAACACTCCGATCCCGGCAGATTCGAATCTGGCCGGGCTCGAGATCAAGACCCAGGGCGTCCTCGCGGGGCCGGACATCGCGCTGACCAACGCGGTGGACCTCGTCGTCGGGAGCTGACGGACACGCCCGACCGGCGTTTTGTCGATTCGTCCTCCCGGGGCAGAGCCGACCGCGTATCGTCCGGCCATGATCGCACTCCGCGACCTCCACAAGAGCTACACGCGCGCCGGTGAATCCATCGTCGCGTGTCACGTGGACGCGCTCGACATCGAGCGCGGCGAACAGGTCGCGATCGTCGGCAAATCCGGGCTCGGCAAGACGACGCTGCTGAACATGATCGCGGGGATCGTACGGCCGACCCGCGGGTCGGTCGAGGTTGCGGGAACCGAGCTGACGCGCCTCAGCGAAGCCGCGCGCGATCGCTTTCGCGCGGGACACATCGGGATCGTGTTCCAGACGTTCAACCTTCTCGTGCCGTTCACTGCGCTCGAGAACGTGATGTTGGGTGCGGTGTTCGCTGGCGGTGGAGGTTCGGCCACGCAGGAGCGCGCGATTGCCCTCCTGAACCGGGTGGGGCTGGCGGAACGCATGCATCACCGCCCGAACGAGCTTTCGGTCGGTCAGGTGCAGCGCGTGGCGCTCTGCCGCGCTCTGATCAACGGCCCGGAGCTGATCCTCGCCGACGAGCCGCTCGGCAATCAGGATCGCGAGACGGGCAGCGAGGCGCTGCGGGTCCTGTGCGAGATCGCCGAGCAGGAAGATCGGACGGTCGTCATGGTCACCCACGACCCCCAGAGCGCGAAGCTCATGCACCGCACGGTCGATCTGGCCGATTTGCGGGTCGCGTCCTGAGCCGTTTCTGGCGGCCAGCTTGGGCCCGGTTGCCAGGCCCAAGCCGCACTGGCAGCAGGACTTGGCGAGTTTTGGCCGGGCGGAGGCGTCTTGGCACCGACATCCTTCTCGTGGAACGGATCCGGGCTTATTGTAAGTCGCACGGCACTTGGTTGCGCCGCCGTCGTATGGCCCGCGATCACGGGTCTCCGGACTGAAGTCGCGCGGAGCCCAGGGCCGATCTCCTGAGCGAGAAACCAACATGCGAAACGTACTGCTGACCTCACTTCTGGCGTTGCTGACGCCCGCTCTCGTGGCGCAGGATCCGGCCAAGCCGGAGTCCAAGCCCGCGAAGACCCAGCAACCGGCGAAGAAGGACAAGAAGCCCGACGGCAAGGGCAAGGCCAAGCCGGATCCGAAGGCCCAGGCGCCGAAGACCGACAAGCTGCCGAAGAACGAGCAGAAGACGAACCCGGCGAAGCCTGCCAAAGACACGGCCGTCGTGGGCATCGAGGAGAAGGGCGCGGACGAGATTCCCGCTGGCCTGGATCCGTCCGACATCGCCGCGATGAAGAGTGCGCAGGCGATGCTCAAGGCCGAGAAGCGTCTCAAGGAGATGCTGAAGTCCGGCAAGTTCAAGGATCTCGACCGCTACCTCACGTTCGAGGAGATCGAGTCGTGGCCCTACGAGGACGGTCTGACCGGCATGCCGAAGGCCGTGAAGAAACTCGACGGCAAGAAGGTCATGATGACCGGCTTCATGCTGCCGATCGACGAGGTCGAGGACATCAAGGAGTTCCTCCTCGTGCAGTCGCTGTGGTCCTGCTGCTACGGCCAGCCGCCAGACATCAACGGCATCGTTCGGGTCGTCATGAAGGGCAAGTCGCGCATCGACTACCAGTTCGACCCGATCAAGATCATCGGCGACTTCAAGGTCGAGGCGGCCTACGAAGACGGCTACTGCCTCGACATCTACCAGCTCCACGCGGAGTCGGTCGAAGCGATCAAGTAGGCGCGCCCCGGCGCCGGCACGGCGGAAGACGCCGTGCCAACGGGAGATGACCGGTTCTGGACGGCCGGCCTCGATTCGGCACAGCCGGTGAGGCCGCAGGGCCGATAGACCCAGGGTGTTCTCCGCGCCCAAGAGCCGCCGTGCGTCACTCGCTTTCCAGCTGTGGGCTGTGTTGGCGATCGGCGCGATCGGTCTGTCGTTCGTGATTGCGACGGTCGTGACCGATCGCGAGCGCGAGGATCGCCTTGCCCGTGAGCATGCGACTGCGGAACGCGCTGCCCTCGCGTTGGCACGGCGCGCGGCTCCGCTGCTCGACCGTGGCGACGACCTGCGACTCGCGGTGCTCGCCGCGTCCGTCGCGGATGTCTCTGCTGCGCGCGTGCTCCTGCTGGATCGTACCGGAGTCGTGCGGCTCGACACCGGGCTCTCGCTCGGCGGCAACCGGCTGACGATCGAGACGACCGACGGGCCGATCGATCGGTCGCTCGACGACGAGGACCAGACGTGGGAGGTGCTCGCGCCGGCGCTCGCGAACTCCGGGTTCGCCGGGGAAGTGCGTCTTCGCTATCGCCCGTACGCATCTGCGGACGTGGGCTACGCGTGGGAAGTATTCGGCATCGCGCTGCTGTGCGGGCTGTCGCTCGTCGTCGTCGCGTGGTGGCTCGCGCACCACTGGGTTCTCCAGCTGCAGAACGCCGTCGCTCGCGTGCGCGCGATCGGCGACGGAGACACTGAGGGCGAGGCCCCGAAGGTGCCGCTGTCCGGCACGGCGTTCGGCGAGATTGCAGAAGCGGTGCGCGACGTCGACCAAGAGATCGAGGCCGAACGCGTGCGGTCCCGTGAGGCGGGTTTCGAGCTCGCGCGCCGACTGGTCAAGAGCCTCGAACAGCGAGGCCTCGCCGTCTCCGGGCATGGCGAGCGTACGCGGCGCTACGCTCGCATGCTCGCCGAGGCGATCGAACTCGAAGAGCCGTGCATCGCCGAACTCGAGACGGCGGCGAGCCTGATCGAAGTCGGGAAGGCGTGCGTGCGCTCGTCCGCGCTACGCAAGGTCGACGACCTCTCGAGCATCGAACGTGAGTCGTTGCGCTACGCGCCCGCGCGCGGCGCGAGCTTTCTGGCGGGCTTGCCGGCATCCACCGGCATCGTCGCGGCGATCCGTCACCACCGCGAGAAGTACGACGGCACGGGCTTCCCGGACGGACTGCGCGGAGAACGCATTCCGATCGCCGCTCGCATCCTCGCGATCGCGGATGCCTACGACCTGTTGACGAGCACGACGCAGTGCGGAGTGGGTCTGAGCTGGCCCGAGGCGCTCGAGCGGCTGCACGACGACCGCGGCGAGCACTTCGATCCGTCTCTGCTCGACGTGTTCGAGGCGGAGATGCGGCGCAACCCGTCACCGTCCGCAGCGCACGGTTCGGTCGTCATCGCGACGCCTGATCGTCGCAACTCGACGCTGCGTCCGGCGCCGTACAAGCTCACCGAGGAAGGGTCCGGCGAGGGGTTCGAGATCGAGCACGAAGACGTCGCGATCGACGACGTCGAGAGCGTGATCGACAGCATCGAGTTCGAGGTTCTCAACGACGAGGCGAACCCGAACGAGGAGTCGACCGGGTGACGCGCCGGGCGGTGCTCGCATCGCTCGCTGGCAGCTTGCTGATCGTCGGTTGTCAGAGTCTGCCCGAGGGAGACCTCGCGGCCGCCGAGGTTCTCCTCGCGCGGGGAGATCTGCTCGGGACGATCGTCCGGCTGGATCGGGTGCCGCCCGCGCACCCGGACTACCCGAGGTCCCGCGCGCTCGCGCACGCGACCGAGCGGCGCGTGCGGCTGAGTCAGGAGCTGGTGGAGTCCGGTCTGAGTCTTCGCGCGGAATGGCGCGATCGTGAGGCCGTCGAACGGTTCGAGCGCGCGCTCGAGATCTGGCCCGAACTCGACTCGGCTCGGCTGCTGCTCGACGCGACTCGGGCTCGGGTCGATGCGCTCGAGAAGCTGCCCGACGTCCTGCTCGACGTGCCGTCCGGGGATGTCGTCACCACGCACCCGGTGGTGACGAGCCCGGAGGCGGCGTCGCCTCTGATGGAATCGGCTGCGCCAGAAGGGCGTCCCCCTTTCTCGCCTTCGGGCGTGCGGAATCCGGACCGGAGCGACTCCGCTTCCCGACTCGCGGCGATCCAGGAGAAGCTCGAGCGTGGACACCTCGAGCCGGCGCTCGTGATCGCCGAGTCCGGACCGCTCGATGCGAGTCCGACGCTGCAGCGCCTCGTCGGCATGCTGCATCAGCGGGCGCTCATGCGTTACGGGCACGGCGCGCTCGAATTGGCGCTGCGCGATTGGGCGCGCGTGCTGCGACTCGACGCCGCCCACCGGGAAGCGAAGGAATTCGCGGCGGCGGCGCGTGCCGAACTCGCGATCGATTGACGCCTGTCCGCGTCAGGAGAGCTCGAAGCGAATAAAAAGCCGGAGGATAAACTTCGGGAAAAGGGGAAGAAGGAGAGTCAAGTTTTTACGTCCTCGGCGGACAACCCCCGGCCAACGTTCGCTTGAGCCTTCTCGATGCCACGCACAAGTACGCGACCATCGTTTCGGCAGATCTTTTCCGACGGCGCCCCTTCAAGCGCACCGCCTTCATAGGGAACCCTAGCACAGTCCTACGCACTGTCAAACCCGGGGGCGGTGGAATTGGGCTCCAGGAGTTCAGAATCGACGGCTTTCAGCCGTTTCGCAGCTCCAATCCATGCGCGGTCGTGGTCACCGAGAAGCCCGATGGCACGACGGTGACCGACGTGTGTTCCTCGATGAGAAGCGGGCCGCGTAGACGAGTCCCGATCTGCAGTTCGGATCGCGCGTAGATCGCCAATTCGGCGCCGCCCAGTGGGGCTCGTCGGGTGTTCGCACGAGGCTTCGAGCCCTTGGCTGACGGCGCCTCGGAACGCGGCATCGGTACGCCCGTGCCGGATGCGCGGGCACGCAACTCCACGAGTTCGATCGTCCGGCCGTCCGGCTCGAAGCCGAACATCGTGGCGTGCGCCCGGCGGAACGCGGGCTCCAAACCGCCGTTGGCATCGACCCAAAGGCCGCCGCCCTGGCCGGCGAAGCGGACGAGGGCGTGGCAGCGTGCGCGCGGTCGCCGCGTCTGTTCGAGTCCGCTGCGTGCCTCGGCCGCGAGGTCGCGGACCAGTCGCGCGCGCTGACTCTCGCTCAGTTCGTCGAGAGGTTTCAGGATGGTTCGCGTCGCCTCGCGGGATTCGCCGGCCAGGGCGAGGCCGACTGCCGAGAAGGCGCCCGGATGGTCGGGCACGATGCCGAAGCGCATCCCGAGCCGGCGCACGAGGCCGGCGACGTGCAGTCCGCCGGCGCCGCCGAACGCGACCAATGGCAGGGTCGCAGGGTCGATGCGGCGTTCGACCGTCATCACGAGGACCGCGCGGACCATCGCGATCTCCGCGACCTCGAGGATGCCGCGCGCACAGGCCAGGGGCGTGAGCCCGAGGCGCTTGCCGAGCTGCTCGATGACTCGCACCGACCGGTCTGGATCGATCGTGAAGTCGCCGCCCAGCAGCGTCGAGGCGCCGAGGTGGCCGAGCGCGACGTGCGCGTCGGTCACGGTCGGTTCTTCGCCCTGCCCGTAGCAGGCCGGGCCGGGGATGGCCCCGGCGCTCTGTGGACCGACTCGCAGCGCGCCTCCGACGTCGGCGTACGCGATGCTGCCACCGCCGCAGCCGATCGTGTGCACGTCCAAAGACGGCGCAGCCAGCGGGAGTCCCGCGATCCGACCGGACGCTGCCGGGGCATCGTCGTGGGCGTGGACCAGCGCGACGTCCGTAGACGTCCCACCCATATCTAGCGTCGCCACGCGGGGCTCGTCGATCCGACGCGCGAGGTCTGCGCATGCTGCGACTCCGCCGGCCGGGCCCGAGAACACCGCGCGCGCGGGGTAGCGGCGGGCTTCGTCCGAACCCATGACCCCGCCGCTGCTGCGCATCAGACGCAGCTGGCCTGCGTCGATCCCGTCCTCGACGCGCGCGAGGTAGCGCTCCATGACCGGCGCGATCGCCGCGTTGATGGCCGCGGTCGCGAATCGTTCGTACTCGCCCGAAACCGGGAGGAGGTCGGCGCTGCACGTCGTCGGGACCCCGAGATCGCGCAGCGCGTCGCGGACCTCGAGTTCGTCTTCGGGCCACGCGTACGAGTGGAGCAGGCCGATGGCCACCGATTCGACGCCGCGTTTCCGCAGCGTCGCCGCGAGTTCGCGCAGCCGCGCTTTCGTCGGCTTGGCGAGTCGTCGACCGGCCGCGTCGCGACGACTATCGATCCCGAATCGCAGCCGGCGAGGCACCGGAAACGTCGGCTTGCGCGCCGCGAGATCGTAGATATCGCTGCGGGCTTGCCGGCCGATCTCGACGAGGTCGACGAAGCCCTCGTTGGTGACGAACGCCGTTTTCGCGACCCGCCCGGTCAACACCGCGTTGAGTCCGACGGTCGTTCCGTGCACGAGATCGACCGGTCGTTCGCCCTCGCGGGTGGCCTCGAGCCCGGCGAGCACGGCGCGCGACGGATCGGCGGGCGTCGACGGCAGCTTGTGGATGCGCAGTCCACCTCGCCCGACGACCGCGACGTCGGTGAAGGTGCCGCCGGTGTCGATACCGATCCTCTGCTGCTTCGTCATCCGCGCGGAAGGTACACGCGAACCCGGCGAACCGAACCCTACAATCCGGGCGATGACCCTGATCGCAGGATGCCTGGTTGCCTACCTGATCGGCGGAGTGCCGTTCGGCCTCGTGCTCGTTCGACTGTTCCTCGGAATCGACATCCGTGGTATCGGTTCGGGCAACGTCGGCGCGACCAACGCGTCCCGGGCGTTCTCGAAGCGGACCCGGCTGCCCGTGTTCTTGTTGATCTACCTGCTCGACTTCGCGAAGGGGTTCGTCCCGGCGATGTGGTTCGCGGCGTGGTTCGGCATCGATGGGGGAGCCGAAGTGCCGGTTCTGCTCGGAGCGAGCGCGGTCATCGGGCACTGCGCGTCGCCGTTCTTGAAGTTTCGCGGCGGCAAGGGCGTCGCGACGACGACCGGACTGTTCGCGGCCGTCGAGCTGTATCCGCTGCTGATCGCGCTCGCCGCGTTCGGGGTCGTGCTCGGCATCACGCGGCAGGTCTACCTCGGCAGCCTCGCAATCGGCCTTACCTTGGCTATCGCCGTCATTGCGCTGGAGCCGTCGACGGCGTTCACCGATCGCATCGCGGCGACGATCGCGGCTCTTGCCGCGGCGCTCTTCCTGTTCTGGACTCATCGAAGCAACATCAAGAAGGCGATGCAGAAGCGAGCCTCGGGGGCGGCAGCATGATCATCACGGTCTTGGGCAATGGTGGTTTCGGCACGGCGATCGCGATCGCGTGCGCGCGCGCCGGCAACGACGTGCGGGTTTGGGGTCACGATCCGGACTACACGCGGCAGGTCGCATCGTCGCGGGAGAACCCGCGCTACCTGCCGGGCGTCATGGTTCCCGAGGAGATCGAGATCACGACGGATGTCGGACGCGCGCTCGCGTCGACGCAGGCCGTGCTCGTCGCGGTTCCGACCCAGCACGTGCGCGGCGTGTTCGCCGATCTCGGGATCTCCGTGCCCGGGCAGGTCCCGTACGTGTCGCTGTCGAAGGGGCTCGAACTCGACACGGGGCTGCGCCCGAGTGAGGTGCTTGCGCAGTTCGCGGACGACAACGCGATCCTCGCGCTCAGCGGGCCGAGCCATGCCGAGGAAGTCGCGCGCGGCCTGCCCGCAACTCTCGTGCTCGCCGGCACTGCGACCGACACGGCCACGATCCAGGCGCTGCAGAGTGCGATCAGCGACCAATCGTTCCGCGTCTACGAGAGCTGTGATCTGTTGGGTGTCGAACTGTGTGGCGCGCTCAAAAACGTGATGGCGATCGCGGCGGGCATCGCCGAAGGACTGGGGCTCGGGGACAACGCCAAGGCGGCCACGCTCGCACGCGGACTCGCTGAGATGTGCCGCTTCGGGGAGGCAGCGGGGGCGCGCCCGGAGACGTTCATGGGGCTCGCAGGTGTCGGGGACCTTGCGGTAACGGCGTTCAGCTCGCACGGGCGGAACCGCGCGTTCGGTGAACGCATCGGACGCGGTGAGACTCTCGCGACGATTCTCGGGTCGACCCACAAGGTGGCCGAAGGCGTGTGGACTTCGCGGGTGGTGCTCGAGCAGGCCGAGCAGCTCGGCGTCGAGATGCCGATCTGCGAGGCCGTGTGTGCGGTCTTGTTCGACGGGGTCCCGCCGCACACGGCGGTACAGAATCTCATGGCTCGGGAGCACAAAGCGGAGAGCTGATGGAGCGGATCCTCCTGGCGATCGTGGTGCTCGTGCTCGCCGGTTGGGGGGCGTGGTGGGCGCTTTCGGACGGTGCCGCGGCTCCTCCGCCCGCGGTGGGAGTCGGGACCGACGAACTCGACCCCGAGGTCGAGTCGCCCGTATCGAGTCGGGGTGGCGAAGGGGCGAGCGGGAGCGTCGAGCGGTCCGAGGTCGGAGAGACGTGGGTGCCGATCGATCGGAACGGCTCGGGAACGCTTCGAGTTCGCGTGCGGTCCGGAGGACATGGGCTCGCTGGGATCGCCGTGCGCGCGCAACGGTTCGGCGATGACGCGACGGCAAGCGCTCGCGATGGTGTGACGGCGCGCGACGGTGTCGTTCGATTCGAGGGCGTGCCGACCGGACGCTGGCGCGTCTCGCTGGCGCGGCGCGGGCAAGACGTCCGCAAGACAACTCGCGTTTCGTCGGGCTCGGTGGCGACGGTTGACTTTTCGGTCGAGACCGGACCTGCAGTGGACGTGCGCGTCGAGCATGCGAGCGGCGCGATCGCGGCCGATGCCGAGGTTTGGTTGTGGCCACCGGGAATGCGCGGTCACTTCGACGCGTCGATGGGGCGCATGTTCGGCAAGACCGACTCGCTCGGGATGTTGCGGGTCGTGCCGCTCGCGGGCGGAGCTCACGTGGCGCCTCGAATCGGTGCGCGTCTGCGCGGCTACGCGTCGTCGCCGATCATTTGGATGCGGGACTTGCCGCCTGTGGTAACGCTGCGACTCGGTGAACGCGAGATGTCCGTTCGCGGGCTGGTGTTGCACGACGGGGAACCGGTCGAAGATGCGCTGGTCTCGTTCGAGCCGCCGCGCGCCGCGACTCGGAGTCGCACGGTCGAAGTACCCGGTGCTCCGCCACGCGTCGAGACGGAGCGCGTGCGTCGAAACGTCAGGACGGATGATCGCGGCCGCTTCGAGTTCACGGGTCTGCGGCCCGGGTTCGTGTTCCTCAAGGTGCGCGCCGCGGGCCTGTCGCCTGCGATGCGTCGGATCGAGCTGTCGGATGCGGAGCGAGACGTCGAGCTGACGATCGAGATGACGTCGGGTGCCCTCGTCTCTGGCGAGGTGGTCACGCCCGCCGGTGCGCCCGTGCCCGGCGCCGACGTCGTCGTGGCGCTCGGTCGAGCCACGACGGAATCGACCGGTCGATTCGAGATCGACGGGTTACCGGTCGGCCCCGTCGAATGGCGCGCGCGTGCGAAGGATCACGTCGCGGCGGAGGGACGCATCGAGCTGATCGAGGGGCGGTCGAATCGACTGCGTATCGAGCTGACACCGCGAACGCGCGTGACGGGCCGCTTGCTGGCACAGGACCGTACGCCGATTCAGGGATGGACGGTCGCGCTCGCGGCCATCGCGGAGCACGAAGGTGAGGATGGTCGTTCGGCCGAGACGGGGACCGACGGCGCGTTCGAACTCGCGACTCTTCCGGACGTCGGATACTCGATCACCGTCCGCGAGCCGGGTCAGTTCCTGCCGACCAGTTTCGGCGGCCCGAACTTCGTGATCGACTCTGCGGAGGGGCTCGAGCTGATCGTGCGCGACGAGGATCGCGCAACGGCCGGCTTGCGGGGGTTCGTCGTGGACACAGACGGTCGTCCCCTGGCGGTGTCCTTCCAGGTGCGCGGGGGAGCCTTCCTCGCGACGCCGGGTGCGACCATGTCCGACGCGAAGATCGACGAGTCCACCGGAGCCTTCGAAATCGGTCCGTTGCCGCCCGGCCGATTCACGCTCTTCGTGCGCAGCCTCGACGGCGCGTTCGCCCGCTTTCACCGCGACGTCTTCCTGGTTGCGAACGACGTCGTGGACGTCGGTCGGCTCGTCCCACCACTCGCCGGCGTCGTGGAGATCGAGCCGACGGTTCCAGTCGGCCGGGACAACGTGCGCGTCTTCGCCCAATTCGACGTGCTCGACGATCTCGGACGGCTTCGTGGGGGACCCGACGATCAGCAGGTCGAGGTGCTGCAGCTTCCCGCGCATCGCCGCCTGACGCTGCCCGGGCGCTACCGACTCACGCTGTACGGCGAGGGGTTTCGGAGCATCGTCCAGCAGGTCGACGTGCGTGCCGACGAGGTCCTGCGGTTGACGCCTACGTTGCCGGCCGCCGTGCGCGTGCCGTTGCGCATCTCGCTCCCGGACGGCGAAGACTCGTTCGTGTTCGAGGTGCTCGCGGACGACGGCACGTCTGTGCTCGACGGCGAGGTGACCGCGGTTCGCACCAACCACGATGCATTGCCGGCACTCAGCGTCGGCACGTACACGATCGACGGCGCCGGCAGCTCCGGACAGCGCTACGTCACCAACTTCGACGTGGAGTCGCTCGCTCCGTCGAAGGTGCTGCTGCAGCCGAAGCTGCGACCGACGCGTTGAGGCTCGCGCCGCGCGGCGCGGACGCTTCAATATTCGCATGAAGCAGACCCCCCTCGCCGCCGTGCTGCTCGGCGGACTCGTGGCAGCGCAGAAGCCCGTCGACATGGATCTCGTGATCCCGTTCTTGGCGGGGCAGCGACTCACGCCGCAGTTCGCGGAACCGCAGGGATGGATCGATGCGCAGCGCTACCTCGTCTTCGACAAGGTCGGCAAGGACGAGAAGGCGTTCTTCGCCGTCGACGCGCGCTCGGGCGCGCAGCGGCTCTGGTTCGAACGCGGCAAGGATCGGCAGGCGCTCGCGGCGTTGCCGGGCGTGCGCGCCGAGCAGGTCACCGAAGCGCTCGGAGACGCTGGCAACTACCACTGGAACGCCGATCACTCGGCCTACTTCCTCAACGTCGCGAACGACCTCCTGTGGTTCGATACGAAAACGCACGTGGCGCGTCGGCTCACGGCGAGCCCAGGCAAAGAGGTGGGCGAGCAGTTCTCACCCGACGGACGACTGGTCAGCTTCATCCACGACTACGACCTCCACGTCGTCGACACCGTCGGCGGGCTCCCGCGTCCGCTGACGGATGGCGGTCATGAGGATCTCTTCTTCGGCCGCCTCGACTGGGTCTACCAAGAAGAGCTCTACGGTCGCGGCAACTTCCAGGCTCACTGGTGGTCGCCGGACAGCACGCGGATCGCGCTGCTGCGGCTCGACGAGGCGCCGGTGCGCGAGTTCACGCTCGTCAACGACAAGCCGGTCGAAGCCGAGGTCGAGGTCTCGAACTACCCCAAGGCCGGCTCGCCCAACCCGAAGGTCGACCTCGGAGTCGTCGACGTGTTCGGTGGTGAGGTGCGCTATTTCGACATGTCGCGCTACGGCACGATCGACACGCTGATCGTGCGCGTGACGTGGCACCCGGATGGCAAAGAAGTGTTCTTCCAGGTGCAGGATCGCGAACAGACCTGGCTCGAGATGCTCGCCGGCGATGTCGAGACCGGAGATGTGCGCGTCGTCTTCCGCGAGGAGAGCGACTGCTGGATCGAATCCGGTCCGGAACCGTTTTGGCTCGAAGGCGGCAAGAGCTTTCTGTGGCAGTCCGAACGTGACGGCTTCGAGCACGTCTACTGGTACGACGTCAAGGGTGAGATGAAGCGACGCGTGACCTCGGGCGAGTTCGACATCGAGGAGATCCATGATGTCGATGAGGACGCGGGCGTGATGTTCGTGTCTTCGGACCGCACGGACCCCAAGGAGTTGCACCTCTGGCGCATCACCCTGGCCGACGACTCCGACGCGACGCAGATCACGAAGCGGCCGGGCTGGCACGACGTCGAGATGGCGCCGGACAACGGTCTCTACCTCGACGACTTCTCCGCGATGCACTACCGCCGTTCGGTGACCGTGCACGACGCCAGCGGCAAGGAGATGCGCAGCCTCGTCGCGAGTGACATGCGCTTCCTCGACAACTTCGGCGCGAAGCCCGGGGAGTTCCACCAGGTCGAGACGCGCGACGGGTTCGTCATGGAGGCGATGCTCGTCAAGCCGAAGGGTTACGAGGAGGGCAAGCGCTACCCGACCGTGTGCCACACCTACTCGGGTCCGAAGGCGCCGCGCGTGCAGAATCGTTGGCGATGGCGGGACTACCTCTACCATCACTACCTCGCGCAGCGGGGGTATCTGGTTTGGGTGTGCGACAACCGGTCGGCCAGCGGCAAGGGACGCACGACCGCGAAGGCCTGCTACCGCGACATGGGCACCGGCGAGATGCGCGACCTCGAGGACGGCGTGAAGTGGCTCGTCGACAACGGCTACACCGATCCGAAGCGCGTCGCGATCTGGGGTTGGAGCTACGGCGGCTACCAGACGTGCTTCAACCTCACGCACTCGAAGGTGTGGAAGGTCGGCATGGCTGTCAATCCGGTCACCGACTGGCGCTTCTACGACACGATCTACACCGAGCGCTACATGGGCCTGCCGCAGACCAACCCCGAGGGCTACGCCCGCGCGAGCGTGCTCGACGCGGCTGAGAACCTGCACGGGGACCTGCTGCTCGTGCACGCCACCATGGATGACAACGTGCACATGCAGAACAGCATGCAATTCGCGCACGCGCTGCAGAAGGCCGGCAAGCAGTTTCGATTCATGGCCTATCCGCGCGTGCGCCACGGGATCGGCGACCTGCAGCAGCAACTGCATCTGTTCCAGATGATGACGGACTTCCTCGGCGAGAAGCTGTAGCGGGCCGTCGCTTGGAATCGGCGTAGACCTTCGCGCGACTGCGGGACACAGGCATTTCGGACCCATCCAGGAACCGAAATGCACCGACTGAGCCCGCTGTGCGCGCTGTTGGCCCTCGCCTCGGCGTGCGTCTCCCAGAACCTCGCCGTCTCCGACGGTGGCAACGTCTCCTACACGTGGAACGGGGCGAACTCCGTGATCGGCGGAGGCCCGGGTCAGTTCACGGCGGACCTGGCGGCCGGCAACCAGATGCGGACGTCGCACTGGTGCTATTCGATCGACGGTACCGCGGTCGGTCAGGTGATCGATGCGAACGGCAACGGCGGCTTCAGCGTCGGGCTACTCGGCGATCTCGGCATCTGCGCGATCGATGACGTCGACGGTCTCGGCCGATTCGATGCCAACTGGCTCGCCTCGGCGCGTTCGAGTGGGCCACGGAGCGGTGGGGTCGAGCACTCGCTCCTGATCGAGAACATCGGTACGGGAACGCTGTCGATGCAGGTCTACTTCTTGGCCGACTTCGACGCCGCGGGTTCGGCACTGGGCGACGTCGTCGCTGGTCGCTCGACGTTTGGCGATGACGTCCGGCTGATAGTCGAAGACGCGGACTCGATCCTCGAGCTGTTCGGTGCCGGCGCGACGAGCTGGCAGGTCGACTCCGTCCAGTCCCCGGTCGGACCCGAAGAGCGGATCGCGATCGGGGCCGATCTCCCGAACACGACGGCCGGTGCTCCCGGCGATCTCATCGTCGCGCTTGCCTGGGACCTGCAGATCGCATTCGGCCAGACGCGCGAGATCGAGGTGACGCTCGGCAACAACGACCTCTTCGTGGACGCGGCGAGTTTCCAGCTGGAGTGCACGCCGGCGGTGGGGTCCGACGGTGGGCCGGTGTTGGATAGCGCGCCCGTGTTCCTGGGAGCACCGAGCTGGGATCTGACGGTCACCAACGCGCCGGTCGCCGCGACCGAGGCTACGCTACTCGTGAAGTTCGGGCCGATCGTCGTCCCGCCGATGCAGTTCGGCGTGCGGCTGCTGCCGAACCCGGAGGTCGTGGTTCCGATCGCGTTGACCGAGGGTGTTGGGAGCTTGAGCGTGCCGCTCGCGTGCGATCCCCAGCTCGCCGGGCTGCGCGCGATGGCGCAGGTCGTGGTTGCGGATCCGAACAGTCCGGCGGAGATCCCGTTCGGTGTGTCCGCGATCCTCGGACTGCAGCTCGGCGACTGACCGGTTAGTCGCCGTTCGCTCGAAACTCGTAGATCACCCCGGACTCGAGGGCGCACAGTGTCTGCTTGTCTAGCGCTGCAGGCTCGCGCCGATCGGGGTAGGGGTCGGAGCCGACATCGGCGACGCGCACGCCGACTCGGTCGGTCGCGCCGGAGTCGAGCCAGTTGCCGATCAGCTCGAGCCACGTCGCCGCATCGGCTTCGGCTGCACGGGCGTTGCTGGCCTCACGCTGCATCGCGGCGGCCCAGCGCTGCTCGAGCCAGCGTTCGATGCGACGTTCCGACCAGCCCTTCTTCTTGGCCTTCGCGATGTCCTTGGCCTTGCCTGCATCGATCTGACGCGCCTGCCCGAGTCCGGTGCCGCAGTCGCAGTGGCCACACGTCGTGTAGGTGAGTTCGTTGGGCGTGAACCCGTGGCCGGTGATGTTGCGATCGGTACAGGGATCGAGCAGTCGGTCGGCGGCGTCGGCGATCTCGCACAGGCGCTCGACGTTCGCGGTCTTGGGCAGGAGGATCGTGATGAAGGTGCACACGAGCGATCAGAAGAAGCAATCAGTTCGCCAGATGGCGCTCGTCTTCGGGAGCCCGTCGTCCACCGACGAGCGCGCTACTTCACGCCGTGCATGAGCTTGTTGATCGGTCCAGCGAACAGGAAGAACACGACGGCGACGATGAGACCACCCCACCAGAGCTGATCGAACACTTCGAGGTATCCGGTCAGGCCGCCGGCTTCTTCACCGTGACCACCGCCACCCGCAGCGATGGCCGCGATTCGACCGGCGACGTAGTTCGCGGTTGCGATCGACAAGAACCAGCCGCCCATCGCGAGCCCGACTTCGCTCGGCTTCGCGAGCTTGGTCACCATCGACAGGCCGATCGGCGACAGGCACAGTTCGCCCATCGTGTGGATCAGGTAGCACAGGGTGAGCATCGTCCAACTGACGCGACCGCCTTCGGCCATGTCCCCGACCGCGAGCACCAGCACGTAGAACCCGAGTCCAACGCCGAGTAGGCCGAAGGCGAACTTGCGCGGGATCGCCGGGTTCATGTTCATCTTGTCGAGTTTGGGCCACAGCGCGGCGAACACCGGGGCGAGGAGCAGGATGAAGACGGGGTTCGCGGACTGGAAGATCGTGAAGTTGCCGCCTTGGTCGTCGGTGCCGACCCAGTCCTGCACCGAACCCCAGATCGGCGAGACGTAGTCACGCGCGAAGAAGTTCAGCGAGGAGCCGGCCTGCTCGAACAGGGCCCAGAAGCACATGTTCGCCAAGAACAGGATCAGCATCGCGACGTAGCGGTCGAGCTGCTCTCGGCTGCTCTTCATGCCGCTCCACACGAAGTAGCCGACCAGGCCGAGCATCATGGCCGAGAGGATGATGCCGAGGACGTCGCTCTTGCTGAGCAGGAAGTAGACCGGGCCGATGAGGACGATGCTCGCGACGAGGACCTGGATCAGGGGGCCCGAGCCGGGCTTGCTCTCGATCGGCTTGCCGACGTGGCCGAGCCAGCTCTTGAAGATCTGGAAGACCATCAGGCCGAACACCATGCCGATGCCGGCGGCGAAGAAGCCCCACTTGTAGCCGAACGCGGCGCCGATCCAGGCGCCACAGACGATCGGTGCGAAGAACGCGCCGGCGTTGATCCCCATGTAGAAGATCGTGAAGCCGGAGTCGCGTCGGATGTCGCCAGGCGCGTAGAGCTTGCCGACCATCGTCGAGATGTTCGGCTTGAACAGTCCGTTGCCGACGACGAGGAACGCGAGGCCGAACAGGAACGTCGTCAGGTCCGGCGCGAGCAGCATGAACATGCCGATCGCCATCAACGCGCCGCCGAGCATGATCGAACGCTGGTAGCCGAGCACCTTGTCCGCCGCGTAGCCGCCCATGAGACCGGTCATGTAGACCATGGACGTGTAGCCACCGTACGTCAGGCTCGCTTCGGCCTCGGCTTGGTCACCCATGTGCGCGAAGAACGCGAGCGCGACGTAGGGGCCGAGAATCGCACGCATCCCGTAGTAGCAGAAGCGTTCCCAAAACTCGGCGCCGAACAGGTTCCAGAGCGCGATGGGATGGCCGAGGAATTCTCCCGGCGGCGGCGGTTGGAATTCGGGCTCTTGGTTGGTTTCGGTTTCGCTCATGGCGTCAGGGCTCCAGGGGCTGCGTGGGTCGCCGGGAGCATACGGGACGTTTCGTGGGGGCACCAGCAAACGGCTTGGGCGCGTGTCGTCGGTTTGCGATCGCGCTGAAGATCTGCGTGCGGGCTGGCACACATGCGATGTATCTGTCCTGCTGCGGGGACACTCGATCCCCTCTGCATCGCTTGCTCTGCTCGGGCCCCGTCGCCATGATGGCGCCGCTCGCTACCCCTCTGCTTCGTCGCCCGTTCGCGACGACTCTCCGATTACGCGTTCTTCGGAACGCCGATCCAGAAGGCATCCCCTGTGTTCACCGGACACCCCAACGGTCTCTTCCGCCTGTTCTTCATCGAGATGTGGGAGCGCCTCGCGTTCTACACGATGGTCGGCATCCTGTTGCTGTACGCGACCGATACCGAGACCGGTGGACTCGGTTGGTCGGCGGACATCGGCAACGAGATCTACGGGCTCTACCTCGCGTTCGTCTACTTCACGCCGTACGTGGGCGGACTCCTCGCGGACCGCTTTCTCGGCTATCGCAAGTCGGTGTTGATCGGGGGCACGCTGTTCGCGGCAGGCTTCTTCCTGCTCGCGTCCGGTTACTCGTGGGGCTTCCCTGCAGGACTCGTGCTGCTCTGCTGCGGCAACGGGTTCTTCAAGCCCAACATCTCCGCGATGGTCGGCAACCTCTACGAGAAGGGCGACCCCAAGCGCGACGCCGGGTTCAACATCTTCTACATGGGGATCAACATCGGCGCGTTCATCGCCAACTTCCTCGCGGCGATCATGCGCAACCAGTACGCCTGGTATGCGGTGTTCGTCGCAGCCGGCATCGGCATGGTGATCTCGATCGTCATCCTGCTGTGGAGCTGGAAGGTGCTCGAGAAGGCTGACGTCGAGCCGGGCACCGGCCCCGAGGACACGCCATTCTCCGAGATCATGCAGAAGATCCTCGGTCCGGCGCTGTTGTTCGGCGTCGTCGGCTGGGCGATCGCCGAGTACGTGTTGCCGGGCTCGGTCACGAAGCTCGTGAAGGCGACCGACATCGGGTTCTTGATCGGATCGATACCGATCCTCTTGTTCTTCGCGAGGTTGTCCAACGACGCCAACGAGGAGGAGAAGCCGGGCTTGCGCGCGCTCCTGCCGATCTATCTCGCGGGCGGCACGTTCTTCATGGTGCTGCACCTCAACGGCAGCGCAATGACGACGTGGGCCAACGAGAACACGGCGCGTCACCTCGGGCAGGCCGATCCGATCACCGTGATCGCGGACTCCATTTGGATCAAGGGCGAGCCGGTCTTCGCGCAGAACGCGCTGCCGGGCTACTACAGCAACGCTTCCGAAGATCTGCCGCGACCGAACAAGTCGACGATCCTCGGCATCGCCACCAAGAAGCAGGCGACGATGTTCGGCAAGAAGAAGATGGACGCGGCGAGCCTCTCCGCGCTGTCGGGGAGCTTGCCGACCGACGTGCGCGTCGAGGAGCTACCGCTCAAGGGCAAGCTCACCGACGAGCAGTCCTCCTGGAAGAAGTTCGCCGTCGACATCTTCGAGAGCGTCGACATCAAGGAGGGCACGGACAGCCACGGGCTTCCGACGATCAGCGTGATCGTCGAGGATGGGGCCAAGGTCCAGAAGCGCGTCGCGTTCGTTCGCGAGAACGGTGACGACGATTTCGCGGCGTTCGTGGTCACGAAGGAGAAGTTCGACTCGCTTTATCACGACGGCGCGAAGGAGCTCGAGCCGGGTCAGTTCGTGCGGCTGGCCAACGCCGAGCTCTACCAGTCCTGGAACGCGATGTTCGTCGTGTTGTTCACGCCGCTGGTCATGATCTTCTTCATGCGGCTCATGCGGCGAGGCGTCGACTTCAGCACGGCGCGCAAGATTCTCGCTGGCATGGTGATCACGGCGATCGCCGCGCTGTTCATGGCGTGCGCCGGCTTCCTCAGCGACAACGGTGCGGTCAAGGTCAGCGGGATGTGGCTGATGGGCTTCTACGCGATCATCACGGTCGGCGAGTTGTTCCTGTCACCGATGGCACTGTCGCTCGTGACCAAGCTGTCGCCGAAGCGCTTCGTCGGTCTGACGATGGGCGGCTGGTTCTTCGCGACCGCGGTCGGCAACAAGTTCTCCGGGTTCCTCGGAGTGCTGCAGGGCGCGATGGAGCCGGCGATGTTCTTCCTCGTGATCGTCGGAGCCGCGGGACTGGTCGCGCTCTACATCCTGTCGGTGTTGCCGAAGCTGGACGCGGCGATCAAGAAGTACGGGGCGTGACGCGTGGGGCGCCCGGGTACGGGGCTCGGGCGTTTCCCAAGACGGGGGGCTGGGGCCGCTACGTAGGTGAGCAGTCTTGGCCTCCAAAGTCCCTCCGACTGCGGACGCAACGCTTGGAACGCTAGCCGGCCGCTGTGCTGCGTCCGTTCGCCCCCGGCGTCGGCTAGCGTCCAGGCCGTTGCGTTCGCAGTCGGAGGGGCTTCGAAGGCCCACGCCGCTCGCCTACCTAGCGGCCCGGTCCGCCCGTCTCAGGAGATGCCCCTGCCCGTTCCCGCGCCCGCACCCTAACCGTCCCGCTCCCGCTCGTCCTTCGGCGCGCGGCGCTTCTGTTCCTTCAACGCGCGCCGCAGCAGATACTCGATCTGCGCGTTCAGGCTGCGCATGTCGTCCTCGGCCCAAGCGCGCAGCTCGTCGAGCAGCGGCTTGGGCACGCGCAGCAGGAACCCCTTCTTCTCGCTCATGACACGGCGGCGTCAGTAGAGCGAGCCGGCGTTGACGACCGGAGCGGTGCCCTTCTCGGAGCAGAGCACGACGAGCAGGTTCGAGACCATCGCGGCCTTGCGCTCTTCGTCGAGCTCGACGACGTCGCGATCCTTGAGGCGCTCGAGAGCCATCTCGACCATGCCGACCGCGCCGTCGACGATGCGCGTGCGCGCGGCGATGATCGCGTCGGCCTGCTGCCGCTGCAGCATTGCGCTCGCGATCTCCGGCGCGTATGCCAAGTGGGCGAGTCGGGCTTCGGTCACGTCGATGCCCGCCATCGCGAGGCGCGTCGTGAGCTCCTTCTCGAGTTCGTCGTTGACGATGTCCGCGCTGCCGCGCAGAGACGTCTCGCCGTCGGTCTGGGTGTCGTACGGATGCTCGGCGGCGAGGTGTCGCAGCGCCGACTCGGTCTGCACCGCGACGTAGGACTCGTAGTCTTCGACGTCGAACGCCGCCTGCGCGGTTTCCTCGACGCGCCAGACGACGACGGCGCCGATCTCGATCGGGTTGCCGCGGAGGTCGTTCACCTTCAGCTGCTCGCTCGCGAAGTTGTGCGCGCGGAGCGAGATGTCGCGGCGCGCGGTGAACGGGTTGATCCAGAAGAAGCCGGACTTGCGAATGGTGCCGACGTAGCGGCCGAACAGCAGGACGACCTTGGCCTGGTTCGGGTTCACGAGGACGAGGCCGCGGAGGATCAGGATCCCGATCGGCAGGGCCGGGAGCATGAGGATCCCGAGGATGAGCATCGGGATGCCGGACATGAGGGCGGTGAGTTCGCGTTCTTCGGATCGATTCATGGGCTCGCGGGTCGTGATGATGTCAGAATGATATCACTTCGCTAGCACCATTCCGATATTCACGGCGACTCCCAATCGGCCATGCCAACGGGGTTTGGGGGTGCTCAGCCCTCGCCGAGCCCCTCGGGCAGCGCGTCCAGGAAGATCCTTCCGTACTGCCGGGTCCGGGCGCGCGGATCCAGGACCAGCACCTTCCCCTTGTCCCGGCTGCTCCGGATCAGCCGTCCGAAGCCCTGTCGGAACTTCAGCACCGCCTCGGGCAGCGACTGCTCGAAGAACGAATTGCCGCCGCGCTCTTCGATCTTGCGGTGCCGCGCCTTCGTCAGCGGGTGGTCGGGCTGCGCGAACGGGAAGCGCGTAACGACGAGTAGCGTGAGCGCATCGCCGGGCACGTCGATGCCTTCCCACAGCGACTCCGTTCCGATCAGCACGGACGTCGGCTCCTCGCGCTTCTTGTCCAGCAGGTGGCGCAGTGGGGCTTCGCCCTGGACGAACACTTCGATGCCTTCGTACTCGAGCGCGGGCCGCAGCGTCTCGGCGAGCTCGCGGACGAAGCGCCACGACGTGCACAGCACGAGCGCGCGCCCGCCGTTGTTGACGATCGCTTCGCGCGCACGCTGCTTGCACTCCCGCAGGAACGCGTCGGCTTGCGCGGACGGGTCCGGCATCGCTTCGGCGATCTCGACTTCGACGTTCGTGCGGTAGTCGAAGGGAGATCCGACGCGCAGCGTCTTCGCCTCGTCGATGCCGAGCTGCGTTCGAATCCACGCGAACTCCGGATCGTTGGGCGGCCCGAGCGTCGCGCTCAGGAGCGTGCACGAGCGCTCCGGGGTGAAGACCCACTGCCGCAGCGCGTCGCTGACGTCGATGGGTGCCGAGCGCAACACGGGCGTCTTGCGCGTCGGTTCGACCCAGCGGACCAGGCTGCCGTCGCCGGGGTCGACGAGTGCACGGATCACGTTGGCCAGACCCTGCAGGCCACGTGCGCGCGCCTGCAGCTCCATCTTCACGTCGACGTTCTCGACGCGGGATGCGCACGCGGTGACCTCTTCGGCGAGTTCGCCGATCGGCCTGGACAGCGGGTCGTGCAGGCGTCGCCCCTCGAGATCGATGGCGTTGCCCGGGCGCGCGCCGGGCGAGCCGTAGCCGATCTCCTCTTCGAGCATCGCGAAGAACCCGGCGGCGAGATCGCGCAGTTCGCGCACGAGGAGCTGGGCACGTGGCGTGCCGTGTTGGCCGAGCAAGCTGCGCTTCGCGCGGCGGGGGTGCAGTCGTCGCAGGTGCCAGAGGATCGTCCCGAGCGTCAATCGCAGGCCCAGGCTCTCGGTCGCGACGCGCTCGAGATGGTGCGCTTCGTCGAAGATCGTGATGCGGTGCTCGGGCAGGTACTTCGCGCCGGCCATGCGCAGCGCGACGTCCGCCATGTAGAGCGCGTGGTTGACGATCAGGATGTGCGCCGTCTCCAGGCGTCGACGCGACTTCTGGTACGGGCAGGCGGCGTAGTGCTTGCACGCGCGGTGCAGGCAGTTGCCGTGCTCGGCCTTGACCTCGTCCCACACCGCGTCGTCGACCGGGTCGGTCAGCTCCATGCGCAGGCCGTCCTGGCTCTCGGCGGCCCAAGCGGCGACGCGCTCGAGGTCGGCGATGCGCGCGTCGTCGTCGAACAGTGAGTCGGACTCGCGACGCGCGAGCTCGAGGCGGCGCAGGCACACGTAGTTGTTGCGGCCGACGACCGTGATCGCGCTCCACTCCTGCGGCAGCACGGCCTGCAAGAACGGGACGTCCTTGTGCTCGAGCTGGCCCTGCAGCGCGATCGTTCGCGTCGAGATGACGATCGGTCCGTGGCGTTCGTGATCCGTCGCCTGGAGCACGGCTGGCAGCAGGTAGGCGAACGACTTGCCAACGCCCGTCCCGGCCTCGGCGCACAGGTGCTTTCGCTCGCGCAGCGCAGCCTCGACGGCTTCGGCGAGTTCGACCTGCTCAGGACGCTCCTCGTATCCCTCGAGTCGGCGTGCGATCACGCCGTCCGGTCCCAGGTAATCGCGGATCGACTCGGTCATCGGTTGGGCAGGAACTGGTCGATGGTGACGTGGCGGTTGGTCTTCGGGCTGTCCTCGTCGAAGACCACCGCGATCCGCACCTCGGCGCCGCGCACCGTCGCGCCTTTGCCAAAGAACTCACGGCCGCTGCGGTCGCGGAACGAATACCTGCCGTCGCCGCTCGTGATACCGCCGGTGATTTCGCCGTTGCACAACAGCACGCGGAAGCGCATCACGGCGCGCAGCCAAATCATCACGATGCCGATCCCCGGCAGGAGCACGGCGCCGAGGATCGCGTCGCGGATCGCGCGATCGACAGCCGTGCCGTAGACTACGAACGTGCCGGCTGCGATCAGGACGACACCGAGCGCGGCGACAGGCCACTGCTGGCGCAGCGATGCCTGCCAACGGACGTGGCGTGGGCGCGCCGGAAACTCGGTCGGATCGGGGTTCACGTGGCGAACTCGTCGGCGATGACCAGGTGATGACGGTGAGTTTGGTCGCGATCGTGCACGATGGCGATGCTCGAAGGACTCGTACTCAGGCGCAGCCCGAGTCGGGAGCGAGCCCGCACCCAGTGGTGGCCGGTGCATTCGCGCGCGCGGTGGTCTCGAAACGAGAAGTGGACGCGGAGCATGACCGGCACCGGCCACGCCGTCGTGCGGACCGCGAGCACGTGCGCGACGGCGACGTCCCCGTGCACCAACAGATCGCGGAGGCGCAGGACCCCGACGATCCAGGTCAGGAGCACGGCGACGCCCGGAATGACGGTGATGATGAACGTCGTCGTCACGTAGTCGCCGAGTAAGCTCAGGCGGCCGCCTGCGATGCGATTCACGTGGGGCGCGTCCGCGAGGTATTGGACCTCGACGGTGTCCCCGTTCCGCGGTCCGATCGCCGCGAAGCTGAACCCGAACATCCTCGTGCTCTCGACGGAGAATTCGTAGTTCACGCGGACGGCTTCCGAGCCGTCTTCCATGAACGTCTCGGTCGACTCGACCCGCGTCACGAGGCCCTGGATCGTCTGCGCGTCGGTGTCGAGTTTGCGATCGTCGATCGGCTTGCCGGCCGACGCGAAGAACAGCATCAGCGTCCAGAGGCCGCCGTAGATCAGCAGGAAGAACGCGAGCGGGACCAGCGGCCATCGATGCCAGACCACCAAACTCCACCGCACCGAGCGCCGGGGCGCCGGGGGGATTGCACGAACCTCCCTGGACATCGATGGAGGGACTGTAGCGCGCTGCCATGGGCGGTGGTAGGGGCGCGATTCGGTCGGCATCCCGAGTTTTCACCGTCGATCGAGGCGCGCGGGGACAACCACGAGAGAACCTCAACAGGAGTCCTTCATGCTTTCCTCCCGCACCGTCGCGCTCGCCGTCGCCTGCCTGGCGTCGACCGCATTCTCCCAGTCGAATTCTCGCATCGTCGGGCTGACGGAGTCGACGCCGCTGCTCCGGTCGCAAGACGTCGTGAACTGTTCGCCGTCGTTCTGCGCGCCAGCCGGCTTCCCGTCGACGGTGTCGGCGGTCGCCGGCGGCACCGCCTACGACACGCGCACACGCGGCACCTGGATCACGAACGGCGTCGTGCTCGCGAAGGTCGATTCGCGGGACAGCTGCGTCTATCAGTGCGCACCGACCCCGCTCGCGATCATCGACGTGAGCACGCGGATCACCGGTCTGGCGTACGTGCATCGGACCAACCGACTGCTCATGACGGATTCTGGCAACGGGATCTCCACCTGGCAGATCAACGGTTGCGGCGTCACGATGGTCTCGCGCTGTGTCGTGCCGCTGCCGACGGGCAACATCCTGACCGGCATCGCGGTCGACGACGTCACGGACCAGCTGTTCTACTGCTACTCGAACTTCGCGCTCGGTGCGCCGACGGTCCCGGGCGGGATGGTCGCCGCCGCGTCGTTGCTCGATCCGTGCCAGCCCGGCTGTGCCGCGCCGGCGACGTTTTGCACGAACAACCAGCCGCTCGGTGCGTTGCGCGGCCTCGGCTACGACGCGTGCACGAACCAGCTCTGGATCACCGACGGTTTTCGCACGATTTCCGCGCTGCTGTCGCCGGCGACGTGCCAGCTGACCGTGACCGGCTGCTGCCCGAACCAGGTCCTCGCCGGAGAGCCTTACGTCGGTCTCTGCATCGAGCCGAGCACCGAAGACTCGGTCGGGCAGTCGTGCACGAACGGGAGCTGCCCGAACTGCGCACCGGTGCACTTCATGGCGCACGGGGATCCGGTACTCGGCAACCTCGGCTTCACGCTCGATGGCACCCAACTACCGGCCAACACGATGGCCGCAACCTTCTTCAACTTCGGACCGTGCAACAACGCCGGGATCCTCGTGCAGCCGTTCTGCGGCCCGCTGCACGTCGCTTTGACGCCGACGCTGCTCGCGTTCCCGCAACCGACCGGCGGCGGCGCCGGGTGCAGTGGCACGACCAGCCTCCAAGTGTCGATCGCCGCCGATCCGCAGCTGTGCGGGACCGTCATCAGCAGCCAGGTGCTCGGCATCTGCGTGAATGCGGTCTCGTTCGGCACCTACGTCAGCAATTGCCTGAGCTGGGAGATCTCGTCTAGCTGAGATTCGGGCTCTCGCTCATGACGGCTTTGAGCGCGGAGCCGAGCGCCCGCAGGGTGATCGGCTTCGTGATCTTGGGGATCGCGTTGGCGCCGCCGACTTCCTCGGGCGAGTAGCCGGACATGAGAACGCCACGGATCCCGGGTCGCGCGTCCCCGGCGTACCGCACGACGTCGACACCGTTCTCGCTTCCGGGCAAGATCACGTCGGAGAGCACGATGTCGATTGACCGCTCGGAGTCGAGGATCCGCCGAGCTTGCTCCGCGTCGCTCGCGGGCAAGACCGAGTAGTTCAGGCGCTCGAGCATCGAGCTCACGACGTGCAGGACCTCGTCGCGGTCCTCGACGAGGAGCACCGTTTCTCCTGCGCCGATCTCGTGCGCGTCTGTCGAGGCCGCGTGCGCAATCGTCTGTTCGGTCTGGGCCAGTGGGAAGATCAGCGTTACGACCGTGCCCTCGTCGGGTGCGCTCGTCACTTCGATACAGCCACCCGACTGCACGACGTACCCGTGGACCATGCTGAGCCCGAGGCCGTTGCCCTTGCCCTCGGGCTTCGTCGTGAAGAACGGGTCGAACATGTTCGCCTGGATGTGTTCGTCCATGCCCACCCCGGAGTCTTCGACCACGATCGAGACGAACCGGTCCGGGTCCTGTTCCGGTCGGTGGGCGCGGAGTCGGATCGCGCCGCCGTCGGGCATCGCGTCACGGGCGTTGAACGCCAGGTTGAACACCGCGTTCTGCAGCTCGGATCGGTCCGCGCGGCAGGGGGCGAGATTCGGTTCGACCGACAGTTCGACGGTGTACCGTTCGCCGAGCGACGGCTGCAGCAGGTCGCGCATCTCGGTCAGGAGTTCGGCCAGGTCGATCGACGTCGGGTTGAGGTCCTGCTTGCGCGCGAACGCCAGGAGTCGGTTCGTGAGTGCCGCTCCACTGGTCGCGGCCTTCATGGCGTCGGCGAGGAGCGCGTCCGCGTTCGAGTCGCCGGAGTGAAGCTCTCGGAGGAGTTCCAGGTTGCCGACGATGACGGCCAACAGATTGTTGAAGTCGTGCGCGACTCCGCCAGTGAGCTGGCCGAGCGCCTCGATCTTCTGCAGTTGGCGGAGGGAGCTCTCGGACACCTTGCGCTCCGTGATGTCCCGGCAGTTGCACACGAGACCGGACGGATCCCCGACTTCGTCGACCAGGAGCTTCAGGGACACCTCGACGTCGAACGACTCCCCGGACTTCCGCTGGCCGATGAGCTCGCCGCGCCAGCTGCCCTCGCGCATGAGCTGCGGGAAGTGAACCTCTTCGATCTTGCGGATCTGTTCCGGTCCGTAGAAGAGCTGCCAGCTCTTGCCGACGACTTCTTCCGGGGAGAAGCCGTACATGCGCGCCTGCGCCGGATTGCAGTACGTGAAGTGGCCGGCGACGTCGTGGAGCGCGAACCCCTCCATGCCCTGGTCGCAGGCGTACTTGAACTGTGCGTGGGATTGCTGTGCCCGTTTCCTTTCGTCGATCTCCGTGACGAAGATCGTGAAGCCGGTCACCTGCTCGTGTTCTACGTCCGGCAGGTAGGTCGCTTGCATCCAGCACGGCGCCGCATCCGGTAGCGCGAGCTTGATCTCGAAGTCCTGGGGTTCGCCTCGAAGGGCCGCTCGAACGTGCGGCGCGATCTGCGAGTACACGCCGCGGCAGACGTCGCGAATCTCGCGCCCTATGATCGCCTCGGGCGTTTGCCCCAGGCGACTCGCGTACACGTCGTTGACGTATCGATACCGTTCCCCCGTGTCGACCGACGCGACCATCACGGGGAGGCGATGCAGCAGAGCACCTGGCTCAGCTTCGCGGACGAGGCTCGGCATCTGGTCTTTTTTTCGTTCCCTTGGCCAACGGATCTGTTGGTTCTATCGACACGATCCGCGGTTGCCCTGAGCGGCGTGAGGGAGCGCGACCCGGCGCGCGCGGTCTGCTACAACAGGGGCGATGCGACTCGCCCGTTTCGACCTGAGTGTGGTGATTTTCCTCGCTGTGACGCCTTGGTGCGTGGCGCAGACGAGTCAACTGGAAGCCAAGAACGGCAAGCGACCGCCGGCGGTCACCGCGACGCACGACCACGGTCGCGTCGAGCAGCACGGCGACCTCCGGATCGTGCGCCTCTACGGCTCACCCGAGGAGCGTGGCTTCGCGCACGGGGAGCTGCTCGGCAAGGAGATCGCGGACCTGTGCCGCGCCGAGCTGGGCTACCGGTTCGGGAGGCAGCCCCGGATGCTCGGTGAGGTGCGGCGCATGCTGCCGCGCTTGATCGCGTATCCGGACGACGTGCAGGCCGAACTCGAAGCGCTGTATCGCGGAATCCTCGCCAGCGGCGCGAAGCTCGCGATGAAGGATTTCGATCGCGACATGGATTTGCAGGATCTGCTGCTCGTCAACGCGCTCGACGTGTTCGCGCTCATGGGCTGCTCCGGATTCACGGCGTGGGAAGACATGGTCGAGGGCGGCGGCGTGCTGACGACGCGCAACTTCGACTGGCCGGTCAGCGGGGCGCACTTGATGAAGGCGACGGTCCTGCTCGTCCAGTATCCGACCGACGGGCACGCGTTCGCTGCGGTGACTTGGCCCGGCTATATCGGCATGGTGACGGGCGTGAACGCGGACGGATGTGCAGCGTTCTTGCACGTCGGCAGCGGCGAGGGCGGCATGCCCGAGCCGGACTCGATGCCGACGGCGATCGCGGCGCGCGAGATCCTGCAGCGCGGGGACATCGACGGCATGCGTGAGCTCGGCAGGCGCATGCTCGAGGAGACCAGCCCGCCGTCGAGCTTCATCACGCGCATCGTGATGCCGCGCAAGCCCGAGGGCAGCGACACGCCGGTCGCGGTCTACGAGACCGACATCCGCAAGGTCGTGCTCAAGGATCGCGAAGCGCCGTGCGTCGTCACGAATCACTTCGCCGCGCACGGCGGGGGGGACTCTGGCCAGCGCTTCGCGCAGATCACGGAAGGTGTCGGTGCCTGTCTCGAGAATGGCGACAAGAAGCTGTCGGTCGCCGAGGCCTGGGACGCGCTCCGAGCGGTCGACCGCAGTGGCCGCGGCTTCGCGACTCTCCACAGCCTCGTCTTCCGGGCCGACCCGTGGGTGTTCGAGCTGCGGATCGGGGTCCCCGACGACGACGACCGCATCGTCGCGGCCCCGCGTGCGACGCGTCGCTATTCGTTCGCGCGGGACGTCGTGTTCGCCCCCGTGCCGTAGCACGATTGTCCGCCCCGGGTCGGCGCGAACCGTCGACTCCGCGCCGGCTCCTCGCTACGGTGACGCCCGAATGCAGCCCTCCCAAGCCATCCTCGCGACGCTGTTCGTGCCGGGCTCGGCCCACTTCGTGCTCGGCCGACCCGTGCGTGGTGTCGTCGCGCTCGTCGTGACCGCGGGCCTGTTCTTCGCGGGCTATGCGATCGTCGGGCAGCACCTGTGGTACCACGCGCTGTTTACGCTCACGGGAACGTGGTTCGAAGGCGTACTGCGATTCGTGCCGATCGGCATGCTGCCGGAAGCACCGAACCTCGGCTGCACGATCGTCGCCGCGTTCCTGCGCGACACGACGGGGCCGGAGATGATGCGCCTCGAGCGGATGCCGGTCGACGGCGTGCACCTCGGCCTGCTGCTGACCGCGTGCTCGGGTGTGCTCAACTGCCTATGGATGGCCGATGCGCACTGGCTCGCGCAGAACCGCGAGTCGAAGAGCGGCGTCTCGCCGGCGCTCGCGGCGGGCGCGACGTGGTTGGTCCCGGGCTGGGGGCACGTGATGGCCGGCCAGAAGGACAAGGGCATTCTGCTCGGTGCGGCGGTGCTGATCGTGTTCTTCGGCGGGCTCGCGTTCTCCGGTGGCCACGCGGTCGACCGCGTGCTTGCGTCGGCGTGGTTCGACGGCGAGGTGCTCTGTGGGGTCGGCGTGATCTTCGGCTCGGTCGTGACCGCGGGCATGCGGTTCGAGGCGCTGCCGTTGCACTGGGATCTAGGCGTGACGCTGTGCACTGTCGCCGGCTTCATGAACCTGCTCGTCATGACGAATGCGTACACCGTCGCCGAGGACGGTCCGGACTCGTTCGTCGTGCCGCTGGATGCGGAGGAAGCGAAGTGAGCCTGCTGTTCCGCATCGCGGTGTTTCTGCCGGCCGTCTATCTGGTCATGATCGTCTACTCCGCGCCGCTCGCTCCGACCGCGAAGGGCGTGGCCGAGATCGCGGCGCGCAAGACGGTCAAAGTCGTCGGCTGGACCGTCCTCATCGTCGCGTCGATGTGGATCCTCGCGGCGCTGTTCCTGCCGTAGCCGCGAGAAGATCGCCGGGCAATTCGATCGCGCGACGGCTGTCCCGCAGGTCGAGCAGAGCGGCGAGGAACCGATCCGGCTCGAGACCGCACTCCCGGCGGACGAATTCGGTGGGGCGCGGTCCCGCGGCGAGCGTGCGGAGGATCGACTCTGCGTCGGCGGAGAGCGCAAGTCCGTTCGCGCGGTCGAGGTCGTCGTCGGCGTCGCGCGCGCACGCGACGCCGAGTTCGCGCAGCAACGACTCGGGATCGGCCGCAATGAGCGCGCCGTCCGCGAGCAGTCGGTGGCACCCGCGGCTGCGCTCGCTCGTGTAGGGACCGGGGAGTGCCCAGACGGACGTGCCGGCGTCCGCTGCGAATCGCGCCGTGTGCAGTGAGCCCGACGCGAGTCCGGCTTCGATCACGAGCACGCCGCCGGACGCGAGCGCGAGGATGCGATTGCGGCGCGGGAAGTGTCCACGCTGCGGGGGCATGCCTGGCGGGAGCTCGGACACGCACGCGCCGCCGCGCGCGACGATGCGGTCCGCGAGGCCGCGGTGCGCGGCCGGGTAGATCCGGTCGAGTCCCCCAGCGAGCACGGCGACGGTCGGCACGTCGCGTCGCACGCAGGACTCGTGCGCCGCGGCATCGATGCCGGCCGCGAGCCCGCTCCACAGTGAGACGCCGGCGGCGGCGAGCGTGTCGCAGAAGTCGCGCGCGGCGCCGCGACCGTAGGCCGTGGGCGTGCGGCTGCCCACGACCGTGAGCGCGGCCTTGCTCGTGGCCAGGAGCGTCACGTCGCCGCGCACGAACAGCACCAGCGGGCGCAGCGGTGCTTCTCGAAGCGCGTCCGGGTAGTCGGGGCTCGACGGCGTGAGCACGTGGAGGCCGGCGCGGTCGGCGTCGTCGAGCCAGTTCCGAGCCGTGGCGTCGAGGCGGCTGACGTCACGGCAGCGCGCCCGTGCCGCCGGTGGAGTGCCGTCCGGCGGAAACTCGAGGGAGTCGGTCGGATCGAGGTGCGGATCGAGCAACGCCGGGATCATGCCCGGACCGAGAGACTCCGCCGCGGCGAGAAGAAGGTGAGGGTCCACGTGGACTACGTGGACAAGATCCCGGCGAGCGGAACGCGCGGGTCAGTCCGGGGCGTCGTCGCGGTCGTTGTCGTCCCCGTCTTTGTCGTCCCCGTCCTTCTCGTCCTCAGGCGGCGGCGGCACCTTGGCGAGCTTGGCCACGATCTCGCCGGCGGCGCCCGCTTCGAGTCCGATCTCGCCCGCAACGTGACCTTCGGACAACACCTGTGCCCACAGCACGCCGTGGACGTGCGCGGTCACGCGGAACACGCCGGCTTCGACGCGTTCGACTGCGAACAGCGAACTCGACCGTGGCTTGCCGTCGCGTCCGGGCTTGTCCCCGAGCGAGATCGAAATGTCGTTCAGGGCCGTCCCGTCCGCGTCGGCTGCACGAATCGTGTAGGTCGTCGGTTCGATCGAAAGCGGGTCGAACGCGGGCGCGTCGAGTGCGCGCGTGAGCTCGCCACCGATGAACCGCGCGGGCTCGTCCCCGACCTGGACGAAGAAGTTCGTCGGGCCCGGCGTCAGCCCTTCGATGCGCACGAAGCGCGGGCGGTGATCGAAGCGACGCCAAATCACGCGCGGGCCGTCGAACATTCCGACCGATGTCTTCGTCGCGCGGTCCGCGACGGGCATCTCGCCGAAGTCGAGCAGGATCTGGCCGTCGGCCGGGCGCTCGTCGACGGCGACGTTGCGCGGCGCGAACAGCTTGGTCTCGACCTTCGTGCCCGACGTGCGGACGTCGGCCAGGACCTCGGCGATGCCGTGATCCGGATGCTTCGTCAGGACGCTGAACGTGCCCTTCGGTAGCTTCTCCAGCTTCGCGACACCCTTCGTGTTCGTGACGGCGAACAGATCGGTCTCGACGTGCGCGCGCTTGACCGCGCGATTCTCGAGCCAGACGCCGGCGCCGTAGACGGGGTTGCCGCGACGGTCGGTGACCGTGATCTGCAGCGAGCCCTTGGGTGCCGGCGCGGTCTCGACCTCCTCGTCGGACGTGGACGCTTCCGTCGCGACGTCCTCCTGCTTCAGGAACAGCGGCACCTCCGGATCCCACGCGTCGAGTTCGACTTCGCCCGACCCGGTCGTGACGCGAATCGGCTCGATCTCTCCGAGCAGCGGGATCTTGTGGTTCGGCAGCTCGAGCACGATCTCCTCGTCGCCGACTTCGTACGTCGCGCGGATCGGCGGTTTCGCCGGAGCGGCGCGCGCCGCGAGCACGGGGCGCGAGCCCCACGGGCTCGGCTCGAGCTCGACGACCGACTTGCCGGGCGGAAGCGTGACCTGTGCGGCCTCGAGGCCCGCGATGTGCAGGGTCACGCGGTAGCCCTCGGCGCGCGCGGTCGGGCTGACCGCGCCGGGTTCCCCGGGAATCCGCACCTCCTGGTCGAACGTGCACGACCCGTCGCGCTCGATCTGCTGGGTCGTCGCAATCCAGATCGCGCGGTTGCGAGCGACACGGAACGCGCGCTCGATGACGACGCAGCCGAAGTATGGCGCCTCGCCGCCGCGCACCTGGAACTCGAGCGGCGGTCGCGCGGGCTTGTTCGCCAGCCGCGCCGTGAACGTCGAGACCTCGCGGAGGTCACCGCTCAGGCAGCGCTGCCACGCCGCGTGGTCCTTCGAGCGCACCTGCATCAGAAAGCGCGTCAGCCCCGCCGTCGTCAGCGCGGCCTGGATCGGGTTCAGGGTTACGCGCCACTCGCCGTCGCGGTCCGTGATCGTCTTGGGCAGGCGGGTCTTCGCGACGCGCAGCCGCTGCGCGAGGCCGTAGCCGCCGCGCACGCCGGGGATCGGCCGCGGCGGGATGCGCAGCGGCGTGAACGAAATGCGCGCACCCGGCACCGGGGCGCCCGCTTCATCCACGACGCGGCCCTTGAGCTCGACGTGTTGTGCGGAGAGCGCGGCCGTCAGCGCGCTCAGCGCGACGCCGCAGAGCCAAAATCGACCGAGGGGGATCTGCACGAGCGCAAGATACCCGTTCGGGATCGGTCGGGGCTCACTTCTTGGTCTTGCGCAGCACGATCTCGCTGAAACCGGAGCGCCTGGGTTTCTTGCCCGACTCGCGCTCGAGCACGCGTACGTGGATCTTCTTGATCTTGCGCGTCGACTCGAAGACGTGCGTCGTGACGCCGAGGTAGTCCGGGTGCATCGGGACTTCCTGGAAGCCCTTGTCCTTGTTGAACGCGACGGCGACGCGCACGATGCGGTCGTACTTGTCGATGTCGACGTTGCGGAAGCCGGCCTGGGTGAGCTGGAGGCGATTCGCGTTGACGGCACGCGGGAGTTCGATCGTGATCGTCGGCTCCTTGTCGTTCGCGCCGCAGAGCCAGCTGGTCTGCTCCTTGCCGTCGACGGCCTTCCCGGCCTCGCTCGCGTTCGAGCTCGCGGTGGCCATCGGCTTGCGCCGCCTCACGAGGTTGTCGTCGCCGGCGCCGAGCTTCGCCGCCTCGACCATCCACGGTCGGAACACGTCCTGAATGTTGACGGTCATGCGCTCCGACTCGACGGTTTCTGTCGACGTCGTCTCGCCGGGCGGGACTTCGGGGGAGACGAGAGTCGCGCGAGTGTGGATCACGTGCTTGCCGAGGGGCAGGTTCTCGCAGCGGTGCAAGAACGTATCGTCGCGCCACGGCTTCATCGGATCACCGGCCGCGATGCCGAGCACGCGGTCGCCGAGCAGATACTCGACGCGTAGGACTCGGATGCCGAGCTCCTCGTGCCGCTTCTGGATCGTCTCGTGGAACCCGTCGATCCACAGCGCGACCGGGCTCTGTCCCGCGCCGCGCAGCGCGATCTTGGAGTCCTTCTTCACGGCGAAGCCCGCGTTCGCGGTCTTGGCGTCACCCGTCGTCGGGCCCGACGCCGTCGCGCGCCGCAGGAAGAGCAGCGCGAAGCACGTGTCGATCGGCGCGCGGGCGCCGCCGGCGTGACCCTTCTTCTCGAACCAGTGACCGTCTTTGCCCTGCTGCTTCAGCAGCCACTTCGCGCCTTGGAGATACCACCAGTGCTTGCCGAACTGCTCCTGGCGCAGCAGCGAGCCGGTGCGCTCGAGGCCGTAGAGGTAGTAGTAGTGGTGGTTGCCCTTGTGCGGGTTGGTGTCGATCTTGAACTCGTGGCCGAGCCAGTTCGCGCCGTGCTCGATTCCGTCCGCGATCTGGCGACGCAGCTTGCCCTTGAGTCGCTTGCCGAGACCGATCTCGCAGATCTTGAGGATCGCGATGCCGGCGGCGGTCATCGAGCCGGTCGCCTTGCGTCGGCGCTCGTACCCGAAGCCCGCGACGGTCAGTTTGCCGGCTTTCGAGCCGGTGCCCTTCTTGTCCGCGCTGCTCGTGTCCTTGATGTCGCGCGGCTTCTCCTGGTACTTCAGCGTGATGCGCGCGAGGTCGATCCACGCGCCACTCGGCACCTTGATACCGGCCTTGTGCGCAATCCACAGTCCGAGCGCGGCGTACTGCGAGTTGGAGAGGTCGGGTCGCGACGCGCCGTTGTTGTCCGCGCCGTGCCGCGGGTAGCCCCACTGCCCGCCGAGGTCCCAGTCGAGCAGCCGCTTCAGCAGGTCTTCGAGCCGGTCGTGATACTCGGCGCGACCGGTCGCGCCGTACGCGAGCATCATGCACGCGGTCGTGTAGGTCTTGTACGGCTCGTGCGAGTCGAGCCGCGCGAACGCGCGCCGCAGCGTCGGCGAGTCCGGCGACACGCCGCACTTGAGCAGCGCGTACGCGCACATCGCGGTCTTGCCGTGGACGTAGCCCGGGTACTCGCCCCAGGATCCGTTCCGGTGTTGCGTGTCGATCAGCGCCTGCACGCCCTTGTCGATCGCCGCGTCGATCTTCGGCTTGAGCTTCAGCTCCTCGGGATGGATCCCGGGCTGGGCAGCGCAAAGAGACGTGAGTACGAGGGGCAGGCTAGCGGTGGTCAGGGATATCCGCATAGCGCGGGCATCGTAGCATTCGGGGGGTGGAAGGGGATGGGAGATCCCCGGGGGGCAAGGGTAAGGGGTCGAGGCAGGGGTGGTTCACCACCGCGCAGGCGCAGGTCGGGCTCGGACCCGGGCTCGTTCACGTTCAGCGGGTCGGGACTCGGGACACGGCCCGGGAGCTAGCCTCAATCGGTGTGTAAACGAAATCGGGCGGTGTAGCGTCCGGGGACCAATCACGAACCCACAGACACAACACCACCCATGAAGA
>JANQJF010000060.1 GCA_028281765.1 Planctomycetota bacterium | reverse complement strand
CTTCGGTCTCTTCTTCGGGTTCCCCGGTCTCGAGCTCGAACACGCCGAGCGGTTCGAGTCCGGAGTGGAAGCCGTAGACGTAGACGTCGTTGTCACCCGCGAGGTCGCGGAGGAGTTTCTGGTCTTCCTTCGCCAGGAGCTTCGACACCAGGTTGATGCGCGTCTCGGTCGACGGGTTCTTCACGCCCATCTTGCGCCAGGACTGCGCGATCGATGGGGCACGTCGATACGGGTCCTTGTGCGTCATCGACTGGGACGTGTCGACGAGAATGATCGTGCTGCCCGGACGCACGTCGCGCTTCACCGCGACGAGGTTGGGTTCGAGCAGGAGCGCGAACGCGGCCAGAACCGCACCCGTGCGGAGTGCGGCGAGGACGAAACGTCGACGCGGCGAGAGGCGATGGGCGTCGCGACGATACGCGACGATCACGATCGCGAGCATCGCGACGAGACCGAGGAGCACGACGAAGCCGAGGCCGCCCGACGGGAAGCTCGAGAACTCGAGCCGGAGTTCGGTGCCCGGTTCGACCTGGATGTCGCGGCGGGCTGCCAACCAACGAAGGAACTGTTCCATGACGTGGGCCTGCCGGATCAGCGGCCGCGCCCGAACCTCCAGGCGAGAAGGGTTTCGAGCAGCATCCCGGCGAGGAGGGCGATGCCCACCCAGCGCCAGATGTCGCTGCCGCCGGCGAGTGCGACGTCGGCGGCGGCAGAACCGTCACCCGCCTGGATGACCAGGCGGTCGGCGAGCTCTTCGGGATAGATACTGCGGAAGGACTCGGTCGACAGCCGCTCGAGGCGGCCTTCGTCGACGTGGCAGTTGCGCGCGAGCAGCGTGCGCTCGATCGCGCCGTCGTGGCGCTTCTTCGCGAGTTCGAACAGGCCGTAGCCGTCGAGATCCGCCATCGGCACTTCGAGCTGCAGCTCGGAACCGTCGCCCGGCGGCGCGGAGAACGTGCGCTGGTCTCCGATCGAATCGCCGAACGGCGACACGGTCACGTCGGTCTTGAAGCGGCCGGGATCGAGCGCGACCGACGCGACCGAACTCGGCATCAGGTTCGTACGCGTCATGTCCTGCGGTCGTGCGGCCGCGCGGTGCATCGATACCGCCGTCATGACGAAGACCGGCCACACGGGCAGCGAAGTCCAGTGCGCGTCCGCGCTCGTCGTGAAGAGGAACGTGCGCCCTTCGCCGACGTCGCGCGAGATCAGCAGAGGCGGGCCTTCTTCATCGCGCATGCGGAGCAGCACGCGCTTCTGGGCCTTCGGGTCGTCGTGCACTGAGACGTACCGACCGACGGAGACGAGCTGCTCGAACATGAACTCGACTTCTTCGGTGTTCGTCTCGAACAGCGGGTCGTCCTTCTCCGAGAGATGGACCGAGAGCTTCTCGTCGATGTCACCCGCGATCTCGAGCAGGCGGACGGGCAGCAGGCCTTCGCCGGTGCCGAACAGCTTCGTGTTGTAGTGGGCGATGTCGACCTGGTTGCCGAGGAAGAGCGCGAGTCCCCCACCGCCACGAACGAAGGCGTCGAGTCGCTCGACCGCGCGTTCGTTGGGCCGCGCGACGTTGCACAGCCAGACCATGTCGAAATCCTCGAGCTCGGTTTCGCTGACGTCGCCGAGCTCGTGTTCGCCGATCAGGCGCACTTCGATGCCGGAGTTGACCGAGCCGCGGATCTCGAGAGCGGCGTGGAGGTAATAGGTCTCCGAGTCTTCGATCGTGTCGCCGGGATCACCGTCGACGACGAGGACGCGCGAGTGCTCGCGCACGTCGATCGACAGAGCACGGACGTCATCGACGTCGAAACGATCGCCGGGAAGCGAGGCGCGAATGCCGTGGGCTCCGGGCGTGTGGAACGTGTGGGCGAGTTCGATCGTCGTGGTCGCGCCCGCGCCGAGCGGCGGGAGCGGGTAGCTCGTGCGGGTGCGTTCGTCGAACTCCACCGACACCTCACCGGCCGTCGACGTCGCGCGGCCGCGATTCGTCACGTCGATCGAGAACGTCAGGGGCAAACCGGCGGTGCACACGCGCTCGCGGCATTGCACGGACGTGATCGCGAGGTTCTCGCTGTTCGCCGAACCGACCGTCAAGAACGTGACGCGTTCCGTCTCGGCGTTGCGGGCGAGCAGCCACTTCTGCGCGGCGGCGTTGGCTTCGCCGGAGTCGTCGAGCCAGTCGTGCTTGCGCATGTCGCTGACGAGGTAGTACTCGACGTGTTCCGCGTCTTCGTTCGCCTCGAACATCCGCGTCATCGCGGCGAGCGACGTCGCAGGATCGAACTGGGCGTCACTCACTTGCCACTTGCCGATCTCTTCGCGGATGCGGCTCGGCAGGCCGGCTGTGACGCGCGTGACGGGCACGACGGGTTGCTCGGGATTGGACGCGAGCATGACCGTCAGGAGGTCGCCGTCCCGCGAAGTCGCGAGGCGCGTCGCGAGCGCGTGGACGGCTTCACCCGCGTCTTCGAAAGCCGTGCTCGCCGCGCCGCGTTGCGCGAGCGAGGCCGAGTCGTCGACACACACGACGTGGTGCTTCGTCACGCCGCCGAACACGCCCTCGTCGAGACGCGGGCGCGCGACGAGGAAGACGAGCAGCAGCACGGCGAGCGTGCGGAGCAACAGGATCAACCACTGCTCCATCCGCATGCGCCGGCGGTTGCGCTTCATCGCGGCGAGCAGGAACTCCATCGCCGCCCAACGCACCTTGTTGAAGCGGCGCCGGTTGAGGAGGTGGATGATGATCGGGATGAGCGCGAGCGGCAGCAGCCACAGCACCCATGGATTGAGGAAGCCGAGTGCGAGCATCAGCGCTGGTAGATCGGGACGTAGGAGTACGGGAGCTGGAGGATCGTCAACGCGATCGACGTGCCGTAGGTCGTGCCGACGCCGTCACCGTTCCACGAGCCGTCCCGCTGCTGTTGCTTGAGCAGCCACGCGGCCATCTTCGCGTAGTATTTCGGCCACTCCGCGTCGTTCTTCTGGTAGTTCGCCTGCGCGAGGTAGAGCTGGGCGTAGTAGTGGTGCCCGTTGCCGCTGCCGTGCACGGGCAGAGTCTTGCGTGAGTACTTGAGTGCCTTCTCGGCGATCGGATCGTCGTAGCGTCCCGCGTTGTAGAGCACGGCGACCGCGGCCGCGGTGATCGGCGCGCGGCCGCCACCGCCGGAGTGGGCGCTGTAGCGGATGCTGCCGTCGGGGTTCGCGCTCTTGTGGATGTACTTGACCGCGTTCTCGATCGTCTTCGTCGGCACCGTGATGCCGGCGTTGCGGCACGCGCGCAGCGATTGGATCTGCGTGATCGTGACGCTGCCCTCGTCGCCGTTGGACTCGGGGGTGTAGAGCCAGCCGCCTGCGCGCGACTGCGAGCGCGAGATCAACCGAACGGCTCGCGTGAGCACGTCGTGGATCTTGCGCTGGCGACGTTGGTCCTCCTCCATCCCATAGGCCTGGGCGAGGAACATCGTCGAGAAGCCGTGGCCGTACATGCTGCGGCCTTCCTCGTTCGCAACGGTGATCACTCCGTCGCCCTGCGAGCAGGACAGCAGGAAGCTCGTCGCACGCCGCACCTGCAGCCAGTACTGACCGCGCGTCGGCGTCGAACCTGAACCGATGAGCGCCATGCCCGCGAGTGCGGTCATCGCGGTCGGGTAGGTGCCACGGCGGCCGGCCGAACGCCACGAACCGTCCGGGTTCTGCGTGCGGGCGAGGTACTGTAGACCGCGCTGGATCGCGGCTTCGATCTCTTGGGTGACACCCTCGGGTCGAACCCGGACGCCGTTGCCCGAGGTCTGTGCGACGACAGGGACCAGTGACAGTGTGATAGCTGCGAGGAGCGCGGGAGTCTTCATCATCACCTTTCTGGTCGCCCGACGGGCGTCGGGGTCTAGCTCTCCATGAGTGCGTAGAGGGCGAGTTGTTCGGTTTCGACAGCGTCGAGATCGCCGAGCGCCTGGAACACCTCGATGCGAGCGAGGTGCCAGAGCATCAGGTCTTTCTTGTCCGTCAGCTTCTTGCGGCAGCGCGCGAGAAGGTCGAGCGCGTCCTGGCGTGCACCGTGCGCGGCCATCGCGATCGAGAGTTCGCTCGTGATCGAGAGCACGCGCTGCGTCAGGTCGGCGCGGCGCTCCGCGTTTTCGATCGCCGCGATGTCGACGGCTTCGATCGTCGCGAACGCCGCGATCAGGTCACCGGCCTGCGCCTGCAGCAGCGAACGCTTCTCGGGAGACTCGGTTGCGGACGCGAGGTGCAGCAGCGAGTCGACGGTGCTGTAGATCTCGATCCCGCCTTCGTAGCACGCGGCGAGATACGGGCCTTCGACCTGCAAGTTGAAGCCACCGTCGAGCGGTTCGCGCCCGATCGAAAGCTCCGGCAGAGGCACGCGCTTCCAGGGCGTGCCCATCGGCGCCGCGATCTCGCGGACCAGGATCTCACGCGTGCCAGGCATCAGCACGTGGTCGCGCGTGACGACGCCACGACCGCGCCAGCGGCTGCTGCCCGGGATCGACGGCAGTTCCTCACGCCACATGCGCACGCCGGAACGCAGCTTGATGCACGAGACGTCCGCGTCTCCACCGATGAACAGGTGCTGACCGTCATGGCCGATCAGATACATGCCGCGCGATACGTGGGTCGCGTTCGGCACGCGCTGGATGCGGTTGAGCATCCACACCGGCTCACCCGTCGCGCCGTCGATGCAGTGGAGCACGTTGCCGTCGCAGGGAGCGAACACGATCAGACCTTCGATCGCGAAGAGCTCACTCGGCGCGAAGCCCGGTAGCCGCGTGAGCTCCGAGTACGACTGCATGCCCCACGGGTTGTTGTTGCGGTTCCCGGATCGGCTGAGCTTCTTGGGGCGCAGCGGATGGACGCGCTCGTAGCGACGAATCCAGCGGAGGGTTCCGGTGTGGGCGTCGACCGCGGCGAGCGCGCCGGCGTTGGACAGCACGAATGCGGTGCCCTGATCGACGACGACCGGGGACGCGGTCGGTCGGGCGAGCTGCGTGCCGCCACGGTGCACCGCGATGCGATAGAGCGACGCACCCGTCTCGGCGTCGAGGCACTGCAGCGCCACGGTGCCCTGGTCGAGCACGGGCACGAGCAGCTTGTTGCCGAACACCGTCGGCCGCGCGAGGAACGTCAGCTTCGCGGTCTGCGCGTTGGACTCGCTCGTCCACGCTTCGGCGAGGGTTTTCTCGTCGTAGGCGACGATGCGGTTATCGAGCAGTGCGCCCATGTCGCGCGGCTTCGCGGGGCCGATGACGGCGTACAGCAGGTTCTCGCGGCGCGTGATCTTGCTCGTCGCGAAGTCGTAGGCGGGGACACGAGCTCGTGGACGCGACGGTCGCAGGCTCTCCTTCAGCGGCTCGGCCGTCTCGAGCTGCATCCGTCCGCTCAGCGTTTCGTGCGCGCGCAGTCGGAAGTGGTCGAGGAACGCGATGCGATCGCCGAGGAACGTCACCGACGTTCCGGGCACGAACAGCGTGGAGCTCAGCGAGACCGCGGACGCCGTGCTGCCGTTGCCGCCGAACACGATGCGACCGCGGCTCTTCGCCTCGCGGATCACGCGGTACGGCCGCGGCTGGTCGAAGCGGAACTCCCACAGCGGCACGAATTCGCTCGTCGGCTCGAACGCTGCCGGCGTCGCCGGCGCTGCGATGGTCCGCACGTCGCGCGGACCACGTGCTGACTCCGCGAAGAGCGGGTGATCCGGCAGCGACTCCGACGCGACGAGCTCACCCATGATGCGCAGCGTCGCTTCGGGGTGGAACCTGCGCAGGTCGTCGAGTTCGCGCGCGACCTCGGCGTCCGCGCCGAGCCTGGAGTAGCACAGGGCGATCTTGAAGCGGACGTAGGCGTCATCGACACCGGCGAGTTCGCGGCCGTTCTCCGGGTAGACCTCGAGTAGGAGCCGGTAGTTCTGCAGCGCGGCGCGGAACTGGCCGCGATCCATGCGGTAGTCGCCGCCGAGCTCGAGGGCGCGTGCGCCACTCAGAGATACGAAGTGCTGTTCGAAGACCTCTTCGATCGCATGGACGTCGCTCGATTGGCGTGCCTCGCGGAGTTGGCCTTCGGCCGCGTACTCGAACTCGGTGCGATACGCGAGGATACCCTCGGGCGGCAGGCCGGCGAGCAGCTCGTGGCAGAGGCGCCGGACGGGGTGGAACATCCGGTCGTCGTTGCTGAACACGGCCTGTTTGGCGGACGAGATGTCCCAGACGTCGGCGCCGCCCTCGTTGGTCGTGCTCGCCTCGTCGTCCGCATCGTCGGTCAGCGTGCGACCGTCGATGACGTCCCGCAGCAGTTTGAACGCGCTCGAGAACTTGCCCTGGTCGAGGAAGCTCTGCGCCTTCATGAGGTAGCGGTCGATGTTGAGGCTGACCGGCATCCGGACGATCGGCCCGACCTGCCCCTCGGCCTTCTTCTTGTTCTGGTCGAGGACGACGACCCCCGCGGCGCGGCCTGGCGGCCGTGGCTTCAGCACCTGCACTTGTGCTGTGCCGACCGTGGTGATCAGTCCGGCCAGGAGGAGGCCAGAAAGCCGGCGCGGCGCAAGCGCACGCCCGGTCGGTTGCGCCGGGGAACTCACGATCAGTGTTGCGGGGTCTGGGGCAGGGCAACGAGTTCGCGCCCTGGGAAGATCAGAGGCAAATCTACGTATTCTCGCCGAACCCGACGAGGGGCCCTTGGGGTTATGTTGCATGTAACTACGGAGGGAGTCCGCGTGGGCTTCCGTTGAGGACCAGAAATGCGTAGTCCGGTTTCCGCGTTCGTCGTTTCAGCCGTGCTCGCCACGGTCAGTCCCCTCCCCGCGCAAGCGTGGTCGATGCAGGACCTCCGTGAGCGAGTCGACGGCTTCCATTCGGAAGGCCTTCGGAGCCAAATCCATCAAATAGCAGAGCTTCTGACGCATCGGGACGACGCCTACTCGGCGATCTGTGCGACGATCCAGGGCGATCACAGGGAATACCTGCTGAAGATCGAGCGGTTGCTCGATCAGCTCGCGGATGACCGCTGGGCGGTGCGCGAAGACGCCGAACGGCAGCTCGTCGAGATCGGCGCCCGGGCGATGGCGATGATCGCCGAGCGCAAGAAGAGCGGCGCCACCCTCGAGGAGCGCGTTCGCAGCGCCCGCATCGAGGACGATATCGCGGCTCGCGGCACCGAGGAGGAGGAAGCGGAGATCCGCATGCTCCGCGGCCTCGTGGCTACAGCGTTCTATCTCGGTGCAGATCAACGGCTTGCGAACGCTCTGGTCAGCGCGACCGGGCACACGGACCCGATCGTGGTCGAGGGTGCGCTCCGGGCGCTCGGCGCGGTCGGCGGGGACGCCAACGCGAAGTTCCTCGCCAACCGGTTCCGCGCCGCTCCCGAGGCCGATGGCATGCAGCGTCGAACGCTGCTGTGTTCCCTGACCGATCTGGCGGGCGCTGCCACTCTGACGGAGATCGAGAAGCTCATCGACGAGGACGAGCTGACTCGGGACGAGCTGCTCGGCCTGATGCTCGACCTGCGTCGGCGCGAGGGCGGGATGGCGCTCGTCGACAAGCTGAAGACGCACGTCGACCCGGTCATCCAGGCCGTGGCGGCGATTCGCCTGCCCAAGCCGGCCGGCCAGGACCCGCAGCAGATCAAGGTCGTGCTCGGCGACCTGAGCGAGTTCGTCGGTCCGCTGCTCGGCATCGGCTCGACCGGGATCGAGATCGGTCAGATCGAGGGCATTCCGCAGGTGCGCGTCCCGCGGGACCAGTGCAACACGATGTCGTTCGGGCGCGAAGCCACGAACTCCAAGGCCGGTCACGTGCGCGTGTTCACGTCGCAAGGCAGCCTGCTGTCGGGCGAGCTCGTCGTCGTCGACGAGGAGCGGATCGCGATCGAGTCGCCGATTTTCGGTCTGACCGAGATTCCGCGCGCGGACGTCCAGGGCATCGCGCTCGACGCGGGTCTCGACCGGCTCGTCGGGGCGTCGATGACGCACGATCGCGTGCGGATGAGCGACGGCTCGCTGATGGACGGCAAGATCCTCGCGATCTCCGGCACGAACGTGAAGCTCGAGTCCTCCGATGGCGCGAAGCAGGACCTGTCGGTCGAAGACGTCGCCGGTCTGCTGTTCAAGCGACCGCAGCCGGCCTCGCGGGACCCGGAGGTGTTCACACGGGTCGAGCTCGACAGTGGCGACCGCCTGCTGATCCACCTCGGCGCCGTCGACACCGAGAACATCGGCTTCTTGATGCCGGGCATCGGCCCGGCCGTCGTGCCGATGGAGCGACTCACGCGCATCGAGTTCGGTGTGGGCGGCGGCGCGCTGTGGGGCTTCACGCTCGTCGCCGACTACTCGGAGAACACGATCTTCGAGCTCGACGACCAGCACAAGGTCGTGTTCAAGCTCGAGGAGATGTACGGCGTTTGGGACGCTGAGTGTCTCGACAACGGCAACCTGCTCATCGTCGAGTTCGCGCTCGGTCGGGTCATCGAGATGCGTCGAGATCGCACCGAGGTGTGGTCCTTCGACAAGCTGAAGAACCCGTACGATGCCGACCGGTTGCCGAACGGCAACACTTTGATTGCGGACACATATGGAAGCCGCGTCATCGAAGTCAATCCCCAGGGCGAGATCGTCTGGAGCTTCGACAAGCAGTCCAAGCCGCTCGACGTCGAGCGACTCGCGAACGGCAACACGCTGATCGCGGACGGCAAGAAGGATCGCGTCATCGAGGTCGATCGCTCCGGCAAGATCGTCTGGGAGCGCAAGGATCTCGAGGGTGTCTGGGATGTCGATCGTCTACCCAACGGCAACACGCTGATCACGCAGCGTCGCTCCGGTCACCGCGTGTTCGAGATCGATCGCGAAGGCAACGTCGTGTTCGAGATCGCGGACCTGACGAGTCCGAGTGACGCCGACCGACTGCCGAACGGCCACACCGTCGTCGCGGAGGACGGCAAGGTGCGCGAGTTCGACCGCTTCGGACACCAGGTGTGGGAACACGCGGTGTCGTGGAGTGTCGAGGTGAACCGCTACTGATCGCGGGTCAGTTTCGCGCGCACGAGGTCGGGTAGGTCGAGCGTCAGCAGATGCTCGCGCAGCCGACTCGCGCGTGCTTCGTCCTCGCGCGCGATCGCACTCGAGTAGAGGTACAGACTGCGCGCGACCGGCGTGCTGTGGTCGCCGGACAAGGCGAGCGCGAGCCACGGCCGCGCGGCGGCGGCGCCTTCGCGATCGAAGACTTCGACGCCGCGGCGCCAGGCACGCGTCGCGAGCAGCGGTTCGAGTTCGGGCCACATGCCCGGTCCTCCCGGGCCGACGAGCTCGAGCGCGGCCGCGGCTTCGGCGCGCAACTCCTCGAGGTCTTCCTCGAGGATGGCCGGCGGTTCGGGGCGGATCGATCGCAGATGGGAGTCCGCCGATGCGAACTCCCCGGAGTAGAGCAGGTAGACGCCGCGGTCGACGTTCCACAGCTGGATGTGCACGATCGCGCTCAGCGACAGCGCGGCGGTGAACAGCGCGAACACGGCGACGCGCAGCAGCTTGCTGATGCGGCGCTGTCGGCGTCGATACTCGGGATCGCGTTCCCAGTTGAGCAGGTGCTCGATGCGCTGCAGCTCGCTCGGGTGTCGGAACGAAGACTTCGTGCGGTGGCCGGGATGGAGGTCGCCCACCCGGCGCAGCGCGTCGATGCACGGTTGCGCGCCGCCGAGAGCTTCGGCGGACTGCTGGTCGGCTTCGAATTCGAACTGATGTGCGAGCCGCCGTAGCGCGAGGATCGTCACCAAGGCGAGGAGGCCGGCGCCGATCGCCAGCGTCAACGAATGGACCGACTCGAAGTCGATCACGGACAGCGGGTGCAACAGCAGCACGGGGATGCCGACGAACACGAGCAGCAATAGCGCTGGATGGCTCGCGCGGGCGTGGCCGATCTCGTGCGCGACGACGCCGCGCAGCGACGCGCGGTCGAGAAGGGTCACGATCCCGTCCGACAGCACGAGATAGCGCGGCCAAGGCAGCGGGCCGACCATCGCCGCGTTCACGACCCGGTGATCGGTGTGCAGCGTCAGGATGCGATCCTCGGGAAACTCGAGTGCGCGTGCCGTCTGGCGGACGTCCGCACCGATCTCCGGCGGGAATCGCCGCGAGGTCGGCAGCGTGACGCGGAAGAACAGCGGCAGCGTGATGCACAGCGCGATCACGACGAGCGTGAGCCCGATGCTCGTGCCGAGGGCCGTGCCGGCGAAGAACACTTCGAGCCGCCGCTCTTGGAACGCGAGGTCCGTCAGCAGCGAGAAGACGAGGATCGGACACAGCACGAACATCGTCATCGGCAGGCTGGCCGGCCCGACGTTGTTCAGCGCCGTACCCCAGCTCTCTGCCCACCGTACGATGCGCCGCTCCGCGATGCGCACCGAGAACTCCATAGCGACCAAGGGCGCGAGGAGCGCGACGTGATGGAGGAACTGCGAGTCGGGCAGGTACTCCGTGACGACGGTCGGGTATCCGCCCCCGAAGACGATCCACGCGTAGACCATCGGGACCGAGAAACTCGGCAAGCGAATCGCGGCGAGCACGCGTCGGGAGATCATGCCGTCACGCAGCCACGTCGAATAGACGCGCGCGTAGGTCCATCGGGCGATGAACCACGGCACCGGCACGAGCATCAGGTACGGCAGCGTCCGCATCGGCTCGGCTTCGCCCGGCAGCACGTCGCTGAGCTGATCGTGCAGCAAGACGATTGCGATCCCGATGAGGAACGTCGCCGGCAGCGTCATCGACCGGAGCCCTCCTCCGGGGGGAACGCGCGTTTCACGAGCTCACGGAACTTCTTCGTCGGTCGCACCGCGCGCAGCTCGGGATCGTGGTCGAACAGCTTGCGTTCGACCCGCTGCGACTCGTCGACTTCGTCCGAGACTTGCCGGGTCGCGCATCGTTCGAGCTCGGCGAGCGCGTCCTTGATCCGGCCGGAGAGGCTCAGGCTGCACGCCGCGTTGTAGTAATCGAGCGGCGGCGGCACCGAGTCGATCGCTTCGCGTCCACGCAGATACTCGAGCCAGACCTTCGCGGCCGTGCCGTATTCCCGTAGCTGGTAGTGCAAGAACGCGAGCTGGTGCACGAAGTAGAGCTCGTCCCCGTTCTGGCGCTTGCCAGCGGACTCTTCGAGCTCCCGGAGACGCGGCTCGACGAGCGAGCGGTCTCCCCATTCGGCGAGCGCGCATGCGAGGGCCCAGCGGAGGTTCGCGGGTTCGTGGTCTTCGTCGATCGCGATCTCGCGTAGGTCTTCACGCTGCGCCTCGGTCGGCGCCTCGGGAAAGAGATCCCGCAGGGCCGGCACGACCGAAACGCGGAGGTTGTCCGGGAACCAATCCGGGGTCTCGATCACGAGCTGCAGGAACATCCGGCCAATCGCCGGCTGCAGCGGATCGAGCGCTTCGTACTGACCCGCGTAGAACATCCCGCTGTTGCTCTCGCGGTCGAGGTAGCCGAGTGCGACGTCGCGGATGAGGATCTCGGCGCGAGTGCCTTCCGCCGTCGTCGGCGTGACCTTCTTCGCGATTCCGCCGAGGTGGCGCATCGCGGCCTTTCCGCCCGCGAGCGTCGCCTCGACGGCGGCGCTGCGCTTCGCTGCCTCGTGCGCGTCCGAGCCGAGCCACGCAGCGATCGCGCGTTCGAAGTTCGCCTTCGTCGGCTTGCTCTGCGCCGAAAGCGGAGCCCCGAACCCGAGGAGTATCGGAAGCAGTGCGAGGTTCGAAAACCGAGCTAGCATCGACGGGAGGGTAACGGATTCACGACGGTTCATCGGCGAACCGACAGTGCGGTCGACAGTGTAACTACGCCGTCGATCCCGGCAGCGCCAGAGGTCGATCCGCCGTGCTCTCCGAACGGGCCGCGGATTCGCGGCGCAGCGGGCTCCGGAGCGACGTTTCCGTCCTCGGCACCGTACAAAGAGTGGCGCCTGCACCGGCGGGAGTTGGAGCTCATTGGGGGGGATTCAGGAGCCGGTACAAGCGCTGCCTTTCCCTTAGCAATCGGTGTGCCGTGATGGAATGGGCGACTCGCCGACAATTCGGAACGACCCCTCGAACACGCGGGCCACGGGACCCGTCAGTTCGAAGGAGCCGTCCTCGTCGCGGCGAGTGACGTGCAGCACGCCGCCGCGAAGCTGCACGGCGACCGTCGGTCCGTCCGCGATCCCGAGCTGCATCGCGGCCGCTGCAGCCAGAGTCGCGCCGCTTCCGCACGCCAGAGTCTCGCCGCTCCCGCGCTCGAACGTGCGCTGGATGAGCGAATTCGGACCGTCGGGTCGAACGAACTCGACGTTGACGCCGTCCGGGAAGCGCTCGGCGCTCTGCAGCGCCGCGCCGATCCCGAGGACGTCGACTCGTTCCGGGTCGCAGTCGACGAACACCACGGCGTGCGGGTTACCCGCCGAACCCGGCACGATGCGGAGAGATTCCTCGCCCAGCTCGAGGACCTCCGGCGGATCGACGGTCACGGTGCCGATGGCGACGCGAGCGCGGCCAAGGGCTCCCGCGTCGTCCGGGAGCAGTTCGATCGCGTGCACCCCGACGTCGCTCGCGATCTCGAAACCACGGCCCTCGACCAGGCCTTCGTCGAACGCGAAGCGGGCGGCGCAGCGCAGGCCATTGCCGCAGATCGCGCCACGCGAGCCGTCTGCGTTCCACATGTGCATGCGCAACGGTCCACCGGCGGCGTCGGTCGCGAGCGCGATCAGGCCGTCACTCCCGACCCCGCGATTGCGATTCGAGATGGGCGCGGCGAGATCCGCGCAGAGCGTCAGGCGATTCGGTTCGCGAACGGCGTCGAGGAGGACGTAGTCGTTGCCCGCGCCATGCAGCTTGACGAACGGAATCGTGACCGTCATCGGAGGTTCGGGATCTTCTCGGTGTTCTTGAAGTGCAGCTTGGCGACCTTCTGCAGGAGCGCGCGCCCACCGATCTCGACGACGCGGCGCGCCGCCGCGTCGACGGGGCTCCCGGCGCCTTTGTGCAGATCGGTTCCGCACGCGTCACTGCACATCGCGAGGCCGTCGAGGAAGGCCACCCGCGCGACGATCGATGCCGCGGCGACGACGAGGTGGCGCTCTGCGCGCGGGACTTCGACGAGACGCGTGCCGATCCCGCGCTGCTGCAGCGCGGACTCGACGTGGCCGGCCTTGGCGAATCGGTCGACGACGAGCACTTCGACGTCGTCCGTGTGCCTCTCGTGGAGCGCGCCGATCGCGGTGCCGTGCAAATCGGCCAGGAGGATGTTGAGGTTGCCGACTTCGGCGTAGCGGCGGTTGTACTCCTCGGGTTCGAGCACGACCGTCTCGAAGTCCACCAGCCGTTCGATGCCGGCCCCGAGTCGCCGCGCGCGGTTGTCGTCGAGCGTCTTCGAATCGGCGACGCCGAGCTCTTCGAGCTCCTTCGTCGAATCGGGCGTCGCGTAGCACGCCGTGATGACGAGCGGTCCGAAGTAGTCGCCCTTGCCGGTTTCGTCCGAGCCGATCGTCGGACGGTCGAACGGTAGGTCGGTGTCGTTCGGTGTGCTCTTCGACTTGCTCGGCGCGGCTTCGGCTCCTTCGAAGAAGCGTGCTTGGAACACATCGAGGTTCGTGCCCTGCACGACGACCTTGCCGGAGTTGTAGCAGGTGACGACGACACCCGAACCCTTACACCAGAAACGGGCGTGCGGCACCGACTTCCACTCGGCGTCCGGTGGCAGGCCATCCCGCAGTGCGGCCTCGAGCTCGGCGGCCTGCGTGGACGAGACCTTGAAGACTCGGGTTTCGTGGGTCACCGGTAGACCGTGATGGTGCGCGAGACCACGGTCAGTGGGCCCAGCAGCAGCGAGTACACGAAGTCAGCGAAGCCGAACTCGCTGACGATGTCGTAGCTGACGGCGTTGTCCGTGAAGCGCTGCGAGTCGACCTCGTTGAGATCGACGAGCCCCCAGAGGAAGTAGTACTGCCGCACCGACTCGCTGCCGATCCCGGACGGACCGGAGCCGACACGGTGGTAGTGCGACTGACACGCGGTCAGTGCCAGTGCAAGAACGATCGGAGCGAAGCGAAGAGCGCGTTGCGACATTGGCCTCTTTGTATCCGTTTGGACGACCGCAGTCATGGCGCAGGCGGCGTTCCTGGCGGATCCTCTTCGATGACTTCGTCCTCCAGCTCGAGCTTCGCACGTGCCTGCTCGTCGCGCCGCGAACGGCGAATCCAGGCGAGCGCGAGCAGCACGAAAGCCGCGAGCCCGACGTACGCGAAGCAGTTTTCGAATACGAAGCGAAGCGCCGCGCCGGATCGGTTGAGGACATACTCCTTCCACTTCTCTTCCTGAAGCACGAGGGCTTTGCGCGTGACTTCGTAGAAGCCGACGCGAAAACCGCCGTCCTTGACGCTCTTCTTCGCCGCTTCGAGAAGGAGCTCCAACCCGAGCGCGCGATGCAGGAACCCGACGAACGAGAAGCTCTGCGCGTACGCCCGTTGCAGTCTCGTCTTGCTGTGAGGAAATCGGTCGTGCAGATCGGAGAACCGCATGAGCCGTCCCCACCGCGTCGCGAGCACGAGGTCGTCTTCACTCATCCCGAGGTACGGGCCGCCGCTGAGCACTTGGGCCAGCCCCTCGTGGAACCACCGCGACACGTGCGGACTCGCCGCACGTCCCACGTGCTGGTCGAGCAGGATGTGCACGAGCTCGTGGTCCACCACCGTCCGTAGATCGTGTGGCGGTGAGCGCCGCGCTTCGTCGAGGATCAGGTGGATCTCGTCACGTTGCAGCAGGGCCACGCCGGCGGTGCCGTCGTGGATCGCGCCGCGCACGCGCTCCGGCACGGACGACACGTTGGGATGCGCGAACACAGTGATCGGTCGCCGCTTGGCATCCGGGAACATCGGCGCTAGCCGCTCGAGCCCCGCGGCGACGAGACGCTCGACGCGCTGCCGGGAAGCGTCGCTGAGCGCGCCGCCGGAGAACACGCGGAACTCCGCGGCTTGTCCGCAGATCGGGAGCGCCAGCAGCAGCTGGATCAGAACTCGGTGCAAGAAAACGGTCGCGGGACTCGTCACTAGGGTCGGTTGTCGCTGTTCGTGGAGTACATTCGCGGATCCGCAAAACGAGTCCGAGGTATTCGACCCCATGTTAGGAACCTTCAAGCTGCTTCTCGCCGGTGGTGTCTTCGCTGTTTCCGTTCCGTTCCTCGCGCCCGCCAATGGCGTGGACGCCGAGCAGCCGCAATTGCCCGGGATCACCCAGGACGCCCCCGCGCGGAAGGTCCCGGTCGCGACCGAGAAGCGCTGGAACTTCGCCGAGCTCCAGTACACGACCGCGGACGGCAAGGTCGCGAACGTGCCAGCGCGCCGCCTTGCCAAGCTGTGGCTGCTGTCGCGACCCGACGGCGGGATGTATCTGCAGATCGTGTACGAGAACTCGGACTACTCCCTGATCTCCGTGCGCGACTTCCACATCATCCGCCGCAGCGCGACCTACTCGTCGGTCGACGTGCCGATCGTGCGCACGACGCTCGACAACATGGCGTTCCCGGTGTTCCAGTAACGCCGCATCGGGTCCGTGCCATCGCACGGACGGACTGCCGGCAGATTTTCCATCACTCCCGATCGTCGAATGCCGAAAAAACCGACGGTCGACAGGGAGAGATGGACATGGGGACGAACGACACCGAGCCGGTTCCACCGTCGGAAGACGTGGATGGCGGCGACGGCGAATCGCCGGCGGCGAGCGACGACTCGGTCGCGGACGCCGGCGCTGCGGTGCCGCCGGACTCCGACTCCGCCGGGACCGATGCGGAGAGCGAGGCCACCGAGGAATCAGACGCCGATATGGAGCCATCCGAAGCGGCGGATGCGTCCGAGACCCCCGCGGACGAACAAGCCGGCGTGGATGACGCTGTCGAGAGCCCGGACCCCGACGCCGAGCCGGCTCCGCTGGTCGATGACGTCACCGTTCAAGAAGCACTGTTCAGCGCGCAGTCCGAAGGCGCGCAGATCACGACCGAAGAACTCGACATCTTGATGCCCGAATCGATCGATGACACCACCAAGGTCATCGTCGACGAGATCGCGCGCCTGTCCGAGGCGCTCGATTCGATGCGGGACGTGGCGCTCGACGAGGTCAAGAAAAGCGCCTCCGACAACGCGGACCGCGTGTCGACTCTCGGCGCGTCCCTCGACGAGATCATGCGCGAGTTTCGCTCGGTGCGCGCGGACATCGTCGAGACTGGGCGCACCGCACAATACGCTGCCGACGCGGCCACGCGCTACGCGCGCGAGTCGCGCGACGTCGCGGAAAACAACCGCCAGCAGATCCGCCAACTGCACGACCGGTTCGGAGCTAGCGCCGCCGGGGGCTCCCCGATCTTCAGCCAGCCGATCGTGCTCGTGGCCGGATCCGTGATCCTGCTGACTTGGTCGATCGTCCTCTACTTCAAGGGTGGCAACCTGCTGCCCGCGATCGTCGGGGTGGCTCTGGCCAACCTCGCAGGGTGCGCGATGCTGCTGCACTCCAACACGGGCCGCTAGTGCGTCGGTTTCGAGACGAGGTTCGCGAACAGACGGCACGCGCCTTCGTGCGAGTTCTTGAGCTGACGGTAGAGGGCGAGCGCGCAATAGACGAACTCGCCGTCGCCGGCGCGGGCGTAGAGCAGCGAGCCGGTCTCCTCGGATTCGCCCGGGTCCGCCATGGAGAGCAAGCGTTCGTAGTCGTCGCTGAACACGTCCGGGAAGTACAGCCCGCGCTCCTGAGCCCATCCGTCCCAGTCGGCGGAGCGGATGCGATTCGGGTGGTTCAGCAGCGTGTGCTCTGGAGCCAGCACCGACACCGGCTGGTCTTCCCGCGTGACCCGTCCCTTGCCGATGTGCAGCGGCAGCTCCGCAGGGAAGCCTCGAAACCCGCTGCTCTCGAGATTGAACTCCTGATCCTTGTGATACATCACGACGAGTCGCCCACCGTCGCGCACGAAGTCGATCAGTCGGTTGAAGCCCGCGCGCGCCGCGACGTTCGCGTCCGGCCGGAGCGCGCGGATGTCGACGAGGATCGTGTCGAGGTCGCTGAGGTCGCGCGTCGGGAGAACTTCGTCGGTGAGCTCGACGAGCTGCACGCCCAGACCGCGCAAGATCGAACGCGCGGTGTCGTCCGCGCCGCGGATCAGGCCGACGCGCAGCCCGGGGTCGATCTGCACGGAAACGCGGTGTAGGGGCACGTCGGTCGACCATCGGCCGAGTCGCACCCGTGCTTTGGTCGTCGACGTGCCCGGCGGGAGCTTCAACCGGAAGCGATACTCGCGGAGCGTCTCCCCCGCCATCGATACGCGGTGAGACATCGGCCTTGGCTGCACGCCTAGGGTGGACTTGATGACGAGTGAGCCGTCGATCGGATCCTGCGTGTTGCGCCGCACGCGCACCGCGAATCCGACGGAGTCGACGCCGTCGGGCACGAGGATCGCGCGGGGGAAGACCGTCAGCTCCACGGCCGGTCGGATTTCGATCGGAATCACGAGCGGCAGTTCGAGATCGATCGTCACACCGCTCTCCGACTGCACGCGAAGGCGCATCGCCAGCTCGAGCGGGCGTTCGAACGTGTCCGCGACGAATCGCGCCGCAGCGTCGTCGACGAGGTCGGCCGGAAGATCGAGTTCGGCTTCGAGGCGACACGTCGACACGGTGTCGAACTTCTCCAGCACGCGTAGCGTGCCGGGGCCGGTCGAACGGACCTCGATGTTCGAGACCCGATCCGCAGCGAAGTGGGAGCGAATCGTCACGGGGAGTGATTCGCCGGCGACCGCGACGGCGTCACGGTGGACCTCGACGCGGGCCTGCAGCGCGATCGCGTGTTGGACGACGCGCTCCAGTGCCTCGATTCGTCGGGCGGCACGGCGCGCGAGGTCGGTGCCTGCGGGTGCTTCGATCGCGAGCAGTCGGTTCCGGAGATCGATCGCGAGGTCGATGACCTTGGATTCGCCGAGTCGCCGGGTCAGCTCCGTTTCGAGGTCACGTCGCAACGAGTCCCGCGCGCCCGCGTCGAGCCGATCGCCCAACGCGGTGAACAACGATGGTAGTCCGTCGGCGAGGCTCGGAGCGCCCGGCTCGTCTCCGATCGGTAGGCTGTCCAGGCGAACCTCGGGTTCGAATAGCGAGTCGAGAGTCCGGAAGGGCCGCTGGCTCGCGTGCTTCTTGAACGCCGAGTACGCGATCTCACGGAAGGTGACTCCGTGGACGACATCGACCGTGTCCGCCGGCAGGCTGACGTCATGGCTGTCGTCCGTTGCCCCTCGCAGGAGACGGTGAATGCGCGCGGGGGCGAGCGTGCCGAAGTCCGCCTCCCAGTCGCACGCGAGTTCGACGGCCGGCGAGAGCACCTCGAGCAGCCCGTGGTCATGGCCGTGGGTCTCGGTCGGGTCGTGCGTCGTGAGCACGATGTCCGGCCCGATGCGTCGCAACAGCCGCGCGAGATCGCGGATCGTCGATTCGCGGTCCCACAGCTCAAGGGCTTCTCGACCGGTGCGGCAGTAGCCGCCATCGGTGCGGTTGAGATACCAGATGTCGCAGTCGAGGACCTCCGCCGACGCCTCCGTCTCGAGCGTGCGAATTCGTCCTAGGGCGTCCCCCACCTCGGGACCGGTCACGTTCTGACCGCCCTCGCCCCGCGTGAACAGCACGACGGCGACGCGGAAACCGAGATGGAAGCGCAGGTATGCCGCCGGCAGCATCCATCGGTCGTCGGGGTGGGCACCGATGATCGCGACGACGCGGTCGTTGTTCGCGTCGCGCATCGCCTGGCGTAGCGCGACTTCGCCGCGATCGCGCTGCCCACTCGCGCGCGCGGCGAGCAGCAGAGACGACAGGAGCACGATCGTCGGGACGGCTCGGAGTCTGCTCATCTCTGTGCAGGGTACCCGATCTCGCCAGACGCGAAACGGGCTGCTTCGCCGGTGACGAAGCAGCCCGTGATCGGGGTCGACTACGACTCAGAAGCCGCGCGGGCTCATCGCAGCGAACGTGGCCGCACCACCCGCGATGCCGGCGCAGAGGATCGCGACGGTCTCCGGGCCCCACGGGCCGATCGAGCGCGTGACCATGCCCGTGTCGGTCGTCTGCGCCCAGGTCACCGAGCCACAGAGGTGCTGGGTCAGGGTCGACGCGTCGGGCAGCAGCGAAAGGTCGATCGGGATCTCGTCGTCTAGTGGGACGAAAGCGAGGAAGGTCGTGCCGATCTGGTAGTAGCTCTCGAACTCGGCCTTCCAGTCGCGGAAGGACAGCGAGGTGATGCCGGACTTCGGCAGCGACTCCAGGTACGGCGCGAACTCGGCGTTCGTCCGGATGTCGCCCTTCGGGTTGTCCTCACGCGCCATGCGCTTGAACGCCCGCTTGATGTCGCCCGTCGAGAACGCGAGCACCAGGTAGTCGTCCTTGAACGAGAACGTCGGCGTGAACATCGCGAGCGGGTTGAAGCCGCCGCCACCGAAGTCGTAGTCGACGAGCAGCTGGTAGACCTTGATGCCCCGGCGCTCGTTCTCTTCGAGTTCGATCATGCCTTGGCTCATCTCGGACGCGCGCTTCAGCGCGTTGAGCAGGCCGTCCTTGTTCTTCATCTCGCAGATGATCGCCATCTCGGGCGCCGACGTGAACGAGGCCATCGGCAGCTGCCAGCTGATGTAGCGGTCGCCGAACGCGCCGAAGATGTCGTTCTTGATCGACATGCCGACCTGCTTCTCCATCTCGCCGAGGCGGCCGAGGGCCATTTCGGCGAAGTCCTTGTCGTACGCGTTCAGCGCATCGACGAGGGTGCTGTAGATCCCGCCGACGTTCATCGCGCCGATCGAGAGCGACGCGGCGTCCTTCGGTACCCAGCGGAGCATCGACATGTCGATTTCACCGGCGCCGAGAGCCGTGAGGCCACGACGTTCGTCCTTCGGGCAGACCGTGTAGGAGTCGGACTCGCAGCGGCCGTTCGCGTAGGTGGTCGTCGCGCCGATGGCCTTGATCGAGCGCAGGCCGAGGGCGGCGATCGCGCGATCGATGCCGTCGATGTCGATCATCTCGGGGAAGTCGCGCTCCTCTTCCTTGGCGACGCGCAGCGCATTCATCGCGAAGTCGATGAAGCCACCCGGACGGACGTACATTTCGGCTTCCGCATCCTGGAGCGTCAGGCGCTGCGCCGAGCGCATGTAGCTCGCGGACGCGGCGAGGTGCGACTCGTTGCCGTCGAGCGCCGTGAGGAAGCTCTGGACCTCGGGCTGCAGCGTGCCCATGACCATCGCGTTGCCGGTGAACGCCAGGTTCAGGGCGAGCGGGATCCCCTCCTTGGTGGGAGCGAGCTTGTAGACCTTGGCTTCGCCGACGTCGTATTGCGTCAGCTCGGCCTTCTCGCCGGCCTGTTGCGCGAGCATCTCGAGCGCGGTCGTCAGCGCCTTCTTCCAGATCCGGGCGCTCTGACCGAGGTCGGCGTGCATGATCACACCGAAGTTCGGCATGACGTCGTTGTCGGTCTTTTGAATGTCGAGCTTGGTCAGCGCGAAGCTCAGACTCTCGAGACGCAGCTGCATGAGTTCGTTCGGGTCGAACGGCAGGTGACCCGCGTCATGCATCGCCTTGCCCATCTCCAAGTTCTCGTCGAACTTGGCGTCGATCCAGTTGATCGCGTCGCCGAGGAAGTCCTGGACTTCGCCTTCGTGCCACATCTTCGCGATCGGCGCGGACTGCATGTCCTGGATGGACTTGGTGATGTCCGGGAACGAGAAGAAGGCGAGAGTGTCGGCGGGAAGGGCGCGAGCGAACTTGCTCTGCGCGTCCGCCGTGGCGGCAAACATGCCGCAGGCCATCAGGGCAAGGGCCAGGCGCGGTCGACTCTGGATCATGGGATGTGGCTCCACAATTCGTTGGAGAGTGGTTCAGGAGAAGGCGCGTCTTAGCGGTCCGGACGGCTCGGCCCCAAGATGAGGAGCCGTTATTTTTCGGTCAGCTCGACCAAGGGACGCGCCCTGGTCTAATTCGTCAGAGCGTAAACATGCTCACGCCCTACGCGGGGCCTAGTGGACAGGGGGGTCTGGCAACCTGTCGGCTCCCCGGGCTCCGGAGGACGCGTAGCGGCCACGGCGCGATGCCGTGGCCCGATCGGCTCAGCGCGTGATCTTCTGGAGATGCGCGCGGACCTCTTCTTCCTTGCCGGAGAGGGTCTTCACGAGCTTCTTGAAGGCCTTCTCCGCGGCCTTCGGGTTCTTCGCGAGCGCTTCGCTGATGCCCTGGATCGCCGACAGCGAGTCATCGTCGCCGCCGGTCATCGCGAACTCGAGCATCAAGCCGGCCTGGAAGATGTTGTAGTCGATCATCCGACTCTCCATCTCGCCGTTGATGCCGAACGAGTTGAACCACGTCTTGATGTTCTTGACGCCGCCCTTTTGCACGTGCTGTCGGCCGAAGTGCGCGGTTTGGCCCGGCGCGGCGAAGCGCTCGGCGAGGCTGCCGACCCCGCGGAGGAACCACAGTGGCGCCTCGACGTCGTGCGACGCGCAGAACCCGTAGGCGAACGCCATCGCGGACGCGTGCTTCACGTAGTACGGGCCCCAGTCCTTGTCGTTGTTGAAGAACACGGGACGGATCCGGCCGACGCCCGGGATCTGGAACTCGGTTTCGGCGAGGAACGCCCCGTAGGCCGAACCCGCGCCGCCGACGTCATTGCCGAACTCGCGGTACTGCTCGGCGTTCTTCGTGACCCAGACGAACGGGCGGTGGGACGGCGGCGCGTGCTTGTTGAGGAACACCGGCAGCACCCGGTCGATCGCCGAGTCCGCGTTCAGCTTGTGGCCCTCGAGTTTCTTCAAGGGGATCGTGCCCGCGAGCGTCACGTACTCGGAGCGGATCACCCACGGCCGGTCTCGATTCGCGTGGTACGTGTCCGCGGCTTCCTCGCTGATCCAGTCGCCGTCCTCGGTCGGGAACAGCCCGGACTCGGCCTTGGCGACGTCCTCGGGCGCGATGAACTCACCCGTGCGGGGGTGGCGCACCTTGCCCGCGAGGTAGGCGTTCTTGTCGTGGCGCGAGACGCGTTCGCCCTCGTGCCAGAAAATGCCCTTCTTCGCGTCGGCGACCTTGTCCTTGTCGACCCAGATGTCGTCGACCTTGACGAGGCCCTTCTTCTTCATCGAGGCGTCGAACGCCCTTTTTTGAAGGATCTCGGCCTTCGCCTTCGGCAGCCATTTGCCGTCGAACTTGACCATGCCGAGCGCGGTGTTCGCGGCGGCGTGATCGGGGTCGACCTTCAGCGCCTTCTGGAGCAGGCGCTTGGAGTCCTTGAGGAGACCCTTCTGCTTCGCCCACTTCGCGATCTCGACGTAGCCATCCGCGTCGTTCTTGGCGGTCGCGGCTTCGCGCGTCTTCAGCTCCTTCTTGAGCTTCTTCGCGCTCTGTCCGGCCGCGAGGCCGGTCAGCGCGAGGACAGCGAGGGCAATCCCCAGCTTGTGCAGGGTTCTCATGATTCTCTCTGTGTGGGTGTGGCGGTCAGCTCTTCGCGATCCGCGAGCGCGCGGGCGTCGTGAACTTGGCCCAGGACTCGAGGTGCTCGGAGCGTTTGAGGTTCAGGTATGGCGTCCAGCGCGGTGGTTTCGGCTGGCGGAGCAGGCGGAGCCCGGCCTCCCGAACCGTGCGGTCGCCCTTGGTGGAATTGCAACGGACGCACGCGAGGACGCAGTTGTCCCAGCTGGTCTTACCGCCCTTGGACCGCGGCGTCACGTGATCGATGCTCAGACGGTCCGATCCCACCCTCGCGCCACAGTACTGACACATGTGGCCGTCGCGCTCGAACAGGTTGCGCCGGGTAAACGGCGCGTCGTAGGCCGGGACCTTGTTGTAGGCCCGCAGCTGGATGACCTCTGGCGCCGCGATCCGGATCCCCGGCGTCCGCACCCACCGGTCGCTCGGAGAGCGGTCCCACCGAAACCAGCCGTCGAAGTCGAAGGTCTGGAGCGACTCTGTGTCGACGACCACGGCGGCCTCGCTGTAGAGCAGGCAGAGCGCCCGTCGGACCGTCGTGACGTGGATCGCGATCCACGAACGGTTCAGGACGAGGCTCGGATGGTCGAGCACGGATTTCGCAAAGGCGAGTTTCATCGCTACGCGACGTCAGTGTACGGCGCACAACCTGGCCGCAACACCCCCCGCCCGGCCCGCGCGCCGTTGCTTGGCGGCGGTCTCCGAGTTAGACTGCGAAACATCAGGTTTCGGCGGAGTACCGCGGTTCGCCCGATGGCAAGGCGTCGTCGGCAGCACGCGGTTCGACTCGTCGGGAGGGATTGATGACGAAGAGCACCACTGTGCTTGGCGCCGTGCTGGCGTCTCTGTGTGTCCTTGCGGGATCGTGCGCAGGGCCGAACGGTAACCAGGCCGAGGATCTCGGACTGCACGAGATCCAGTTCGACGACATTCCGGTGCCGGACGGGCTGCGCCTCAAGAAGGCCGCCCACTCGTACCAGGTCGAGTCGTTCCGCTTCGGGGACTTCGAATACTACGGCCTCATGAAGTCCGAGCGCGCGGTCGCCTACATGAAGGATCGCATGGCGATCCACGGCTGGGAGCTGCAAGACGCCAACGAACGCGAGGCCGACGCGAGCCTCTCGTTCTGGCGCCGGCCGTACCGGACCGACTGCCGGATCTGGCAGGACTCGTCGCTGACGCGGATGAAGGTCTCGGTGCGCACGCAGGTCGATGACGGCGGGGTTGCGCCGGAATAGGTTTCGAGGGACAAATCGCGCGATTTCTGGCCCGATTTGGGCGAGCAATTGCCGGAAGTTTCGGTGAGACTTCCGGGTTTTCGACTCCGTCGCGAGCATAGGTTGGAGCTCGGAATACCCTCGATGTCCCAAGGCATACCATCCGGCCTCGAAGGCCAGATCGATTCTCCCAACTCCCTCGAGCTGATCTGGGAGCGCTACAAGCGGATCGTGATCACGATCGGCTTGGTGATCGTCGCAGCCATTGGCGCCAAATACGCTATAGAGTATATGGACCGCCAGGCCACGAACCAGAAGTGGTCGAACATGGTCAGCGTCGCCGGGCTCGACAGCGCGTACGCCGAGCTGCCTGCGGCTCCTGACGCGAATCGCCTGCGCTTCCACTTCACGCAGCTTCGCAGTCGCCTGCTCGACAACCTCGAGGACGACCTCAAGGCCGTGCCGCTCGCGGACCTCGAAAGCCGGTTGGCCGACGCGAAGGGTGACAAGAGCGAGGAGCCGCTGCTGATGTGGGTCCTCGCCGTGCGCAAGCTCGCGGAAGAGGACTACGAAGGCGCCAAGAGCATGCTCACGGCCCTGTCCTCCGGCTACCCGAAGCATTTCCTCTGCACCGAATCTAGCTACCCGATTCAGTGGCGCAAGGAGATCGAGAACGAGGAAGAGGACAAGAAGCCCCGTCGACCGAACGAGGCCCCGGAGCTCGAACCGGCCGTGGCCGGCAGCGTCGTGGCGCACCTCGTCGCAGCTATCGATGGCGAGCTCGCGTTCCGCGCGGCGAACACGCGCTTCTATGCGCCCGTCGAGCCGGACTCGGAAAAGGTCGCGATCCTGGAGTTCGCCGACGACGACTCCGATCGCTTCAACGGCACGCTGAAGATCCGCTTCTTCGAGAAGCACGCGCCGAAGCACGTCGCCGCGTTCCTGAAGGCTGCCGAAGAAGGTTTCTACACCGACCTCCGGGTTCACAACGTGGCGCGCAAGGGCACCGGCGAAGCCCAGCAGAACCTCTCCGTGATGCGGATCCCGAGCGAGTTGAAGTTCGGCCTGCCGATCACGAAGACAGACGACGACCGTTCGAAGTGGCACAACTCCAGTGGTCAGGTCGACGAGTCGCGCGAGATCGACTGGGAAGACAACAACCTCAGCCACTTCCCCGGCACGCTGTCCGCCGAGCTTTCGACCGGCGGTAAGTCGCAGATCGAGCGGCTGATCCTCAACGCCAAGGACGTCGCGCTGAGCTCGGACGGGCGCCGGGTGATCTTCGGCCGCGTCGTCGAGGGTCTCGACTTCCTGGAGCGCCTGATCGCCGAGGTCGAGTTCCAGTCGGAAACCGACGATCAGATCGGTCGCGGCGTGCCTGCCGACAACATCCGGATCAAGTCGGTGACGATCCAGTAGGCGCCGCCCCTCGCTGCTCGAGAAGCGCGTGTCCCCCCGGGGAGCACGCGCTTTTTCTATGCGCCTTGCTCGCCGAGGAGCCGGCCGTAGAGCTTCTCGAACTCTTCGCGGCCGTTCGTCTCAATGACGATCTTGGCCTTCTTCCGCCCGTACTTGACCGAAACGGCGGCCTGCAGCTGATCGCGCAGGTTGTCCTCGCACTCCTTGACCCAGGCCTCGCGGGGCGGGGTGCGCTTCTTCGGCTTACCGGCTTCGTCGACGCGGGGTGGTTCCACGCCGTCCTTGAGCGACTGCACGAGGGCCTCGACCTGGCGCACCGAGAGCTGGCCGCGGATGACTTCCTCCGCGGCCTTCTTCTGCGCGTCGCTGCCGACGATCCCGAGCAGGGCTCGCGCGTGTCCCATCGTGAGTGTTCCACGTGAAACATGCGCCAAGACCTCGGCCGGCAGCTCGAGCAGGCGCATGAAGTTGGTGACCGTCGAGCGATCCAGGCCGACCTTGCGCGCGACCTCATCGGTGCCGCACTTGGTCAGGTCTTGGATCTTGCGGAAGGCACGGGCCTTCTCGACTGGGTTCAGGTCTTCCCGATGCAGGTTCTCGACGAGGCCCGCGACCGCGACCTGGTCGTCCGAGAGTTCGCGCACGACGACCGGAACGCGCTCGAGGCCGATCGACTTCGCAGCGCGCCAGCGCCGCTCCCCGGCGATGATCTGGTAGGAGTCCCCTCGGCGACGCGCGAGGATCGGCTGCAGAAGCCCGGACGAACGGATCGAGGCCGCCAGTTCCTGGATCTCCTTCTCGTGGAAGTCCCGCCGGGGCTGATCCGGGTTCGGCACGAGGAGCTTCAGGTCGATCTCTGAGATGCCGTCGCTGGCGGCGGCGGCGGGAGTACCCGCCGCGGCGGTGGTGGGGCTGCCGCCCTCCTGAGCCGGCGCTGGCGCCGCCTCCTCGGGTGCGTTCGTGAGAAAGAAGTCGAGGCCGCGGCCAAGTCTACGTTCGACCATAAGTAATCTCCCTAACCAGCTCGCCGTATGCGCGAGCTCCAGCAGAGTCCAAATCGTAGTCGAAGAGCGTCACCCCGTGGCTCGCCGCTTCGACAAACGCGAGGTCTCGGTAGATCACCGAGTCCATGAGTTTCGGCCCGAGGTTGCCCCGGAGATCCGTCAGGATCTCCTGCTCGATCGTGGCCCGGGAATCGAACATCGTGACGATGACACCGAGGAGATGGCCGCAGGAGGCGTTCTCCTGACGGGTCCGATCCAGCGTCGCCATCATCTGGCTGAGGCCGTGCATCGCGAAGAACTCGGCCTGCACGGGCAGGAGTACCTCTTCGCAGAGACGGATGCCCGCGAGGCCCCAGGCGTCCATGCGCGGCGGGCAGTCGACGATCATCCAGTCGAACTGCTCCTCCTTGAGCGCGTCCACGAGGCCCTGCAGGCGTCCCAGATCGGGGACTGTCGATGGCGGCAGGTTCCGCGAGGCGCCCGGCGAGGGCAGGATCCACAGGCCGTCGCGGAGCGGCTCGAGCGCCTGGTAGACCCCGTCGTCCTGCACTTCGGGCACCTCGATCTTCATCGCCTGCGTCGCGAGCGTCGAATTGCCCTGCGGATCGAGGTCGATGTGCACCACGCGGTTGCCGGCGAGCGCCAGCCCGTGCGCGAGATGCACCGCGGTCGTGGTCTTGCCGACGCCGCCCTTCTGATTCGCGAGTGCTATGGATCGCACGGTGTGCCCTGCCCTGAACCGGTTCCACGTGTAGCCGGATCGGAATCGCGATGCAGCAAGAAACCCGGCGTTTGCCCGCCCCGCGTGTCCGCGTAGGCTGACGCGCGTGGCTCAGTTCCCGATGGTTCGCGTCGCGATGACGGAAGCGCGCATGCTGCACCGGTCGATCGGCTGGTTCGCGATCGTGTCGTCGGTGGTCTACCTCGGACTGTTGCTGCTGCAGAGGGTGGACTTGCCGGGCTTCGATCTCGTGGTCCCGGGCCTGCGTGCGTGGGCTCTGGTCCTCGCGATCGGGCTCCCGATGGTCTGGACGGTGGGTCGGCATCCCGTGCGCCATCTCGCGGCTCCGCTGCGCGCGCACGCGGCGTGGAGCCTGGGCATCGTCGCCTATGGCGCCGCCCTCGTCGCGTGCCTCACCCTCGTCGCATTTACGCTAGAAAGTAAATTGGCCACCATGCCCGCCCTGGCCGGCTTCGGGTTGGTCGCGCTACCCGTGGCGAGCTTCGCCCCCGCGATCGCGACGCTCGGTAAGGGCACGCCCGGCACCGTGCTCGCATGGAGTGCGCTCTGGATCGCGAGCTCCGGCGTGCTGGGATTGGGATGGCCGATCCCGCTGGATCGACTGGCCGGTCTCACGGGCGTTCCGAGTATGGTGAGCGTTGGATCGTCAGCTTTGACTTCACTCGCAGGAGTCCTTGTTTCGACGGCCCTCGCGTCCAAGAACTGAATCCGCAGCCCAGATGAGAATCGGCGTCCTCGGCGACATTCACGGCAACCTCGAGGCCTTGACCGCGGTCGTGGACCGCATGAAGGCCGAAGAACGGATCGACCTCTGGGTCCAGGTCGGCGACATCGTCGGTTACGGCGCCGATCCGATGCCGTGCATCGATCTCGTGCGCGAGCTCGGCTGCGTCGTTTCGATCGGCAACCACGACGCGGCCGTCGTCGACCGGCTCGACACGGAGTATTTCAACGCCTACGCGAAGGCCGCGATCGAATGGACGCGCGAGAATTTGGATCGGGAGTATTTGGAGTATCTCGATCAGCTGCCGCTCTTCGTCGAGGACAACGAGGCCCAGTTCACGGTCGTGCACGGCTCGATGCACATGCCGGAGCAGTTCGGCTACGTGATCAGCACCGTCGAGGCCGTCGACTCGATGCGGAAGCAGCGGACCCCGATCGCGTTCGTCGGCCACTCCCACGTGCCCGCAGCCTACATGCAGCGCGAGGGCTCGCCCGTCGAGGACCTCGAGTTCATCTTCCGCTCCGAGATCCAGGGGGACATCCGCGGATACTCGAAGGTGCTGGTCAACGTCGGCAGCGTCGGCCAGCCGCGGGACGAGGACCGGCGGGCCGCTTACTGCGTCTACGACAACGAGACGCAGGAGCTCGCGATTCGGCGCGTCGAGTACGATATCGAGGCTGCCCAGCGCAAGATCCTCGCGGCGGGCCTGCCGCAGGTGCTCGCCGAGCGGCTCGCCCTGGGCGTCTGAGCCGGACTCCGCTCAGCGGGGCGTGTTGTTCAGCAGGCGAAACGCGGGGTTGGACGCCTGCGCCGACGGGGCCAGGTCCCAGAGGTAGCCGCGGCTGATGTCGACGAGCTGCAGGTCTTCGTCGAACGCGAGAACCACGCTGTGCACGCGGTGGTCGACCGAGTCCAGGGCGCCGCTGATCTGGACGAACTGGTTGAACGAGAACGTCACCGAGAACCCCCAGTCGAACACGTCCGACCACGCGTAGGCCATCCGCATGTTGCCGTCCTCCGACGTCCACACCAGCTCCGGCGCGCCGAGCTCGGCCAGGCACGAAGTCAGGTCTTGGGGCCCGGACTCCATCTTGGCGATCGACGCGTCGGCGACCGGCTCCCCGAACCGCGTGCGGACGAAGTTCATGCTGAGGCAGCTCGTCAACGCGAGCAGCAGCAGGCAACTCAGGAGCGATCGCATCGGGCGGCTCACTTCGTGAGGCCGGGCCGCTCGGCGTCCTTGGCGTCGTTGTCCTCTTGTTCGTGCACGTCTTCCCAGGGGAAGGCGTATTGGCCGCGATGGCCGCTCAGCGTCGCGCCGTAGTGGGTGAGGACGTCGTTTTCGTCGAAGAACACCCAGAGTCGATCCGCGCGCGAGTCGGCGTTCGCGACGATCACGAGGATCGCGAGGAGGCCGGCGCCCTTCGTGACGAGGTGGTCGTAGCGATAGGCGCTGCGGTTGCCGAGCTCGACGATCGAGCTCGGTGCGCCGAGTCGCTCGGTCACTTCACGCGCGGTCGTTTGGCCGGGGACGAGACTGCGGACGGCGGCCGGGTCGATGGGTTCGTTCTCGCTGCCGCGGACGAAGGCGCACGACGTCAGAAATACGCACGCTGCGATGAGGAACGTGGCTCTCATGCGCGCCACTTCACTCAATCGACTCGGTCAATTCGAGGCCTCGGTGATGAATGTCGCGGAAACCGAATCGGCGTGGCGAATGCCCGCATTCGTAAGCACGAGACGTGACCCGGCGGTGCGCAGGTGTCCGCTCTCGCACCATTGATCGACGAGCGGCGCGAAGCGGTCCGGCGCGTCGAAGCCCGTGCGCGTCGCGATGTCCGCGAGGTCGACACCGTCCCTGCGACGTAGGCCGAGCCACACGGCTTCGCCCGCGCGTCGGTCCGGCGAAAGGCTCTCGCGATCTCCGATCGGTCGTTCGCCGCGGGCCAGATGATCGGCCCAAGCGGACAGGGCTTTCAGGTTGGTCGTGCGCGTCCCGTCGAAGTGCTCGGCGGCGCCCGGCCCGACGCCGACGTAGTTGCCCTGCAACCAGTAGTGATCGTTGTGTGCACAGGGGCCGCCCGATCCGGCGAAGTTGCTGATCTCGTAGGCGGTGAATCCGCGAGCGAGGAGCCGTTCGCGCGTGGCGTCGAACATCTCGAGGTCCACGTCCGGGTCGTTGGGTTCGATCTCGCCGCGGTCGAGATCGCGCCGGAAGCGCGTCCCGGGCTCGAACGTCAGGTTGTAGCAGGACATGTGGGCCGGCTCGAGCTCGAGTGCGGCGTCGAGGTCCGAGTGCCATTCGTCCACGGACTGGCCGGGTACCCCGAACATCATATCGATGCTGACGTTCGTGAAGCCGGCGTCTCTCAATGCCCGCACCGCGCTGCGAGTTGCGTCGGCGTCGTGGGCCCGGTCGAGGTAGCGCAGGCGCCTCGCGTCGAAGGTCTGCGCGCCGACGCTCGCGCGATTGACGCCGGCTTCTCGTGCGATCTGCGCTTTCTCGAGGGTCAGGCTCTCCGGGTTGGCCTCGATCGTCACCTCGGGGCAGGCGTGCAGATCGACGTGCCGGCCGATCGAGTCGAGCAATCGACGGAACCGTTCCGGTGCCAGGAACGTCGGCGTGCCTCCACCGACGAAGACGCTCGGTGGTTGCGCCGGCTGCACCATCGCGAGCTCGGCGTCGAGCGCATCCAAGAACGCGTCGTGCGACTCGCCGCTGTGGTCCGCGAACGAATTGAAGTCGCAGTAGCCGCACTTGACGACGCAGAACGGGACGTGGACGTAGAGCGTGGTGGCCACGCCCTCAGTCTATGCCCCCGGCGCCGAATCGCCGCTGGCGTCAGTCCTTCTTGCGGCTGTGGATCGGCGGCACCGCGGCCGGCTCCTCGCCGAACTCGCGGGACATCCGCTCGTACAGCTTGCGCAGCGCCTGGAACTCCATCTGCCGGACGCGCTCGCGCGTGAGCCCGATCTTCTCGCCGATGGCCTTGAGCGTCATCGTGTTGCCGTTGTCGAGCCCGTAGCGCATCCGCAGGATCCGCGCCTCGCGCGGCTCGAGCGTCTTCAGGAGCTCCTTCATCCGGTGGAGCTCCTGGTGCTGGAACAGCAGCTCGTCCGGCGCGTTCGTCGTCGCGTCTTCGAGTTGTTCGGTGAAGACGGTCGATGCGGCGTCTTCGCTCATCGAGAACGTCGGCTGGGAGTTCGCGGTGACGGTGTCGCGCACCGTGTCCCAGTTGTTCTCCGGCAACTCGAGTTCTTCGGCGATTTCCGACGACGTCGGCGCGCGGCCGAGCCGGTAGTTCAGCTCCATCGCGGTCGCCTTCCAGCGCGACACGATCTCGGACATGTACGACGGCACGCGCACCGTCTTCACGGTGTTGACGAGCGAGCGTCGGATCCCTTGTTTGATCCACCAGGTCGCATACGTCGAGAACCGGCATCCCGCGTCGGGGTCGAACTTTTCGACCGCCTTCATCAGGCCGATGTTGCCCTCCTCGATCAGGTCCAAGAACGCGAGGCCGCGATTGACGTACGTCTTCGCGATCGACACCACGAGGCGCAGGTTGGCGCGAATCATGTGTTCGCGCGCCTCGACGTCGCCGTCTTGGATGCGTCTCGCTAGCTCGATTTCCTGCTCGGGGGTGAGCAAGGCGACTTCGTTGATAGACGCCAGGTACGTGTCCAGTCCTTGATCGCGCATCTTCTTCCCGTGTGTGTGGTGTCGCGGAGGCGCAGGACGCTTCCGCTGTTCACATATCGGACAATGACGCGGTCGAGCTTGACGGTCTGTGGCGTTCTTCGACGCCAGGCGTGCGATCTGCTGCGAAACACGACAGTGCGATCGCGGCGTCGGTGCGTACACACACGAAGCGTGCGCTCGCGGTCGCGCGCGCACGCTCCGATGGCTTGGGGACTTCCGGGCCGAAGCCCGTTCGATCCTAGAAGAGCGTGTAGATGAACGGCGCGGCGCCGGTGGTCCCGAGGATCACGACGACGGCGAGGATCAGGAACACGATCAGGAAGGGCGCAAGCCACCACTTGGCGTTGTCCTTCATGAAGCCCATGAACTCGCCCATGATGCCGCGCTGGCCTTGTTGCGCGGCGAGATCTTCGAAGGAGTTGTTGGTGTCAGACATGGTCAGATGCTCGGTCAGTATTGTCTCAGGTAGGAAGCGGGCGTGGGCTGAGATTCACGCACGTGCCAGTAGCTCTTGGCGGACTTGTCGAGGCGTCTGTGGAGTTTGTCCCGGCCGGTGACCCGGAAGAACAGCGCCAGCGGAGTCACCATCAGATAGAAGATCGCGGCCATCAGGGTGAAGGAGATCACCAGGCCGATCGGCGCCGCGACGATCATCAGACCGACGTAGACCGGAATGATGAGACGCGGGTTCACCATCGCCAGGACAAGCGTCAGCACGCCGACGCCGGCCATGACGAGGAAGAGCGTCGAGCCGATCGCCTCGCCGGCGGTCATGCCCATGAAGTTCCACGCGATCATGAACCCGATCAGCGGGAAGCCGAACAACGCGATCCAGCCGAACTGCTTCAGCTGCTTGTTCTCGGGATTGAAGTCGATCTTGATCATCGATGTAGGTCCTGGATGTGCAGCTGCTGGTTAGTCGAGAGCGAACGACGAGAGGTACTTCTCGCGGTCGATCTTCGGCGGGTTCTTCAACTTGTCGCGACAGATGACGAAGTTCTCGAGCACGAGAACGTCCATCTCCGTGCCGAGGAAGCAACGCAGAGCGTCGCTCGGTGTGCACACGATCGGTTCACCGCGGATGTTGAAGCTCGTGTTGATCAGCACCGGCGAGCCGGTGAGCTCTTCGAACTTCCGCATCATCTTGGCGAGACGTGGCGTGCGGGTCTCGTCGATGGTCTGCAGACGCGCGGAGTAGTCGACGTGGGTGATCGCCGGCACGTCCGAACGCAGCTGCTTGAGCTGCTCGATCCCGAACTTCTTCTCGCCGACGTCCTTGCGACGCTCTTCGAGAACCGGAGCCACGATCAGCATGTACGGGCTCTCCTGATCGGGGCGGATGTCGAAGTACTCGTGCGCGCGATCGCGCAAGACGATCGGCGCGAACGGGCGGAACGACTCGCGGAACTTGATCTTCAAGTTCATGACGCTCTGCATCGACGGTGACCGAGCGTCACCGATGATGCTGCGAGCGCCGAGCGCGCGCGGACCGAACTCCATCGGGCCGTGGAACCAGCCGATGACGTTTTCGTCCGCAATCAACTCGGCGACTCGAGTGCAGAGTTCGTTCTCGTCCGGGTATTCCTCGAACTGCACGTCTTGCTCGGTGAGCACGGCGCGAATCTCGTCGCGGCCGTAGGTCGGGCCGAGCAGGCTCGCGCGCTGCGAGTCGCGACCGTCGACCGTGCGCTCGTTGCCGAGCAGCTTGTACCAGACCGTCTGCGCGCAGCCGAGCGCACCGCCGGCGTCGCCGGAAGCGGGCTGGATCCACACGTTCTCGAACGGGCCTTCGCGCAGGATGCGGCCGTTGCCGACGCAGTTGAGCGCGACACCGCCGGCGAGGCAGAGGTTCTTCTTGCCGGTCGTCTCGTGCGCGAAGCGCACCGTGCGGAGCACGACTTCCTCGGTGACCTTCTGGATCGAGGCGGCGACGTCCATCTGGAACTGCTCGATGTCCGTCTCCGGCGAACGGTTGGGCCGGCCGAACAAGTTGTGGAACTTGTCGTTCGTCATTCGCAGCCCGGCCGCGTACTCGAAGTACGACATGTCGAGGCGGTAGCTGCCGTCGTCCTTCAGATCGATCAGGTTGTCCATGATCAGATCGACGTACTTCGGCTCGCCGTAGGGCGCGAGGCCCATGAGCTTGTACTCGCCGGAGTTGACGCGGAACCCGGTGTAGTAGGTGAACGCCGAGTAGAGCAGGCCGAGCGAGTGGGGGAAGCGGATCTCGTGCGTCAGTTTGAGGTCGTTCCCTTCGCCGACGGCGATACTCGTCGTGGCCCACTCACCGACACCGTCCATCGTCAACACGGCGGCTTCCTCGAACGGCGACGGGTAGAACGCGCTCGCCGCGTGGCTCTCGTGGTGCTCGGGGAAGATGTAGGGGTTCTTCGGCTTGCAGCCGAGTTCGCGCGTCAGGATGCGCGGCGTATGCAGCTTCTCACCGAGCCAGATCGGGAGGAACTTCATGAACGACTTCAGCCCGACCGGTGCGTAGGAGAGATACGTCTCCATCAGGCGGTCGAACTTCAGGATGGGCTTGTCGTAGAAGGCGACGTAGTCGAGTTCCTCGACGCGGATGCCTGCCTGATCGAGGCAATACTGCACCGCGTTCTTCGGGAAGTTCGCGTCGTGCTTCTTCCGCGTGAACCGCTCCTCTTGCGCGGCGGCTACGATGTCTCCGTCCTTCAGGAGAGCTGCCGCGGAATCGTGGTAGAACGCGGAGATTCCGAGGATGTACTTCGGCATGGTGCTGATCGAGGTGCGGCCCTCTGAGGGCGCGAGGCGGCGTGATTCGAAGTGAAGTGAGAGTTGAATCGTCCAAGGATACGACACAGGTCGCGCCTTGGAGTCCCCCCGAACGCGCGACACACTAGCGCCGAGCTAGCCGGAGTAAACCCACCCCGAGTGATCGGTCCGTAAGAGGGGACGGACTCGGGATTTTTTGCGGTTCTGCGCAACCTGCGATGAGGTGGCAAGTTCTCGCGTTCGTGCGGTCGAAACGTCCGCGAATCCGACGGTCGGTCCGACTCGATCCGGCGCCGCGAAGACGGCGCCGGTGCCGCAATCGTGCGGCACCCCGATGGCGCCGAAAGTTCTGCCCCATCTGAAATTGAAAGCTCCGGGGTGATCTTTTACACCGGTCGCGAATCTGGCCGCCAGGGGTCTCTCTGTGGCTGAATTCGCCTCCATATGGCGAATCCGCTCGTCCCTGCAGACCGGATCGCTGACCCTGTCCGGACTCTCATCCTCCGCTACGGCGCGCACCGTGGCGGACCCTTCCAAGCGCTACACCGCCCCGACTCGGGGCAACCCATGGGAGAGGTTCGACCTTGACCGTCATCTTCCCAAAGTGGACGAACAAGCTGCCCACGTTTGCCGCGGCTGCGGCAGTATGCGGCGGAGCGTTCGTCACCTTCGTCGTCTGGTTCTGGTTCTCGCCGAAGCACACCGATGTCGGCTACGCACCAGAGCAACCCGTGCTCTACAGCCACAAATTGCACGCTGGGACGCTCGGCATCGATTGCCGCTACTGCCACCAGCACGTCGAGAACGGGCCGCACGCGACCATCCCCACGACCGAGACGTGCATGAACTGCCACGCGCCTGAGAAGGTGAAGCACGACAGCACGCAGATCCGCCACCTGCAGGAGCAGCACGCTGCCGGCCTGCCGGTCGAGTGGGTCAAGGTCCATATGCTGCCGGACTACGCCTACTTCGATCACTCCGTGCACGTGCACGCCGGGGTCGGGTGCGCGAGCTGTCACGGTCGCATCGACCAGATGGAGGTCGTGCGCCAGGACCAGCCGCTCAGCATGGGGTGGTGTCTCGAGTGCCACCGCAACCCCGAGAACCACCTGCGCCCCCTGGACAAGATCACGGACATGGACTTCGAGCCCGATCCCGAGCAGGGCCTGCAGTTCGTCGAAGAGCGCAACATCAATCCTCCTGTCCACTGCTCCGCGTGCCACCGATGACATCGATGCAAACCGACGAGCGAAAGAACGAGACCGTCTACTGGCGGAGCGCTTCTCAGCTGGCGCAGACGGACCAGTTCCGTGACGTTCTCGATCGCGAATTCCCCGAAGGTGTCGCCGACGGCCCCGGTCTCGGCGACGGCACCTCGCGCCGCAACTTCCTGACGGCCGTCGCGGCTTCGGTCGCGGCCGCGGGCCTGACCGGCTGTCGGAAGCCCAAACAGAAGATCCTCGCCTACACGAACCGTCCGGAATACATGGTCCCGGGCCACGCGCTGCACTACGCAACTGCGCTGAGCGCAGGGGCTTACGGCGTCGGCGTGCTTGTGCGGAGCAACGAGGGCCGGCCGACGATGGTCGAGGGCAACCCCGATCACCCGAGCTCGCGCGGCGGCGCGGACGCGTTCCAACACGCCGAGATCCTGCAGCTCTACGATCCGGCTCGTTCCCACAGTCCGGAGCACCACCCGGGTCAGGACAAGCACGCGGCCGATGACGGTCACGGGCACGGCGACCACGATCACAGTGCGGACTTCGAAGCGTTCGCGACCTTCCTGCGCGAGCGCAGCGAAGCGGCGGCACGCAGCCGCGGGCAAGGCCTGCACTTGGTGCTGCCGAGTTCGTCCTCGCCGACCCTGGCGCGCCTGCTCGGCGAGCTGAAGTCGGCGATGCCGAGCGCTGTCGTGCATCGCTACGACGCGATCAGCGACGAGCGCGCGACCGCGGGTGCAAACATCGCGTTCGGCAAGTCGCAAGAGACGGTGTGGTCGCTCGACAAGTGTGAGGTCGTCGCGACGTTCGATCACGACTTCCTGGGAATCGACGGCGACGTCGTCCACAACTCGAAGCGGTTCAGCGAGACGCGGCGCATCCAGAAGAGTGACGAGTCGATCTCGCGCCTCTACGTCACCGAGGGATCGTTTACCGTGACGGGCGCGAAAGCCGATCACCGCTTCCGCGTCGCGCCGAGTCAGATCACCGCGGCCCTGTTCGCACTGGCCGCCGAACTCGGCGTCGGCGGCGATACGTCACTCGGCCAAGCGCTCAGCTCCTTCAAGGGGCGTCAGTTTGCATACAAGGACAAGCCGAACTGGGTGCCGGCTGTCGCCAAGGACCTGCGTGCGAACGCCGGTTCCTGCGCGGTCATGATCGGTCCGCGTCAGCCGGCAGCGGCGCACGCCGTGTGCCACGCGATCAACCGCCACCTCGGCAATGTCGGCAAGACCGTCACCTACGTCGACTCCGCGCCGGGAGCGGCTTCGACCGGTGACCTGACGGCGCTGACCGAAGCGCTCAAGTCGGACTCGGTCGAGACGCTCGTCACGATCGGCTGCAACCCGATCTACGACGCGCCGGCCAACCTCGACTTCGCCGCGGCCTACGCCAAGGCCAAGCACTCGGTCCACGTCGGCTCGCACGTCGACGAGACCGCGCTCGCGAGCGAGTGGCACTGCAACCTCGCACACGAACTCGAGTCGTGGGGGGACACGATGTCCCGCTCGGGCGCGGTGTCGATCCAGCAGCCGCTGATCGCTCCACTGTTCCACGGCATGAGCGCGATCGAGATCGTGGCACGCCTCGCGGGCAGCGACACGACCGACGGTCACAAGCTCGTGCAGGCCACGTGGCGTGACTCCGCAAGCACCGACGACTTCGACGGCTGGTGGAACAAGGCGCTGCACGACGGCTTCGTCGCCGGCACCGAGAAGTCGGCCGCGACGACGTCGATCGACAACAGCCGCGTCGCCCAGGCGGTGGGTGAGCTGCAGATGGCCACGGCCCCGAGCGCGACGGCGATCGAGCTCGAGATTCGCCCCGACCCGACGATCTGGGACGGGCGCTTCGCGAACAACGCCTGGATGCAGGAGCAACCGGACCCGATCACGAAGCTGACTTGGGACAACGCGGTTCTGATGAGCCGCAAGACCGCGGCGGCCCTGTTCGGTGATGGCGCGCTCGGCGAGCAGCAGCTCATCGAGGGCGGCAATGTCGTCAAGATCGAAGCGGACGGCCGGACGATCGAAGGACCGGCTTGGGTCGTGCCGGGACACGCCGACCACGTCGTGACCGTGACGCTCGGCTACGGGCGCCACCTGCGCGACGGCGAGATCGCCGCGCATGCCGGTTTCGACATCAACCCGATTCGCACGACGACGGCCCCGTGGGGCATGTCGAACGTGACGGTCAGCGACACCGGTCGTTCCTACCCGCTCGTGTCCGCCCAGGACCACGGTTCCATGGAAGGTCGGCCGATCGTTCGCCAAGGCTCCATCGAGGAGTTCAAGAAGAACGAGAAGTTCGCCCAAGACATGTCGCCGCTCGCCGACGCGGCCAAGGTCAAGAACGCGCACCACGCACACCACGGCGACGACCATGGTGATCACGGTGACGGTGAGCACAAGGACGGCGATCACGCCCAGGACCACAAGCACTACGAGGAGAAGGATCTTCTCAAGTCGCTGTGGAAGGAGCGTGACTACACGCAGGGCTACCAGTGGGGCATGGTCATCGACCTGAACGCCTGCAACGGTTGCGGCGCGTGCGTCGTGGCGTGCACGAGCGAGAACAACGTTCCGATGGTCGGCAAGGAGCAGGTCAGCAAGGGTCGGGAGATGTCCTGGATCCGGATGGACCGCTACTACACGAGCACGAGCGACGACCCGACGCAGGACGACGAGCCGGGCATGGTGCACCAGCCGGTCGCGTGCATGCAGTGCGAGAACGCCTCGTGTGAGTCGGTGTGCCCGGTCGCGGCGACGATGCACAGCCCCGAAGGCCTGAACGACATGGCCTACAACCGCTGCATCGGCACGCGCTACTGTGCGAACAACTGTCCCTACAAGGTGCGCCGGTTCAACTGGTTCAACTTCAACCTCGACCTGCCGCCTACGGAGCAGATGAAGTTCAACCCGAACGTCACGGTTCGGGCGCGTGGCGTCATGGAGAAGTGCACCTACTGCACCCAGCGCATCAGCGAAGCCAAGATCCGCGCGAACAAGGAAGACCGCCTCATCCGAGACGGTGAAATCCAAACCGCCTGCTCGTCGGGTTGCCCGTCGGACGCGATCACGTTCGGCAACATCGCCGACACCGAGAGTCAGGTGTCCAAGTTGAGAAACTCGCCGCTCAGCTACGCGGTCCTCTCTGAGATGAACAACAAGCCGCGGACGACCTACCTGGCGCAGATCCGCAACCCGAACCCGGAGCTGGTCGGATGACGACGATTCACGTAGTCGACGAACAGGAGAACCCGCTCCAGCGTGCCCCCCTCGTCGAGGGTGGTCACGACTTCGCGGGCGTCACCAACATCGTCGCGAACGTCGCGGAGCAGAAGACTCCGCGGGGTTGGTATCTGCTGTTCGGCATCAGCCTCATGCTGCTGGCGAACCTCGGCGCAATGATCGGCTACCTGGTCTGGACCGGTGTCGGCGTGTGGGGCAACAACAACCCGGTGGGTTGGGGCTGGCCGATCGTCGACTTCGTCTTCTGGATCGGTATCGGTCACGCCGGAACGCTCATCTCGGCGATCCTCTTCCTGTTCCGACAGAAGTGGCGGACGTCGATCAACCGCGCGTCCGAGGCGATGACGATCTTCGCCGTCATGGCCGCGGGGGTGTTCCCCGCGATCCACGTCGGTCGGATCTGGGTCATCTACTGGGTGTTCCCGATCCCGAACCAGATGGCGGTCTGGCCCAACTTCAAGAGCCCGCTGCTGTGGGACGTGTTCGCGGTCAGCACCTACTTCACGGTGTCGCTGCTGTTCTGGTACGTCGGTCTCATCCCCGACCTCGCGACCTTCCGTGACCGCGCCGCCAAGGCCGGGCGCAAGGTCGCCGCGTTCGCCTACGGGTTCTTCTCGTTCGGCTGGCACGGCAGCAACCGCCACTGGCTCAACTACGAGAAGGCCTACCTGATCCTCGCGGGTCTGAGCACGCCGCTCGTCCTCTCGGTGCACTCGATCGTTTCGTTCGACTTCGCCGTTTCGAACGTGCCCGGCTGGCACACGACGATCTTCCCGCCGTACTTCGTCGCGGGCGCGATCTTCTCCGGGTTCGGCATGGTGCTGACCCTGATGATCCCGGCGCGCAAGTGGTTGAACTTGCATCACCTGATCACGCTCAATCACCTCGACAACATCGCGAAGGTCCTCCTGCTGACCGGCACGCTCGTCGGCTACGCCTACGGGATGGAGTTCTTCATCGCGTGGTACAGCGCGTCCGAATACGAGGGCTTCTGCTTCCTCAACCGCGCGAGTGGGCCCTACTGGTGGGCCTACTGGATCATGGTGTCCTGCAACGTGATCTCGCCCCAGTTCTTCTGGTTCCGATCGCTGCGGCGCAACCCGATGGTCCTGTTCATCATCTCGATCTTCGTGAACATCGGGATGTGGTTCGAGCGCTTCGTGATCACGGTCACCTCGCTGCACCGTGACTTCCTGCCGTCGAGCTGGGACTACTTCACGCCGACGCTGGTCGACATCCTGACGTTCGTCGGCAGCTTCGGTCTGTTCTTCACGCTGTTCCTGCTCTTCTGCCGGTTCCTGCCGGTCATCGCGCTCAGCGAAGTGAAGGGCGTCATGCCGGAGGCGGACCCGCACCACCATCCGGAGCACACTCCGCAGGAGGGCCACTCGTGAGCGACTCCAAGAAGTTCGGCGTAGTCGCCGAGTTCGATTCCGCGGCCGCGATCTACAAGGCCGCCGAAACGACGACTGACGCCGGGTACACCAAGGTGGACGCGCACACGCCGTTCCCGGTGCACGGCCTCGAGAAGGCGCTGAAGCAGCCGCCCAGTCATCTCGGCTGGTTCTGCGTCCTCGGCGGCATCACGGGCATCGGCATCGCCCAGGCGATGCAGTGGTGGATGAACTCGTTCGACTACGAGTACTGGGTCTCCGGCAAGGAGCCCTACTCGTGGCCGACCACGATCCCGATCACGTTCGAGCTGATGGTGCTGCTCACCGCGTTCGTCGCGGTGTTCGGCATGTTCGGCATCAACCGGTTGCCGCGCTGGCACCACCCGATCTTCAAGCACTCGACGATCCATCGCGTGACCGACGACAGGTTCTTCCTCTCGGTCGAAGCGACGGACCCCAAGTTCGATGCGGCCAAGACCGTCGAGTTCCTCCAGGGTATCGGAGGAGTCAACGTCGAAGTGCTGGAGGACGACTGACATGAAGCGACTCCACTTCATCGCGCTCTGTGCGCTTGCGATTCTCACCGCATGCCGGGGTGGGATCTCGAACCGACCGCCGGTGCACCTGGTCCAGGACATGGACTTCCAGCAGAAGATCAAGGCGCAGTCCGAGTTCGAATTCGAGAACTGGGAAGATCGCCGTGGCATGCGCATGCCGGTCGAAGGCACCGTTGCGCGCGGCACGCTCGAGTCCGCCGAGCTCGCTCGCTACCAAGAGGCCGGGGGCGGGTTCATCGCGAACCCCGTCAAGGCCACACGTGAGCACCTGCTTCGTGGCCAAGAACGCTTCAACATCTACTGCGCCGTGTGTCACGACCGCGCCGGTAGCGGCAAGGGCCCGGTGCTCCGCCGCGCGGGCTATGCGTTCGCCGCCGTCGTGCCGGACCTCGGCCAAGAGGAGCGCCTGCAGCGCGGCAAGATGCCGGACGGCCAGCTGTTCCAGACGATCACGAAAGGCATCGGCACGATGCCGGGTTACGCGCACGCGATCTCCGCGCAGGATCGCTGGTGCATCGTTCACTACGTGCGGGCCCTGCAGAACAGGTTCATCAAGCAATGACGGCATCCACTGCACCGACCCTCGAGCAGGTCGCACCGAACATCAAGACGCGAGTCGCCGACGGCGACCTCGGCGGGGCTCAGACCGTGATGCTCGGCATCGGCGCTATCGCGCTGATCGCCAGTCTCATCGGTTGGGGTGAACAGTTCATTCACTCCTACCTCGTCGCCTACATGTTCACGCTTAGCCTCGTGTTGGGCGCGATGTTCTTCGTGATGGTCCAGCACATCACGCGCGCCGGTTGGAGCGTGGTGGTGCGCCGCATTGCCGAGAACATGATGGGCGTCATGCCGGTGATGGCCGTGCTGTTCCTGCCGATCCTGTTCGAGGCCGAGACGCTGTTCTCGCACTGGTGGCACGCCGGCGATCACGCGGACCCGACGGACCCGATGCACGACCCGATCGTGCACCACAAGATCGGCTACCTGAACCCGACGTTCTTCTACATCCGCGTCGCGCTCTACTTCGCGATCTGGCTCGGTCTCGCGCGCTACTTCCGCAACGCGAGCATCGCGCAAGACCAGTCCGGTGATCCGGAAGTGTCGCTACGCCTCGCGCGTCGTGCCGCGCCGGGCCTCGCACTCTTCGCGCTGTCGCTGACGTTCGCGGCCTTCGACTGGATGATGTCGATCGACCCGCACTGGTTCTCGACGATGTTCGGCGTGACGTACTTCGCGGGATCGGTGATGTCGTTCTACGCGACCCTCGCCTTGACCTGCCTGTGGCTCCGCAAGAAGGGCTACCTGGGCGAGGTCATCAACCGCGAGCACTACCACGACATCGGCAAGCTGTTGTTCGCCTTCATGGTCTTCTGGACCTACGTGAACTTCTCGCAGTACATGCTGATCTTTTACGCGAACCTTCCGGAAGAGACCCTGTGGTACCAAGCCCGCGCTGAGGGCGGTTGGGCTACGATCGGGACCGTTCTGATCATCGGCCACTTCCTCGTGCCGTTCGCGTTCTTGATGTCGCGCCACATCAAACGCAACACGCTTACGCTGAGCATCGCGTCGATCTTCCTGCTCGCGATGCACTGGCTCGACATGCAGTTCCTGATCATGCCGAACTTCACGAAGGGTCTCGGTCACCCGGGCCTCTCGACGGACTGGCTCGACTTCACGACGATGATCGGGATGCTCGCGCTGTTCGTCGGACTGATGCTTCGCAACATCGCGAACTCACCGCTCGTGCCGGAGCGCGACCCGCGCCTCGGCGAGTCCCTCAAATTCCACAACATCTGAGCCGACGGACAATCATGGCAACCGCGACACCCGCAGAGCCGACCCAAGAGCCGCATGCGGCTTCCGGGCATGACGCTCACCCCGCGCCGATCGATCCGACGGCGGAGATCGATTCGAAGAAGACCCTCTGGGTTCTCGTCGTCTCGACGATTTTCGTGTTCGGCTCGGTTTGGGCGCTGAGCGTCGTGTTCCAAGTAACCACTGCGATCCAACGCGAAGGGCGCGTTGGCGAGTCGGGCACTCCGATGCTCGACGACGTCCGAGCCTTTGAGTCCGAGATGCTGCAGGCGGGCGACGAGCCGAAGCGCAAGAGCATTGAGGAATCGATGCGCGAACTCGAAGCGAAGTGAGCCGACCAAAATGACCACCGCACGAAGCAACCGATCCAGCCGACGTCATACCCTTCTCGGGGCGTGCGCGGCCCTCGGCATGGCTTTGTCGTTGGTGGCGCAGCCACAGTCGATCATCCCCGTCGTCGACGAGAACGCGACGATGCAGGACAAGCTCGGCGCCAGCGCCGCGCTCGACGCCACGTTCCAGAACGAGGCTGGCGAGGCCGTTCGCCTGCGCGACATGATCACGGGCGACCTGCCCGTCGTGCTCAACCTCGGCTACTACGGTTGCGCCCACGCGTGCGGCCCGATCTACAACGCGCTCGTCGACGGACTGAAGAACGCCGAGCTCGTGCCCGGTCGCGACCTCGAGATCTTGTCGGTCAGCATCGACGAGCACGAGACGCCGCAGCTGGCCAAGGACAAGAAAGCCTCCCTCATCGGCTCGCTCGGGATCCCCGCTGCGGCCAAGGGATGGCACTTCCTCACCGGTGACGTCGAGCAGATCCGCAAGATCTCCGACAGTGTCGGCTACCGCTTCCGCCGACTCGAGAACACCGCACACATCGATCACCCGCCCACCGTTGTGTTCCTCGCCAAGGACGGCACGGTGACGCGGTACTTGAACGGCATCGTGATGTCCCCCGTCACGTTGCGCACCGCTGTCATCGAGGCCTCCGACGGCACCGTCGGATCGTTCCTCGAGCGGATCTTGATCAGCTGTCTCACCTTCGACACTTCGAGTGGCAACTACTCGGTCGAAGCGATGACCATCATGCGCATCGCCGGCGCACTGACGGTCCTGGCGCTGGGAACGATGATCTTCGTGCTCTGGCGGCGTGAACGACGGAAAAGGCCCCAAGTGGCCGTGACCTGAGATTCCTCTGATGTTGGCTTTCCTTCCGCAACAACAACAAGAGCCCCTGCAGGGTTTCGATTCGCTCGGCCAGCTGCCTCCGGCGGCGTCGACGTTCGCACCCGACGTAGACGGGCTGTTCTACTTCTGCTTCTGGATCAGCGTCTTCTTCTTCTTCTTCATCGCGGGGCTGCTCGTCTACACGACGATGCAGAACCGCCGGAAGACGGAGACCCAGCCCGCTGCGTCCAACGTGACGCACAACACGCCGCTCGAGGTGGTCTGGACGCTCGTCCCGACGATCATCCTCATGGTGATCTTCGCGTGGGGCTGGAAGGGCAATCTCGACCAGTCGATCGCTCCTGGCGACGCGCTGCAATACCAGGCGATCGCGCAGAAGTGGAACTGGTCGTTCCAGCACCCGGGTCAGAAGGGCTTCACCCCCGGCGAGTTCTGGGTGCCGCTCGATCGTCCGGTCAAGTTCACGACGCACAGCACGGACGTCCTGCACTCGTTCTACGTGCCGGCGTTCCGCGCGAAGCGTGACGTGCTGCCGGGTCGCTACCAGACCGTCTGGTTCCAGGCTACGCAGGAGGGGTCCTACCCGATGTTGTGCGCCGAATACTGCGGTGACGAGCACTCGCAGATGCGCGCGGTCGTCCACGTCGTGACTCAGGAAGAGTTCGACAAGGCGCCGTGGAACGCGCGCCCGGAAGACCCGATCGAGTGGGGCGAACAGCTCTACAACCAGTACTGCACTTCCTGCCACCGCGCCGACAACACCGGCGAGATCAAGGCAGCCCCGAACCTGTGGGCGATCTGGGGCAAGGAAGAGGAGCTAGAAGACGGCTCGCGCGTGCCGGTCGACAAGGACTACATCGTCGAATCGATCCGCTACCCGCAGGCCAAGATCGTCAAGGGCTTCACCCCGGGCGCGAACAAGTACAACGCGGGTGCGATGACCGCGTTCTCCTCCGCGCTGATCCCCGACGAGGGCATCGACGCGATCGTCCAGTGGCTGCAGACGCTGAAGGACTGACACCATGACTACCAACGTTCCAGTCGCAGACGTCGCGATCGAAGAGCAGCCCAAGGAGAACTACCTCAACTGCTCGAAGGGCTTCTGGTCGTGGGCGGGCACGCTCGACCACAAGCGCATCGGCGTGATGTATCTGATCGGCACGACGATGGCGTTCCTCACGGGCGGCATCTTCGCGCTCGGCATCCGGGTCCAGCTGTGGAGCCCGGACGGGGTCATGTTCACCCAGGAGACGGGTCTCGCCGGATACAACCAGATGTTCACCCTGCACGGGGTGTTCATGGTCTTCATGTTCATCATCCCGGCGATTCCGGGGGCGCTAGCCAACTTTGCGCTCCCGTTGATGCTCGGGGCGAAGGACGTGGCGCTACCACGCCTCAACCTGGCGAGCTTCTACCTGTGGCTCATCGGCACCGGCTTCGCGATCTACTCGATCCTGACCGGTGCGGTCGACACGGGTTGGACGTTCTACACGCCGTATTCGATCCAGACAGAACAGTCCGTGGTGTCGATGGGCTTGGCCGTGTTCATCCTCGGCTTCAGCTCGATCTTCACGGGAATGAACTTCATCGTGACCTGCCACAAGTTGCGTGCGCCGGGTCAGACGTGGTTCCGCATGCCGCTGTTCTGCTGGGCGATCTACGCAACGGCCATCCTGCAGGTGCTGGCGACGCCGGTGCTCGGCATCACGGTCTTGATGCTCGCGTTCGAGCACCTCTACCACATCGGCATCTTCGATCCCGCCTATGGCGGTGACCCGGTGCTGTTCCAGCACTTCTTCTGGTTCTACTCGCACCCGGCGGTCTACATCATGATCCTCCCGGGCATGGGTGTGATCTCCGAAGTCGTGTCGGTGCACGCTCGCAAGCCGCTGTTCGGCTACCGCCTGATGGCCTTCTCGGCCATCTCGATCGCGGTCATCTCGTTCATCGTGTGGGGTCACCACATGTTCACGAGTGGTCAGTCCGAGTTCGTCATGATGGCGTTCTCGTTCCTGACGTTCCTCGTGGCGATCCCGACGGCGATCAAGGAGTTCTCCTGGGTCGCGACGATTTGGAAGGGCTCGATCGCGCTGACGGCGCCGATGCTCTACGCGATGGCGTTCCTCGTCATCTTCTCGATCGGCGGTCTGACGGGCATCTTCCTCGGTGCGCTCAGCACGGACATCCACCTGCACGACACCTACTTCGTCGTCGCGCACTTCCACGCGGTGATGATGGGTTCGACCGCGCTCGCGTTCTTCGCGGGTGTGCACCACTGGTGGCCGCAGATCTTCGGCAAGATGTACAACGAGACGCTCGCCAAGATCTCCGCGTGCTTCACGCTCGTCGGCTTCATGGTGACATTCCTGCCGCAGTTCATGATGGGCAGCCAGGGCATGCCGCGTCGTTACGCGACCTACCTGCCCGAGTGGCAGGGCTACCACCAGGTCTCGACGATCGGCGCGTTCATCCTCGGCACGGGCTTCGCGCTGATGATCGGCTACCTGGTCCACTCGCTGTTCGCCGGGAAGCCGGCCCGCGAGAACTACTGGGGTGGTGCGACGCTCGACTGGAAGACGGCGACGCCGCCTGTTCACACCAACTTCGACGAAGACCCGGTCGTCACGACCGACGAAATCTACGACTACTCCTTCCTGAGTGAGGAGAAGGGCAAGGCATGAGCCACGCTGTCCTAGAGACCCCGACCCCGTCGGGCGGCAATTTCCGCCCGCACAAGGTCGCGCACCACTTCACGTCGGCGGTGCAGGAGTTCCAGTCGCTGAAGCTGGCGTTCTGGCTGTTCCTCGTCACCGAAGTCATGCTCTTCGGCGGTCTGTTCGCCGGGTACTACATCTACCACGAGCAGTACCTCGAGACGTTCGTCGCCTGCGGCAAGCTGCTGAACCGCGAGCTCGGATCGCTCAACACCATCATCCTGCTGACCAGCTCCTGGACGATGGCGATGGGCGTGCGAGCCTGCCAGCGCAGCAAGCAGCGGGAGATGATCAACTGGCTATGGCTGACCGTGCTCTGCGCATGCGGCTTCATGGTCGTGAAGTATTTCGAGTACACCGCCAAGTTCGACCACGGCGTCTTCCCGGGAAGCTTCTTCGCCCCGGATGAGACCTACGCGCCGTTCTTCGAAGGGCTGCTGCACCCGAACATCTTCTTCAGCTTCTACTTCACGATGACCGGCATCCATGGCTTCCACGTGCTGCTCGGCATCTTCGCGATCCTGTGGCTGATCTGGCAGGGCGGCAAGGGCCGCTTCCACGCCGGTTTCTCCGCGCCCGTCGACCTGATCGGCCTCTACTGGCACATCGTCGACCTCATCTGGATCTTCCTCTTCCCCTTGCTCTACCTGGTGCCCTGATGGCGGACGCGCATGCCGAGCACGGCGAAGTGCAAATCGACGAATCCCTGAAGACCCACGTCTGCAGCGGCGGTCAGTTCTTCGGGGTCTACATCGCCCTGTTGTTCCTGACGATCGTGACGGTCGGGGTGTCCTACTTCGACTTCGGCGACTTCAACATGTTGATCGCAATGGCGATCGCGTCCTGCAAGGCCGCGCTCGTCATGGCCATCTTCATGCACCTCCGGTGGGACACGCCGATCAACAACATCGCGTTCATCGGATCGCTGATCTTCCTGTCGCTGCTGTTCCTCTTCACGGTTGCGGACTTCTCGACGAGGTCCGATATGGAGCCTGTTCACGGCATCCCCGCGGAAGTGAACAACGCATTCGACTGGAAGAGTAAGTAGACTGCCCCGCTCGGGGTAATGACTCGGAGGCCGCCCCCTCCGCCCTGCGGCTCACCGTCGATCGGTCGAGCCGCTCGTATCATTAATGGACGCCGCATACCTACACGCACGCCTACCCAAGGACGCTCGCATCGCGTTCTTCAGCGATCAGGGCATGGACGCCGTCGAGGCGGCGCTCCCGCCCGAGATCCGGTCCGCCTGCGAACCGCGCGAGTTCGAGATCCTGCTGCCGACCGAGGAGTCCAACCTCAAGCCGATCGGCGTCGGAGAAGCTCGGGAGAGTGAAGACATCGGGAGCAAGCGCATCGCCCCCGGCATGTGGCGCATGACGGGGGCGACGCTGCCGCTCGACAAGGCCCTCGACTACCTCGCGGACTACTCCCCCGAGATCGAACAGCCCGGGTTCGGGTTCTTGGCGCGCGCATCGCGCTTCGTCCGCTCCCTGCTCTCGCGCGGCGACTTCGCGCCAGCGGTCGCGGACGCCGTCGTCGACTTCGTGCCGCACTGGAACCGACCGGCGATCCATTGTCTCGGCGCGCTCGCCGAGATCGCGCCGACGTCGCTGCTGACCGCGCGCTTCGCGACCGAGGACGACCCGGTCTACTGGGTCACCCCGCGCAACTTCACCGTGAGCTTCGTCGGCCACGCGATCGGGGCCAGCGCCAGCGGCTTCTCCGCGCGGCACGACTCCGCCCAGCGGCTGCCCGAGTCGTTCTGGAAGCTGCGCCCGAAGCCGGTCATCGAAGTCCTCGTCCCCGAGAAGGAGCTCGAAGAAGGCGTTCCGTGGGGCGTGCAGCTGCTGTTCCGGCCGATCCCCGGTCAGACGGTGGGCTATCCGCTCGAGGCTCTCGAAGATCGACTCGCGCACGGTCTGTTCGACGACCCGAACGCGCGCGAGTGCCTCGTCGAACTGCGGAAACACCTCGACGAAGTCGCCGGCAAGATTCCGGCGCTCCATCGTGCGATGAACATGGGCGACGGCAAGGCGTCGCTGAATCGCCAGGAACTCGACCAGCTGCTCGACCACCTGACCCTGCTCGAGAACGAAGGGTTCGTGGTCACGCTGCCGGGCATCGACAACATGCAGCGCCTCGCGGCGCGCGTCACGCTCGGTGAAGTCGAGGCCGACGACAAGCTGGACCCGGGCCCGCAGCCGTGGTTCGAGTTCAAGTGGTCGCTCGCAATCGGCGACAAGGAGCTGTCGAAGAAGGAGTTCGCGGCCCTCGCGAAGTCCAAGTCGCCGCTCGTGTTCCTCGGCGAGACGCCGGTGCTGCTGACGCCCAAGGACCGCGAAGCGCTCGACGAGTTCGCCAAGCTCGAAAAGGACGAGGGCCAGAAGATCAGCTTCTTCGAAGCGCTGCGCCTCAAGCTCGGCGGAGCGACGCACCTGCACGGGCTCGCCGTCGAGACGATGGAGACGGCACCGCGCCTCGAGCATCTCGTGCAGTCGCTTGAGCAGGCGCGCAGCGTCGAGTCGCGCGACGTGCCCGCCGAGTTCGTCGGAGAGCTGCGGCCGTACCAGCGCCGCGGCCATGCGTGGATCCACTATCTCGTCGATCAGGGCTTCGGCGCATGCCTTGCGGACGACATGGGTCTCGGCAAGACGATCCAGGCGATCGTCGTCATGCTCGACTGGCTCAGGACGACGCGGATGTCGGAGAAGAAGGGTTCGACCCTTCTCGTGTGTCCGGTCTCCGTGCTCGGCAACTGGCGGCGTGAACTCAACCGCTTCGCCCCCGAGCTCACCCACGTTCTGCACCACGGCAAGCTCCGGCCGCGCGAGAAGGAGGAGTTCGAGAAGTCGCTCGAGGGCGTCGACATCGTGCTCACGAGTTACAACCTGCTGCAGCGTGACCAGGACCTGTTCCTCGAACGCATGTGGGAGGGGCTGATCCTCGACGAGGCGCAGAACATCAAGAACCCGAGCACGCGCCAGTCGAAGGTCGCGCGACAGCTGCGTGGCCGCTTCCGCCTGGCGCTGACCGGCACGCCGCTCGAGAACCGTCCGCTCGACCTCTGGTCGATCATGGACTTCTTGAACGAAGGCCTGCTCGGGAGCCGCACCACGTTCTTGCAGACGCTCGAACACCCGATCGTGCGCCAGCGGAGCAGCAACAAGGCGTCGATGCTGGGTCGACTCGTGCGGCCGTTCGTGCTGCGTCGCCTCAAGACCGACACCGACATCATCTCGGACCTCCCGGAGAAGACCGAGCAGATCGTCGTCACGCGTCTGCATCCGGAGCAGGCGATGCTCTACGAGAGTGTCGTCAAGCAGGGGCTCGACGAGGTCGAAAACGCGGGCGAGGGCATCAAGCGCCGCGGCGCGATCCTCACGACCCTGTTGCGTCTCAAGCAGGTGTGCAACCACCCCGCGCACTACCACAGCGACGGGTCCTCACTTCCCAACCGCTCCGGCAAGCTCGACCTGCTCGCGGAGATGGTCGAGGAGGCGTTGGACGAGGGAGATCGCTGTCTGGTCTTCACGCAGTTCAAGGAGATGGGCACCCTGCTGAAGACCCACCTCGAGGAGATCACCGGGAGCTCGGTGCTGTTCCTCCACGGTGGTGTGCCCCAAAAGGATCGCGAAGACATGGTCATGCGATTCCAGGAGGCGACCGACGATAGCCCGCGGGTGTTCGTGCTGTCGCTCAAGGCCGGTGGCACCGGCCTCAACCTGACTGCCGCGAACCGTGTGTTCCACTACGACCGGTGGTGGAACCCGGCGGTCGAGGACCAGGCGACCGACCGGGCGTTCCGCATCGGCCAGCGCCGCAACGTGTTCGTCCACAAGTTCGTCTGCACGGGCACGCTCGAGGAGCGCATCCAAGAGATGCTCGAGATGAAGCGGGACGTCGCGCAGACGCTGCTCGGCGCCGGTGAGAACTGGCTGACCGAACTGTCCAACGACGAGCTGAAGAAGCTGCTCGTCCTGGACCGTCAGGAGGCGATGCAATGAGCGAACGTCGCACGCGACCGCAGTCGATGAGCGAACGCTGGCGCACTCTCGCCACGCTCGGCGAGTCGAACCGCTTGGAGCTCGCTCTCTCGTCGCTCCCGTCGATCCGGGCGCCGCGCGTGCGCATCGTGCCCGGCGCGATCCAAGCCGAGCTCGAGGGCGCGATGGGCTCGATCAACGAGGTCAGCATTCACGTGCCGCGTCTGCCGACTCGGATCTGGCCTCAGGTCATCCGCGTCATGCGGCGCTCTGCGAGCATGCGCGAAGCGCTCGGCCAAGGTCGCGTGCCGCGCTCGTTCGACCGCCTGATCGCCCGCGTCGCGTCGGAGTCGGTGTTCCCCGAGACCAAGCGGGTGACGTCCGCCTGCACGTGCGGTGAGCCCGACACGCCGTGCCGACACATTCTCGCGCTGCACGAACTGTTCGCCCGTCGCCTCGACGAGCGCGCATGGGAGCTGCTCGTGCTGCGTGGCGTCGATCTGCGCGACTTGCTCGACAAGTCGGAGAAGCAGACGCCGGACGAGAACCTGCCGCCGCTCTCGTTCGGTGCGACCGAGGAGCCCGTCCTCTTCCCCGAAGGCCAGGAGGGCGATCTCGGCTCGACGCTGAGCCCGCACCAGGTCCTCAACCTGCTCGGCGTCCGGCAGGCTCCGCTGCTCGCGGCCGTCGACGCCGCGATCGATGCCTACGCGGCGGAAGCCGAGCGCGTCGAAGAAGAGTCGGCCGCGAGCTGACCGGCGCTACATCCCGTAGCGCACTTCGAGGCCGTTCGATCCGGCGATCGTTCCGCCGTCGATGAAGAACGCCTGGTGAAAGTAGGTCTGTCCAGCGGTGCTCGCTTGCACCGGAATGGACACGTTCAGGAATCCCTCACCAGGAACGCCGGGGGGACCGGACATCGTGAGCGGAATCATCACGGCGATCGGATCGATCCACAGCGTGAGTCCCGGCAGCGGGAAGTTCGGGATGAACGTCTCCTGAATTCCGAGGGCGAGTCCGGCAGGTGCGCCGCCCGGCGTGCGCCGGAAGCGGAGTTCGACGGTTTCGCCGGCCCGGGCGGGACCGCGCAGGCCGAGCAAGGGGCCGATGCCCGAAGCGCCCGGCTGGGGGACGCCGTACTGACGGATCCATCCGGCGTCCGGACCGTCGAAGCGGAAGCCGTCGTAGTGGGAGTAGGACCCGTAGACGTCGAGATCCCCGTCACCGTCCAGGTCCGCCGACCCGTGCACCGACTCGACGAGGTAGCGCTGCGATTCGGTGAAACCGAGAGAACCGTCATGAAGCCAGAGGGTCGCGGCGTCACCTACGTGGCCGGGCGTAAAGCGGGGCGCGCCCAGCATGTCGAGGTCGCCGTCGCCATCGAAGTCGTCGAACACCAGGGTTTGCCATGCGAACCCGGAGGACGGGATCGAAATCGGAGGCTGGAATGCGCCTGCCGCGTTTTCGCACATAAGGACCTGTGGCCCGCCGGTGTCGCTGCCGGACGCAAAGTCGAGGTCTCCGTCGCCATCGAGGTCGATGAGCGCGCCTGAGTTGGTCGTGCCGGTGGCGTCGCCCGCGGCGACGAGCGGCTCGCTGACGAACACACCGCCGCCCTGGTTTCGCTGCAGGGTGTACGACTTGACCGTGCCATCCCAGGTAGCCGTGATGACGTCGATCGTCCCGTTGCCGTCCACGTCTCCCGCGAGTTCCGGGGAACCGGTCCACGCGCCGGGGTGTTCGATGGGGAAGAAGCCGGTCCCGTCGTTCTCCCACCAGCCGTTCGTTTCGGCTAGGTCGATGTCGCCATCCCCGTCGAGATCTCGCTGCTCGAACCGGAAGTTGCCGAAGCCACCGATCTCCTCGACGGCTGCGATCGGCATCCCGACGTCGACGAAGTGGCCGGACTCTCGGCCTTCGAGCATGCGCATCCCGAGGAACGTGTTCGAGAACAGGGCGTCGGCACGAAAGTACGTCGCGACCATGTCCTCACAGCCGTTCCCGGTGAAGTCTCCGCACGCGTGGGCTTGCACGTAGAAGTGGTCCTGCGGTGCCGCTGGCCACTGTTCGCCGAGATCGGTGAAGTTGCCGGATCCGTCGTTGGTCAGTAGATCTCCGCCGGCGTCGAGAATGTCCAGGTCGCCGTCGCGATCGACGTCGAGGGCGCGGTGAGCCCGGATCGGACCGCCGAACCACGGCGTGAAGTCGAACGCTCCGTTGCCGAACTTGATCACGCGGCTGCCGACGAAGTCGGGGAAGCCATCCCCGTCGAGGTCGCGGACGACCACTCCGTTGTTGCCATCGGTCACCCCGCCGCCGGCAGGGCGTTGTGCGACGCGGGTCGTGCCTCGATGCACGAACGCGCCGTTGCCGACGTTTTCGAGCTGGATCAAGTGGTTCCAGGCGAGGATCGCATCCAGGTCACCGTCGATGTCCCAGTCGACGAGGTGGGTGGCCCCGGTCGAGTATCCCTCTGGATCCGCGTCGTGGGATTGCGGCGTGTTCCCGGTGAAGCCTCCAGCACCGTCGTTCACGAACACCTGTGTGAATGTCGTGGACGTATGGTCCACCCATGTGACGAGGACGTCTCCGTCACCGTCGAGATCGAGATCCCCGAGCGAAGCGTGGCGTTCCCCGAAGCCAGCGAGCGCGCTGGTCGCGTGGTAGACGATCGGTGCGAGGTCTCCGTTCGGGAGCGTCTCGATGACGAGGAACTCGGGGTCGTCCGTGCCCATCACGATGTCCTCGACGCCGTCTCCGTTGACGTCACCGAGACTCATGCCGCCGGGGAACGTCAGCGTCGTGACTTCCGGCGTCGCGGCAAACGCACCACCCGCGTATGTCCATCGTTGGATGCCGCGAACGGGGATTCCGGTGTGCAGCTCACAGATCTCGAAGGTTCCGTCCTGGTCCCAGTCCGTCAGGATCGCCTTGTTCGGGGTTCCGGTCACGGTGTGCACTGGCGGGGCGAAGCCCGCCGGTCCACCGAGGCCTTCGTAGACCAGGAAACCGGAACCGGGACTGCCGCTGAACTCTCGCAAGCTCGTGACGACGTCCGGGATTCCGTCTCCGGTGACATCTCCGGCCAGCATGTAGAAGTCCCCTTCGTAGCCGGTGGGAAACGCCGAGACGGGCGTGCCGGGGACGTACGATCCATCGTTCTGGCCGTAGTAGATCGTGAAGGAGTCGATCGGATAGAGCAGCGGGTTCGATTGCGCGACGACGAGGTCGTCGTTTCCGTCGAGATCGAAGTCCGCGACTGCACGGATGTCGTTTCCGAGTTCGGGCACGACTTCGATCGGCGGCTGCAGTCGAGCCTGTGCGAGTGCGAGGGTCGGAGTCGTCAGCACGATGGCGTGGACGAAACGATTCATGGAGTTCTCCTGAGGTTTTCCCGATGAAGCGACCGGCTTCGGAGGTCGAGAATATGCGGCCCGCGCCCATCGCGGTAGCCCCGTGGGTGATCGGGACCATTTCCCATGAGCGGGCGATCGAGAGTGGTCGTCTGCTACATCCCGTAACGCACTTCGAGACCGTTCGATCCGGCGATTGTTCCACCGTCGATGAAGAACGCCTGGTGGAAGTAAGTCTGCCCCGCAGTGCTGGCCTGAATCGGAATCGAAAGGTGGAGGAAGCCTTCGCCTGCAACGCCCGGTGGCCCACCGAGCGTCAGCGGAATCATGACCGCGAGCGGGTCGATCAACAGCGTGAGGCCCGGCAGCGGGAAGTTCGGGATCGACGTTTCGCTGATGCCGAGGCCGAGACCGGCGGGAGCGCCGCCCGGCGCACGCCGGAAACGCAACTCGACGGTTTCGCCGGCGCGCGCCGGTCCACGCATGCCCAGGAGCGGACCGACTCCCGAATCGCCGGGCTGGGGCGCTCCGTACTGGCGGATGAAGCCCGCGTCCGTGCCGTCGAACCGCCACGTTTCGTAGATCACTCCTCGGTCGTAGAACTCGACATCACCGTCGCCGTCGAGATCGGCGGACGCGTCGACATCGTCGACGAGGTAGCGCTGCGACTCGACGAAGCTCAGGTGTCCGTCCTGCAGCCAGGCGATCGCGGTGTCGCCGACGTGGCCGGGCGTGTGCCGAGGTGCGCCGAGCAGATCGAGATCGCCATCGTCGTCGAGGTCCTCGAACACGAGCGTCTGCCACGCGTAGCCGGAAGACGGAATCGTGACGACGGGACCGAACGCGCCCGATTGGTTCTCGCGGATCAGGATCTGTGGTCCACTCGCGTCGCTTCCCACCGCGAAGTCGAGATCACCATCACCGTCGATGTCGACGAGATACGCGGTGTTGCCGATGCCGGTCGCGTCGTTCACGACCGCGAGAACTTCCGGCACGAACGTCGCGCCGCCCTGGTTCCGCTGCAACGTGAACGACTTCGTGGTGACTCCGCTCACCACCGACGTGATGACGTCGAACGTTCCGTTGCCGTCGATGTCCGCGGACAGCTCGGGCCGACCGGCCCACGCGCCCATGTGCAGCGTCGGGAAGAACCCGGTGCCGTCGTTCTCCCACCAACCGTCGATCTGCGCGAGGTCGATGTCCGAGTCGCCGTCGAGATCGCGTTGCACGAACTCGAAGTTGGTGAAGTCGCCCATGTGCGTGACCGCGGCGGTCGGCATGCCGACGTCGCGGAACACGCCGTCGCCGTTGCCTTCGAGCATGCGCATGCCGAGGAACACCGTCGAGAAGAGGAACTCGGTCCGGAACAGAGTCGTGACCATGTCCTCGTATCCGTTCCCCGTGAAGTCGCCGAACGCCTGAGCCTGCTGGTAGAACTCGGGATCGGGGACCGGCGGCCACTGCTCGCCGCGATCGGTCAAACGGCCGGTTCCGTCGTTCTCGAGCAGTTCCCCGCCGGCTTCCAGGAAGTCGAGGTCGCCGTCGCGATCGAGGTCGACAGGGCGGTGTGCCGGGATCGGACCGGGATACGGCGTCCGGTCGAACTGCCCGTTGCCGAACTTCACGACCCGTCCGGCGACGAAGTCCGGGAACGAGTCGCCGTTGACATCCGTCGTCGAGACACCGTTGTTGCCGTCGGTCACGCCGCCGCCCGCAGGGCGCTGCGCGACGCGGATCGCGCCGGCGTACGCGAACGTGCCAGTGCCGAGGTTCTCGAGGAAGAGGACGTGGTGCCACGCCATCAGCGCGTCGAGGTCTCCGTCGAGATCCCAGTCGACGAGGTGGGGGAGACCCTTTGCGTACCCGCCCGGCTCGGCCTGGTAGGTTTGCTCGATGCCGCCCGTCAGCGCGCCGGTCCCGTCGTTGTAGAACGTCTGCGAGTGCGAGGTGAAGTTGTGTGACACCCAGCCGACGACGACGTCGCAGTCTCCGTCGCCATCGATGTCGCCACACGAAGCGCAGCGCTCGATGAAGCCGGTGGGAGGGCCGACCGTGTACGGAACGATCGGCGCGAGGTCACCGTTCGGGAGCGACTCGATGACGAAGAACTCGGCGCCCGAGCTACTGCCCGACACGATGTCGTCGATCGAATCCCCGTTGAGGTCGCCGGTGTCGAGTGACTCCATCCACGAAGTACTCGTGACTTCCGGAGTGGCGGTGAAGCTACCGCCGCCGGCATACGTCCACCGCTGCATGCCCCGAATCGAAACCGTCGAGTGCAGCTCGACGATCTCGTGGGTTCCGTCCCCGTCCCAGTCCGTCAGTACGGCGCTGCGCGGCAACGACCCGACGAGAGTGTGCACGGGTGCCGCGAAGCCCCCGGCGCCGAGGCCCTCGTAGAGCAAGAAGCCATGACCGGGGTTCGCGTTGATCTCGCGCAGACTCGTGACGAGGTCGGGCAGGCCGTCGCCCGTGACGTCACCCGCCAGCGTGAAGTACTCCGCTTCGTAACCGACCGGGAAGGCACTCGTCGTGGGGCCTTGCACATACGAGCCGTCGTTCTGGCCGTAGTGCACGCGAAACGACGACATCCCCGATACGGAGAGGTTCGCCTGCATGACCACGAGGTCGAGGTTGCCGTCGAGATCGAAGTCAGCGATGGCGCGGATGTCATTGCCGAGATCGGAGACGATCTCGAGCGGGGCCTGCGTCCACGACTGACTGGCCGCGGGTGTGCTGACAGCCGCGAGGAGAGCGAAACGGTAAGCGAGACGGTTCAACTGGGACCTCCGCGAGTCCGTGTGTGACTGGTCGAGCTCCACCGTGCGAGATTAGCGGCGATCTTGTGTGTGAGACAGCCCCGGCGCGCGATCCCGACCAATCCAGCGGCCCCCGGTTTTGCTGGATTCGAGGCTGGCCACGAGCATTCTTGGTGCATCACAGGTGCTCCACCCGGAAAGGCCCTCCCCGTGCTGACGTTCCTCGACGGCGCCGCTCACGACCTGACCTCGAATGGCTTCGCGCTCGTCGCTCTCGCCATCTTCATCATCGCCTACTCCCTCGTCGTCTGTGAGGACCTGATCCACCTGCGCAAGTCGAAGCCGGTGATCTTCGCGGCGGGCACGATCTGGATCATGGTGGCGATCGCATTCGTCCAGACCGGTCTCGGTACCGACGATCTGGCGTCGCGAGTGAAGCACCACGTCGCGGACTTCGCGGAGCTGTTCCTCTTCCTGATGGTCGCGATGACCTACATCAGCGCGATCGCCGAGCGGAACGTCTTCATGTGGATCAACGCGTGGCTCGTGTCGGCGGGCTTCGGGCTGCGAGCCGTGTTCTGGGTCACGGGGGCCTTGTCGTTCGTGATCTCGCCGATTGCCGACAACCTGACGACGGCGCTCCTCATGGGGGCCGTCGTGACCACGGTCGGCCGAGGCAATCCCGCATTCATCGCGATGGCCTGCGTCAACGTCGTTGTCGCGGCCAACGCCGGCGGCGCGTTCTCCCCGTTCGGGGACATCACGACGCTGATGGTCTGGCAGGTCGGGAAGGTCGAGACCGTCGAGTTCCTCGCGATCTTCCTCCCGTCGCTCGTCAACTGGCTCGTCCCGGCCGCGCTGATGACGCTGGCGATCCCGAAGAAGAAGCCCGAACCGGTCACCGAAGAGGTCGTCCTCAAGCAGGGATGGTGGCTCGTGATCGTGATGTTCCTGCTGACGATCGGGACAGCGGTGTCGTTCCACGCGTTCCTGCACCTGCCGCCGTTCCTCGGGATGACGACCGGTCTGACCTATTTCATGATCTACGGCTACACCCGGCAGCTGGCGGCCAAGAAGTACGAGAAGGCCGAGCCGGTCGACGTGCTGAAGAACGTCGCCGACGTCGAGTGGGACACGATGCTGTTCTTCTTCGGCGTGATCATGTGCGTGGGGGGACTGGCAGAGTTGGGGTACCTGCAGCAGGCGTCGGTCGCGCTCTACGACCAGTACGGCGCGACGGTCGCGAACTGCAGCGTCGGCTTCATCTCGGCCGTGCTCGACAACGTGCCGGTGATGTTCGCCGTCCTCAAGATGGACCCGCAGATGGGAACCAACGAGGCGGAGAACCTCTACCAGTGGCTCCTGATCACGCTGACCGCCGGCGTCGGCGGGTCGATGCTGTCCGTCGGGTCAGCCGCCGGCGTCGCGCTGATGGGCACCGCACGAGGGATGTATACGTTCGGTGCTCACCTGAAGTGGGCGCCGGTCGTGCTGCTCGGCTACGCCGCGTCGATCTACGTTCACTACCTGATGAACGCGCCGACGCCGGCGACGAACTGAGCGTCGCTAGACGCCGACTCGCGCGTTCAGCGTGTTGTCGCGTCGGTCCACGTGCAGTACTTGCCGAACGCACCGGCGCCGGCGACATCCCACTAGTGCCCCGCGTCCGAAGTCCGCATCATAAGTAACCGGCCATTCGACCCGCTCGCTGCGTTGCTGCTCCTCAACTTGTCCACTGACAAGCCGTGTCG
>JANQJF010000036.1 GCA_028281765.1 Planctomycetota bacterium | reverse complement strand
CGGGGCGGAGTGCGCGGCAGAACACGTCGGAATCCGGTGCAAGCGACCTGGTTGGCGTCGGAAAACGCCGTCGCTATTCGGGTCGCGAATTATCCGGGCTAGCGAGACACTCGTTATCGCGGCGACCAACGCTCAGGTCCGCGCCTTGAATCAGTGGATTCAAAGCAAGCGGCAAGAGCTGGGTGAACTTGGAAGCGGCACCCGGCTTGCAAACGGACACGTGCGTATCGGTGACCGTGTCGTGTTTCGAGAGAACGACCAGGATCTTGGGGTTGCGAATGGCGACTTTGGAACCGTGCAGGTTGTGCTCGGGAAAAGGCTCTTCGTTCGCTTGGACCGGAAGGATCTCGAAGGGCGCCCGATCGATATTTCTGTGAGTCTTCGGAGCTACAAGAAGCTCGAGCTTGGCTACGCAGTCACGGCGCACCGCGCTCAGGGGGCGACCGTTGACGTCGCGCTAGTTCTTGCGTCGGACCCGTTCGTTCTCGATCGAGAAACGTGGTATGTCGCTGCCACTCGGGCTCGTAAGGAAGTCAAGCTGCACCTCAGTGAGCTGACCGCAGGCCGGGAGCTCGCGGAGTTCATCCGTTCCGTGTCCCGTTCCCGGCGAGAGAAACTCGCCGTGGAGGTTGCTCGAGACCTACGCCGCGTCAACGAGCAACCGGAGGGGTTCGAGTCTCGGGCTGAACAGATGAGGGCCAAACAGCGATGACACGGCTTCAGATCTTCATCCACACGCTTCACCTGGCGCTGCTGGCGACCATCATCTCGGCGCCTCTCGCCGCTCCTCGTTTGCTCTTCGCTTCGTCGCGCGATGTATGGCCACTGACTCTCATGTGGCTTCTGGAGGTGACGTGTTTTGGCTGGCTTCCGCTGCTCTTCGGTCATCACAGGTACCTCGCGAAGGACCCGAGGACGGAGCCGCTGCACGCGCTTAGCTACAGCCAGCTAGCGCGCTTCTTCCTGCCAGACCTCGCACGCCGAACGGCAGCTACGTCAGCCGCACTGACCCTCGGTCTGTTGTTCGCCGCCGCATTTGAGTTCTGGCTTCCGGCCCTTGTTGCCCTTGCCTTTGCCTTCGTGCTCTGGTGCCCCGGCCCAGATGTGGCGGCCAAACGTCCGGAGAGAGACATCCTCTATGGGTGTCCATTCCCGAACGATATCGAGCGGCAAGTGGATCAGTGGCGGGCTCACCGTGTCCCCTCGGCTGCCTATGGAGTGCCGTTCGATGCCCCGCCTGCCCGCGATCACGATTCGACCGCGCTGCCTGCGCCCCCACCGGAGGGTGAATAGTGCCGGCCCAAATCTACGAGCCCGATCCTCGCGAACGCGAGCAAAGCCTTTCCGTTCGCGCTTATCACGACCGTCGTAGTCGAGCCGCTCTGCTCGCCACCGCGGAGTATTCGTTCGGCGGGCATTCCATCGTCGACGAGAGGCTGGCAGCGCACTTTCTCTACATGGCTCAGGTCAGTGGCGCAAAGACCACTGCCCTGAAGGAGCTGGCGCATGGCGTCTTTCGACCAGTCAGGTTGAAGGGAGAGCTACGTTGGATGCTTCGACACCGCGGCGTCGTCGTCGATCCGAAGCTCGAGTGGCTCGGCTATCTCCTAGGCGTCGCGGGCTGGAGTTCCGTTGCGATCCTGTGGCCGTTTCACCTGAAGAGCGTGGCTCTGGACTTCACTCGGACGTTCGCACAGCCGAGCGACCTCTCCTACCTCGCCGATGCCCTCGTGCCCCGTGAAGGCAAAAACAAGTTCTTCGATAGGGCGACCTCTCAACTCGTTCTGGCCGTCCTCGAGATCCTCTCGCGCCGCTCGACCTCATGGGATCTGTTGGATGTCCTTATCGCCACCAAGAACGGTCGGATGTTGAGGCACGTGCTCGCCTACCACGACGAGGGCCAGGAACTCATCGATACGTATCTCCCGAACAAGGTCGAGGCGACGATGAACATCGTCACGACCATCGTGACGCATTTGGCTGACTGGAAGCAGTTCGCTCTCATGCAGCGCGAGTCGGAGTTTGCGCTGAGCATTGACGATTGGCTTGCTGGATCGGGAATCCTCTACCTCGGCGGCCATGCAGATTCGGATCGCATCTGCCGCCAGTTCAACCAGCTCGTAAGTGCGCTTATCGTCAGCCGCCTTCTCCGCTCAGAGCGGGAGAACCCGCTCGACGAGACGTGGATCTTCGCTGACGAGTATCGTTCAAGCGGACTGAGTACGCTCGCTGATGCGACACGGCTCCTTCGCTCGAAGGGCGGTCGATTCGTCATCGCGGCTCATGACATCCATGGCATTGCCTCCTTCCTAAAGGGAAAGAGCGAGGCATACGAGTTACTCGGGCACTTCGGGAACGTCTGGGCCGGAAGGAACACTGATCCCGATACCTGCAAGTTCCTCGGCGACCTCTTTGGCAAGTACAGAGAGCGGTTCGACCGTTGGGGCACAAGCCACACGAGCGGTTCGAACGGCTCGACGGAAGGAAGCTCGACGTCGGAAGCAGAGGAGGAGCGGTTCAACGCCTATCCGTGGGACTTCTCCAACATGGCGCCGGCCGACTGGACTCGAGGCTACGACTGCGTCGCTCGAGTTCCTTCTGTGCCTGGTTGGCGCAAACATGTTTCCGGAGAGTGGATCCGGCGCCACGTCGCCAACGCGCTGCCCTCGACCGAGGCCTACCTCCGGCGAAAGGAGATAACGGATCCTGAGCGATTTCGCTGGGACAACGCGGACTGGGGACGCCTGGGTTTAGAGCCGCCGCCCCACGAAACAAAGGTCGGGTCCAAGGAGCCCTATCTGCCGTGAATTGGACCTCCATGGATCCTTGGCTGCTGAGTCTGACTTGTGCGGCGGTCGTGCTCTTGTGGTTCGTCGTCTCATGGACCGTGGTGCAGGCATCCTGGTTTGCTTCCTCGCCAGCACCGATTCGGTTCGTGATCTGGTCTCTCCTCGGCCTGCCGTTTGCGATCGCCAGGCCTCTGAACTCATGGCTACAGGGGTGCTCTTCCCGCATATCCGACATCACCTTCTTCGTCGTTGCCTTGGTCACACACGCGGTGGTGGGCGTTGCGCTCGTGCAGCTGGATTGCATGTCGTGGCTATTGGGATTCGGTTGGTGGGCTCTTCTCGGAGCTCTCCCTGTCGGTCTGTGGGTCGTCGTCGGTGTCAGAGTTCTCAAGTCGCGGTGGTTCGGATACGGCGATGGCCTTGGTCCGCTTCTCGCCTACACATGCTTCTTCGTGCAGATCGCTGTCGCAGCAGCGAGCTACTGGGTGTGGAGGTTCATGTGCTGGGTGGCAACAAGCGCCGTCTCAGGCGCTTGTTCGATTGGCGCGAGGTTGCCGAACCGTCAGCCGCAAGGTCCGACGGAGCGCGAGCGACGCTTGCAACGAAAGCTAGACCGGTCTGAAGAGGAGCTCTTCTCCGCCTTGCAGGAAACGCGCGCCCTAGAGCGCGAGAGAGATCAGCTTCGCGATAGCGTGCGGCGGCTCGATGCTGAGCTCAGCCGCCAAAAGCGGAACAGTAGTCGGTTCGAGCCAGGCGATGTTCGCGAGTTCCTTGAGCACTCGAAGGAACGCCTCCGCGAGATGTCGGACGCGCTTGTCGTCGCGACGCAGGCGTTCATCAAACTCTACGAGGATGCCGCGAAGCCAGTTGCTGCTGTAGAGGAACTCCACGAACGGCTGTCGTCGCTCGCAGAAGGGCTTGGAGTGCAGTCGAATAGTGGCGAAGTATCACTCGAAGCATACGTCCCGGAAGACCCACGGGAGTGTTTCGGAACGGACGACAAGAGGGAGGCTCGGAAACGCTACCGAAAGCTGGCCCTCTTCCATCCCGATCGCGCGACGCGATTCGGAGGGATGCCCTGGCTCCAGGATCTGGCGAACGAGTTCCTGAAGGTGCTCAACAACCGATACGGCCCACTGAAATGAACAAACTCTCAACAACGCTGCGCGAAGGCGCCCTCTCCTCTTCGCGCCTACTTCGAGTCAAGCCAAGTGGCGGGACCGTGGATCGAGTTCTCAAGCGGCGGGTCGATCACGCAAACCTCATAGATGCCACATGTTCGATGCTGAATGTCATCGAGTCAGCCAAGCGGTACGCGAGCAGGACCGTTCATCGTCTTGCCGCCGACCCGAGGATTGATCTTCGATGGACGTGCGGATTCTACAGAGACCATGACTGCGCAGAGCCGTTCCGGTTCTTCGGGTCGGGTGCGCCGACCGACGGTGAGTTTGCCGGAGCTGACAGTGCCGATCAGCTCGATCGATTCCTGCGTGGGCGCGGACACACAGAGACGAACTCGACAATCGTCGAAGCACTTGGAGCGGCGCTTTACCACGTGTCGAGGCTCCCCTGGTCCGCACCGACGCGGGTTCTGTTGCACATTGGTGACCAGCCATCGCATGGCTTCAATCCATCCACGGTCAACGACGGACTCCACCTTTGCCCTTTCCGAATGACTCAGGCCAAGATCCTTGCCGCTCTCAAGGAGGCGGGCGTCACAGCGTACATGGTCCGCTGCGGCTACGACGCCGATGCTGAGCGGCAGTATCGCGAGATCGCTGAAGCCACGGGTGGGGCATACATGAACTTCGCCGATCTAGGAGGCGGTGAGGCCCTGTTTGATGTTCAGGAGTTCGCCATCCGAGACGCGGCCGGCGAAGACGTGCGAGCGCTGATCGAGGAGCGTGCAAGTTCCGGCCAGCTCGAGGGAGGCTCCGCGAGAGCACTCCTTCAAGTATTCGATAAGGAGGCGCGCGGTGGCTCGGGCTAGCAAAGTGACGGAGCCCCGACTGCTCCTAGATGCTGCGGAGCTCGCCGCCGAACTCGGCGTGTCCCTGCGCCAAGTCAGGCGCTGGGATGGGACTGGTCTACTTCCGCGGCCGATTCGGCTGGGCTCGTGCGTCCGTTGGTCCCGCGCGGGTATCGAGTTGTGGATCGCAGCTGGCTGCCCAGACCGCGAATCCTGGGAAGCGACCAACCAGAATGGAGAAGTTCGCGGCACGGGCTAGGCGAAGCCTCCGAATCGAAGTTCCATCTACTGACGAGAGCCATGGCCAGCATCTTCAAGAAGAAGCACAAGACGAAGGACGGGGAGGTCCGCGAAGCCAAGAAGTGGACCATCGAGTATCGAGACTGGGACGGGCGGATTCGTCGCGCGCAGGGCTTCACGGACCGCAAGGCGACCGAGCAGAAGGCTGCAATGCTTGAGCGGCGGGCTGCGCGGCGCGCAAGTGGGCTCCTCGATCCGCTGGAGGAGCACGCGAGAGTGCCCCTTGCCAGTCACGCGGAGGACTGGAAGCAGTCCCTCTTGGTCAAGAACCGCGGCGAGGCTTACGTCTCCATGAAGTTCTCACGCGTTACCGCAGTTCTGGATGGCTGCCGGTTCGTGTTCCACTCGGATCTCTCGCCAAGCGCTCTCGAGGTGTGGCTTGCGGAGCTTCGCGAGTCGGGAAAGTCGGCGAAGACCAGCAACCACTACCTTGATGCAGCCAAGGCCTTCACGCGATGGCTCGTCGCCGCACGCAGATTCCGTGACGATCCTCTGGCGTATCTCCAGGGCGTGAACGTCGCTGCGGAAGGTCAGCGGGAGCGACGCTCACTCAGTGCGAAGGAGATTCGCCAGCTCCGCGATGCCGCTGAAGCCGGGGCGGACTACCGCGATCTGACGGGCTCCGACCGTTGGAAGCTCTACGCGACGGCGCTCTACACGGGCCTTCGGCGGAACGAGCTCGCTGCTCTCAACCCGCAGAGTTTCGACTTTGACTCCAAGCCTCCCACGGTCACGGTTGAAGCGAGTGTCTCGAAGCATCGACGTCGTGACGTGCTCCCGGTTCATGACGAGCTCGTCGATCTGCTCCGTGCCTGGGTCGAGTCGCATCCTCCCGACGCGAGCCTCTGGCCGGGCACTTGGTGGCGGCGCGCAGCCGACATGCTCAAGCGCGACCTCAAGGCCGCGGGGATTCCCGCCGTGGACGAGCGAGGGCGCGTGCTCGACTTCCACGCTCTACGCCACACCTACATCAGCAACCTCGCGAGCGCAGGAGTGCACCCGAGTGTTGCTAAGGAGCTGGCGAGACACTCGACAATCCAGCTCACGATGGACCGCTACACGCACGTGGCGCAGGAGAAGATGGCCGAGGCGCTCGAGGCGTTGCCGTCGATCGCTGGTTCCCTCGCTGACAGTGACGACGCGTCGGAGACCGAAGACGAAGAATGGGCAGGCCAGTGGGCAGGAGCCCTGCCCACTGAAGGGCACTCTGAGTCCGCTGCGGTCACCGACACAACATCCAAGGATGCGCCGTCCGATCTACGCAACCCGAGTGACGAGGCCGACGTAGTCATCTCCAGTCACCCAGAGGCAGTGGTACGCCCGACAGGATTCGAACCTGTGACCTCCGGTTTAGGAAACCGATGCTCTATCCTACTGAGCTACGGGCGCCCGAGCCGCGGACTGTACCACCTCCCCCCACCCCGTCCACCACGACACTCCACGAGAATTCGCACCCGCCGACCCCGTACGCAGCGCCATGTCCACGACGCGACGGCTGCGGTGCTCCGGTGGCGGCTTCCTCCGATCGACGCGGGCGCGACCGCGCAATCTGCCGGCGAAGACGTCGGGGCGGTGGTTTCCACCGTGCGGGCGGCGGCGACCGGATCGGCGGTTCGATCGGTCGAGCGACCTCGTCGGGATCGTCATCGCGTTCCTCACGGCGGGAATTCCGATCTGGTTCTTCCTGCGGCTCTACCTCGAGTCGATCTGACGAGCGCGGACTACACTGGCGCTGCGACGCGTGTCGCGGCGCACGAACCATGCACGTCCTGATCCTGATCGCCGCGAGCCTCGCGTTCCTCGCGGCACTCGCCGCCGTCGTCTTCACGCTGCGGACGACGCAATGGGGATCGACGTTCGAAGAGCGCGCGGCCGCGATGCCGGGCGACGCGTTCTTCAACGGCGCGCCGCGACCGAAGGCGGTCATGACGCGCGCGATCACGATCGGCGAGAGCGCCGACGTGGTCTGGCCGTGGCTCGCGCAGCTCGGGCGTGGCGCGGGTTGGTACAGCTACGACTTCCTCGACAACGGCCGCAAGCCGTCCGCGCGACACATCGTTTCCTGGATCCCGGAGCCTCGAGCAGGCGACGCGTGCCCGATCGGATACCTGCGACACCTCGCGCCGGGATCCGCGCTCACGTGGTGGGTCGACAGTGTGCGATTCCTCGGCGCGGACGCGCGGCTCGCGTACGACATCCGGCTCGCACCGTCGGGTAAGTCGTTACGACTCGTCACCCGGATCTCCTCGGACGCGACGGGACTCTTCGCGCGGCCGATGCTCATCCTGTTTCGCTTCCTCGACAGCATCATGGCGCGTCGCCAGCTGGTCGGCATTCGCGACCGTGTCGAACGGCACGGCGCGCGCACGTCGAATCCGGACCAACCGGAGACCGGAGCGCGCGACCAGTACCAGCACTACGAAGTCATCTACGCATCCGGCGACCGCGCCGGCACGCCCGGCAAGGAAGCGGCGGCGAAGTCGCGGAAGGCCGCGATCGCCGCCGGGGTCCTCGACTAGCCGAACTGCTTTTTCAGCCAGGCGACGATGTCCGCCGACTCCGGCATCCAGGTGTCGTCTCCGCCACCGTCCGCCTCGATCCGCAGCACCGGCACGGTGCGCGTGCCGCGCGCCGCGACCAGCTCGTCGTAGGCGGTCTGGTCTTGGAGAATGTCGCGCTGCTCGATCTCCAGGCCGAGGTTCTCGATCGCGTTGCGGACCATGGCGCAGTAGGGGCAGGATTGGAAGTGGTAGAGGGTCAGCTTGTCGGTCATTTGGGCGGCGGTCACGTTACACCTCCTCCGTGGCGAAGGCTCGGGCCAGTTCCGTGACGGCTTCCTCGGTGGAGACCACGGCGCTGGCGATGTAATGGAAGTTGGTCAAGGCGGCTTGGTAGCCGTCTCCGGCCGGCGTGCGGGCCCCTGCGGTTGCGTCCTTGACGACGGTCACCGCGAAGCCTTGTTCGGTCAGTTCGCGAAGGTGGGACTCGGTGCAGAGGTTGGCCGACATGCCGGCGAGGATCACGTTCTCGATGCCGCGCTTGCGGAGCTGCAGCACGAGATCGTTGGTCTCGGGTCCGTAGACCTTGTGCGGGTTCGTCACAATGACGTTGTCGCCCGCGATGTAAGGCTTGTAGCGCTCGAGCCAGTCGGCGCCCGAACCGTCGAAGCCCTCGACGCTCAGCTGGTCCGGACGGTCGAACATGTCGATGTCGTGCATCAACTTCTCGAGCGCGCCTTCGACCCGCCAACCGTGGTCGTGTGGGTAGTAGTAGTGCGGGGAGACGAACACCGGGATGTCGAGGTCGCGCGCTGTGCGGAACAGGGTCTCGAGGTTCTCGACTGTGCCGTTCTCGGTCACGCTGTCGCCGACGACGCCCCACGTCACGCCATCGGGGCTCAGGAAGTCGTTCTGCGGATCGGTGATCACGATCGCCGTGCGTTCACGGTCGAGCGGCATGCCGGGGCGCGGCAGGCCGAGGTCGGTCGTCGTCGTAAGGCGAGGAAGGTTGTGGTCTTGGGTCGTCATCTCAGGATCTCGTGGTTCGGTTCTCAGCAGGACAAGGCGCCGGAAGCTCGCGGGTGGGGCCACCCGAAGTCGAGCCGGCGCCGGAACGGAGTCTATCTACGTATAGGTAGGTACACGGTTCCGGAGCTCGGCGGAAAACGAACGAGCCGACCCACCCGAACGGGCTATTTGCTCCCCACCACCGCGCGCACGTCGCCCTCGCAATGCGCATGTGCCCCAGTCGCCGACCGGTCCGCGATCCATGGACCGATCCGCCGATCCATGTGCAGCAGCACGACGGTGTCCACGTCGGGCTCGAAGCGCCGCGCTGGCTCGAACTTCTCGCCGGCGTAGCGCGCGACGCGCGAGAGCCGGAACTCGTCGATGTCGCCGTCGAAGTACGAGGTCGCGCGACCGTTGGCGGCGACGTCGGCGCCAACATAGAACGGCAGCTTGTTGCGCTTGCGCTTGCCGCTCGCGGCGCGCTCTCCCGCCAACTTCCCGTCGACGTAGAGCCGAACCGCCGTGCCGTCGAACACGCCGGCGACGTGGTGCCACTGGTTCGGCTTCAGCGTGTCCTTCGGCGTGTCGACCGCACGGTACGACTCGTCGAGGTACACCGAGAAGTTCGCCGCACCGTCGCTGACGAAGATGCCGTACTCGGAGTTCTCGGTCTTCGCGAGCAGTCCGCGACGTCCCGCGTAGGAGCGCCCGCGGATCCAGGCTTCGACCGTAATCGGCCCGTCGGGGAGGGACGTCGCGGCGCTCGGCAAGCGCAGCGCGTCGCCCCTGCCGTCGAACGTCATGTAACCGGGCTCCGTCGCCGCGACCTGCCCCAGCGAAGCGGGCGGCGGCACGTCGATCGTCACGGCCTTCGTCGGCAGGCTGATGCGCACACCCTCGCCGAGGTAGTCGCAATCGACCTGCAGCTTCGGGAAGCGGAAGCGCTCGAACCCGGCCGCGCGTCGGCCAACGGAGAATGTCACGTTCGCCGACTCGCCACCGTCGACGACGACATGCGTGTGGTCCGGGGAAAACGCCCACGCGTCGTCCCCGACGCCCGGCGTCAGAGTCAGCTCGATCGGTCGCTTGCCGGGGTTGTCGAACCGCATGCGCAGGAGCCCGTCGACGACGCCCTCGGCGGAGACTGCGACGCCGCGCAGGTCGCGCGGCGCGAGCTTGCGGACGATCACGTCGACGTCTTCACTCATCTCGCCCGTGATCTTGCGCGGGTCGAGCACCGCCCCCACCGGCACGGTCGCGACCGACACGTCCTTGCCGCGCACGGTCACGACGTTGAAGTGATGCAGCCAGCCGGCCTGCGGGATCTCCTTGTGCAGCACGCCGCCGGTCGTCGCGAGCGCGAAGTATTCGATCCCGTCGCGCTTGCCGTCGTAGCGCATGCGGTGGATGTGCCCGGCGAACACCGCGCTGACGTTGCCGTTCTTCGCGAGCCGCTCGTGCACTTGCTCCCAGTCGCCGCCGTAGCCACCGCCGAGCCAACGAGGGTGATGCAAGAACACGAAAACGTGCGGTGCTCCCTTCGCCTGATTCAGGATCTTGTCGAGCCACGCGAACTGCTCGGGGCTCATCTTCTGCAGCGCCGGCTGGTTGAACGCCTTCGCGCCCGTGCGTCGATCTCCTTCGTCCGAATACAGCACGACGAACCAACACTTGCGGTGTTCGAACGCATACCAAAGCGGACCGAAGTGCGTCTCGTAGTTGTCCTCGTGGTGGTGCAGCGGCTTGCCCTGGCCGCGGTAGTAGATGTCGTGATTGCCCGCGACGGGAAACCACGGCATCTCGAGCGCGTCCATGTAGCCCTTGAACTCGCGCATCTGCGCGAGCCACGCGTCGTCCGCGTTGTAGCCCTCGATCAAATCGCCGACCGTCATCACGAAGTCGGGATCGAGCAGGTTCGTATCGGTGACCGCCTGCTCCAGGATCTTCAGTCCCGACGGACGACCGCCGGTGCGATCGCCGAAGATCACGAAGCCGAACGCGTCGTCGCGCTTGGGCAACTGGATCAGCTGCTTGCCGGGGCGGTCGGTGTGGACGTGGGACTGGGCGAAGAGACCAGAGCAGCAGACGATCAGCGCCAACAGGGACGAACGCATGCGCGCGATCGTAGCGCTACTCGCCGAACACCCGGTCGAGTTCTGCGAACGATGCGGCTCCGGACAAGCCGTCGAACACACCATCTTCACGCACCGCTCGCGCGGCCCTCATGAACGCTCCCCACGCCGCACGCGCGAAGCCAGAGCCCACGGAGATTCGGCGCACGCCGAGATCCCGCAGGCGCGGCGCCGTCAGCTCCTCGTGCGGCGCGGACATCAGGACGTTGAGCGGCTTCGGCGCGACGAGTTCGACGAGCGAAGCGATCTCCTCGGGGTCACGCACGCCCGGTGCAAACAGGCAGTCCGCGCCCGCGTCGGCGAACGCGACGAGTCGCTCGCGCACGACGCGATCCGCGTGATCCACGCCGTAGAGCCAGGCTTCGCAGCGCGCGGTGATCACGGCGCCGGGTGCAGCAGTGTCGCGCGCGGCGCACGCGGCGCGCACGCGTTCGATCGCGACGTCCTGCGGCAGCAGCGGCGCCTCGGGGTCGTCGGCCGCGTCCTCGATCGAGAGCCCGGCCGCGCCGGTCGCCAGACACTTCGCGACGTTCTCGACGACGCCTTCCGGCGTGTCGGCGTAGCCGTCTTGGAAGTCTACGCTGATCGGCAGAGACGTCGCCTCAGCGAGATCGCGCGCGTGCGCGACGACTTCGTCGCACGACAGCGCCGACACGGTGTCCGGTCTGCCAAGCGTGAACGCGTATCCGGCCGACGTCGTCGCGAGCGCACGAAACCCGAGATGCTCGAGCATGCGCGCGGTCCCGACGTCCCAGGGGTTGGGGATCACGAAACACCCGGACTCGTGCAGCTCCCGAAACGTCCGAATCGACCCTGCGTGCGCGGCGTTCATACCGCAGATCGTAACGCGCCTGACGCGAGGGCCGTCTTTCGAGAAAATCTCGTCCTCCGTTTGATGTCCGCCAGTCTCCGGGCGCCTCACCGTCAGACCCCCCGATGCCTGCTCCGAGCGACACACTCCTGGTCGAAGCGATCCGCGATGGCGCGGCGCACCGCTACGCCGAGGTCGTCGCCCGTTTCGACGACGCCGTGCGGGCGACGCTGCGTCGGCAGGTTCGCGATGCCAGCGAACTCGAGGAACTCGTGCAGGAGACCTTCTACCTCGGCTTCCGCGATCTCGGCCAGCTGACCGACCCGTCGCGGCTCGGCGCCTGGCTGTGCGCGATCGCGCGGCGTCGACTGCAGGACCGTCGCCGCCAGCAGGTGCGCGACGAGTCTCGACACCAGAACGCATCGAGCGAATCGCTACTCGCTTCCGACGCCTCGGACACGTGGATCTGGGAAGAGGTCGACCAGCTGTCGGACCTCTTTCGGATCGTCTTGCGGCTGCGGTATCGCGACGGGTTGAGCTACCGGGAAATCGCTTCGGCGCTCGACGTGCCGGCATCCACGGTGCGGGGTCGGATCTACGAAGCGCGGCGCGCTCTGCGCGAGCGCGTGCGCGAGCTGGAGGACCGACGATGAAACTGGACGAGTGCACGCGGATCGAACCGATGTTGTTCGCGATGTTCGAAGACGGAGTGTCCGCACCCGAGTCGACGCGCGTGACCGCGCACCTCGCGCAGTGCGACGGCTGCCGCGAGCTGTTCGAAGAGGAGCGACTGCTGACGGCGCGGCTGCGTGCGCAACGCTCCGCGCAGACGACACGCCCCCGCAGAGTCGTGCTGGTCGCAGCCACCGTGCTCGCGAGCGCGTTCGCGGCGAAGCTGTGGTTCGGCGGCGAAGTCCCGCGCGGCGCGATCTTCTCGACGCAGCTCGGCTCGCTCGTGTCTCCGTTCAGCGAAGAACGGCCACTCGCGAAGCTCAACCACTTTGCCTTACCTGCCGGATCGGAGTGCTCGATTCGCGTCGATGACGTCGGCCACATCCACGCCAACGGACCGGTGTCGTTCGGACTCGACCAGACCGAGCAAGGCTGGAAGCTGACCTTGCTCGCAGGCTCCGTCGGGCTCGAGGTCGACTCGGACTCCCGCATGCACGTCGCGTCGGCCCGATTCGCCCGAGAGCTCGCCAGCGGACACTGGGTGATCACGATCGCCGCAGCGCGCAGCTTGGAGCAAGACTCGCCCGCCGCGCTGCTGCGGCGCGCGATCCGCACGTTCCAAGTCGAGCACGACATGGAATCGTCCGAGCGGCAGCTGCGCATCGTCGCGGACCACGTGGATGCGACGAAGTCGCAGCGCCGTCGCGCGCTCTACTTCTTGTTCGCCGCGCAGCAGCACCTTCGCAAGCACGCCGAGGCCGTCGAGACGATCGACGTGTGGCTGCGAGAGTACCCGGACGACGATGGGGCGCCGCGCGTCCTCCTCCATCGCGGCGTCAACCTCGCGATGGGCGGTGACGTCGACGCCGCGTTCGAAGTCTGGGACGCGATGCTCGAGCGGTTCGAGGGTCACGAGATCCTCGCGGACGTCCACGACCTGAAGACGCAATTCGCGCGGATGCGCGGGCGCACGGCTTCCGCAGACGGGCTGCCGGACACCGAACGCTGGGCGCGCGAATGCGCGACCGAGACCGACTGGGTGTTCGACGCGAGCACCGGCCTCGAGCGCAGCCGCGAACGCGAGCGTCCGATGCTCGTCTACGTGCGCAACGTGCACACGCTCCGGTCGCATGCGAAGGCACACGCGTCTGTGACGGCTTCGGGCGTGCCGCTGCACGACACGGGGTACGCGACCGATCTGATGTTTCGCGCGAGCGTGCTCGCGGACGAACGCGTCGCGCAGCTCGTGCACGACGCGTTCGTGCCGACGATGCTGACTTACGACTTCCACTCACACGGCAAGGGCATTGCGGACGCGACGTGGCGCGCGCTCGGCAGCGGCGCGCTCGGCGAGGCGACGTTCGACGAACGGGAAGGTGCAGCGAAGGCGGGCAGCCTGACGCTGACCGGAGCATCGTCGTTCTTACAGTCGATCCTCCGTCCGGAGATGCGCGTCGGCGACACGCTGCGTTTCACGGCGAAGGCCAAGACCGAGGCGGCGACCGGTGAGGTTCGCGTCTACTGGTCGGATCGTCGCGGCGACCAGACGCGAGGCGGCACCGAATCGATCGAAGGCAATACGGACTGGACCGAGCTTCACTACGAGTTCGAGCCCGCACGCCCGTTGATCAACGTGCTCGTCATGCCGACGGCGCGCGGCCGGGGCCAAGTCTGGTTCGACGACTGCGAGCTCGCCGTGTATCGCGAAGGACGCAAGATCGTCGACAACCTGCTCCGCAACGGGGCCTGCGACCGCGACATCTCGAGTCGCGATCCGCTGCAGCCGCTGGGGCTCCGCGCGAAGGACATCGTGCCCCCCGCGCTGCTCGTCGTCCGCGACGGCGACGTCACGCACCGCCTGCATCGAATCGGCGCGATGTCGCCCGAGTTCGCGCTCGGGTGGCTCGACGATGCCGTCGACGCGAACGCGCCGGGCCTGCGTCCCGACCTACACGCGGCGATGGCCGCGCTTCGCGACGCGAACTGGGCACGCGCGGCGCGCGAGCTCGCCAGCCTCGACTTCGACGAAGCGGGCTTCCTGCACGGCCTCGCCCTGCACCGGCTCGGCGAACACGAGCGTGCGGCGGAACGCTGGCGACAAGTCGCCGGCCCGACACGACACGGGCGCCGCGCGGCGGCGTGCCTGCTCGAGCAGCCGAACGTCACACAAGCGATCTCGCTGCGGCGTTGGGCCACGCCGCGCAAGCCTCACTCGACCGAGTCCGGTCCCGACGCGGTGTTCGACGCCGCCCGATCCATCGACATCCTCCTCGAGCTCCAACAACCGAGCGGCGGCTTCGTCGACCACAACGGCTCCGACCGGGGCGGGCAGCTACGCACGCATTGGGATATCGCGTACACAGCAATCGCCGGGGACGCGCTGCGCCGATGGCGAGCTCACGTCGCACCGGAGAAGCGCGAGCGCATCGACGATGCCGTCGCGAAGGCCCGGCGGTTCCTCGTTGCCGCGTCCCACGAACGAGCAGGCTCGCACGACGCGTTCAACGATCCGTACGCCATCGACTTCCTCGTCGACGTGGAAGAGCACGACGCGGCGGCTCGCTTCGTCGATCGCATTCAGAAGCAGCAGCGCCGCGACGGTTGCTGGACGGTCTACGGGCCACAGAGACCGACGACGTTCAACACGGCCCAGAACGTGCTCGCCCTGCTGCGTGCGAAGGGCGCGGGCATCGCGATCGACGAGGACGCGCTCGCGCGCGGGCTCGAGTCGCTCGCCGACATGCGACAAGAGGACGGGCAGTTCTCCTACGCGCCATTGCCCGGGTTCCGCTGGATGACCACGCCACTCGGCGGCGTCGCACGCGAACCCCTGTGCGAACACGCCCTGCTCGCCGGCAGCCGAGGCGACGTCGACAAGCTCGACGCCGCTCTGCGCCGCTTCGTCGAACTCAACCCCGCACTGCGCGAACCGACCAAGCACTACAGCAGCGACTTCAACAAGAAGGGTCACGGCTCGTACTTCTTCTACTACGCACACCGCAACGCGATCGACGCAACGGCGCACGCGACGCCGCAGCGCCGTGCAGACGTGCATGAAGCGGTGCGCACCGCAGTGATCGCGTCGATGGAGGGAGACGGATCGTTCTTGGACCACGCGCTCTACGGGCGCGTCTACGGGACCGCGATGGCGCTCTCGATTCTCGCGCGGATCCGCAACGAGTAAGGTGTGCGCGGCGCGGACCGCGCCGCGCATGCACAAGTCTCTGCTTCGAACCTTCGCGTTGTTCGCACTAGGTGCGATCTTCCTCGCGCCCGGCTGGATCCGCGGCGGCGCGCCCGTCACCGTCCGCAACGAATCCGGACAGCCGATCTACGACATCCACGTCGCGTGCCGCGGCGACGCGGCGTACGTCGCGAACGAGATCGCGAACGATTCCTCCACCGAAACCCACCTCACGCCACGACACGACTCCTACGTGCAGCTCAGCTGGCGAGACGGAGCCGTCACGAGCGCGATCTTCGCGCGGAGTGCCGGCTACGTGTACAACGGCTACTCTGGCGCCATCTCGATAACGGTCGACGCGAATCAGCGGATCCACGTCGACGATTCCGGGGTCAGCTTCACCTGGCGATGGTTTTGGCCCGCGGACCCGTTCGCACGCGGACTGTTCGTCGGCGCGGGCATCGTGTTGCTGATCGCCGCCACGCTGCGCTTCTTCCGACAGGCCACTTCACTTTCCAATGCAAAGTAATACGCTCCCCGCGTGCCGGCCCGCCGTCATCGACTCCACCCGACGATCCTCATCTTCGCCCCGATCCTCATCGTAGTCCTGTTCGGCGGCCTCATGCTGACGCCGATCTGCGCGTTCGGCTGGGGCGCCTTCCACGACATGGATCACGACGCGGCCGAACGCCATTTCGAGAAGGCCCGAGAGTTCAAGAAACAGGGCAAGTGGGTCGAGGCGCGCACCGAATACGAAGCCGCGTTCGCGCTGCATGACGGCACGTACTACCTCTTGGGCATCGCGGAGTGCTGCGATCGACTCGGCGAGTACGACCGCGCGATCGAGCTCTACGACCGGTCGATCGCCCGCTCGAACGGCTGGTACCAACCCTACTTCGACAAGGCGAGCTGCATCGAACGCAACCACGGCGAAGACGCCGTGAACGCGTGGTACGGCGAGCTGGAGCAGAAGGAAGGCGACGTCGCCAAGTACCGCTACCTGCTCGCGAACCACCACATGGACCACGGCCGGCCCGGGAAGGCGCTACCCTGTTTCCATCAAGCGCTCGCGCTGACGATGCGGACGCAGCGCGTGGAGTTCACGGATGATGACGAACTCGCACCGCTCGAACGCATCCGCGTGATGGAGCAGAACGACCTCGCGTCGATGTGGCCCACCGTCACGTACATCGCACAGTGCTACTACCGGACCGGCGACAAGGACAAGGCTTACCGCTGGGCGACGCGCGGCGTGTCGCTCCATCAGCACCTCTGCCGCGTGACGGGTTACTGCACGGCGGCGCAGATCGAGGCCGGAGACACCGCGTGTCGACTGCTGCGCGCGCGCATCCACATGGATCGCCGTGAGTGGGACGCGGCACAGGCGGAGATCGGCCACGCGAAATCGTTCGACGACCTGTGGTCCGAAAACCGGTGCGACGAGGCCCAGCGCTCACTCGACCGGAGCCGCCCGCGCTGACCGTTCCGCGCCATCGTTCCGCGCGCGCGTTTCTCCGTCACGAAAGGTGAAGATCCGGACGAACGCTTCCGGCGGAGCGACGTATGCGAGCCCCTCGTTCCGGTCGCGGAACCTCCGATGGGTCCGCGGTTTGATTGCTCGCTACATCCGCTGCGGTCGACCGCATCGGTTGCTGTCATACGTATGACGCGTGCCTCAACCCCGATGGACACATCGAGATCGCGCCGGTACGGTCCCCGGGCACGCTTGCTGCTAGCGCACACCAACCGCACTCGTCTGCGGGGGAGCTCCAGTCGGCAATGCGTCTCCACTGGACGCCCCACTCTTTCTACTATCCCCAATCGAGACACCATGAAAGCACTCACCGCTTCCCTCGTCGCACTCCTCGCCACTCCGGCGTTCGCCCAAATCCCCGGCGACAACTACATCTTCACGCCAGGCCTCGGCTCGACCGTCGGCTTCGCGTTTTCGATGACCGGCGCCACCGATAGCATCATCGACGGCGCCGGTGAAACCGTCGGCGCCGCGCTCCTCGCCCCGAACGATCCCGTCATCTCGACCGACACCGTCGTCGACAACGGCGGCGGCAACTTCGACCTGACCTTGTCGATCACCTCGGCCGGCGACCTTTGCCCGGCCGGCTTCACCGTCGGTGGCGCGACCGCGGACACCGCGGGCGTCTTCATGGGCGCGAACGCGGGCGGCAGCCCGGTCAACTTCATCAACGCCCCGGTCGTCAACACCGCGACCGTCTCGATCCTCGACGCCGGTGGCGTCGTGATCGGTGGCCCGTTCGACATCTCGGGCTTCGCGGACTTCGCTGACCCGGACTTCGGCGGTGGCTGGAACGGTAGCGTCGGCGTCAGCTTCGGCGCGGGCTCGGCCGGCAACATCTTCGGCTTCCAGTTCGACATCAACTACACCGAGGGCGGCCTCCTCGGTTCGTTCGAGACGTCGGGCCTCGGTTGCCCCGCGGGTCTGACCTCGTCGCCCGCCCTGTCGTCCAGCGAAAACCCGAACGTCGGTGACACCATCGTAATCACCGCGTCGGACATCCCGTCCGACACCCTCGCGGCGTCTCTGCTGTTCGGCTTCCCGGGCGCCCCGCTGCCGCTGGACGCGCTCGGCCTGAACGGCTGCTCGCTGTACCTCGGCAGCGTCATCGCCACGAGCCCGATGGCTATCGCGGTCCCGGAAGCGACCTTCACCCTGCCGATCTCGACGGATCCGGGCACGGCCGGCGCCTCGCTCGGCTGCCAGGCCGCGGGTCTCGCCGCGAGCGCAAACCCGTTTGGCGCATGGCTGTCCGACCTCGGCGTCCTCACCGTCGGCGACTGATCGATCCGATCTGACCTGACATCGAACAGGCACCGCGACGCCCACAAGGGCGATGCGGTGCCTGCTTCGTGTACGGACAGTAGGATGGCGCCATGCTGGCAACCGCGCTGATCGCCGTCCTCGCCGCTCCGCCCGCGCATCCCGACAGCTGGATGCCGTTCACCAACCAGCGCTTCGTCGCAGCTAACGGTCGCGACTACGTCGTCGCATGGTGGCGCAAGAAGGACCCGAAGCAGAAGAAGGATTGGCCGCGGGTGCTGCGCATCGAGATCGCGCGCGCCGCGAAGGGCGCCGAGAACGTCCCGGTCGCGAAGTCGGACTTCAAGACGCACGCCACGATCCCGGCGGGCATCGGCGTGCGTAGAGGCGACACTCTCACGGCTCAGTTCGATCTCGACCAGGCACCGATCGAAGTGCTCTTCGACGCGAACGGCGTGACGTTCTTCGAATGCCACGGCAGCGTCGGCCTCGGCGCGTGGTCCGCCCTCAGCCTGAAGTGGGACGGCACCGAGCGCTTCCGGATGAAGCTCGACGACTTCCGGTTCACGCAGAAGGAGAAGGCCAGCTTCGGGCGAACCGTGTCGAGCATCTGGTGGTACGACAAGGTGTGGATCGACCACGCGGAGCACGCACTTGTCGTCGCGGGCAAGAACGGTGCGATGCGCAGCGTCGATCTGCGGGATGGCGACGTCACGCCGGTCGGCCCGGAAGCGTACGGACGGTTCCTCGCCGATCATCACGACGCCTACGCGTGGATGCATCAGACCGAGACCTACGCGGACGCGATGATCGCCGATGCGCCGGCGATGGTCGCGAGCGCCGCGGCGCCGCCGCTCGCACGCATCCTCGCCGCGTCGAAGGCCGGACGACTCGGCATGCACAGCGGCGCGGAGTACGTCGCGAAACTCGCGACCGCGGAAGCCGACTGCGATGCGACCACGCGCGCCCTCGCGATCCGCACGCTGCCGTACGCGGCCGAGCCGTCGGACGCCGCGGCCGCGATGCGCACCGTGTTCGCGCAGCGCAAGGACCTCGACGCGCTGTCGCGCCGCGCGCTCGCGCGGGCGCTCTACCTCGCGCGCCAAGACCTCGAGACCGAAGTCGCGATCTTCGCACGCGAGGGCGAACGGTTCGCACTGCCGGCGCTGCTCGCGTGTGCACGCGAGAACACGGAGGGCGCGGCCGCGCGCGCGATCCCGACGATGCTGAAGGTCACGACCGCGCGAGAGTTCGAGTCGATCGCGGGCATCGTCGTGTTCTTGACCCAAGCGAAAATCGACGGGGCGTTGCCGCAACTCGAGCGGTTGGCGAAGGAGCTCGCCGCGCTGGATCCAAACTTCGCGGGCGAGGAATCCACCGGGTTCGGCGGCGGCAAGCGGCTGGTGTCCCAGCGCTACATCGAGTCGACGCAGAACGCGATCGGGCACCAGCGGCGCTGAGCCGGCGAGGGTCCCGGGAGCGGGAGCGGATCGCGATTCTCGCTCCCGCGGCCCGATTCCCCCAGACCGCGCACGCTTCCCGCCCACCGAAACGACCCACACGCCCGCGACCCGTTCCGCGCGTGGATCTCGAACCTCGGGGTCCTCACCGTCGGCGCCTAACTCAGGCGCCCCGCCGCCTTGAGCCGCCGCAAGAACGCCCACGCGGCGAGCACGCACACGATCTCCGCACCGCCCGCGACGACGAACGCCGCCGAGTAGCCGGTGTGCGGCGTCGTCGCTTCGCCGATCAGCTGGCTGACCGCCCCGCCGACGATCGGGCCGACCATGAACCCGAACGATCCCGCTGCGTTGAACCCTCCAAGGGCGGTCGAACGGATCTCCGGCGGCGCGAGATCGGTCACCATGAGCAGCGACGGCACGAACATCACCGCGGACATCACGCCGAGCGTGACCATCAGAATCGGTAGAGACTGGACGCTCCACATCCCGAGCGTCGTAACCGCGACACCGTACGCGAGGCTGCCGCCGGCGACGAGCGCGATCCGCGACGTCTTCTCCGAGATTCGGGCGAACGGATACGCGAGGAGCGCGAACGGTCCGAGGAACAGACCGAGCAACATGCCGATCCGCGCAACCGGCAGCTCGTGCACGTTCTTCGCGTACAGCACGAACGTCGTCGTGAAGAACCCCACCGTGAAACGGTCGACGAACGCGAACGCGTACGGCACGAGCACGGCGGTCTCGCGGCGCGCGATCGAACCGATGCGCTTCAGGCTCGTCCGCGCCGAGCCGACCCGATCCGGCACGACGACGAACGCGAGCAGAGCCGCAGAGACGAGGATGATCGAACCGACCTGCAGCGGCGCGAGCGCGTCGATCGTGCCGAGCCGACCGCCGATCGGAGCCCCGATCGCCACGCCGAGCGTGAGCCCGCCGCCGACGGCACCCATCGCGTGCGTCCGACCCGAGCCGCGTGACGCCTCTCCCGCGATCGACAGCAGCAGCGACAGCGCCGTGATGTGCGCACATCCCTCGAAGAACCGGATCGCCATGAACGCCCAGAACGGCACGTCGAGCGTGAGGGCAAACAGGCCCGCGGCATCGAGCAAGAGCGCGATCACGATCAGCAGTTTCTGGCGCCCGAGGCGATCGGCCAACGCGCCCGCGAGCGGCGCACTCAAGATCGCACCGATCATGTTGATCGACATGAACGCCGACGTCAGGAAGTCGCTGACGCCGAACCGGTCCTGCACGAGCCCACGCAGCACCGGTACCGGCATCGTCACCGGCGCCAGCATCAGTACGGCCACGAATCCGAGCATCAGCACGGTTCGTGCGGGCAATCGCGGACCCTCACTCACCCGCTCCACCCTATCGACTCACGACGGCGCGGTCACGGCAACGCCGCCGTTCGTGGTAGCATCCGACCGGAGACCCTTTCGATGATCGTCCAACGCTCACTCCTCGTGACGCTCGCTCTGTCGTCCGCGCTCTGCGCCCAGCCGCCGGCCACGCAAGACCAAAAGCCGACCAAACAGGGGCAGAAGGGCAGCTCGTTCGACGCTTCGGCGTGGAACGTCACGCCCGGACTCGGCAGCGGAGCCGGGGGAAAATTCGGACGCCGCTCGCCCGCACGCCAACGCAAGGCGCAAGCGGACGAGGCGACCGCCGCCGCGATCAAAAAGGCACTGGACTGGCTGAAGTCGCAACAAGACTCGGCTTCTGGGCTCTGGAGGCTCGAAGACCAACCCGATGAATCGCGCGTTATCGGCGTGACCGCGCTCGCGACGCTCGCGTTCCTCGGGGACGGCAGCACGCTGCGGAGCGGCGCCTACAAGTCCGAGGTGCGCCGCTCGATGGTCCATTTTCGGAGCCTTCAAGACACGACCGGACGTCTGGACAAGCAGCACGAAGTCGCCGACATCGATCAGGTCCTCGGTGCCGCCGCGTTGTCGGAAGCCTACGGACTCTCGAAGTACAAGATCCTCAAGAAGAACGCGAAGCTCGCGACCGAGAGCGCCGTGCGTTCGTCGCCAAAGGGCAGCTGGAAGTTCACGGCCGACGCGAAGCTCGACGACGCGTTCGCGACCGCGTGGGGCGCGATGCTGATCATGAGTGCCGACGCGTTCCGCCTCGACAAGAACTCGGCCGACGCCCACACGGCGCGCATGCTCGCGTTCCTCGACGGCGCGACCGACAGGGACACGGGCCTGGCAAAGCGCGAGATCGCCTGGCAATGGAACGGCCGAACGCTCGAACGGACGCCCGCCAATCACGGACTCGCGGCGACCGCGGCGATCGCATTGTCCCGCTGGTCACTCGGCCAAGACGTCGCCGAGTTCCGGAAAGCGATCGACGCCGTCGTCGCGCAACCACCGCTCGAGTTCGCGATCGACGATCCCGAGTACCTCTTCGTCGCGGCGACACTCGTCCGAACCTGCGCACCCGACAAGTGGAAGCCGTGGTCGCGCTGCCTCGGCTCCGTCGTCAAGGCGCAGAACGGTGACGGATCCTGGGATCCGCCCGCGTCTCGGGAGAAGTCGCTCGGCAAGGTGCAGATGACCGCGCTCTGCACGCTCGCGCTGCAGTCGCACTACCGGCTCATTCCGAAACACGACGAGAACGCAGGCAAGTAGCGCGCGTCAAGCGCCCGCGTCGTATTGCATGACGCGATCCTGATAGCTCCGCAGCGCATCGACCGAACCACGCAGTTCGAACGGCTTCGCCGCGCACACGCGCGCGAGGATCGCGCCGGCCGACACGTCCGCGACGCTCATCGCGTCACCGACGAGCCACTCCCGTTCGCCGAGCTGCGCGCCCAGCTCCTGCGCCGCATGATCGAAGTCGTCCGCGCACCGCGCGACGAGCTCCTCCTCCACCTCCTGCCCGGTCACGCGCCGATGCACGATCGCGAGCATCGGCCCCGCGAGCTTCGTCCGCGTGAACATCTCCCAGTCTTCGATCTCCCACTGCTCGGCGAGACTGGTGCCGAGCAGCTTCGGCGTGTCGGGGAAGTTGAGATCGAGGTAGCGCAGGATCGCGGCCGAGTCACAGAGCACGCGCCCGTCGTGCTCGAGCACCGGCGTCAGGTGTTGGCCGCTCAGCTTCACGATCGTCTCGCGATCCGACGGATCGATCGTGCGGAACTCGTAGTCGAGCCCTTTGTAGCCGAGCGCGACTCGGACCTTGAAGTTGTTCGACGTTTCGAATCCGTGGACGACGATGGCCTTGGACATGGGGGTCTCTTCGTTGCGGAGAAGTGCCGGCACGATACCGCGGCGTCGCCTATCCTCACCGCATGACCGACGAAACCCCCGACCGCGTCATCAACGTCGATGATGCGCCCGCGCACGAGCGTCCCGCCCGCGGCCAATGGGGCGCCAAGTTCCAGGTGCTCACGCCGGCGATGCGCCCGCTCGGCGGCGAACTCGGCGTCAACCGCATGGTGATTCCGCCGGGGCATGCGGCCGTGCCGTTCCACAGCCACAGGCTCGAGGACGAGGTGTTCTACGTGCTCGAGGGCCGCGGCGTGCTGCGCTACGGCGACGAGCCGCTGCGCGAGCTACGGCCCGGCGACTGCGTGTCCTGTCCGCACGGCACCGGCAACGCGCACCAGCTCGCGAACCCGTTCGACGAGGACTTCGCCTACCTCGCAATCGGCCGGCACGACCCCGAGGAAGTCTGCGTCTACCCCGATACCGGCAAGGTCTTCGCGCGCGGGATTCAGCAGATCGGCCGCATCACGCAGACGGACTACATGGACGGCGAACCCGACCGGCCGAAGATCCTCGACCTGCACGACGAGGGGTGAGTCAGACTGAATCGATCATCCCGCCGCCCGGGATGAACCCCGCTTCTTCGCTCATCGCAGAGACGAGAAAGAGTCGCGGCGGTGCTGCGCGCGATCAACGACGCGGTGCAGGCGATGCTCGGTCAACGGTTTCGCTCATACAGAAGCACCCGCGAACCGATCTCTATCCTGATTTGTTTGGGGGGTCTCGGGCCTGTGACGCCGGTACCGTAGTCCTTGAAGTCGGTGTGATCCGAGCTCTGATGGAGGCGCAAAGGACCGCGCGATAGGTCCTTCCTGAGGTCTCGAGATCGCCACTCGCTGAGTATCAGGACGATAGACCCCTCGGGCTCAAGTCGCGCGGTGTCTGGTTCCAGAATGAGGTTCCACCATCTTTGGAAGAAGCGTGAGTGCTTCCTTTCCTCTAGCCGGGCTCTGATGGGTGAGGTGTCGTCCGAGCACGAGAACGTGGACTGATCTTCGTAGCCGAGAATCATGATCTTGAGGAAGACCAACAGCACGAGGCCAGCGGTTGCCCCAATCGTGACTCGTGCTACTCCGCCCACCGTCATCCGTGTCGGAACGTTTCCCAACTATCAGATCCCGAGCTCGCGCACCAGCGGCGCGACCGCCTGCGCCCACGCCCGATAGCCGGCGACCTGGAAGTGCACGAAGTCGCCGCGCATGAGCTTCGCGTCTGCGACGCCCTTCTCGTCGTAGAACACGGACTCGAGATCGGCGAAGTGCACGCGGTCGTCGATCGAGATGCCGCGGATGCGCCGCTCGACGAGCTCGTTGAGCTTCCGCGCCTTCACGCGAAGCGGATCCGTGTCGTCTTTGCCACGCAAGACGGAGCAGACGAGCACGTTCGAGGTCGGACACTTCTGCACGAGGTCGGCGACAACCTGCACGGTTCCGCGCGCGATCGCCTCGGGGCTGTCGTGCCGCAGGTTGTTCGTGCCGATCATCAACACGATCAGCTTCGGGGCGATGCGATCGAAATTGCCGTTCTGGATGCGCCAGAGCACGTGCTGGGTGCGGTCGCCCGAGATGCCGAAGTTCGCGGCGCGCTTGGCGCCGAAGAACTCGTCCCACACCGCGGACGCGGGGGCGCCGACTTTGCGACCCGGGCCACCCCAGCTCTGCGTGATCGAATCGCCGAGGAACACGAGATCGAGCGGGCCACTCTCGCCGATGCGATTGATCGCATCGTGCTGATCGCGCCAAGTCCCGGTCCCCCATCCGGCGGCCGCCGCGCGGTCCTCGGTCGACTGCACCGGACGCGTCGTGCGGAAGAACTCGTCCGCAGCGATCGACACACCCGACTCGCTGATCGTCGCCGCGGCGTCGACTTCTCCGTTGGTGCCGTCCCCCGGGACGCTGCACGCGCCAGCGACGAAGGCACAGATCCAGATCCAGGGTTGGCGCATGCCGAGTATCCTAGTGCCTCGTGTCGCGACTCCGCATCCACTGCTTCGTCCTCGCGCTCGCCACGATGGCGACCGCGCAATCCGACCCGCGCCGCCCGGTCGAGGTCAAGCCGCCTCGCACATACAAGGGCCGCACGATCGCGCAGACGATGCACTACCTCGGCGCGCCGTGGCTGATCCGCGAGTCCCGCGAACGCGAGGAAGAGTGCTCGACGCTCCTCGAGTGTCTCGGCATCGAGCGCGGAGACGTCGTGTGCGACTTCGGGTCGGGTAACGGCTTCTACACGCTGCCGATCTGTCGACTCGTCGGACCGGATACGAAGGTGCTCGCCGTCGACATCCAGAAGCAGATGCTGACGCTGCTCGAGAAGCGCGCCGCGCGCGAGGGTCTCGAAGGCCGGGTCGAGACGATCCTCGGCACGGAGACGGATCCGAAGCTTCCACGTGGCAAGGTCGATCTCGCGCTCCTCGTCGACGTCTACCACGAGCTGTCCCATCCCGAGGAGACGCTCCGCGCCCTGCGCGACAGCCTGAGTTCCGACGGACGCATCGTGCTCGTCGAGTTCCGCGCCGAAGACCCGAAGGTGCCGATCAAGAAGCTGCACAAGATGAGCAAGCGGCAGGTGCTCCGCGAGCTCGTGCCGAACGGGTTCCGCCTCGTCGAACAGTTCGACGAGCTGCCGTGGCAGCACGTGATGTTCTTCGGACGCGCACCGGACAACGATCTCTCCCAGCAAGCGCGACAAGCGATGGCACGCGCCTCCGGTGCGACGGTCGGCGCGCCGCGATCCGAGAGTGCAGCTCTGGGTCTCGTGCTCGCCCGCGCGTTCCGACTCACGGGGGACGATCGCTACTACGACGCGGCTTGCAGCTGCGCGCGCAGGCTCGTCAAGTCGACGCATCGCGACGCGCATCTGCTGCTGTTCTTGACGGAGCTCGACGACCTCGTCGAAGAGCCGTGGTTGACGGACGCCATCGACGACATCACCGGAGCGCTGCTCGGCGGCGCCGGTCTCGAGCGCGCCGCGTGGCCGGAGTGGCGCGCCGTTCGCGACGCCAATAGGCGCACACAGCCCGCCGACCTCGTAGCCCCGGCGCGCGCGGCCCTCGATGCCCTGGACGACGAGGGGCGCTGGACGCGCGACGGGACGATTTGCGTCGCGGACTACATCGTCCACATGCACCAGCTCTGCGACCTGCTCGAGTTCGCCCTGCCCCGATGAACGACGGCGAAGCCTCCTACATCTGCGACTCGTGCGGCGAGGAGATCGTGATCCCCGTCGACCGCTCGGCAGGACGATCCCAGGAGTACGTCGAGGACTGCCCGGTCTGTTGCTGCCCGAACGTCCTGCAGGTCGAGTTCCTGAGCGACGAAACCGCCGTCGTGCGAGCCGCGCTCGAGTGAATCGATCCGGGCGTTGACAGCCCGGCTCGGGGGGATTGTTCTGTGCGGCCACCCTACCTCGCCCCGCCACCATGAGCCGCCGCAGCAAGTCGAATCGACTCCTCACCTACATCTGGATCGGCGCCGCGCTGATCGTCATCGCCGGCGTCGCGATCGCGATGACCTACGCGCCGTCGCCGCCGACCAGCATCGTGCTCGCCGCCGGCGCGCAGGATGGCGCCTACTACTCGTTCGCGCGGCGCTACGCGGAGAAGCTGAAGGCCGAAGGCGTCGACGTCGAGGTGCTCGAAACGGCGGGCTCGCTCGCGAACCTCGAACTGCTCGACGCCGGCAAGGCCGACATCGGGTTCGTGCAGAGCGGCACGCACGAGGCGGCGAAGGACCCCGACAAGCTCCGCGGCATCGCGAGTCTCTACTACGAGCCGCTGTGGATCTTTTCGACCGGCGCGGAACCGATCGATCGCTTCGAGCAGATGCGCGGCAAGCGACTCGGTATCGGCGCGCCGAGCAGCGGCACGCAGGCGGTTGTCGAACAGCTGCTCGGAATCAACCGTATCGAAGACGGGAAAGACGGCACGACATTCCGCGAGCTGTCGATGACCGCGTCGGCCGACGCGTTGCTCGCCGGCGAACTCGACATCGCGTTCTTCGTCGCGTCCCCGACCGCCTCGGCGATTCGCCGATTGATCGAGGCGCCGGAAACGCTCCTCGTGAACATCCGCCGCCACCGGGCCTACGCACGGAACGTCCTGTTCATCAAGGACATCACGATCCCGGAAGGCATGCTCGACCTGCGGCGCAACATCCCGGCGCGCGACATCGTCGTCCTGTCGACGCTCGCGACCGCGGTGTGCCGCGCGGATCTGCACCCGGCGATGGTCGAGCTGTTCTCGCGGGTGGCGAGTGAGCTCCACTCGGGCCGACAGCTGCTCGAGCAAGGCGGCGAATTCCCGTCGCCGGACTTCGTCGAGTTCCCGATCCACGAGTCGGCGGCCGACTACTTCCGGTCCGGCCCGTCGTTCTTGTCGCGCTACCTGCCGTTCTGGCTTGCGGCACTGATCAAGCGCCTCATCGTGCTCGCGATCCCGCTGATCACGCTGATGATCCCGGTCATGAGGATCGCACCGGCGATCTACAAGACGATCATGCGACGTCGCATCTACCGGTGGTACGACGACCTCGATCGGATCGAAGAGGTCGCGTTCGCCGCGGACGACGACGCGACGCGTGCGCAGGCGGTGAAGGAGCTCGAGGCGTTGTCGAAGGAAGTCGAGGACAATATTCGGGTGCCTTCGAGCTTCCGGCATGATGAGTACGATTTGCGGATGCATTTGAAGTACATGCGGGACAAGTTCGCGAAGTAGGCGGCGGGGAGCGGGTCGCGGGAGCGGGGTGCGAACCCCGCCCCACTCCCGCGCCCGAATCAGCGCCTGACCTACAACGCCCGCCGCGCCGGCACGACAACGTTGGCGAGCAGCATCCCGCCGACGAGCGCAATCGCGACCGTCGCCATTTGCGCGGCGGCCTCCAGCCCGAGCACGACGTCCTGCGAGATCATCGACGCGAAGCTGCGAAATCCGAGTGCGCCGGGCACGAGCATCAGGATCCCGGGCACGAGCGTCACGCTCGCGGGACGCTGACGGAATCGTGCGAGCAGGTTGCTCGTGACCGTCACCGCGACCGAGCCGACGAACGCTCCCATCTCGGGACCGAGCCCGACCGCACCGAGTCGCGCACCGGCGAACGCGAGCGGTGCGCTGCAAGCGATCGCGAGCATGTCGCGCGGGGCCGCCTTCAAGATCACGGCGAATCCCCAGGGTGCGAGCGCACACGCGAACCACAGCGTCCACTCCGGCAGCGGCTCCGGCGTGATCGGGTCGAACCCGCCGAACGCGATGTCGATGCAGCGACGCGCGAGCATGACGCCGAAGCCCAGCGCGCCGAACGACACGGCGGTCGCCGCGAGTCGCGCCACGCCCGACGCGAGGTGACGCGTCGCGAGCTCGGTCACGGCGACCGTCAGGCTGAGTCCGGGCAACAGCACGATGAGCCCGGCGAGCACCGTGACGTCCGTCGACACCGGGAACCCGCACGCGACCGCGACGCCGACGGCGAACGCGATCAGGAATGCGGCGAGGCCTTCGAGGATCGGCGCGACCGCGGGCCGACGTTGCGACCACGCGAGCAGTCCACCGATCGCGAGCCCGGCGACCCCACCGCTCGCGACTTCGACCGCGCCACCGCCGAAGCAACGTGCCGCGATCGCGGACGTCCACCCGAACGCGAACACCTCGAGCGCGACCGGAAACCGGGACGGCGCGCACAGAATCGCGTCGAGCTGCCATTCGGCCGTGGCGAGGTCGACCCGACCCGCGACGAGCTCCGCCGCGAGCGCATCGAGCGCCGCGAGCTTGCCGAGGTCGTCACTGCCGGGCTCGACCCTCGCGAATCGCGTGATCGGCCCGGAGTCCGTTTCGAACGACATCTGGATCGAGGTCGGCGCGACGAGGAACGTGCCGGACAGACCGATGCGCGCCGCGACCTGCGCGAGCAACGGCTCGCACCGGTTCGACGGCACGCCGAACCGGTGGAGCGCGGTCGCGAGTCGCACGAGGAACCCGATCGCCGCGTCGGGAGCGGCGGAAGGCGTCCGGATGGGCTGGGCTTCGATGCAGGTCATGGCTGGATTCGCTGTCCGGACATCATCGGACGGATCGCATCGATGCCTCCCGAATTGACTGCGGATTCATCCGGCCCAGGCGCCCACTGACCGCATATTGTTCGTCTGGATCGACACAAGCCGAACTTTCATGTGCCATGTCGATCCATGGACCTTCAAACGGAAGATCTTCGCTGTATCGTCTGTTGATCGAATAATCTTCGATCTGACATGACTCGACCACTCGACCGTACCGACCACGCGATCATCTCCGAGCTGCAGGCCGACGCGCGCCTCTCGAACAAGGAGCTCGCGGCCCGCGTCCACGTCGCCCCCTCGACCTGCCTCGAACGGGTCAAACGACTCCGCGACGAGGGCGTGCTCGAGGGCTTCCACGCCCGCGTCGCCCCCCGCAGCCTCAACATCGGGATGCAGGCGATGATCGCCGTGCGGCTCGACCATCACTCCGCCGGGATCGTGCACGCGTTCCAGGAATACCTGCTCGCGAACCCGGCGATCATCGCCGTCTACTACCTCGCCGGCCAGACCGACTTCATGTGCCACGTCGCCGTCCGCGACGCCGACCAGCTGCGCGAGATCGCGGTCGACTACATGACATCGCGGCCCGAGGTCGCGAACGTCGAGACGTCGCTCATCTTCGAGCACCGGGCACGCCCGTCGCTGCCGAGTTACGCCGACTCCCCCACGACCGGCTCGGCCTGAGGTATCCTCGGCCTGGTTCTACCCTGCCTTTCCCGGAGCCCGAAACGATGCGACACCTCCTGCTGTCCGCGAGTCTGACGCTTGCCGCGACCTTCACTCCGAACACGGCATCGGCGCAATGCCCCGGCCCGAACTCGGCCACGTTCTCCCCATACGGAGCGACCTGCGCATTCTTCGGTCAGGACTCGTTCCTGTCCGGCGCGTACGACGCGACGACCTGCACGATGACGTTGACGCACACCTCGTCGCTGGTCTGCTGCAACACGTTCCTCGTCACCAACGTCATCCTGATCGGCGCGCAGCCGATCACGCCAGGTCTCCCGATCCCAGGCTTCCTCGTGCCGGGCTGTGAAGTGGCCGTCGTCCCGTTCTCGGACTTTCAGTCGACCCCGGCACAGACGCTCGTGGAGTTTCCGGTTCCGGCGTCCGCCATCGGCCTCACGCTCTACTTCCAAGGCGTGAACGTCTACTTCACGACGATCGGGTTCACGAACGACTTCCAGACGTCGAACGGGTTGAGCGCGACGTTCTCGTAGTCTCCGTCAGAACCGCACCGCGATGCGCCCCTCTTCAGCAGGCGCGACACCCGCGAACTTTCTGCGCGAATCGCCCTCCCCGACGAACACCGTGAACTTGCCGTCCGCGCGGAACACCTTCGGCCGGAAGCGCGGGCCCGGCACGCGTAGCGCGTAGACCAGTTCGTCGGTCGCTTCGTCGACGACCTCGAACACCTGGTCGGTCGCCCCCTCCAACACGAACGTCGGCAGGTGCGCCACCGCCTTACGCGCGTAGTTGTCGGTTTGCTGGATCGTCTTCGGCCAGCCGGGGTACGGCTTCGCGCCCGGCGCCGACACGTCGACGTTGCGCGGCCAACACTCCATCGTGATCGTCCGCGCCTTCGTGTCGAGCCGGACGACGCCAAACCCCGCCGCGCGCGTCGTGAGCCTGTCGCCACCCGCGCGGCCGGGCTCGGGGTTCGCGACGGCCCACGCGGTCAGCTTGTTGTGGAAGCCGTCGAGGTGCTCACCAAGGATCTCGTCCTGACCGGGCTGCCGGTTCTTGCCCGGCTGCTCCGGCTTCCACCAACGGAGATAGAGGTTCGCGATCGACGGCACGCAAAACGACCAGATCGAGTCGTTCCAGTCGTCGATGCCGTGATGGAAGATCGTCGCGAGGTGCTGGTCGCCGGCGAAGTGGAACGCGAACGCTTTGCGCAGCGCGTCGATCGCCTTGTTGCGTCCGGTCTGCGGCCAGCCGTTGCTGTCGAGGTCGGCGTGCAGTCGCCCGCCGATCTTGCCGTGGATGTGCGCACCGCCGCAGAAGATCGTCTGCGACAGGGCGACCTTCATCTTCGCGTCGGTCCAGTCCCGCGCCCACGCGTCGAGGAACTTCAGCTGCCGCTCGCCGAGTAGCCGTGCTTCCGGCACGTCGACGCTCTTCGGGTCGTAGTTCGGGTTGCGGATGTGGTCCGGACGCGGCCCTTGCTTCGGGATGATCTCGCTCGGCCCCGTCTTGAACTTGCGATCCTCGAGGATCGCGAAGCTGACGCCACCCCACGTCAGGTTCGTGTAGTAGACGCCGATGCCGCGATCGATCGGCGTCGGGTCGAACGGATCGGGCAGGTGACTCGTCTGCGCGCGCTCGACCATCTTCACGTAGCGCACGGGCTTGAAGTACCCGCCGTCGTGGCCGGCGCCCGTGTTCGACTTGCGCCCGCCGTGACCCCAGAGGTTGGCCTGCCCGACGTCGTGGTCGTCCGGGATCGTGATCGTGGGACGGTCCTTGATGACCGAACCGAAGTCGCGCCCGAACTTCAGCCAGGCCGCGAGGTGACGGTTGTGGTCGTAGACCTGGTCACCGGAGAAGAACAACAGGTCCGCGTCGATGCGTTCGACGTTGCCGCAGAGATCCTGTTTCGAGATGTCGCCACCGTGACCGGGATGGATCGAGTTGCCGGTGAATCCCGCGATGACGATCTCGTCTTTCCCCTTCGGGTTCGCGCGCACCGTCCCGATGAACTCGGCCTTCTCGCCGTGACGGACGCGGTAGCGCACGACCTTCGAGTCGTCCCACTTCTCGACGCGGAACGGCGCGGTCCAGCCGTGCTCGATGACCGGCACGGTCGCGGCGCGGCGCCAGTCGTCGCCGTTCTCGAACTCGAGATGGACGTCGCGCGACTCGCCGTCTTGGAGCGGATAGAGCTGCGCGGTGAGCTTGAGAACGTTCGCGTGCACGGTGTAGAGCGCGAAGCAGATCACCTTGTCGCGGGAGACTTCGGGGATCTGGAGTTTGGCGCGCTGGGCCGCAGGAGCGGTGCACAGAAAGAACGACGACAGGAGGGCGAAGATCGTGGTTTTCATCGGTGGGACGGCAACACTAAAGGGCAGGTCTCGCGTCCGGGACCCGAAACATGGTCGACCCCCTCCCTCACGTGGTCATCCTCGGTGGTGGTTTCGGCGGCATCTACGCCGCGAAGTCCCTGCGTCGCGCGGCCGTGCGCATCACGCTCGTCGACCGGCGCAACCATCACCTGTTCCAGCCGTTGCTCTACCAGGTCGCGAGCGCGGCGCTCAACCCGTCCGACATCGCGTATCCGATCCGCGCGGTCTTCCGCGGCCAGGACAACGTGCGCGTCTTGATGGACGAAGCGCGCCGCATCGATCCCGACAAGAAGCAGGTTGAGCTCGGCACGCGCACGCTCGACTACGACTACCTCGTCGTCGCGACCGGCGCGCGGACGTCGTACTTCGGCAACGAGCAGTGGGAGCGCGACGCGCCGTCGCTCAAGACAATCGAGGACGCGCTAGACATCCGGCGACGCGCGCTGCTCGCGTTCGAGCACGCCGAGCGCGACCCGAGCAGCGCGGAACAGTGGCTCACGTTCGTCGTCGTCGGCGCGGGTCCGACCGGAGTCGAGATGGCGGGTGCATTCAGCGAGATCGCGCGGCACACGCTCGCGAAGGACTTCGCGAACATCGACCCGACGAGCGCGCGCGTGCTGCTGCTCGAGGGTGGCGACCGCGTGCTCGCGACGTATCCGCCCGAGCTGTCGGAGAAGGCGCAGAAACAGCTCGAAGGCCTGGGCGTCGAGGTCCGGACGAACACCTACGTCAGCGGCATCGACGACACAGGGGTGATGATCGGGGAAGACCGCGTCGCGGCGCGGACCGTGATCTGGACGGCGGGCGTGCAGGCGTCCGAACTGGGCGGCTCCCTCGGCGCCGACCTCGATCGAGCCGGCCGCGTGCTCGTGCGCGACGACCTCTCGATCGAAGGTCATGACGACGTGTTCGTGATCGGCGACCTCGCGGCGGCGACCACCGACGACAAGCCCGTTCCGGGCGTCGCGCCCGCCGCGATCCAGGGCGGCAAGCATGCGGCCCGGTGCATCCGCAATCGCATCGAGGGTCGACCGAACGTGCCGTTCCGCTACCGCGACAAGGGCTCCCTCGCGACAATCGGCCGCGCGGCTGCCGTGGCGGAGATCGGCCGGCTCCGCACGGCGGGCTTCTTCGCCTGGATCATGTGGCTCACGATCCACGTGTTCTTCCTCGTCGGCTTCCGCAATCGCGTATTCGTCACGGCGTCGTGGGCGTGGTCCTACCTGACGTTCCAACGGGGCGCACGCTTGATCACGGAGTCGGGTCGGCAGTAGCGTCCGGCGCGATGCACCGACGCACTTCGCTCCTGTTGCTCCTCGGGCTCGCCGCGTGCGAAGCTGCGCCCCAACGCGAGGCGCGCGCCGACTACACGGAGTCAATCCAGCACAGCGACGTGACCTTCGACATGGTCTGGATCCCCGAGGGCAACTTCTGGATCGGCAAGACCGAGGTCACCTGGGACGAGTTCCTCGCCTACTGCGACTTCGGCGAACGCGAGTCGACGCCACCGGGAGTCGATGTCGTGGCCCGACCGTCGAAGCCGCTCGAGACGTTCCCCTACGACCGCGACTGGGGCGTCGGCAAGCGACCCGCCGTCGGCATGGCGTGGAACTCGGCGCAGAAGTACTGCGAGTGGCTGTCGAAGAACACAGGACATGCGTATCGCCTGCCGACCGAGGCCGAGTGGCGCCAGGCGTGCGGCGACGCCCCTGCGGGTGACCTCGACGACTACGCCTGGTTCGCGGCGAACAGCGACGAGATGAGCCACGAGGTCGCGCAGAAGAAGCCGAACGCGCACGGCCTCTACGACATGCTCGGCAACCTGCAGGAGTACACGAGCGAACCGTTCGACCCGGCGGCGCCCGAGTGGGCCGCGTTGCGCGGCGGTTCCTGGGAAGGCGAGCCAGTCGACGTCACGCCCGATGCCCGGGCACAGTTCGACGAGTTCTGGATCCTCGACGACCCCAACATTCCAGCGGGAGTGTGGTGGGTCCCCGATGGACCGCATATCGGATTCCGGGTTCTGCGCGCCGGGGACGAGACAGCGGACTGATCGCACGCGACAATCCCGGGCATGGCCCAACGCACGCGTCGCGAGTTCCTCACCGATTCGCTCCTCACGACGGCGGCAGCCGCCGCGGTTCCTCTCGTTCCGTCCGCCGAGTTCGCAGCGACCCCACGCAAGGTCGGACCGAACGACCTCCTGCGCGTCGGCGTCGTCGGCGTGCGCGGCCGTGGCCGTGGCCACACCAACGAGTATCGCAAATCGAAGGACACGGAAGTCGTCGCGATCTGTGACGCCGACAGCGCCGTGATCGGTGGCGCGATGAAGGCCGCGCCGAAGGCGAAGTACTACCAAGACATCCGCAAGATGCTCGAGGACGACTCGATCGACATCATCTCGATCGCGTCCCCGAACCACTGGCACTCGCTGATGGCGATCTGGGCGATCCAAGCAGGCAAGCACGTGTACGTGGAGAAGCCGCTGAGCCACAACGTCCACGAAGGGCGCGCGCTCGTGAAGGCGGCGCGACGCTACGACAAGATCGTGCAGCACGGCACGCAGGCGCGCACCCACAAGGCGACGATCGAAGCCCTCGAGTGGCTGCGCAGCGGCGGGCTCGGCGAGTGCAACCTCGCGATCGGCCTCTGTTACAAGCGACGCGGATCGATCGGCAAGGTCGAAGGTCCCCAGCAGCCACCCGAAACCTGCGACTACGAACTGTGGACCGGCCCGGCGGAGAAGCTCCCGCTGACGCGCAAGAAGCTGCACTACGACTGGCACTGGGACTACAACACCGGCAACGGCGACATGGGCAACCAGGGCGTCCACCAGATGGACATCGCGCGCTGGGGACTCGGCCTCGACGGCCTGCCGAACGGAGTCGCCAGCGTCGGCGCACGTCTCGGCTACGACGACGACGGCAACACCGCGAACACGCAGATCTGCCTGTTCGACTACGGGCCGAAGCGCATCTTGTTCGAAACGCGTGGCCTGCCGACCAAGCCCTACGAGGGCGCTAAGATCGGCGTCGTCTTCCACTGTGAAGACGGCTACCTCGTCAGCGCCAGCTACGGGAAGGTGCACGCGTACGACAAGGACGGCAAGGAGGTGAAGGTGTTCAAGGGAGGCGGCAACCACTTCCAGAACTTCATCGACGCGGTCAAAGCCGGCTCGAACGAGACACTCAATGCAGAATGCGAGGACGGCCACAAGTCGTCCGCGATGTGCCACCTCGGCAACATCTCGCACTTCCTGGGCGAAGACCGCACCCTCGACGCGACGGACACTCCGTTCGAAGGCGAGGAAGCCGCGAACGAGTCCTTCCGCCGCTTCCGCGACCACCTCGTCGAGAACGGGATCGACGCGAAGACGACGAACTACACGGCGGGTCCGAGGCTCACGTTCGAACCGGACAACGAACTCTTCGTCGGCGACCACGCCAAACGCGCGAACGAACTCAAGACGCGCAAGTACCGGAAGGGCTTCGTCGTCCCCTCGCAGCCGTAGCCCCCCAACCAACCCGTGCTGCGCGTGCGCCTGCGCATGCGCCTGCGCGGTGGTGACCCGTGACCCGCCCCGAGCGCGAGGCAATCTTCCCCGCTCCCCCCGAGTTCGAGCCCGCGCCGGCCACCGACCCGCTATCGTGTCCCGGTCATGGGGACGCTCACTCACCACTTCGTTTCCGCACTCGGAACTCTCTCGCTCGCCCTCGTCACCGCTCCGGTCCACGCACAATCCACCTGGATCGTCGACGCCGCCGGCGGCCCCGGCTCGCACTACACCGACCTGCCGGACGCGTTCGGCGTCGTGCAGAACGGCGACAGCGTCCAGGTGCTGCCGGGAAACTACACACCGGGCGTGCTGACGAAAGGGATCCGCCTCGTGTTCAGCGACGGCGCCATCGTCGACCAGACTGGCGACCACCTGCTGATCCGCAACACCGCACCGGGCACGACGTGCAGCGTCTCCGGCCTGAAGATCGGACCACACTCGACCTTCTTCCCCGGCGGCGGACTGGACATCTCGGACTGCCAGGGCGTGGTTGTCGTCGACGGCGCCAACCTGCCATCCAACACGGCCGTCGGCGCGATGTTCATCCGGGACTGCGCATCCATCGTCATCAACGACTCCTTCGCAAGTCCGGGTATCGACATCCTGAACAGCAGCGTCACTATCAGTGACTCGACGTTCGAAGGCTACTTCCTCGGCACGGGCACGTCGGCGATCGCCATCGCGGAATCGGACGTCGAACTCAACCACTGTTCGGCCCGTGGTGGTTCGGCTCATGGCTTCGCCTACGACGGAGTGTTCGCCCACAACTCGTCGGTCGTGATTCGCGGCGACGCGAGCGACGTCTTCGAACAAGGCGTCTACATCGGCCTCGCCGGCCAGGCGCTGCGCGGCAGCGGCAACGCGACGCTGACGATCGATCCCGACGTCACGGTTACCGCGGCGCCGACGGGCTGGACTTCGATCACCACGCGCCACATGCCGATCACGCGCGTCATCGGCACCGCCACGACGGTCGACATCACCGCCGAGGGCTCGGCCGGTGCCGCGTACGGCATCCTCGTCGGACTCCCATCCCTGCCGCTCGACACGGTGTTCTTCGGGACGTTGTGGCTCGACGGACCGTCGATCAGCGCCCTCGTATCCGGCGTGCTCGACGCCGGTGGCCAGACCACGGTGAGCGTGGCGCGTCCGGCGGACCCGGGCATCATCGGGCTGTCACTCGCGTTCCAAGCGCTCACGAACGACGGCACGATCGAGCTCGCGAACGCCGCAGGCCTCGTGCTCGACAGCGGCGGCGCGTTCTAGACCGGAGAACGTTCGCGACGACGCCGCACGAGACCCGATGATGGGCGCATGAAGCTCATCGCCCTCCCGCTGCTCGCCGCGGCAGGACTGCTCGTCCCGTTCCCGCAGGATCCCGACCAGCCCGACATCGAGAGCAAGGTCATCGACACCGAGGGCGGCGCACGCGTCCTCCTGCAAGACGTGCGTGTCGCAGCCTCGGTCGACGACGTGTGGAACGCCTACGTCACGGAAGCCGGCTGGACGGCGTGGGCATCTCCGGTCGCGAAGATCGATCTGCGGCCGGGGGGCACGATCCGCACGCACTACGGCGAGAACGCCAAGATCGGCGACGACGGCACGAACACGCTGCACATCGTCAACTTCGTGCCGAAGCGCCTTCTCACCCTGCGCGCCGAACTCGCCGCCAACTGGCCGGAGGTCATGAAGCAGGATGCAGACAACCTCATGAACGTGATCGTGTTCACGCCGCTCGGCGAGAAGTCGACCCGCATCGAGTCGTACGGCGTCGGCTACCGCAAGTCGAAGGCCTACGACCAGCTGATGAAGTTCTTCATCCCCGCGAACGAGGGGCTCTTCCGCAAGCTGAAGCAGGTGCTCGAGAAGTAGCCGCCCGATCAGTCCGGCACGAACGTCGACGCGTTGCCGCGCTTGTTGCCGTCGCTGTCGATCCAGGAGTTGAGCACGATGCCGGTGGTCGGATCGGTGAGTCGCTGGATCAGCGTCGCGCCGAGCGGGCCGGCCATGTTCGGATTCTGCCCACCGTCCCGCTGCGCCGGCGTCGGACCCGGCGTCTCCATCGGGTGGTTGTTCGAGCTGTTCGACGATCCCGTCGGCTCGACGATCCGGTCCATGTTGAAGCGGACGTTCGCGAGGTTGAAGTTGTCCGCAGGCGCGCCGTTGTCGCAACCCTTGCGGTCGTCGTCGTCGTCGAGCGGGTTGATCGGGCAGCCGTTCTCGTCGAACAAGAACAGGCCGCTACCAAGCCCGGCGACGCCGTGCACGAACAGCGGCGAGTTCATGTGGTTGCCGGTGTTCTTGCCGAAGTGGTCGGCGAGCTGGTTGAAGTCGAGCGCCCCGAAGTTGCCGTTCGTCATGTTGGTGCGGAACGTCTCGTAGGTCGCTTGGCCGAACGCCGCGAGACCGGAGTCGGTCAGGTGGCAGGCGGCGCAGTAGCGCGGCCCCTCGTTGTTCGCATCGACCTTGCCCCGGATCGAGTGCGCCATCATCGCGTTGTGGCTCATCGCCGGGTACTGCGCCGCCGGGTTGTTGCCGAGTCCGTTGCGATCCGAGAACGCAAAGGTCTTCGACTGCTCGTTGCGGCGGTCTTCGTACTGGAAGAACGTCACCGTGTTCGGGCTCATCTGCCGGATCTTGTTGTCCGAACCGACGCCGAGCTGGAAGAACAGCGGCGACTGGTAGACGAAGTCCGCATTCTTCTCACGGAACACGATCCGATCGCCGGTGATGTTGCTGAAGTTGTTCTGGTTGGTGCTGTACTCACCCTCGAGGTGACAGCCCATGCAGGTGTTCGTCCACGCCGAGTGGCATGACGAACAGCTCATGGTGTCGCTGTGCGCAAAGCCGTGGATCGTGTCGCCGGTCTGGCGCGGGCCGATCCCCGTCGTGTCGCTACCGTCGGCGCGCCCCATCGCGAACGATGCCTTCGCGCTGTAGAGAGCGGCACCGGTGAACGGGTGGGTCTTGCCGTTGGCGACGATGCTGTCGACCGTCTGCGGCACGAAGTGCTTCTTGCCGGTCAGTCGACTGTAGAGGTAGTAGTGGCCGTCGCTCTCGAGGCGGACGTGCTTCAGGACGTTGCCCTTGCTGTCCATCGCGAGCGTCGAAGACTGGCCGTCGTGTCCGGTGCCCGTCGTGGTCGGAGCATAGCCGTCGATGCCACCGTGGCAGCTCTCGCAGGTGATCGCGACGCTCTGCTCCATGCGGCTGTTGATCTTGCCCTTGTGGGCATCGTTGACGTTGCCACCGTGCAGGTCGACGCTGCCGTGGCAGTCGATGCATCCGAGGCCCAGCTCGTAGTGGATGTCCGGCGGCGTGTCGTCGCGGTCATCGCCGTCGTAGTCCTCGATCAGGAGGTACTGGTTCGCGTTGCGACCGTTGAAGGTGTTGTTGTCGACTTCGCGATCGAACAGCCGCGCGTCGTTGCGCGTGTTCGTGAACGAGACGGGATTGTGCGGATACTGGACCCCACGGCGCACGTCTTGGTTCTGGTCGAGGCGGATCCCCCAATACTGCATCACCGTGCGGTTGGAGCCCTGGTGGCATCCCGCGCACGTGTAGTCGTCGACACCCTCGATCGTCTCGCCGTTCGGAAGCGTCTTGTGCACGCTGCGAATGCGGTGACTCGCGACGTGTGCCCGCTCCGGCGGCTCGATGTCGTCGGGGTCGACGGGCTCGAGCTTGTCGACGTTCGGATCCTGGCTGCGGCTCTTGCCGTCGAGGCTGTAGCGCATGTGGCACGCCGTGCAGCCCGACGAGCGGAAGTCTCCGTAGCGGTTGTTCGCGCCCGCGCTTCCCAGGTGGCAATCGCCACAGGTGAACGCGACCTGCTCGTGGTAGAGGTGCGCGAGCCGCGAGTTCGTGATCACCGTGTTGTCGGCGTTCTGATCGTCGGCGAGCCCGGCCGCGTTGTAGTCATCGTTGCGGAAGAGACTGTTGTCCGCCTCGACGCCGAACTTGCTGTAGACCGGGAACTCGATCAGCTCGCCGACCGGGCCGACGGTGTTCGCATCGAACTGGAACTGGTCATCGGTCGCGGCGCGGAAACCGAGATCGGCCGCGGTGTCCTCGTAGAGCCCCTGGTTCTGCGGGACCGCGTTCGCGACGCCGGCTGCGTACATCGCGCCCGAGAAGATGCCGGTCTCCGTCGCCAGCACGCTGTTGGACACGCTCTCGACGTGCGGCTCATGACACTGCCCACACGCGCGCTTCTCCTGGACGACGCGGAGGTCGCCGGGGTTGACGAACTGCAGGTAGTCGATCGCGGTGTAGGTCTGGCCGTTCACCGTGTAGTCCGGGAATTTGTCGATCCCGGTCAGGGTCAGCCGGTTGAAGTACGCCTTGCGATCTTCGAGCCAGTTCTCCTTGTCGCCGATCTCCGGTGGCGCCGGCACGTGGGCGCTGTTCTTGTCGCCACCCTGCGGGTTGCCGCCGTGACACGTCGTGCAAGAGAGATTCGCGGCGACGCCGAACGGATGAGGGTCCTCGATGCCGGGTCCCGAGTAGTCGTCGTGCTGGGAGCCGTTGTGACACAGCATGCATGATGACGACGAGCCGACCTGTCCGGTCCGCGCGTCGGTCTCACAGCCAGCGAGAACCGCGAGTCCGAGAAGAACCGCGCCTGGTTTCGCGACCTGGAACATGCATCACCTCCTCCACCATCGTGGAATCGTCATCATCGATCTGCCGCCCCGCATCGGTTCGGACTACGCCCCGGGGCGCCGACCTCGGCCGAAAAAAGCCGCAGAACTCAACCCGTACATCGACCCTGGGACGAGAAACTTGAGACGTCGGTCCCGGGCTGGGAACGACCCCTCTCACGGCCACCGATCCCCCGTCGTCATCGGCTCTTTCGCCGGCTACGCTGGATCGTCACATGATTGACTTCGTGGTAGACGGTCGCCGCCGCGTCGCGCCGGTTTGGATTCCCGAGGACTTCGACGCCTCACGAGAATGGCCCCTGGTCGTGTTCCTCCACGCCTACGAAGAGCGTGGAGACCGCTTCGAACACGTCCAGGTCGGTCTTGGACCCGCGCTCGAATCGAATCCCGAGCTGTTCCAGTGCATCGTGCTGATGCCGCAGTGTCCGACCGACTCCGTCTGGAGCGTCGTCGATCGGCCGTGGTCGAAGGGGATGGCGTCCGCCGAGCCCCACATCGACCTGGCACTCCAGTCGACCCTGGAGCAGTACCCGATCGACCGCGAGCACATCGCGCTCACCGGGGCCTCGATGGGCGCCTACGGAGTGTTCCGCTACGGCTCGCAGCACCCGGAGAAGTTCTCCGCGTTCGCGCCGATCTGCGGAGGCGGCCGCCTCCAGGACGCCGTCGCACTCGCGGATCGCGCCGTCTGGGTCGCCCACGGCGACAAGGACGACGTCGTCCCCGTCTCCGAGTCCCGCCGGATGGTGGACGCCATCCGCGCCCAGGAGGGGTCCGGACGACTGCACTACACCGAGCTGGAAGGCGCGGGTCACGACATCTGGAACACCATGTACCGCGACCCCGAGTTCGTCGAGTTCCTGCTGACCAGCGAGCTCCCGACGACTCTCTCGGAGAGTGTCGATTAAGACGACACTCCGGGATTCAGTCGGCGACGCCTTCTCTCCGATGAATCTCGAATGGAGGACGCGTCCGTCTACGAGAAGCTGAAGGCAACCGACGATCTTCCATCGCCCAAAGGAGTGGCGATGGAAGTGCTGCGTGCCATCGAAGAGGTGGACACGTCGGTTTCCGACCTCGCGGGGCTCGTCGAGAAGGACCCCGCGATCAGTGCGCGCCTGCTTCGGGCCGTCAACGCACCGGTCAGTGGGGTCGCACGACAGATCACCTCGGTCCGTGATGCAGCCTCGTTGCTCGGCATGGACGCCGTGCAGGGGATCACGCTCGCGTTCACGCTGCTCTCCGACAACAGGGAGGGGCAGTGCGAGCGGTTCGACTACGAGCTGTTCTGGTCCGAGTCCCTGGCACGCGCATGCGCGATGCGCCACGTCGCGGTCAAGACGGCTACGATCAGCCCCGACGAGGCTTTCACCTACGGCCTGCTCGCGATGTTCGGCCGGCTCGGACTCGCCTGCGCGTTCCCGCAGAAGTACGACATCGTGCTCAACACGGTCGACGCGGGCGTGCCGCTGGGCGAAGCGGAAGAAGCCGAGTTCGGCATCACCGTCGTCCAGTTGACGGCGCGGATGCTCTACGACTGGGGTATGAAGCGCTATCTGGACGCGATCTCGCGGTCGACGTCCGATGACGTGCATCGCCTCGACGCCATGCTGCGACTTTCGTGCTCACTCGCTCGGATCATGATCGAGCCGAGTCTCGACTTGCTGCGCACGCTCGCCGAGAACGCGGAGCGCCTCGAGCTCGGCCCCGACGTCGTCGGCGAGATGTTCATCGAGATCTCCGACGACTGGCGCGAGCTCGGCCGCGACCTCTCGGTGCACACGCGACAAGTCGCGTCGCTGCACGAGATCTTCCAAGAAGTGCAGCAGTCGAGCTGAGCGCTCGGCCCGTTCGTTCAGGGCCTCTCGCTCAGCGCACCGCGTCGCGGACGGCCTGCAGCGTGAACGGCTTCGCCAGGAACTCGACGTGACCGGCGGAGATCCGGTTGCGCACGGACTCCTCGGCGTGGCCACTCATCATGACGACCGACAGGTCCTCGCTGTGCTTGCGTAGCGACTCGAGCACTTCGACCCCGTCCATGCCGGGCATCGTCAGATCGAGCAGCACGCACCGGAGCTCGTCCGCATGCTCGGCCGCGATGTCGATCGCGGCCTGCCCGGAGTCGGCCTCCATGACGACCACGTCCGGCGCCTCGACGGCGCGACGCGCGATCTCACGCACGTGCGGCTCGTCGTCGACGATGAGCACCACGCGGCGATCGTCCGGCGGCGCCACCTGCGGGATCGAAACACCCTCGGTCGCAGCAGGCGCGCTGTCGCGGACGGTGACAGCTGCGGGGGCACTCACGTTGGAGAAGTCCTCGAGCAGCGGCAGGAACACGGAGAAGCGCGTCCACTCGCCGACTTCGCTCTCGACGCGAATCACGCCACCGTGACGCCGGACGATCCCGTAGCTCGCCGCGAGGCCGAGGCCTCGGCCGGGGAATCGAGTCGAGAAGAACGGATCGAACACCCGCTCGATCGTCGCGGATTCCATGCCGGAGCCCGAGTCCTGCACTTCGAAGTAGGCATACCAGCCGGCCGCGTCGAGCGTGCCGAACCAGTGGCCGCGCTCGAGCGTTTCCGCGTCCAAGAGGCACGAGCCGAGGCGGATCTGCAGCTGGCCCGAACCGGCCATCGCGTCCGCCGCGTTGGTTGTCAGGTTCAGCAGCACTTGCTCGATCTGCGGCTGGTCGGCATCGACGAAGATCTGGTCGTCTCCCTCGATGACTTGCACCGTGACGCCCGCCCCGGTCCCGGTGCGAACGAGCGGCACGATCCCGGAGACGAGCGAGTTGAGCTCCGTGGCCTGACGATCGATCGGTGCGCGGCCCGCGTATGCGAGGATCTCTTGGCACAGCTCGGCCGCGCGACTAGCCGAGGTGCGAATCTGCTCCACGCTGTAGTGATCGGACGACGTCAGTCCCTGGCTCTCGGCGAGTAGCTCGGTGTTGCCGAGGACGCCGACCAACAGGTTGTTGAAGTCGTGCGCGAACCCGCCGGCGAGCAGGCCGAGACTGTCGAGTCGCTCCATGCGCCGAATCTTCTGTTCGAGCGCGGACCGCGCGGACTCGGCCTTGCGAGACGTGTCCATCTCGTCGAGAAGCCTGCGGTTCAGCTTCTCCTGGCGACGGGTGCTGCGATACGCCAGCGCCGCAATCGCGGCCATGAGCACGAGCCCGACCGCCAGAGCGACGATCTGGTAGAGGCGCGCACGCGTGACGAGTTCGGCCTCGCGGGCCTGGCCGTTCAGCTGCTCGCGCAACCGATCGTCCTTCTCGCGATCGATGGCGCGCATGCTCTCGTGACGGTCGTGCTGTACGCCGGCACTCGACAGGAACCGGTTGAGCTCCGACATCCGCGCCGCGTGATTCTTGATGCCAGCCTGGTCATCGAGCTGCAGCGCGATGTCGAGCGCCATTTCGTGCGTCGCGTTCTCCTCGATGGGCATGCCGAGTCCCGAGATCGCGTGCACGGCGCCGGTGATCGCGTCGCGGGCCGCTTCCCAGTCGTCCGCGATCATGTGCACGCGCGCGAGAGTACGCATGCAGGTGCACAGCTCCTCGCGATCGCCGAGCAGTTTGGCCTGCTCGACCCCCTTCTCCGCCGCGACACGCGCGTCTTCGATAGCGCCACGACCGAGACACGCGGAGACGACGTGTCGGTACATGTGCGCCGCCTCGGCGCGATCGCCGCACACGAGCGCGTGCGCCACCGCGGCGTCCGCGATCCGGGCAGCGGCTTCGGGTCGATTGCGGTACTCGTGCTCGTGAACCTGGGCACCGAAGACCCAGATCCGACCACAGGCGTCCCCCGCAGACGCGAGCGCGCCGCGTAGGTCCTGCAGCCCGATCGCCGGATCCCGGTTGCGCATCATCATCCCGCGAAGCGCAAGCGCGCGGGCGCGAACAATGTGCAGTTCGGATTGTTGCGCCAACTCGAGCGCACGCTCCAAGCTGCGTCGACACTCCGAGTATTCGTCGACCGAGAAGTGGAACAGCGCGCGCGCGATCTCGATCCGAGCACTCATCGACGGCGCGAGCTCCCCTTCGATCGCCTTCGCGGCGCTGAGCTCGAGCAGCTCACGAGCGTTGAGCTGTCCTTCCCGCTTCAGCGTCGCGAGAGCTTCGAGCGCCAGAGCGGCCGACATCGGTCCGTGCGCATCGAACTCCTCGGCCTGACGCTGACACGTCTTGGCGACTTCGATGACCTGCTCGAGGTCCATCGACAGCAGCGCGAACGCCTCGTCGAGCATCGCGGCGAACGCCGCCTCACTGCCCGGGGCGGCAGCGAGGAAGCGATCTCGCGCCGCGGAAACTCGCGCCTTCTGCGCGAGGCCGTCGGAGACCGTGAACAGGACGGCGATCGCGATCGCAGCGAGGCGACGCAAACCCGAGGCGAGCGAAGTCAGGCGCAGGTCGGCGTCATCGGACCTGTGCTTGGTTCCACCGCGTTGGCATGTGGCATCGATCACAATTGTCGACCCAGCCGAGGCCGAGGTGAGGAGGATTGGTTGTCCTCTGGAGATCGTCTGTGTGACACGTCACACATGAGGTATCCGTTGGCGCAAATTTCCCGACGAACGCACCGGGGTGACACCGGTCACATGCAGTGTTGGCATGTGCACCAGTCAGCGGGAAACGTGTTCGATTGTGCCGCGATCGCTGCCCGATTGCCATCCACGTCTGCTCTTGGTGACAGTCGTTGCAGCGCGCACCGAGGTGGCCCTGGTGCACGTCTTCGTGACACCCGACGCAGCCGAGCGCCGCGAACACGTCCACCGGACCGCGGTCGTTGTGGCAACGCAGACACAGCGCTTGCGCGTGCGCGCCGTTCAGAGCGACCCCGGTCTCCTTCTCGTGATCGAACTCGAAGTCCTCGACGAGAGTGTGCCACTTCTCGCCCTCGTGGCAGAGCTTGCAGTCCGTCGGGAACGTGTCGTGCGGAATGACCGGTCCCAATCCGGACCACCAGCGGTAGCGCGCCGAACGCGACGGATCCTGGACCGCACACGCGACGACCAAGTACGCGAGCGCAGCCACGATCAAGATGCGATGCCTGTGGAAGAGATTCATGAGGGTCTCCATCAGTACGTCCTCCGCAAGCGGAAGCTGCGCTGGACGTGGAAGCCGGCCGTGAAGGCCAGCTCCTCGTCGAATAGGTGGGCTTCGGCGAAGAGCGACACGCTCCATCCGCCGGATGTGAACATGCTCTTGGTGCCGTGCAGCCGATGCTGGATGAGGTCGTCGCGATCGTCGTCGAAACCGGCCATGCGGTGATGCGCGATCTCGTAGAAGACGTTCCAGCGACCGTTGTCGTTCAACTCGCCATACCCCAGTCGAGCGCCGAACGAGTTGCTGAATTCGCCCAGCGAACCCCACATCGTCACGTCCGCGAGGCTGCCCTCGCCGAACCAGTCCTGCAGGTCCGCCCCGACTTCGATCGCGCCACCGTTGTCCTGCTCGTCGTCGTAGCCCGAGATCTGACCGCGCAGCCGCGTCTGGTCGCTCCACTGCTTCCAGCCCGTCAGAGCGAGCCGGTCGTAGCGCGTGTCCGCGATCTCACCCGGCAGCAGCGGCTGGAACTCGGTACGGAGCATCTCCGGATACCGGATGCGGCGGAACGTCAGGTCGACGCCGTCCCCGTTCTCGAAGTTGCGTCCCGTGGACAGGATCGCCTGCGTGAGCTCGACGCCGTTGTTCTTCTCGTCGTCGCGTCCGTGGTAGAGGTCGATCCACACGGTGCCGTGCGCGTTCCAACCCGGCTCGAGCGGCAGGTAGTGCCCCTTGACGACGAATAGGTCCCGGTCCGTCCGGCCGTTGTGGAACGACTTCTGGAAGCCGCCACCGACGAGGATCCGTTCGCTGTTGTCCGGCACCCAGTGGTAGTAGCCCGCGAGCTGCAGGTCTTCGAGCGAGTCGAAATCGTCGTCCGGCTCCGGCAAGAAGCCGATACTGCCGCCGAAGCGATGACCGTTCTTGCGGCGAATGCCGTACTCGACGCCATCGAGGACACCGAACTCGGGCATTCCCTGCTGCAGGAAGCGACCGGCCTCGAGTCGTTGGTTCTGGAACCTCGTGCCGCCGACGCGATACGAGAACCGGCGGGGCAAGATGTCGAAGCCGCGCCGCTCGTTCTGCTCCGTGCGGTAGTTGACCTCCCCGTCGAAGAGGATGCCGCCGCCCTGTCCGAACGGGTTCTCGAGGTTCAGCTCGGTGCCGACGCGCATCGACGAGTTGTCGAAGTCCTGGGAGTCGTCCCAAGCGAGGTTGCCGATCGAGTAGAACCGCCCCGACACCTGCATCCCGCGGTCGCGCGGACGCACCGGCTTCATCTGCAAGAGTGGCATCCCCGGCTTCCACTCTTCGTCCTCGTTCTCCCACGGTGGGTGCTCCGGTCCGTCGGGTTTGGGCCCATCGGGAGGAGGATCGTCGCGCGGCTTCGGTGCGGCGTCGGGCTTCGGTGTCGCGCGCCGCGCCTTCGGCACCCGCACGCGGCCGCGCGTGCCAGACCGGGGCGTGAAGCCGCGGTCGCGCATCTCCACGATCGCCGTGCGGTCATCGACTTGGATCACACCGGCCGGGTACGAGCCGCCTCCCCGCGGGTGGAAGAAGACGACGTCACCCGTTGCCAGCCCGTCGCGCTTGCCACGGTCGACTACGACCGCGCCGCTCGGACCGACGGAGATCACGCGCAGCTCGACGCGCACGTAGTCCTCGTCCTGCTGAGCAGGGGCCGTGCACGCAAGAGCGAGCACGACCGACTTGCCGAACCATTCTCGGATCATCGTCGCCTCCTTCGTCGCAACGGATCCTCGGTCGAGCCGTGGCAGTCCACGCATTGGTGGCGCAACGGCCGGTAGCGCACGATCGACTCATCGCCGACCTTCCGAGCCTTGTGGCACTTCGCGCACGCGACGTTCTTGTGAGCATCGCCGAGCGGGAAGCGCGAGTGTCTGTCGTGATCGAATCGATCCGCACGGAACGTCTCGCCGACGTCGTGGCAGCGTCGACAGTCGGTGGTGCCGTTCTTGCGGAACTGGCCCGCGTGCGGATCGGTGTGGCAGTCCGCGCAGCGCGTTCCTCGCGCGGCGCCCCAGGTGCGGCCGCTCGAGTCGGCCTCCATGAGCGGCTCGTGACACGCGGAGCAGGAGGCGGAGCGATGAGCCCCACGCAGCTCGAAGCCGGTCCAGCGGCCGTGCTCGAACCCGTTCGGGAACGCGCGGAAGGACGACGGGACGTGGCACCGCGCGCAGTCCGCCCGTCCGTCGATCTGCTTCGGCATGTCCTTCTTGTCGAAGAGCCCGCGGTGCGGGTCGTTGTGACACGTCTTGCACCCCGTGAACTCCCCGTAGTGATCGGCCACGCGACCGAACATTCTGCCGGTGACGTCCGCTTCGTCACGCGGGTGGTGGCACGCCTCGCAGTTGGACTCCGCGTGGGCACCGTGCAGCGCGAAGCCCGTCCATCGCTCGTGATCGAACGAGTGGTCGTCGGCACGCGCGAACGTCTCGGTGGTGTGACAGCCAGCGCACGAGTCCGGCATCAGCTCGGCGAGCGGCGCCGCATGCACGGCTCGCGCGTGTCGATCGAAGAACCCCGCGTGCGCGTCGCGATGGCAGTCATCGCACGTCTGCGCGATGTCGTGGAACTGGCGTGGCTCGCCTTCTGCAGGGTCTTTGTGGCACTCCTCACACTCGAGTGACAGGTGCCTTCCCGTCAGCTCGAAGTTGGATCGAGCGTGGTGCTCGACCGAGAACGCGTGCGGTTCGAACTGCGTGCGTTCGTGGCACTCGACGCAGCTCGCGGCGAACGGGCCGGATTCGAACTGTCCACCATGCGGATCCTCGTGACACTTCGCGCAGTCGTTCGGCCCGCGTGCCGGGTAGCGCAGAGCGAACGTCGCAGCATCCTCGGCGTGGCAATCCGCGCACGCCGCCGCGTCGTGCGGCGCGACCAGCTCGAAGCCCGAGCACGCGTGCCGCTCGGGTGTCATCTCGACTTCGTCGTGGAACGTCAAGTGTTCGTGCTCGTGGCACTGGACGCAGCTCGCCGCATCCGAAGTCCCCTCGAGTCTGGCGATCGACGCGATGAACGACTCCGCGTGCGGTGAATCATGGCAAGTCGCGCATGCGCGCTCCGCGCCGCGACGCCCCGCGCCGAACGACTCGAGCGATTGCGCGCTGTCTTTCTCGTGACACTTCCGGCAGCCGACCTCCGCGTGCCCACCGATGAGCGGCAGGAACTCCTCGTGACCGAGAGACCCGAGTTGGTCCCACGACTCCTGGCTGTGACACTTCGCGCAGCCGATCTGCATCCGCCCCTCGTGGGGATCGTCGTGGCACGACGCGCAGCTCTGCTCGAGACCGATGTACCGGTGCGCTCCCTCGGGGAGCACGACCGCATCCGCGTGTTCGTGGCACTTCGTGCAGTCCAGCTCGAGGTGCTTGCCAGCCATCTCGAATCCGACGAACGCGTGGTCGAAGCCCTCGGGACCCTGCAGACCCGCCACCGCGAAGCTGCGACGGTTGACGAGCTGGAACTCCCCACCGTGGTGCTCACTATGACACTCGGCGCAGCGCCGGGCGCGCTCCTCACCGAGACGGCCGTGCAGCCCGTCGCCGGACTCGATCTGCGACGCAATCGGCTCGTGGCAGGCGAGGCACGAGGTGGTCATGTCGGAGAACCAACCGCCGTGGCACTGCGCGCAGCTCGCGCCGCCGTCGATCTCCGCGATTCTGCCGTGCACGGTCGACACCGGGCCCGGCGACGTGCGCCCCATGTCGTCCGCCACGATCCAGAGCACGGCCGCCGCGGAGAACAGGCCGATCCACAGCTTCGGGCTGCGAACGTTCATCGCGACACCTCGCCGTAGGACGCGCCGTAGCTCAGCGCGTAGACGATGTGGATCACGACGAGCAGGACCATCAGCGCGGCCACCCAGCGGTGCAGCCAGCGCCAGGTCGCGACGACGGCTCGGAGATCTTCGAAGTGCGCGGCCCACAGCGCGGCGCGGTGCGCGCGCGTCGCGAGGCTCGTAACGCTCGCGATGTGCGCATCCGGAATCCCCGCAACGCGCCCCTCGGCGCGCAGTCGCGCGAGGACTCGTCGCAGGTCGAGACGCAGCCCGAGCAGGCCGAACACACGGCCGACGAACGAGCCTCCCCACTGACGCTGGTCGACCAGCGCGCCAACCTCGCTGCGCACGCGCTCACCGAACTCGCGATGCTCGGTGCTCCACTCGGCATCGACCGCCTCGAGGTGGGACTTCACCTCGTCGAGCGCGAGCTCCCGACCATTCGCCGCACGCGGCACGTGCGCGTAGAAGTAGCGACCGATCGCGCCGGTGAGCAACAGGACGGCGAGCGCCTCGAACGCGTGACCACCGACGGTGTCCCGCGGCGCCATGGCGGCGTGCAGCAGCGCGCACATGACCGCGAGTACTCCGGTCGCAACATGGCTCGTCATCCAGGTCCGCAGCGAGCCGAAACGCAGGCCGAGTTTCTGCGAGCGCCGCAGCAGGTAGAGCAGGTTGACGACGATGCACGCGACGGCCGCGATCCCCATCGCGAGGCCGAACGCGCGTCCCGGCCGCAGGAACCCGTGCGAGTCGTGCGCCGGCCGCTCGATCAGCGGCAGCAGGTAGTAGTCCGAATGCCACAGCGCCCAGAGGAGCGTGCCCAGAGTCAGACCCAGCGCGGCGGACAGAGCCGTCGTCAGCCCGGTGCCACGCTCCCCCTCCGGTTCCGGCACGTCACGCAGCGCAGGATCGAACGAAACGCCCGAGGCCTCGAGAAGCTCGAATGGCGGCATGCCCCCCGCCATGACGAACACCTCGTCGTTCGGCAGTCGAATCCGCGGCGGTGCCGCCGCCACCGCGGTCGCCGCGCCGCCCGCGGCGTGCGCCGCCCCGTGCTGCTGCTCGTGCTCGAGCTCGACGAGCTCGTCGGAGATCTCGACGACTCGGGTTCCGTAGAGCACCTCGAGTCGACCCGCATCGACCGCTTCCGCGAGCCGGCGCTCGTTCTCTTCACGAATGCGGAAGAAGCTCTGCTTGCGGTACGACAGCACGACTTCGTTGCCCGGCTGCTGCGCTAGCGCGACCGCGGTCTCGACAGCGCTGTCTCCCCCGCCGACGACGAGGATGCGACGGCCTTGATAGGAGCCCGCATCCAAGAGGCTGTAGGAGACCTTCGCGAGGTCCTCGCCGGGAACACCGAGCTTGTTCGGCACACCGCGCCGACCCAGCGCCAGACACACATGACGCGCGACATAGCGCCGACGATTCGTCTGCACGACGAACCGCCCGGACTCGTCTCGCGTGACGTCGGTGAGCACTTCGCCGCCGCGGAACGGCAGCGCGTGCTGCTGCGCGATCTGCTGCCAAAGCGCGATCAGCTGTTCTTTCGTGTACGCCGAACGCTTGAGGCGACCGTAGAGCGGCAAGTCGACCGGCTCACTGATGACCAGCTTGCGCCGTGGATACTTCGCAACCGTTCCACCGGGGGCGTCGGCCTGATCGATCGTCACGAACGTCAAGCCGTGCCGCTTCGCCTCGAGCGAGCATGCGAGACCCGCAGGCCCCGCACCGACGACCAGCAGATCGAGTTCGCCTTCGGGCGCACGGCCGAGCTGATGCGTTCGCTCCGCGACGGTGCCTGCCACCGCGGTGCCGTGCTCGATCGCCGTCTTGACGAGCGCATGAGCCGTGACTTCGCCCGCGAGGAACAGACCAGACACGCCAACCGCTTCGAATCGGGACGTGATGTTCGGCACGTCCGTGCGCGTGTCGGCGTTCGCGATCGTCACGGCAATCGCGCCGACCGGGCACTCCCGCTCACACGCGGACACACCGACGCATCGGGCACCGTTCACGACCACCGCCTGGCCGTGCACGATCTCGATCACGCCGTTCTCGGGACAGACCGCAACGCAGGTCGCGCAGCCGAGGCACCGGGACAGGTCTACGATCGGATGCTGGAGCTTGGCTTCGTCGCTCCCGTCACGAATCGCGCGGTCACGCACGTCGAGCGCGCGCGCCATCGCCGCGAGATCGCGGCGCCGTTGCACGGCGACGGCGAGTGCCACGCCGAGCACGACGACAGTGACGAGGAGTAGCGTCCAGGTCATCGTGAACTCGCGCGGCCGTCAGTCGCTCAGCGGCCCGCCGGCGGGCGCGCAACGTCCTTCGCAGTCCCGCGCTCGGCCGATTCTCGCTCGGCCTCGGCGGTGTCGCGGGTCCGCTGCATCGTCATCGGCAGGGCGCGGGATTCGAAGTAGCCGCGAGCCGCGACCAAGGTCTCCGCGAGGCGAGCATCGATCTCGCCGCGCATCGATACGAGTTCGGTCACGTCGGCACTGATCTCGGCGACCGACGTCGCGTTGAAGTCGTGCTCGAGGAACAGCGCGTGATCGCGCAGACCGAGGTTGAACGTGTCGAACATTTCGCGCGCCGGATCCGCGACGGCGACGATCTGATCGTACTTTGCACGGGTCTCCTCGAGGCGAGCGCGGCTGCGGTCTCGCATGTTCTGGCTCGAGAAGGACTCGAGATCCTGGGTCCACTTCTCGAACACCGGACCAGCGGCGACCTTCATCGAGGTGATGCTCTTCCGGAGCGCGATCGCCTGCGACTCCGACGCGTCGATCGTCATGAGGAACGACTGGAACGACTTGACCGCATCGCCGTGCTCACCGAACTCGTAGGTGACGAGCGACTTGAGCGCCTCGGCAGCATCGAGCGCACGCTCCTGCGCAAGCTCGGCTTCGATGTGGACACGTTCGACTCGCGTCACGAGGTCGTCGACATTGGCGACGCCCGGTCGGGAATCTGAGAACAAACCGCAGCTCGTCATCGCGAACAACGGCAGCATGCAAACACTGCGCAACAACACTCGAACTCCTCGTTGGTGGTGACCCGGTTGCGGGATCGACGAACCTGGGTCCGTCGATCGAAGCGTTCGGCACATCCGAGGATTCCCTTGAGCGACTTCCGGACGGGGCGTTGCCATCGTGGACGCAGTCCGCGGGCGACTCGGTTCCCTGCGTCTACGATCCTCACGCTCCGAGTGGCTCGGTTTTCTCGTGCCGAGATCGCGAGCCCTCGGTGTCATGGGCGAATGACGATCGACGCCGCGCCGCGTCGGGAAGAAGCGGGGTCGCGGCCGAGCCGAAGGCGAGCGCCTGACGCGGGATGTGGGCGATCGGGCGTGCTCACGCGCGAGGCTGGTGGGCGATGCGGGCTAACTGGACGAGTTCGCCGCCACGACCGCCGCCGTCATCGTCGCACTCATGATCGCCGCGCTCGAAGCCTGCTGAGCCGCAAGGGCCGCGTGCACGTGCATCATGCCGCGCGCGTCGTGTATCCCCTTCAGACTCGAGTCGAGTGCGACCAGCTCCAGAAACGCCGTGCCACACGCGAGACTGAACGTCATGCTCGCGTCGCATCGCGGCCGTAGAGCCTTCATCGATTCTCGGTGCCGCACGACGGTATCGATGATGGCCTTGGGTCTGTGATCGAGGAACGTGAGCGTCGCGAGCTCGTCGTAGTCCGACGTCCACATCGCGATGCTCGCGCCTTTGAATCCGTCGTGCAAACCCTGGAAGCGCGAGAGCGCGACGGCATCCGACTTGGGGTTGAACCAGAGGATGTGGGACACGAGCTGCAGTGGATCACTCGCCGCGAACCCCCGCTCGCGGAGCCCGGTGTAGAGGCGCTCCACGCGGCGACCGATGTCGTGAATGCTCTCGTCGCGCATTGCGAACAGCGCGCATGACGCGAAGTCGTCCGGCCCGGTCAGCCACCAGTGGTAACGCTTCATCATTTCGTAGGCCTTGTGGAAGCGCTCGACGCGGCCCGGCGCGACCTGCCCGGTTTCGGGTTCGAGCATCAGGACGATGGCCATCAGCTGGTGGAGTGAAGAGCGGCGCATGCCGATCTGCTTGAGCTTCTGGTCGAACTGCGATACCGCCGTGTGGAATCGCTCAGCGCTGACGCGGCGCTCGAGGAGCTGCGCCGCAATCAAGAACCGTAGGTCCCCGCGAAGCTGCGAGAACGCCGAGCTCGTCTTCTTCAGCGTCTCAGCGACGGAGAAGACGCGGTCGGCGAGCTCATACGGACGAGCGTCGCTCGTAAGCATGGACTGTGCGAGATAGCGCAGTGCGGTGTGCCCAACCGACCAGGTGCGTCGCGTTTCGAGTTGGCGAAGGATCTCGTGAAAACGGTCGAGCGGCTGGCTCGGAATCGTCGGAGCGCGCATAACCGCACAGTAGCCGGAGGGGTGCCCCACTATTCACCCAAACAGACACGAACTGTTACCGTTGGCCCGGGGGAGGACTAGCTGAGGCTCGTCCAAACCTGCCGCAGAACCAAGAGGTCTCACGCACAATGAAGAAGCCTGCCTTCCCCATCCTTCTCACCCTTTCGCTGACGGCCGGCGCGGCGTCGGCTCAAGGGTTCAACGTCGACTGGTGCCCGGTGGACAACGAGATCGTGCTCGACACGAACTTCACGCAGATCACACCGTGCGGCGGTGGCGCGCCGATCAACGTCGCCGGCGGCATCTTCTACTTCCGTGACGTGACCATCTCGGCGAACACCACGGTCCGCGCGATCGGCCCGAACCCGCTGGTCTTCATCTGCGCGGGCAGTTTCCGCGTCTTCGGCAAGCTCAGCGTCAACGGCGGAGACGGCACGCGGGTCGATACGCTGCAGAGCGCGAACTTCCCCTCCCCGGGCGGCATCGGCGTCTGCGGTGGTGGCAACGGCGGCGACGGTAGCCCCAATTCGACCGACCGCAGCTTCGCGGGTGCGATCGGCGAGAACCAGTCCGGCTTCCTCGTCGGCGGCCAAGGCGGAAACTTCGGCTGCCGCGCGATCTTCAACCCCACGACGGGTAGCGGCGGCGGCGGCGGCACGTTCTCGACAGTAGGCGACCTCGACTTCCGCCTCGCCGGCCTCCCGTTCGTGCAGATGCTCGGCAACGGCGGCACCGGCGCGGGCAACGTCGCGGGCGGACTCCCCGGCATGATCCCGTTCGTCGATACCCGATCCGACAACAACTTCATCGGTCGCAGCTACGACTTCTTCAGCAACACGATCGTGAACGGCGAGCTGTCGATCATCCGCGGTGGCCAGGGCGGCGGCGGCGGTGGAGACAGCGGCTTCAACTGCATCCCGCTCGACCCGCAGTTCGTGAACGACGAGAAGGGTGGCGGCGGCGGCGCCGGTGGCGGCGCAGTCATCATCTACTCGGCCGAGAAGATCTTCGTCGGCCCGCAAGGACTCATCAGCGCGAACGGCGGCGACGGCGGTGGCGGCGAGCAAGCCGGCTCGAACAACCGCGCGGGCGGCGGCGGCGGTGGCGCGGGCGGCCTGCTCGTGCTCGCCTCGCCCGACGTCGAGCTGCACACCCACGGTGAGACCTACGCGAACGACGACTTCTCCTTCTCGCTGTCCGCCGACGGCGGCATCTCGAAGCAGGGCGACTTCCAGAACCAGGAGATCTTCGCGAAGTATCCGCCGGCCCCGCGCAGCTACTACACGAACCGCGCCACCGGCGGCTTCGGAGGCATGGGCATCATCCAGATCATGTCGCCGCTCGGGAACAACAGCGACGGCACGAACACGTATCTCGACGACTCGATCACGATCGTCCAGAACGGCGTCCCGCTGCAAGGCGCGGAGAAGCAGCGCTACCTCGGCTGGGAAGGATGGGAAGGTCCGGCCGGCGTTCGGGTCGACGACAACGGGACACCGATCGGCCTGTCCGGCGGAACGGGCGACATGCGACCGGCACCGGTGTTGCAGCCGCTGGTCTTCTGAGGCTCGGGCTGGGGTGACGGCGAGCTAGGGCGTGCGGCACGCCTCGGTTCGGCTTCACGCTTCCGTTTTCGGGCCCGGACCCGGGCGCGAAAACGACTCCTCCGTCGCGGCTGGCGCCGCCACGGCCGCAGCGGCGCCCCTGCGCACCCCTCGCCCCCCTACCGCCCTCTCGGCTCCTGCTGGCGCGGCATGCGACTCGGCGCGACCACGCTGCACCGCGCCGCCCATCCGCGATACGCCTCGGCCAGCTCGGCCACGATCTCGACTTCGTCGCCCGCGAGATTGCGCGTCTCGCAGCGATCCGTCGGGATGTGATACAGCTGCCACGGCGCCTTCTCGCCGCGGGCGACCAGCTTCCACTCGCCGCGCCGCACGCCGCGATTGCCGTGATGCTCCCAAAACAGGGGCGCGCGGCGCTCGAACTTCTCGCCGCGGAGCGCCGGCATCAGGCTCTCGCCCTCGAGCGGCGGGATCGCTTCCCCGGCGTACTCCTTCGGGTACTCCGCTCCGGCCGCAGCCAAGACGGTGGGCATGATGTCGACAACATGCGCGATCGAGCGTCGCCACTCCCCGCGCGCTTCGAACCCGGCAGGCCAATGCACCACGCACGGCGTACAGATCCCGCCCTCGTGGGTGTCGTGCTTGAAGAAGCGAAACGGCGTGTTGCTCGCGTTCGCCCACCCGGCGCCATAGGACACGAACGACTCGGGGCCCCCTTCGTGCGCACGCGTCGGCTTCTTGCCACGCGTGAATCCGTAGAGGCTCCACTCGGCGCATCCACCGTTGTCGCTGAGGAAGACCAACAGCGTGTCGTCCAGAGCACCGGTCCCTTCGAGCTTCTCGACGATCTGCCCGATGCCGCGATCCATCCGGTCGACCATCGCGGCGTAAATCGCCATTCGATGCGCGAGCCACGCCTGGCCATCGCCTTGATCGACTCCTTCGATCTTGGTCACGCTCGACGGCAACCGCTTGCCCTTCATCGCGCCCCATGCGGGCACGAACTTCGGCCGCTCGGTCAGCTTCCACGCGACGTCGGTGAGTCCGAGCTCCTTCTGCCTCGCGAAGCGTGCCGCGCGCACGACATCCCAACCCTCGTCATACTTGCCGCGATACTTCTCGATGTCGTCGGGCAACGCGTGCAATGGCCAGTGCGGCGCGGTGTACGCAACGTAGAGGAAGAACGGATCGTCGCCCTTCTGCCGCTCGTGATCCGCGATGAAGTCGACGGCCGCCGAGGAGATCGCATCGGTGTAGTAGAAGTCCTCGTCCTCACGCGCTGCGTCGGAGACGTCGGCGTTGTCGTCCGTCAGCGTCGCCGGCGCGAAGAACGAACCGGCACCGGCAATCGTCCCGAAGAAGCGATCGAAGCCGCGCTGCCGCGGCCAGTTGAACTTGTCCTCGTCCGACTTCGCGTCCTTACGGTTCGTCAGGTGCCACTTGCCGGCCATGTAGGTCGCGTAACCGGCCGCTCCGAGCGCCTCAGCGATCGTGACGCACGACCGGTTGATGTTGCCGCGATACCCGGGGATGCCGCGGTCGGGCTCCATGCCACCCATCCCGGCCTGGTGCGCGTAGAGACCGGTCAGCAGCGATGCGCGCGTCGGGCAGCAGCGAGCTCCGTTGTAGAACTGCGTGAACCGGAGCCCGTTCGCAGCGAGGCGGTCGAGGGTCGGAGTCTCGATCTCGCCGCCGTAGCAGCCGATGTCCGAGAAGCCCATGTCGTCCGCGAGGATCAGGACGATGTTGGGGCGATCGGCGGTCTGGGCTCCGTCGGTCTGGGGTTCGTCGGCCTGGGCCGGCGCGAGCGTGTGGAGCAGGGTCAGGGAAGCGAGAACGGACAGCCGCATGGCCGCATCGTAGTCCCGATTCGGCTCAGAAGTCCCAGCGCAGCGTGACCTCGGCGTTCGAGTTGTTCGGGAAGAACGAGAAGAAACCCGGCTCGGAGCGGGCGGGATCGAAGAACTGCACGCCCAGCTGGAACTTCAGGTCCTCGTGGATCGAGCGCAGCTGGGTCGCGTAGATCCCCTCGAGGACGTACTCGAGCGAGTTCGGATCGAAGATGCCTCGCAGCTCGAACGAACTCCGCGCGAAGTCGTTCGCCTCCCAGAACGCGCGCAGCACGAGGTCGTCGTTGAACGGCCGGAACTGTGACGTGAAGTCCGACGCGCCGGTCTCCCCCACCCATTCGACGGTCGCCGTGATCTGGTCTTGGTCGGTGAAGACGTTGGGGTAGATCCGATCGAAGCCGAACGCATACTGCAGATACTCGTCGGGGAGCACCGCAGGCATCGCGCTCGTGCGGTACGGCACCTTGTAGACGACCTCCGCCTTGAGCGTGTAGTCGGCGAACGCCTCGGAGTTGGGCACGGCCCGGAAACCGCCACCGAGCGTCCACATGCCGTAGTAGATCGGCGTCAGGTTCTGAGCGCCGTTCGGCAACGCCGTCACGCCGAACAGCGGGAAGCGGTCCGGACCGCGTGCCGCGACCAGCTGCACGTCCGCGTTCGCGAGGTCCGTCGACAGCGTGGCCTGCGCACGCGTCGCCAGGAAGACGCGGTCTTCGCCTTCCGGCGACACGTCCCCGTCCTCGTCCAGGTTGTTCGGTGGCGGCGCAAACGAGAAGCGGTTCCGCCGCGTCGGGAAAAGCGACTCCTGGAACACCGGCAGCACGTACAACGACATCGTCGGCTCGCCGAGCGTCTCCCCGCCATCGAGCAGGAATCGCACCCGCGCGCCCAGCTCGCCGAGTCGCTCGGCGTCGAGCGGGTCGGTCGCCAGGTCGCGACGGTTCAGCACGTCGACGGGATTGAACGTGTCCGCGATGCCCCAGTTCTCGACGAACTGGCCGGCGCGGAAGTCCCACGCTTCGCCCTCGTAGGTCGCGTAGAGCTCGAGGGGGTCGGTCCGCACGAGGTCTTCGTCGAGCGCGTCGATCAGGAACCGCGGACGAAAGTACGCTGTCAGCGACTCCTGGATCGCGATGTCGAACTCGAGCTGCAGCTCGGTGATCCACTGCGCGTCCTTGAGTTCGGGCGTGTTGCGATCGCGATAGAAGAACTTGCCGCGCGTCTCGAGGAAACCCTGGAGCTCCGTGACGCGGATGCCGCCTTCGTCCTCGGACGATTCCGCGAGGTCGTCGAGACCTTCCAAGTCGTCGAGACCCTCGAGATCGTCCATCTCCTCTTCGAGCTCGTCATCCATCTCCTCATCTTCCTCGACGACCTGCTGCCCGCCGGGTTCTTGGGCGAGCAGCGGCGGCAACGGGAGAGAGACGAGTCCGATCGTGAGAAGGAGTCCGCGCATCGCGTGTGTCACCGCTTGCCCGTCAGGGCACGAGTCGTGAACTGCTCATCGGTCATGCTCTTGCGCGCCTTGCCGGTCTTCTTGCTCTTGTAGAGCTTGAGGTTCAGCAGCTGCGCCTTGGACTCGATGACCGTGCGCTTCTTGGTCTGCAGGTTGTCCATCGAGATGCGCATCGGCCGCCAGAACCGACCGTGGCGGAGCTTCCACTTGTCGTTGGTCAGGATCTTCAGCAGGCGGCCGGCCTTGTCATAGAACTCGATCTTCTCCTGCCGCCAGTGCTCCTGGTGCACGTAGATGACAAGCTTCGAATAGCCGGTGTTCTCATAGCGCGGCTTCGCCTCGAGCTTGTAGGTCTTGTGCTTCTCACCCTGCACGTCGACCTCCTCTTCGCCGAGGAAGAGCCAGTCGTACTTCGCGACGATCCGGTTCGAGAGGTCTTCGTAGGTGAACTCCGTGCCCTGGAAGCTCGCGGTCTTGTTCGCGCCGGAGATCCGACGCACGCGTTTCGTCGCCGGCAGGTAGAGCCAGTTGTCGTCGGTCGCGTCCGGGTGCTCATGCGTCAGCGCCGCGACACCCTTGATCTCCGCGGGGCTACGGAAGCGGATGATCGACTTGTCGCCCTCCGACTTCTCGAGGATCAGCTGGATCGTCTGGCGCTCGACGGAGTCGCCGGTCGCCGAGAAGAGTGTCATCTTGCTCGAGGCGTAGGAGTCGTACCACCCGGTGTCGTAGAGGTCGGCGTAATCGGCAAGCTGTCGGCCGTAGACCTCGGGCTTGCTCTTGTCGAACTCCGGCACGGTCGGGACATCGACGCCCGACGTGTTCTTAGGGGCGTCCTGGGCGACCGCGACGGAAGCGATCGCGAGGCTGATGATCAGTGTGCGTAGCATCGTTTGGTCCTCTCGGAATGTCTCTCAAGTCACGGCCGGCACTTCCGGCTCGCTCGTCGCCGCCGAATCGGTCGCGTCGGCGGTCTCCTTGTTCGGGTCGGGCAAGAACGTCAGCAGGGCGGGCGTCACGATGAAGTCGGCAACCCACGCGAGTCCGATCATCACGGCCGCGAGCTTGCCCATCATGCTGTTCGGCGCGAACTGGCTGAACGCGAGCACGCCGAAACCGAGCACGAGGATCATCGTTGTGAACGTCAGGGCGCCACCGACCTGGTGGAGCGCAGCGCGCAGCGCGGCCTCTGTCTGCAATCCACGCCGGCGAGCCCGCGTGAACTTCGTGAAGAAGTGGATGGTGTCGTCGACGCATACGCCGAGCGCCACCGACGACACGAACACCGCGGGCCCGTCGACCTCCCAGCCGAGCAAACCGAACAGGCCGATCGGGATGAAGATCGGGAGCACGTTCGGCACGATGCTCAGCAAGCCGAGCAAGACCGAACGGTAGATCACGCCGATCAGCACGGTGATGATCGACAACGCGACCGTCATCGAGAACACGAAGCTGTGCGCGAACTTGTCGCTCATTCCGGCATAGAGGAGCGTCTTGCCGGACAGCGTCATCGTCGACAGCGCAGCGGCGGACTCGACCTGCTCGCTCGTGCCCGCGAGGCGCGGAAACTCATCGGCCGCGATCTCGCGGATTCGCGCGAACGCCGCCTGCTGCATCAGCGACGAGGCCTGCTTGACGCGGCCCTGCAGTCGAACGGTGCGGCGATCCGGACTGATCAACGTTTCGAGGTTCTCCGAAGGCTTCGCCCCGTTCTCGTACTGGAGGTAGTACTGCGCGGCGAGCGTCGACGCGTTCTGGCCGGGAATGTAGCTGTACTCCTCGGTGAACTCGTCGTAGTCGAGTTGCGGCGCGCGCGCCTCGTCCGGGACGTCCGTCTCGGTCGGCGGCCGGTAGAACGCCGCGCGGTTCTCGTTCTGCACTTGGTTGATCTTGCGCAGGACGTCGAGCGCACCGTCGATCCGGGTCACGATGGAAAGCGGAGACTCGTCGTCCGCCATCTCGACGCGCAGCCGGTCCCCGAACTCGCGCAGGCGGATCAAGAACTCTGCGGACACCGCGATACGGCGCCGCTGGTGATCCTTCTCGTCGCGTTCGAGGCGAGCGAGTTCGTCCTTCTCGTCTTGCGACAGCGCCTCGAACTCGTCGAAGTCCTTCACACCCTGATCACGGGTCCGGAGCTGTTCGATGCGAGCCTGGCGCTGGATCGCGTCCGCCTGCTCTTCATCGCGGGCCGGCGCGTCGAACACGATCTCGAGGTCTCCGGCACCGCCGAGGCGACTCTCGAGCCAGTCCATGTCCACCATTGCGACGTTGTCGTCCGGGAACATCGTGCGGAAGTCCGAGTCGAGTTCGATCCGCGCGACCCCGACTACGGCGAGAACCGTGACGCCGAGGCTCGCGACGGCGATCGGCTTGCGCCACCGCACGACGCGCGCGATCAGCGGCGTGCTCCAGTGATCTGGAGTGCTGTCGTGGGACGGGTGCGAGGGCGCGTCGCCACCCTTCGGCAGCGGCAGCAGAGAGAGCAGCGCTGGCACGAACGTCATCGACGTGATCCAAGCGAACAGCGTGCCCAGTCCGGCCGTGTAGCCGAGCATTTGCAGCGGAATGATGTTACCCGCGGTCAGCGAGAAGAAACCGATCGCCGTCGTGACCGATGTCAAGAATACCGGCATCGCGTTCGTGCGAATCACCTCGGTGATCAGGGCTCGCTTGTCGGTGAACTGGCCGCGCAGCATGTAGTAGGCCGCGATCAAGTGCACGGCGTCCGCGATGGAGATCGCAGTAACCATGTTCGGCGCGGCTGCCGTGATGTTGTTCAGCAGGTCGCCGAACAGCCAGACCGTGCCGAGCATCCCGAAGATCGAGCTGAAGATCACGACGAGCGGCGTGATGACCGCCGCGACGCGGCGGAACAGCACGAACATCACGACGACGATCATCAAGAACATCCAACCGACCATCGCCATGTCTTCCTGGCCGGTGACCATGAAGTTGTTCTCGATGACCGGCATGCCCGCGGTGTGGAACTCGAAGTCACCGCCGAGATCCGCGAGCGCGACCTTCATTGCGGCGAGCGCGTCCCACTGCGACTGGTTCGCGTGCATCGAGCGACCGACACGACGCGACGTCGAGTCGTCACCGAACGCCGCGTCCTGCTCGTCCTCGTTCAGACGCGGCCGCAGCAGCTGCACTTGGAAAGCGGTCGTTCGCCCGTCCGCACTGATCACGTTGCCGACGAGGCGCGGCTCGCCGATCCAGTCCTCGAACTTCGCGTCGGCGCCGATCACCTGACGAACCCGTGGTTCTCCGATGAGGGACGCCGCGCGCTCGGCACCGAGCACAGCGACGATTCGCTCGAGCACCGCGGCCTCGTCGTAGCCCGCGGGGTCACCCTCGAAGAGGTCCGTGATCAGCAGACCTGCGTCGACTTCGCCGGTTTCGGGGTCTTCCCCGATCTCGCCCCACCGGATCCACGGGTTGCTGGTCAGGCTTCGCACGTGGCGCACGAACGGGATCTGCTCGAGCCGCTTCGTCACCTTCGCGACCATCGCGAGGGAATCCGGCGAGAAGACGCCGAGCGGGTGGTCCTGCTCTTCGAACGCGACGAGCACGAAGTCCTCGGCGACGAACTGATCCTCGATCCGGTTGTAGAGCTGGAGGCCCGGGTCTTCCGGGTCGAACCAGATGTCGTACCGCGCGTCGAAGATCTTCGGCTGGGTGACGGCCGGCGGGTTGTCCTGCAGGCTGTCGACCTGGGCGGAGAACGTCTCGACGCGCCCCCATCCGGACATCATCAGGAACGCGATGGCGCCCAGGGTGACGAGGCTGAGCAGCCAGCGCAGGTCGTAGAGTCGTTGCGAGTGGGTGCGAGGTGTTTCCATCGAAATCGCTACCTATCAGTAGGAAGGCTCAGGAGCGGAGAAGCCAGAGGCCAAATCGGCCAATTCACGAGGAGGGGTCATCGTTTCGGTTCTCTACCTACTCGTAGAGAGGAGAAGGCCGCGCGGGGTGTGACCGACGTTTCGCATCGAATCAGAGCCCCATGCTGCGTTTGAGCTGGCGGACGACGCCGCGGAAGAAGTCGCGACCGAGGACCGGATCGGCCTCACGGGCGCCCTGCAGCGCTGCCATGATGATCGCCGACTGGTCGGCGGGATCGCCGAGGAACGCCACTTCGCCCTGCGCACGGGCCGCGTCGAGCAGCCCCGCCACGCGGTCCAGATGGCGCTGCTTGAACTCTCGGATCGCGGTCTGGAACTCGTCGGACAGGGAGCCCGCATCGATCTCGAACGCGCCGGACGGGCACACGTGGCTCGGCTTGGCGTCCAGCAGCACTTCCTCGGCGAGATCGAGCATCGCGGCGATGGCCTGACCGGGCGTGCCGGCCTCCGCCAGCCGCCCCATGATCGCGTCGCCGTTCTCCTGGTAGTAGGCGATCAGCGCGCGGCCCAGGTCGTCCTTCGTCGCGAAGTGGTGATGGATACTGGCCTTACGAATGCCGAGCCGCTCGGCGAGATCCTGGTAGCTGAACGCCGCGAAGCTCTTGTTCTCGAGCACGTCGGCGGCGGTCTGCAGGATCTGGAGCTTGCGGTCGGTCATCTGAGGCGTGGGAGCCTACCTACTGGTCGGCAGATGTCAACTCGAACTTGTTGCCGATTCCCAGTTCGCCATCGAGTAGACCGAGTGCTGCAGGGCTGACCCTCCGATGGCACCGATCGAACGGCTCCACGCGCTCGACGCGCTTCGCGCCGCAATGATGCTGCTCGGCATCTTGTTGCACGGGGTCGTCTCGTACGGGCCTACCGACTTCGGCAACGACTGGCCGATCCAGGACCCGAATACCCACGTCCTCTGGGACCTGGCCGCCGGCTTCATCCACGTGTTCCAGATGCCCGTGTTCTTCGTCATGGCGGGGTTCTTCACGGCCATGCTGGTGGAGCGACGCGGACCCGGAGGGATGTTCCGCAATCGCCTGATGCGGATCGGCCTGCCCTTCGTGCTGTTCTGGCCACCGCTGTTCGTGCTCTCGAGAACCGGAACCGACTTCGCGCTCTTCCACGCGGAGACGGACTGGCGTGGCGCGCTCGACGAAGTCTGGCGCGAGCTGCAGACAGGCGGCTTGTTCGCGCACCCGTCGACGATCCACCTCTGGTTCCTGTACTACTTACTGCACTTCTACGCGCTGGCGGCCGCGGTCTACGGAGCATCACGACTGCTGTCGCCGGCGATGCGCAACCGCGCGATCACGCTGCTCGACGGACTCTTGCTCGGCCGCCCGCGTCTCCTGGTCCTCACCGCGATCACCGGCGCCAGCATGATCACGATGACTTCGGGAGGACTCGATACGGACGCGACGTTCCGCGTGGGGAACGATACGTTGACCGCGTATGCGGTGTTCTTCGGGGTCGGCTGGCTCCTGTACACCCGCCGCGAGCGCCTCGCCTCGCTCGAGCGCTTCGCGTCGCAGAACCTCGGGCTCGGCGTCGCTTCTGTGCTGGTCGTCGGCTGGATGCGCGGTATGCAGTTCCGCGCCGAAGACCCGACCACCCACGCGGTCTCGACCTTCGTGCTCGCCCTCGCGACTTGGCAGCTGATCTTCGGCCTGACCGGAGCTTTCCTTCGCCATGCCAACCGGCCGAACACCCGCACGCGTTACCTCGTCGACGCGTCGTACTGGGCTTACCTCGTGCATCTGCCGTTCTGCTGCTGGCTGCCCGGCATGCTCCGCGACGTCGACGTGCCGGCGCTGCTCAAGGCCCCCCTTGTGATCGCGATCTTCACGCCCTTCGTCTTCGGAAGCTACCACCTGTTCGTACGGTCGACCTGGATCGGCGTGCTACTGAACGGTCGGCGATATCCGGCGCCATTGCCCTGGAAACGCCCCGCCGGGACGGGAGGCGTGTAGGATCGCGCCCGCCCCACGGAGGTCCGCGTGTCCCGATCGCTCACGACAGCTCTACTCGTCTCGCTCGCCAGCATGCCGGCGACGGCGCAGAACGCCGAAGCATCGGCGGCCAAGGCGTTCTCGAAGGCGGAGGCTCTCGCGTCCAAAGGCAGCTACTCGAAGGCCCACGCCTCGTACAAGCGCATCGCCAAGAAGTGGCCGAACACGGCCGCCGGGGAACTCGCGTTGACGCGGAGCGGCAAGACCGCATTCCTCGGCTGGACGTATCTCGTCGAGAACGGTCCTAGCGAGAACCGGGTCGACGTCGTGATCGCAGGCGACGCGTTCAAGCTCTCCGAGCAGAACCGCTTCGACGACATGGCGAAGCAAATCCCGACGCACTTCAAGAGCCGTGAGGTGTTCGAGGAGTACTACGCTCATCACAACTTCATCCGCATCAACGTCGCGAGCAAGGACGGCAACATCGACAGCCATGGCCGCGCATACGACACCGCGTTCGACGGCAAGATGATGGGCCGCAACGAGCCGTTCTTCATGGTGTCGCGCAACCGGGTCATGGAGGCGCTGATGAACTTGCCATCGCACGACGAGCTCGCGATCGTGATGACGAAGGCGAAGGGCATGGGCGGCACCGGCGGCCGAGGCGTCGCAGCCTGCGGCTCCGGCAACCCCGGGCTGATCAACCACGAATGGGGCCACTCGTTCGGCAGACTCAGCGACGAGTACACGACCTACACGCACGACCGCGGCGAAAGCGTGCGCAACTCGGTCAACATCTCGAACACCGGCGACAAGAAGAAGGTCCCGTGGGCGCACTGGCTGGAGGCGAAGGCGCCGGGCGTTGGCGTGTACCGTGGCGGCGCGGGACGCATCAAGGGCGCATGGCGATCGAACACGACGCAGTGCATCATGAGTCAGGGTCGCGAGTTCTGCACCGTGTGTCGCGAAGCCCTCGTGCTGCGGATTTACCGCTACGTCGACCCGATCGACGAGTCTCGCCCGGCCGCGCAAGGCGAGAAGAAGCAGAGTTCGATCCGTGCGGAGCGCGACGGTCGCTACCGGTTCGAGGTCGACCTCGTGCAACCGAAGAAGCACGGGCTCGAAGTGTGCTGGTACGTATTCCCCGAAGACAGCGCGCCGAAGACAATCCCCTTCAAGAAGCTCGAGGACCGCGCGAAGCGCGGCAAGCTGCCGAAGCTCGACGCGAAGCACGCTGCCCGCTCGCACAGCTTCAGCAAGAAGACGTACAAGTTCCTGTGGCGCCCCGAACGCAACGCGAAGGGCAAGTTCCGCGTCGTGTGTCGGGTGAAGGACCACGCAAAGGTCAGCGCGGAACGGCTGCCGTGGGTGCTGAAGGACGAAAAGGGACTACTGGAGTCCGAACGGGTCTGGGTCGTGCAGCTGTAGATCAGGCACGCGGGTCGACAGCACTCCCGCTGACTGCTACGATCGCTCGGTTCGCTTCGGACGAAAAGGGAACCTCATGCTGCGATCCACGCTCTTCGTCTCACTGATCTGCGTCTCGGCATCGGCGCAGACTCCGTGCGGTGACTCCTCCATCACTCCCTCCTCACTCACGATCACGGCGGGCGCCCCCTGCTGGATCTTGTCGAACGAATCCATGTTCTTCGACGGCCTCGGCATGGGGATCAGCTACGTACCGTGCACCTGGGGTTCTACCGGCGCTCTCGACGTCCGCATGTCCATGTTCGACGGCAGCATTGGCGATGCCGGCCTCCTGCTCGGCTACAGACCCGGCGACGAGTCCGCGCCCGCGCCGGAGTACCTGGCGCTGCTGACGAATGGAGCCCCCGATTCGCCGTTACGACTGCTTCGTGTCACCGAGCCACTCTCCGCTCAGGGCGAACTGCAGAACCCCCAACTGCTCGCGGAATCGACCATCAATCACTTCGCGCAGATGGATCTTTCGGTCTGGATGTCGAGCACGGCGGTCCACGTCACTCTCGGGGCGCTTCCCGCTCTCTCGGCTGCGGGCGACTTCTCGCACCATGTCGGAGATGGGCGGGTCGCACTCGCCTCGTGGGGCCAAGCGGTGACGTGGCAGAACATCCACACGCGAGTAGGAACTCCCGCTTCGGTGACTTCGATCGGCCCGGGCTGCTCGCACGCGCAGCAATTCGACCTCTCCTCGACGTAGTTGCGGGGGCCCCGGAGATCGGTACATCGCTGGTCCTCCGCGCGACCCACACTCATCCGATGACCACGCTCATGGTCGGCAACCAGGCCCTCAGTCCAGGCCTCGATCTGACACCGATCGGAATGACCGACTGCGTGCTACACGTCTCGCCCTTCGTGATCCTTCCGATGGACACGATGACGTCTACGGTCTCGTCCCTCGACGTGTCTATTCCGAACATGACTGGAATCCTCGGCGAAACGTTCGTCTTGCAGTTCGCGGTTCCAAACGCGGGCACGAACCCCTTCGGCGTCAAGCTGTCGAACGCTCTCGCGCTACGCATCGGATCGGCGACGCCCTGATCACGACTCCGGCGCGCCACGGAGTCCGGACTTGATGTCCGATCCGGCCGGTTCAAGATCTATGAATGCGCGCCGCTCGCCGTCGTTTCTCGCTCGCCTGTGCCACCACACTCGTCGCGTCCGGCACGGCCCAAGACGGCATCGACACCATCCCGTCCGCGGTTACTCCACGTCCGGAGAACACGGATTGGCTGCTCGATCCGGCACCATTTCGCGCGCAAGTGTTCCGGACCGATGATGATCGCATCGTCCTCGACAACGGCCTGATTCGCCGCACGTTCGCGTCTCGTCCCAACGGAGCGACGATCGCCTTCGATCAAGTGACGTCGCGGCAGTCCCTCTTGCGTGGCGTGAAGCCAGAGGCCTCGATCACGATTGACGGCGAACAGATCGCCGTCGGGGGACTCCTGGGTCAACCGAACTACGCGTTCTTGACCGAGGAGTGGATCGCGCGTCTCACAACCGATCCGAGCGCTCTGCAGCTGCGACGCGTCGCGATCGCGCCGCTCACGGAACGCATGGCCTGGAAACGCGTGCGTCATCACGACCCGCTGGCAGCGTGGCCGCCACCCGGCATCACGCTGACGATGTCGTACGGGCACACCGACCGCTCGGTCGAAGTCGACGTCGTATACGCGCTCTACGACGGCGTCCCCTGCGTGCGCAAGCACATCGTCGTACGCAACACGTCCGAGCGCAGCGTGCGGCTCGACGCGTTCGCCTCCGAGATCCTCGCCGCGGTCGAGTACGACTCGCAGGTCGAACCGCGGGACATGGCGGGAATGCGACCCCCGAACCTGCACGTCGAGACCGACTACGCCTGCGGCGGCGGCACGGCGCTGACGGCCAACCAGCACGTCGTGCACTGGGTCGCCGACCCCGACTATTCCTCGCAGGTCAACTACCGACGACTCACCCCGTGCTTGCTGCGCATCGAACCTGGCATCGGACCGGGCGTCGAAATCGCGCCGCGCCAGTCGTTCACGAGCTTCCACACGTGGGTCGTCGCGTACGACTCCTACGAACGGGAGCGCCAAGGGCTTACGCAGCGCCGCGTCTACCGCACGATCGCGCCCTGGATCACCGAGAACCCGCTGATGATGCACGTCCGCAGCGCGGACCACGCCGTCGTGCGCAACGCGATCGATCAGTGCGCCGAGGTCGGCTTCGAGATGGCGATCCTGACGTTCGGCAGCGGCTTCAACGTCGAGGACCCGAGCGACGCGAACATCGAACGCTGGCGCGAGCACACGGAGTACGCCCGCGCGCGTGGCATCGAGATCGGCGGTTACTCGCTGCTCTCGTCACGCAGCATCAGCGCCGAGCACAACGTCGTGATGCCCGAGGGGCAGCGCCCGCGCTTCGGCAACGCGCCATGCCTCTGCAGCCAGTGGGGCGAAGACTACTTCCACAAGCTCTACCGCTTCTACCAACACACCGGCTTCCGCCTGCTCGAACATGACGGCAGCTACCCAGGCGACCCGTGCACGTCTACGACACATCCGGGCCACCTCGCGTTCGACGACTCACGCTGGAAGCAATCGCGACGCATCAAGGACTTCTACGCGTGGTGCCGCGCAACGGGTGTGTATCTCAACGTCCCCGACTACTACTACCTCGCCGGATCAAACAAGTGCGGCATGGGCTACCGCGAGGTCAACTGGTCGCTACCGCGCGATCAGCAGGTGATTCACACGCGGCAGAACATCTACGACGGCACGTGGCAGAAGACGCCGACGATGGGCTGGATGTTCGTGCCGTTGACGCAGTACCACGGCGGCGGCGCAGCCGCGACGATCGAGCCCCTGCGCGAGCATCTCGGCCACTACGAGCGCATGCTGTCGAGCAATCTGGCTCTAGGCGTGCAGGCGTGTTACCGGGGACCGCGGCTCTACGACACGGACGAGACGAAGGCCGTCGTGAAGCGGCAGGTCGACTGGTTCAAGCGGCATCGCGCGATCCTGGAGTCGGACGTGATCCACGGGCGTCGGGCGGACGGGCGAGACGTAGACTGGATGCTGCACGTGAATCCGCAGCTCGAGGAGAAGGCGATGCTCGTCGCGTTCAATCCACTGGCGACCGAGGTGACGCGGACGCTGCGCGTGGACCTCTACTACGCGGGTTTCTCCGGCAACACGACGGTGCGATTCTCGAGTGGCGAACAACACCGCGTGAACCTGGACGGCAGCACGACCCTCGACGTTTCGGTGACGATCCCGGCGCGCGGGATGGAGCACGTCGTGTTTTCGGACTAGCGCCGTCGGACTACGGCGGCGTCCGCACGACCATCATCCGAATCTCGGTCATGTCCTCCATCGCAAACTTCACGCCCTCGCGACCGAGTCCGCTGTCCTTCACGCCGCCATACGGCATGTGATCGACACGCCATGACGGCACGTCGCCGATCACGACGCCACCGACGTCGAGCTCGTCCCACGCGCGTTGCGCGCGGTAGAGGTCCCGCGTGAACACGCCGGCCTGCAGGCCGAACGCGCTGTCGTTGACCTCGCGCAGCGCGGCGTCGAAGTCCGAGAAGCGCGACAGGACCGCGACCGGGCCGAACGCTTCCTGACACAGGACATCGGTGTCGCGCGGCACATCCTCGAGCAGCGTCGCGTGGAGCATCGCTCCGTCACGCGCACCACCGCACAAGAGCTTGGCTCCCTTGCCGACCGCATCTTCGATCCAACCGTGCAGTCGCCTCGCCTCGCGCTCGGAGATCATCGGGCCGAGGAACGTCTCTTCGACCTTGGGGTCGCCCGCCGGCAACTTCTGCGTCGCGGCCACCAATCGATCGCGGAGCTCGTCGTAGATCGACTCGTGGATCAGCACGCGCTGCACGCCGATGCAGCTCTGTCCCGACTGGTAGAACGCGCCGAAGATCACCCGTTCGACGACATCGTCGAGGTCCGAGCCCTCGTCCACGATCACGGCCGCGTTGCCGCCGAGCTCCAGCACGACCTGCTTCTTGCCCGCGCGCGCCTTGAGGTCCCAGCCGACGTCCGGCGAACCCGTGAAGCTCAGGAGCTTGAGCCGGTCGTCGGTCGTGAACAGGTCCGCGCCATCACGACGACACGGCAGAATCGAGAACGCACCCTTCGGCAGATCCGTCTCCGCGAGGATCTCGCCGAGGATCAGCGCACCGATCGGCGTAAGGCTCGCCGGCTTGAGCACGAACGGGCAGCCGACGGCGAGCGCCGGCGCGACCTTGTGCGCGACCAGATTGAGCGGAAAGTTGAACGGGCTGATGAACGAGCACGGCCCGATCGGCACGCGCTTCCACATGCCGGTGTAGTCCTTCGCGCGCGCCGAGATGTCGAGCGGCATGACTTCTCCGGTCATCCGCACGGCCTCGCCGGCCGCGGTCTTGAAGGTGTCGATCAAGCGCGTGACCTCGCCGCGGCTGTCGCGAATCGGCTTGCCGGCCTCGACGCACAGCGAATACGCGAGCTCGTCGAACCGCTCGCTGAAACGCTTCACGCAGTGCTCGAGCACGTCCTGCCGCTCGTAGGCCGCCATCTTGGCCATCGGCTCGGCCGCCTCGGTCGCGAGACCGATCGCGCGGTCGATCGCCGCGGCGTCGGCGAGGGCGACGCGCGTCGCGACGTCGCCGGTGTACTTGTCGACGACTTCGAGGTCCTGATTCGCGGCGACGGGCTCGTTGCCGAGGAAGTACGGGTAGCTCTCGCGGATCATCGGGTTCCCTTCAGATCGAGCAGGCGATCTCGTCCAGATCGGTTCTCAGTCGACGCTCTCGTCGTTGTCCGCCGGCGCGCCGTACTCCGCCCGGATCCGATCGATCTTCACGCGCACCTTGCGGTTCTGCTTGCGCAGACGGTCCGCGCTCTGGCGCTGCCGCTGCAGCTCGTCGAAGAGCGAGCGCACGTCGCCGTAGCCGAGAACGAGTTCGTCGCCCTCGGCGTGGCGATCCAGCCAGCCACGCAGATCGAACACCCCGTCCGCGTCGCGTGTCACTTCGGCACCGCGACGACGGTGATGCGTCGGTCGTCCTTGAAGTACTTGCGGGCGACGTCGCGCACCTGCTCGGCCGTGTACTTCTCGAAAGTCCTCTCGAGTGAAACCAACTCGTCGAGGCTGCGGCCGCGACTGGTGACGGACGAGAGCACGTTGGCCCAGAAGCCGGGCTGCTTGACGACCTGCTCGATCTGCGTCTTCGCCTGGAGGCGCGCGTTCTCGAACTCTTCGGCCGTCGGCCCCTCCTCTGCGAACTTCACCATCAGCGCGAACAGCGCATCGATGAGCTCCTGGGATTTCGCCGGGTCGGTCGGGGCCGCCGCGAACACGATCCCCGTACCCGGCAACTCACCACCCGGCTGATTCGAGCACTGGATGCTGTAGACGAGACCGCGCTCTTCGCGAATCTCGACGCGCATGCGGTCCGTCAGGACCAGAGCGGCCAAACCGAGGAGGCGACGGTCGTCCTCCTGATCGCGATCGCAGCCGCGGAATCCCGACAGGACGATCGCTTGAGGCGTCGGCGTCGCAACCTCGACCCGCTTCTTCTGCGCCCCCTCGGGAAGGTCGAGCTTCTTGTCGGCGTCGATCCAGTCGAAACCACGGGTCGCCTCGGGAAGTGAGCCGAAATAGCGCGCGACGAGTTCGGTGGCGCGCGCCTCCTCCATGTCCCCGACCACCGCCAGCTCGACGGGCGAACCGTCGAACAGTTCACGGAACCACTTGGCCGCATCCGCGGTCGTCTGACGATCGATGGTCTCGGCGGTCGGCGGCGCAAACCGCGGATCGTCGCCGAGAATCGCCGAGTTGAGCGCCATGCCGAACTGTGCGTTGAGATCGGTCTTCGCGCGATCGAGCTGCTGATGCTGGGCCTGCTGCCACGTGTCGAGCCCCGTCTCCTCGACGATGCCGTCGGTGACGCAGGCGTACATCCACTGCAGACCGGCTTCGAGATCATCCGGCGCGCCGCCGACCATGATCGTGATCGCGTCGTTGCCCACGTCGAGCTGGAACTCGACGTTCTTGCCCGCCATCAGGTCTCGGATCTCGAGCGAGCTGAGCCGCGACGTGGCGCCGATCAGGCTCGCGGCCTGCGATCGGCCGATGGAGTCTCCGGACTCGTGGATCGCACCACCCGGCACGCGCGCCAGCAGCATCACGGATCCCTTTCGATAATCCATGAAACGGTGGTGCGCGACGACGCCGTTCTCGAACTCGGTCGTCGTGACACCGAGCCCCTCGTGCTTGCGCTGAGCCCGGACATTCCCCGGCGTCGGGAGCTTCGTGAGAAGCCCCGCGGAGTCCGACGACTCTTCGAGCGCCTCGGTCTCACGCCCCCACGCCACATTGGCCGCGTCGACGACGGTCTCGTCTTCCGGGATCTCGACGCCGGTCGCGGGCAACACGAGCACATACGCATAGTCACGCGTGTCGAACGCCTTGCGGAACTCCCGCTTCAGGTCCGCGACGCTCATCTTGCCGAACGCGGCCTCGGCGAGGGCGAGGCGCTGCGCGGCCGACAGGAGCGGAGCCTTGGTCCCGACCGCACTGGAGATCTGACTCACGATGCCCTGGGACTCCCGCGACGCCTCGGTGCGGACGGCGTGCTCGAGCTGCGCAATCGTGTCGCGACGCACGAGGTCGAGCTCGCGGTCGTTGAAGCCGTGGTCGAGGACGCGACGTGCTTCGCCGAGCAGCTGCTCGAGGATCAACATCCACTTGCCGGCGTCGCCACCCGCGTAGATGCCGGGCTGCTCGACTTCGCCGAGCATGTTCGAGACCGCGGCGCCGGCGCCGAGGTACTGCGCTTCCCCCTTCTGCACGAGGTCGCCCAGGCGACGGTTCAGCAAGCCGGTCGCGACCTGCTGCATCAGCTCCGCTTCGTACTGCGCCTTCGTCTGGGGAGGGACCCCACCCGCCTTGACGTGGATCAGCTGCACGGTCGCCTGCACGACGTCGGGGTCTGTGTAGACGGCAGCCGTCGGGGACTCGAACGGCGAGAGCTTGGCGCCGAGATACTCACGCGACTTCGCGCGCGCCTCGAACTCACCGAGGTGGGGCTTGGCCGCAGCGACCACCGCGTCGGGCTCGATGTCGCCGACGACGATCAGGGTCATGCGTTCGGGTCGATACCACGTGTCGTAGAAGTCGACGAACTGCTCGCGCGTGAAACCGCGAATGCCCTCTTCGGGGCCGATCACGTCGTGCACGGCGATGCGCGAGTTCGCGAACAGCTTGCCGCGCACCCACTCGCCGACGCGCTGCTCGACTCCCTTGTGCGCACGCTTCTCCTCGAGAATGACGTCGCGCTCCTTTTCGATCTCCTCCTTCGGCAACAGCAAGCCGTGCGCCACGTCGCCGAGGATCACGAACGCGCGCTCGAGCATCTTCGCGTCGTTCTCGGGCATGTGCAGCTTGTAGACGGTCTCGTCGAGGCCCGTGTGCGCATTGCTGTCCGCACCGAACTCCATACCGAGTTCGTTGAGCGCGGGGACCAGCGTGCCCGGCGGATAGTGCTTCGACCCGTTGAACGCCATGTGCTCGAGGAAGTGAGCGATGCCGTTCTGCTCCGCAGTCTCGTGCAATGCGCCGGCGCGGATGTGCAGGAACGCGGAGAAGCGACCGGGCGGGTTGGCGTTCTTGCGAACGATATAGCTGACGCCATTGTCGAACTGGCCGTAGACGTTGCTCGGATCGCGCGGCAACGAGTCCTGGGCGATGGCGAGCGACGCGGACGTCGCGAGGAGGATAGGAAGGGTAAGCAGCCGGTTCATGGCCCTCTGAGCGGGGTCGACGAAGGGGGGCGGGGTGTTGTAGGCGCCGGAGTGGCCGAAGTCGACGCGCGTGCTGCCGGAACCCTCCACGGATTCTGGCCCGGAGTCGTGACGCCGAACGTGGTGCTGACACCGGATGGCGGCTAAGTTCGTCGCTTCTGCGAACAATGGAACTGCCTAACTCCCCCAGCACGCGATGACGCTGATCCTCGTCGTCGCGGCCCTGACTCTCGCGGCATCCTTCACCTGCTCTCTCCTAGAGGCGGCGCTCTATTCGGTCACGCCGATCCAAGTCGACCTGCTCGAGAAACGAGGTGCATTCGGCGCGAAACGATTCGCGCGATTCCGCGCCAAGATCGACGGGCCGATCGCCGCGATCTTGACCGTCAACACGATCGCGCACACGGTAGGCGCAACGATCGTCGGCGCACTCGTCAAGGAAGAGTTCGACGACACGGCGCTCGCGGTGTTCACCGCGGTGTTCACCCTCGCCGTGCTGTTCCTGACAGAGATCGTCCCGAAGAGCATCGGCGTCAAGTTCGCGCAACAGCTCGTTCCGCTCATCGTCTGGCCACTGCAACTGATGATCTGGCTGTCGTGGCCGATCGCGAGTCTGTGCAGCTGGCTCATGCACAAGATGACCGGTCACGGTCCTGGGCACGCGCCGACCGAAGACGAAATCATCGCGATGTCGAAGGCAGCCGGCCGGCAGGGCGAGCTGACCGAACTCGAGACGCAGTGGGTCGAAAACGTCCTCTTGCTCGACCAAGTCACGGCGCACGACCTGATGACGCCGCGCACGGTCGTACAGACAGTGGCGGCCGGCGAGACCCTCGACGAAGTGCAGCAGCGCTCGCTCGCGCTCGTGCACAGCCGCCTTCCCGTCACCGAAGAGCCCGGACAGCTCGACAAGATCCAGGGCGTGATCTACCGACGCGACATCCAAGCGGCCGTGGCCGACGGCGACGGTGATCGCGCCGTTCGCGACTACATGCGCGAACTCGACATCGTGCCGATCGGCATGCAGGGCCCGCAGCTGCTCGACAAGTTCATCCGCGGCCGCAAGCACATGGTGATCGTCGTGGACGAGTACGGTGGATTCGAAGGCATCGTCACGCTCGAAGACGTGCTCGAAGCGATGCTCGGGTCGGAGATCGTCGACGAACACGATCTGCACGAGGACATGCAGGAGCTGGCGCGTCGTCGCGCGCGCAAGCTGACGTGAAGTCGGTCCTCGCGATCGCGGTGCTCGCGCGCGTGCTCGTCGCCTGGCGAACGCACGTGCCGGCGCGCGACGCGGAGGCCTACCTCTGGATGGCCGAACGGATCGCCGAGGGCGAGTTCGGCGCGGCGTTCCAAACCGTCTTCCATCCGCTCTACCCCCTGCTGACCGCATGCGGCATCGCGTGCGGACTCCCAGCCGTAGGAGCCGGCCAGCTGGTCGCGTGCGGCTGCGGCGCGCTCGCGGTGCTGCCGCTGTACGCCGCGACGCGGCGGCTGTTCGACGAACGCGCGGCACTGTTCGCCGGACTGTTCTACGCCCTCGGCATCTGGTTCGTCCGGCATCCGGCAGACTGCCTGTCGGAGGGCCCGTTCTTCCTCGTCGTCGCGTCGGCACTCTGGGTCGTCTCGCGAGCCGGAGCGCGCGGTCGCGGCCTGATCCTCGGTGCGCTCAGCGGACTGGCCTACGGCTTGCGACCCGAAGGGCTCGCGATCGTGATCGTCGGCGCACCGTGGTGCTGGCTGCGGGGCGAACGGCGCGAAGTGGTCTCGGCGATCGTCGCGTGCCTGCTGATCGCCGCGCCGTGGCCCGTCGGCTGGGCGATCGCCGGCGACGGCTTCACCTGGACGCCGAAGGCCGCGTTCAATTACGAACAGGGAATCGGCGGGGTGGGCGGCGGCAACGCGATCGCGCACTACCTGGACCACGCGTGGCGCGTGCCGGGCGCCGCGTTCGAGGCGATCGGCTACGTGGCGCTGCCGCTCGCCGTGGTCGGAGTCGTTCGCGCGCGACCGATCCGCCTCCGCGACCCCGCAGCGTGGATGCTCGCCACCTTTCTTCTGCAGTGCGCGGTCATCCCCGCGCTGCGCAGCAACATCCGTTTCCTCGCGGGGTACGGCATTCTTCTGCTCCCCTTCGCCGGAATCGGCGCGGCCCGGATCGCGAGCTGGGCACGAGAACGGCCGGTTGCGCTGCGCGTCGCGCTCCTGGCCGCGGCGTTCGGGCCCGATTTCGCCCGGTTGCCGCAGTCACGCCGCGCGGCGCGCATCGTGCTCGTCGAACTCGGCGCGTTCCTCGAACCCCGACTCGACGACACGCATCGACTCGCGACCGAGATGCCGCGTCTTGCGTACTTCGCCGGTCAGAAACCCGGACCGCCTCGACCGATTCCTCGGGACGAGATCCTGCGGCAAGCCGAGGCCCCGACGACTCACGTCGTCGCCGTGGTCGAGCCGCGCACGCACGTGAGCATCGAAGACCTCCGCTCCCTGGGCTTCGCCCCGATGGAACTTCCCGACCGCCTGCGCCAGCTCGTCACGGATCGTGGCATGCTGGTGGCCATCCGCACCGACTGACATGAAGTACGACGACGACAACATCTTCGCGAAGGTCCTCCGCAAGGAGATCCCGGCCGACGTGGTCTTCGAAGACGACAAGTGCCTCGCGTTCCGCGACATCGCGCCGCAGGCCCCGACGCACGTCCTCGTGATTCCGAAGGCTCCGATTCCGCGTCTCGGCGACGCGACGCAGGCCGACCGCGAGATCCTCGGCCACCTGCTGTGGGCCGCCGGTGAAGTCGCCCGGATCGAGGGCCTGATCGACAGCGGCTTCCGCACGACGATCAACCACGGCGAAGGGGCGAACCAGACCGTCTTCCACCTGCACGTCCACGTGCTCGGAGGCCGCGGATTCGCGTGGCCGCCGGGCTGACAGGCTTCCAGCGCCGTAGCCCTAACCTCCTTGTGATGTACGTTTTACACACATGCGACGGGCCGCGCCCCACGATCTGGATCCGCGGAGAATAATCGGACTTCGCCAGGCATCGGTTCCGCGTTCCGACCCGTTGCCGTCCGAAGTCCGTGTGGAGAACCCGATTTGACCGTGTCCAAGCTCGACCGAGCCGAGGTCGAGGCCCTCTGGGACCAGCACGCCAGCGGAGTGCGACACTTCGTGCTCGGCGTGCTGCGGGACGCGGACCAGGCAGACGAAGCGCTGCAGCAGACGTTCGTCACGGTGCTCGAACAGGGGCACGCCGCGGCGGAGGACACCCAGAAGGGCTGGATCTTCAAGGTCGCGTTCCACCACGCGATGCAGCTGAAGCGTCGCGCGGCGACCGGCGACCGCGCGCTCGGCAAGGTGCAGGACGCCCTGCGTACGTTGCCTCAGGCCAGCGACAGCGCCGCGGACTCCGCGATGAGAAGCGAAACGATCGAGCGCACGCGCGCGGGGATCGACGAGCTCCCCGAGGCCCAGCAGCGCGTCGTCCACATGCGGCTCCACGAAGCCAAGACCTTCCAACAGATCGCCGACGAACTCGCCATCCCGCTCAGCACCGCACTCACACGAATGCGCCTCGCCATGACCAAACTGCGTGACGCACTCGGATAGGACGACATGACCCACGAACCACATGACCCGACTCGAGGCGAACTCGATCTGCTCGCGCAGGCCTACGTCCTCGGTGAGCTCACGGAGAGCGAGTCGACGGAGTTCGAGCTGCGCCTCGCCGAGGACCAGGACGCTCGCGACGCCGTCGCGCTCGCCGTGCGCATGATCGAGGCGGTCGCGAGCGCGGAACCCGCGCCGATCCGCCAGCTGCCGCGGCGTTCGAGCACGCGCTGGATCGCGGCCGCCGCCGTGATCGCGATCGGTATCGGGTTGACGTTCGCGCTCTCGACCTCACGAGGATCCGAAGACTCCGAGAACCTGATCGCATCCTGGATCGATCTCGGTGACGCCAACGGAGCCGAGCAAGACGTCGATCCCGACGTGGACGACGAGGCCTCTGCCGAAGAAGCGTACGACTGGCTCTTCTCGGCGCTCGAGGAGAAGGACCGATGAAGCGACTGCTCCTGTTCTTGTCCATCGCCGCGTTCGCGAGCGTGCTCTTGTCCGCAGACGGCGCGCCGGCAACGCCACAGCGAAACGACCGTGGCATCCAACAGGCCGGCCAGCGCCCGTACCTGACGGAGCTGTTCCCGCGCACTCGCGGACTCATGGCGTATCTCGAGAAGAACGATCCCGAGACCCACGCCAAGCTGCTCGAGCACTCGGCCCTGCTGCTCCAGAAGGCCCACGCGGGCGCCGACAGGTTCGTGTCCGAGCATCACCCGGAGCTCGCCAAGGTTCTCGACGACCTCGAACAGAAGAAGCACCCCGCGTTCGGTCGGGCCATGGGCGACGTGGTGCGCGACCTCACGCGACTGAGCCACGTGAAGCAGCGCACGCCCAAGGCGTACCCGGCTGCGGTCGAGGCGTGGAAGAACAGGTCTCGACTTCGCCTCCGCGGCGCGCGAATCGCGTTGCGCAGGTCCGGCGGATCGGTCGAAGAACTCCGAGGACTGGTGACGCGCGTGCACGCCGCCGAGCGCCGCCAGACCCAAGCCCGAATCCAGCGCATGAAGGCGCAGATCGAACGACTCGAGAAGAAGCTCGACGCGGATCTCGAGACATCCGTCCAGCGTGAGCTGGATTCCATTCGCAAGAAGATCGAACGACGGAGGCGAGGACGATGAGCCCCAGGACCACGAGTCACTGCCTTTTGACCATCACGACCGCCGCGATCCTGGTCGCGCCTGCTGCGTTCGCGCAGCACAAACTTCGCCAAGGCCAGCTCTCGGCGGTCACGGCGAAGATCGACTCCCTCGTACAGAACGAATGCGCCAAGCAAGGCGTGCGCGTGCACGACGTCGTGGACGACGAGACGTTCTTGCGGCGGACGTACCTGAACGTGGTCGGGCGTATCCCGAACCTCAAGGAAGCGACGGCGTTCCTCGACTCGAACAAGCCCTCGAAGCGGCGCGAACTCATCGACGAGCTGCTGCTTTCGAAGGGCCGCAAGAGCCACATGTTCCACTACTGGGCGGACGTGCTGCGAGCGAAGACGCGCCTCGCGCAGCAGACGTCCGGCGCCCCGTACATGAAGTTCATCAAGGACTCGATCGAGGCGAACAAGCCCTACGACGAGTTCGTGCGCGAGATGCTGACGGCCGAGGGTGCAGCCCACGCTCCGGGCAACGGCGCGACCGGCTACTACATGCGCGACCGCGGCATGCCGGAGGACAACATGGCCAACACCGTGCGGATCTTCCTCGGGACGCGACTCGAGTGCGCACAGTGCCACAACCACCCGTTCGACAAGTGGACGCAGCAGCAGTTCTTCAAGATGGCCGCGTTCACGGGTGGCATCCAGTATCGCCAGAATCTGCGGCAGTCGGAGTTCGGCAGCAAGGTGCGCGACATGCAGCGAAGCATTCGCTCGATGGGCCAGGATGGCACTCGTGCGTTTCGTCGCATGATCCGCGGCGCGCTCTCGGGCGTGCACGGCAGCGGCACGGGGATCGCCCAGCTGCCGAAGGACTACCAGTACGACGACGCGAAGCCGCGCGATCTCGTGAAGGCCGACACGATGTTTGGCCCCGACGTCGATCTCGAAGTCAACATGCCGGACGTCGAGAAGCTTCGTCGGCGCGCGAAGCGCCAGCGCCGGCGCCGCCCGACCCCGATTCGCCTCGAGGAAGTCGATTCGCGTGAGGTCTACGCCGAGTGGCTGACGTCTCCCGACAACCCCCGCTTCACGACCGTGATCGCGAACCGACTCTGGAAGCGCGTCATGGGTCGCGGTCTCATCGAGCCGGTCGACGACATGAAGGACGACACGGTCGCGTCGAATCCGCGACTGATGGAGTATCTCGAAGAACTCATGGTCGAACTCGACTACGACCTGCGTGAGTTCGAGCGCGTCTTGCTCAACACGAAGGTCGCGCAGCGCGCGACGCCCAAGAAGCAGCCGGCGAGCGACGAGGTCTGGCACTTCCCGGGCCCGCTCATGCGGCGCATGACCGCCGAGCAGATGTGGGACTCGATGCTGACTTTCGTCCTCTACGACGTCGACACGACGATCGATCAGAACGATCCGTCGAAGGTCGTGTTCGAGCAGTACGAGCGCTTCCTGGCGATGGACGACAAGCAGCTCAAGGATCAGGTCCAACTGCAAATGCTGCGCTCGACCGATCCGGACGAGTATCGCCGCCAGGTGCGGCAACGCCGCAACAAGATGCGCAACCAACAGAAGGCCAAGTTCGCCGATGCGCGGAAACGCGCGCGGCCGATCATCAAGCAGATCCAACGCGCGCGGCGCGACGGCGACATGAAGCGCGAAGAGCAGCTGCTCGCCAAGCTCGACGAAATGGGCCTGCTCGAAGCCCTCCGCAAGGCCAACCGCAACCTCGTGCGTGCGTCCGAGCTGCAGTCCCCCGCTCCGGAAGGCCACTTCCTGCGCGAGTTCGGCCAGTCCGATCGCGAACAGATCGAGGGCTCGACGGATGCCCCGACGGTGCCGCAGGCGCTGACGATGCTGAACGGCTTCATCGAGCGCTACGTGCTGCGCCAGAAGGACTCTCCGCTCGCGCACGGCATCCACCGCGCGAAGGGCTCGACGGCAAAGGTGCGCACCGCGTATCTCGCGATCCTCGGCCGCAAGCCGACGTCGCGGGAGCTGTCGATGTGGCGGTCCGACCTCGACAAGCTCGGGGCCGAAGGCTGTCAGGATCTCGTTTGGACCCTCGTGAACTCGCACGAGTTCCGCTTCGTGCAGTGAGGAGGCAGACCGATGCGCATCAAACACCTGCTCGACCGTAGTGACGACTTCACCCGCCGCGCGTTCGTGCGCGGCGCCGCCGGCGGCCTCCTCGGCGTCAGCACCCTACCGATGATCCAAGGCGCCGTAGCCGCGCGCTCCTTGCTCCAAGATCCGAAGAAGCCCGTGGTCCCGCGGAAGCCGGCGACGGCTCGCAACGTAATCTACCTCTACATGAGCGGCGGGATCTCCCAGCTCGACACGTTCGATCCGAAGCCCGGTGCGGAGACTCAGGGTCCGACCGAGTCGATGGCGACCAACGCGGACAAAGACGTCCGCATCTCGTCGCACTTCCCGAACATGGCCCGCCAGATGGACAAGGTGTGCCTGTTCCGCGGGATGTCGTCGACCCAGGGCGCACACGCCCAAGGCCGCTACTTCATGCATACGAGTTACGAGCTACGGGGCACGATCAAGCACCCGACTCTCGGATCGTGGCTCGACTACATGCAAGGTCGCGACAACCCGGCGCTGCCGGGCCACGTGCAAATCGGTGGCGGTCAGTACACCGCGAGCGCCGGCTTTTTCGAGTCGACGCACGGCCCGCTGCCGATCGGCGATCCCGAGGCCGGGCTCCAGAACAGCCGCCGCCCGAAGCACGTGTCGGCCGATACGCAGCGCCGACGCATGGAGCGACTCGCGAAGATCAACTCCGCGTTCGAAGGCCGCGTGCAGCACAAGCACGTGCGCGCCTACAGCGACATGTACGACCAGGCGATCAAGCTGATGGGCTCGAGTGAACTCGCGGCGTTCGACGTCACGAGCGAACCCGATGAGATCCGAGAAGCCTACGGCATGGACAAGTTCGGGCAGGGCTGCCTGCTCGCACGCCGACTCGTCGAGCACGGCGTGCGCTTCGTCGAGGTCGTCAGCGGTGGCTGGGACACACACGACCAGAACTTCGACGCGATGGAGGACAAGTGCCCGCCGCTCGATCGCGCGCTCGCGTCACTGCTGACGGATCTCGAGGTCCGCGGCATGCTCGACGAGACCCTCGTCGTGTTCGCGACCGAGTTCGGCCGCACGCCGACGATCGTCGAGGGGCGGAACGGCCGAAACCACTTCCCGAAGGCATTCACGACGTGGCTCGCCGGCGGCGGTATCCGCGGCGGCATCACGTGGGGCGAAACCAACGAGAACGGGACGGAGATCGCCGAGAACAAGACCACGGTGCCCGACTTCAACGCGACGATCGCCTACGCGCTCGGCCTCCCGGTCGAGCACATCGTGACGTCGCCGTCGCGGCGCCCGTTCACGGTCGCGCACAAGGGCCAACCCGTGACGCAGGTGTTCGCGTGATGCGCGTCTTCGCAGCCGTGGCGCTCACGGCATCCACTTTGTGCGCGCAGGCCCCCGCCACAAGCGCTCAGGGCAAAGTCGACTTCGCGAGCGACGTCCTGCCATTCCTCGAGTCCAAGTGCTTCTCGTGCCACGGCGAGCCGAAGCGCGACGCCAAGGGCAAACTCAAGGAGCCCAAGGGCGGCCTCCGCCTCGACGGCAAGGATTGGATCCTTCGAGGCGGCGACGGCGAAGACGCCGTCGTGGCCGGAGAACTCGAAGAGAGCGGAATCTATCGCCGCGTCGCGCTGCCGGAGGACGACCCGGACTTCATGCCGTCGAAGGGCGAGCATCTGACCGCGGACGAACGCGACACGCTGAAGCGCTGGATCGAAGAAGGCGCGAGCTTCGGCAGCTGGACCGGCGCCGCCGTGCCGAAGGGTGCGCCGAAAGCCGCGAGTCGACCGACGATTCCCAAGCTGCAGTCGCCCTATCACTCGCTCGTACAGAAGCTGGAGTCGAGCGCACCCAAGCTCTCGCCGCGTGCGATCACGAAGGCCGCCGGAGACTCCGCGCAGATCACCGCCATCGCCCCACGCAGCAAGCTGCTGCGGGTCGAGTTCCGCGCGAGCGAACAGCAAACCGACGACAAACGACTCGCCAAGCTCAAGACGGTGGCAGGCAACGTCACCCAGCTCAACCTCGCGCGCACCGCGGTGACGGACAAGGGACTGGCGGCGCTCACGAAGATGCCTCGACTCACGCGGCTCGACCTGCACGAGACCGGCATCACGGACCGAGGCATCCAGCATCTCAAGCGCCTGCGCGAACTCCGTTCGCTGAACCTCTACGGCACCGATGTCACCGACGAAGCGCTCGCGACGGTCGCACAACTTCCGTCGCTCGAGACGCTCTACGTCTGGCAGACCAAGATCACCGCCCGCGGACTCGCGGAGCTCGAGCAGCGGAATCCGAAGCTGCGCGTCGTGTCGAAGCCGGTCTGGCCCGCCGCACCGCAGGTCGAACGCGACCAAGGCCGACGGCGACGTCGGCGCTGATCGCGTCGATCAGCGCAGGTAGATCCCGACCTTCGTCTCGTCGAGGCTCGCCAGCGTATCGGCGACGCGCCACACGACGTCGATGATCGGCTCTGGCGTCAGGGCCGCCGGGGGCACCGACAGAGTCAGCTCGACGATCTCGACCCCGTTCGCGGGGATCGTCCGCTGTGACATGCTCCCGGCCCAGAACGCGTTTCCGGGCACGCCCACAGCGACGGGCGAATCGTGCGCGAATCGGAGCTGCGGCTGGTCGTACACCGTCACCGGCGAGTCGTCGTGGTTCTGCAGCGTCGCGATGACCTTCACGATCGGCGAGGGCGAAGTCGGGGCCAGAATCTGAAGGTTCGCATCGACCGTGACCAGCGGCTCGACGACCGCCAGCTCGGTATCGACGGGGAGATCGTAGAGCTGCTGCCATACACCGGACGGCCAGCGCACCTCGAACTTGCGAACCAGCGCGTGCGCTCCGAGACCGAAGTGAACGTCCGGCTCGGAGGACGACTGATACCCGTAGTTGCGCGACACCTCGCGCACGGCGACGTGATCCGCCACCGTCGCCTCGACGCGGGATCCGAGGCCGTCACGATCGCTGAGGCGCCCCCCGAGCCGCGCGCGCAGCCAGCTCCCGTTGCTCACGGTCGTGTTGCGGAGCAGGACCGGAGTCGCTTGGCAGCTGACCTGGAGAACGTCGATGTCGCCGTCGTTGTCGAAGTCCGCGAACGCACACCCACGCCCCATGCTGCCGTCCAGAACGCCGGGCCCCGCCGCGGTGCTCACGTCCGTGAACGTCGTCCCGTCCGTTCCGTCGTTTTGGAACACCATGTTGGGCGTCATGAGGCCATTCGCGAGCGATTGCGCCGCCGGGACATGCCCGTTCGACACGTAGATGTCGAGCCAGCTGTCGTGGTCGAAGTCGACGAATCCGACGCTCCAGCTCGTGGCGAACAGATCCGGAGCCACCGGGTCGTGGGTCGCATCGACGCCGCTCGCGATCGCGATGTCGGTGAACGAGCCGTTCTCGGAGAGCAGGAGCGAGTTCGTGCCGAGGTTCGTGAAGTAGTAGTCGAGATCACGATCACGATCGATGTCGCCGGCCGCGATGCCCATGCAGTAGATCCCGATGTCAGCCCCGGTCTCGGCCGACACGTCCGTGAACGACCACGTATGGCCGGCTCCCGGACCGTCGTTGCGCAGCAGTCGGTTCGGCTCAACGAACTCGCCGAAGTCGTTGCCGACGAACAGGTCCACGTCGCCGTCGTCGTCGTAGTCCGACCACGTGACGGCCAGCGCCGTGCCACCGCCAGTCACGACGGGTGTCGAGACGTCGGCGAAGCTACCGGTACCGGCGCCACGCAGGAGCTTGTTCGGAGTCGGCGTGTGGTTCGGAAAGCTGAACGGCGGCGCGACGTAGTTGCCGAGGTACAGGTCGATGTTGCCGTCGTTGTTGTAGTCGCCGAACGCGGCCGCGGTCGTCCACTCGGTCGTCCCGGCGATCTGCGGCGTCGTGATTCGAGTGAACACGCCACCCCCATCATTGCGATAGAGCTCGTTCGGTCCCCAGACACCGAGGAAGACATCGGGATCCCCGTCGTTGTCGACGTCGCCCACCGCCACGCACATGTGCTGCTGCGCGGCGGTGCCGTGGACGAAGTTGGCCTGCGTCTCGAGCACGAATCCCGTGCCCCCGACGTTGCGATAGAGCGCGGGCGCCACCGCACCACCGACGAGGATGATGTCCTGCCAGCCGTCCCCGTCGTAGTCGAGGAATGCGCCGCCGGCACCCATGCGGATGCCGTTATCGGACTGCTGCCACGTGATCCCAACAGCGTTCGTCACGTCCTGGAACGTGATCGGGTTCTGGGCCGTGGCGAGGAGCGGGAGGGCGAGCGTAAGCGCGAACGAGCGGAGCGGCTTCACCCCGGCATTCTATGCCGAGGCCGGGCCCGCTACCGCCGGCGGACGCCGACTTTCGCATCGTCGTATTGAGTCGTGCCCTCGATCGCCCGCCAGACCAGGTCGACGATCGGCGTCGGCGCGACCAGCGACAGCGGCATCGCCATCGTGAAGACCGCGGTATCGACACCGCTTGCGGGAATCGTGCGGTTTCCGCTCGGCCCGATCCACAACGGCGTGCCAGGCGGCCCGGCGGGCACGGGCGGGTTGTGTGCGAACCGGAGCTCGACCTGTTCGAAGATCGTGATCGGCTGGCCCGTGTGGTTCGTGAACATCGCGGTCGCGTGCAGCATCGGCGCGGAGGGCGGCCCCATCATTTGAATGTCCACGTCCACGGTCACGCGCGGCTCGAGGAGCGCGTATTCGACGTTGGCCGGCAGGTCGTAGACCTGCTGCTCGATTCCCGACGGCCAACGCACCGCGAGCTCCCGAATGATCGTGTTCGCGCCGAGGCCGAAGTGTGTCGCCTGCTCCGACGACGACTCATACGAGAAGTTGCGAGCGACTTCCCGTAGCTGCACATGATCCGAGAGGGTCGCTTCGAGCCGTGCGCCGAGCGCGTCTCGGTTGCTCATCACACCTTCGAGTTCGACGCGCGCCCAGTTCCCCGGATTGACCGTGATGTTCTGGAGCAACACCGGCGCCGCCTGCACGTTTACCTGCAGGACGTCGATGTCACCGTCGTTGTCGTAGTCGCCGAACGCGACGCCACGTCCCTTGCCACGATCATCGGCGGCCGCGCTCGTCGCAACTTCGGTGAAGGTCGTGCCGCCACCGTCGTTGCGGAAGAGCATGTTCGGGGTCGTCGTGCCGTTCGCGATCGACGCCGCGGCCGGGATGTGGCCATTCGACACGTAGAGGTCGAGCCAGCTGTCCTGATCGAAGTCGAAGAACCCGATCCCCCAGCTCGTGGCGAACAGCTTCGGCGCGACCGGGTCCTGCGTCGCGTCCGTGCCCGTCGCGAACGTCACGTCCGTGAAGCCGCCCCTGTCGTTGCGGAGCATCACGTTCGTGCCGATGTTCGTGAAGTAGTAGTCGAGGTCCAGGTCGCGGTCGATGTCGCCCGCCGCGATGCCCATGCAGTAGATGCCGGCGTCCGCCCCCATCGCCACCGACACGTCGGTGAAGTCCCACGTGCCACCCGGCCCGGGGCCGTCGTTGCGCAACAATCGGTTGGGCTCGACGAACTCACCGAAGTCGTTCCCGACGAACAGGTCGATATCGCCGTCCCCATCGTAGTCCGACCACGCCGTAGCCAGCGTCGTGCCAGCGGCGGCGACGACCGGCGTCGTCACGTCCGTGAACGTCCCGTTGCCGTGCCCTCGGAACAGCTTGTTCGGGGTCGGTGTATGGTTCGGAAACATGAACGGCGGCATCACGTAGTTGCCGATGTACAGGTCGAGATTGCCGTCCCCGTCGTAGTCGCCCCAGGCACCGGACGTCGTCCACTCGACGATCCCGGCGATCCCGGGCGGAGTGATGTCCGTGAAGATCCCGCCGCCATCGTTGCGGTAGAGATGGTTCGGCCCCCACGACCCCAAGAACACGTCGGGATCCCCGTCGTTGTCGAAGTCCGCGACCGACACGCACATGTCGAGCACCGGGTGCACCGGTAGCGGGAAGGCGGCCTGGGGCTGCAGAACGAACTGCGTGCCCCCGACGTTGCGGTAGAGCTCGGGCTGCGTGCGCCCACCGACGAGCAGGATGTCCTGCCAGCCGTCCCCATCGTAGTCGAGGAACGCGCCGCCGCCCCCCATGATGATCCCCGGGTCGATCTGCACCCAGGTGATGCCGGCAGCGGCGGTCTGCTCTTGGAACCGAATGGCCTGAGCAGGCAGGGCGGCGGTCAGAGCCACCGCGAGAAGAGGCGCATGGAGGCGAGAATCCTTCACGCGCCGATTGTAGCGAGAACCGGCCTACTTGCCCGGCTTCGCGGCGACCGCCAGGGAAGAATGCTGCGGGATCACATGCCCGAGATTTTCCCGATCGAGCCAGTCGTAGATCAGCGTGATCGGGGTGCAGAGACCCATGTGCGGCACGACGACGGGGTTGCCCTTGCCGTGGGTGTAGATCTTCGAGAACACGCCGATCAGGTAGTGCCCGTCCGCGAGATACACGCCGCCGCCGCTGTTGCCGTAATACGTCGGGGCGTTGATCATCCAGTAGTTCGAGCCGTTGAGCACGTTGTGCTTGCTACTGAGCTCGCCGGTCGTCGGGATCGGGTCGTTCCCGAGCGGGCAACCGAGCGCGTAGACCGAGTCCCAGACGTCGACTTGCGCGACGCGATCGCGCGGCAGAACGCGCGCGACGTTGTCGAACTGGACCTTGCCCTCGAGCTCGAGCATCGCCGCATCGATGCCGGCATCATGGCTGATCATCTTGCCGCGCAGCGTCTCCCGACGATCGCCGACGTAGATCGTGACCTCGATGCCGTCCGTCCGAGAACGCGGCGTGTCGGCCATGATGTTGCGCACGACGTGGTACGACGTGATGACGTAGTTCTTCACCTTGCCGGTGCGCGCATCACGAGAAGACCGAATCAGCGTGCCAGAACCGACGGTGTCGTCACCGTTCAGCTGCACGGTCGGCGCGAGCAGTTCGTCATACAAGACCTTGTGGTCCGGACGCACCACTCCGGCGAGTTCATCCACCCGCTGGCGGGCCGCATCGATCGAAGAACGCGTGTTCTCCGCCTCGCGCCGCAGCTCGGTCTGGTAGGTGTCGACGAGCTGCTTGGTGCGCTGCACGTCACGCGTCAGTTCCGCACGCAGCAAGGACGCCTCTTGTCGCGTCGCGACGATCTCGTCCTTGAGATAGGCGGCGTTCTTGGCGTCGCGCTGCGCGTCCGCCAGTTGCGTCTGCAACGCTTCGAGCTTCGCGGTGACCTGATTCAGGATCTGCACGCGCGAGTTGGCGATCTCCGACTTGGAACCCGCCTTGGCGACGGTGTCTTCGACGAGTCGCTGCAGACGCACGATCTCATCGTTGTCATTCCGCAGACGATCGATCTGCGAATGAAACGAAACCATCACCACGATGACCGCGAGGCCAACGAGGACTTCGAACAACGTGCGCTTCATCAGTTGTGTCTCCGCGCTGACTAGGGACTTACGTCCTCTGCCCAGTCACTCATCGACGCGCCGTACAGCGCGTATGAAGCACAACCCTCAGTTGCGACGGGTGTCGCCGAATTGGACACCCCGAGTTCGCGGTGGCATCGCGGCATCGGCGTGCCACCCGCCCGGCGCAGCCCCCCGGTTTTCTCATCGTGCGATCACTCGATGACGGATACGACACCGTCGCGACGGCCGTGTAGATCGTGTACGGTCCCGCTCCGCGCTGCTGCGCGACGCCACACGACAATGACGTTCTGCCGCCGCCAATACTGGTCTGCCACCCTCGCGCTGGGAATCCTCGCGATCGCGAGCAGCTGCGAGTCGACCGCGAAGTTCCGGCCGATCGGCTCCGGCTTCTCCAACCGTCACGATCTGCCGCCGCCGGACGACGCCCGTCACGTGCGCGACGGGTTCGTCCTCACGATCGACTCTCCGATTCTCGACGACGAGGAGTTCCTCGAGGAGCTCACGGAGGACTTCGTCAAGGCTTCGGCGGATCGGCTACGAATCGTCGAGGATCCCGACCAGACGCCGCAGTTCGAGTTCCTGATCGAACAGCTGGCGCCGGAAGACTACCGCACGTCGGCGCGCATCGACGCCGTGACCGCGCCGCTCCACCCCGAGCGGGCCACCGACGTTTGGGCATTCCGCGTGACGCTACGCCATCACACGAACGAGGTCGGCCTGACCGAGCTGCGCAACGCGTTCGAATTCAACGCGGGCGACGAGCCACCGCCCCCGCCGGATCCCGCGATGCCGGACGGAGAAGTCCTGATCCAAGTGGATCTGCGGACCAACCCGCTACACGACGAGACGGGCGTCTGGGAGCAGACGCGCTACTTCGGCGTGGCGGTGCGCCGCGGCCTGTCCGACGACTCGGACGCCGGTGCACACGCAGCGGTGCGCGAGCGCGTGCTCGCGCGCCTGCCGGGCTGGCTCAGCCTGCCGTAGGCCGAGCCCGGATGCGGGCTCTAGAAGCTCGGCCGAGAAGTCGCTGTTCGGCCCCGTAACGCGCTGAGAGAATGTGGTCGCGTTAGGGAGGCCATGCTCGGACGACATTCACCCCAAG
>JANQJF010000032.1 GCA_028281765.1 Planctomycetota bacterium | reverse complement strand
ATCGCCGAGACGGCCGCCGCTCTCTCGGTGTCGACACCGACCGTCGAACGCTCGTGGCGGGTCGCACGGTCGTGGCTGATGCGCGAGCTGGGAGACGAGTCCGATGGATCCTGAACGCTGGCAGCGGATCCGCGCGCTGACCGAGTCGGCGTTCGAGCTGCGGCAGGACGAGCGGAGCGCATTCCTCGACGAGGCGTGCAAAGGCGACGGCGATCTTCGCCGCGAAGTCGCCGCGCTCTTGGATCAGGACGAAGTCGCGCACACGGGGGTGTTCGAACCGCCGAGTCACGAAGAGCTCCGGCGTCGTCTGGCGCCGATAGCGGTGCCGGTCGGCGCGGATCTCGGCGGGTTCGTCATCGAAGAGGAGATCGGCGCGGGCGGCATGGGAGTCGTCTACGCGGCGCGCCAGCTCGATCCACCGCGGCGCGTCGCGATCAAGATGCGACGCGCGAGCACGACCTCGGACGAGACGCTGCGGCGATTCCGGCGCGAGTCGGAACTCCTCGGCCGACTCCGACATCCCGGGATTGCACAGATCTACGCCGCGGGCGTGCACCAGGAAGGCGATCGCGAAACGCCGTGGTTCGCGATGGAGCTCGTCGAAGAGGCGAGGTCCGTCACCGGCTACGCCCACGAGGAGAAGCTCTCGCAGGACGAACGGCTCGCGCTGATCTTGTCGATCTGTGACGCCGTCCATCTCGGTCACCAGAAAGGCGTGATCCACCGCGACCTGAAACCCGGCAACGTTCTCGTCGGCGACGACGGACAGCCCAAGGTCATCGACTTCGGCATCGCGCGTGCGCTCGACGACGATGCGCCCCGGCACACGGTCGACGGACAGATCACGGGCACCTTGGCCTACATGAGTCCGGAGCAGATCGCCGGCGACCGCGATGTGGACGTGCGCAGCGACGTGTATGCGCTCGGTGCCATGCTCTTCGAGTTGCTCGCGGACCGATCGCCACGCGACCTCGCTGGCGTTTCGTGGACCGAGGCCATGCGGCGGCTGCAGCACGTTCCGGTGCCGCGGCTGTCGCGTGTGCGCGGGACCCGCCCCGACGACGTCGACGCCATCGTGGCGACGGCCATGGCGCACGATCGCGAGCTCCGGTACGCGTCGGCGGCGCAGCTCGCGGATGACGTGCGACGCTACCTCAGGAGCGAGCCGATCGTCGCGCGCCCGCCGAGCCCGATCCATCACGCGCGGTTGTTCGCGCGCAGGAATCGCGCGCTCGTCGCCGCCGCGGCTTTCGCGTTCTCCTCACTCGTGCTCGCGACCGTGGTCTCCTGGCGTGCCGCGTCCGAAGCGGCGCGCGAACGCGACGGCGCCAACGAGCTGTTCGGCTTGCTCCTCGACGCGTCGACGACGCAGGTGTTCGACTTCCACAAACGGCTGTTGCCGGTCGAGAGCGCCACGGACCTCCGTCGCGATATGCTGGTCGCGGCGCTCGACGATCTCGCCGCGCTCGAGCGACATGCCGAGGACGACGCGACCGTGCAAGTGCACCTCGCGCGCGCGTACGTGCGACTGGCCAACGTTCAGGGCAACTCCAACCTGCCGAACCTGGGCGACCGCGAAGCGGCGTTGCGCACGATCGAGCGTGCGTTCGCGTTGGCGGATGCGGCGTCGGCCGCGGATCCCGGCAGTGTCGATGCGCGCCTCGCGCTGGCCGAGGTGATCCACGCACGCGGTGGGATCCAGTGGGGGCACCGACCGACGGATGCGGACCGGGATCTCCGGCGCGCGCTCCGGATCTACGATGAGCTCGCGGGAGACGACCCGCTTCTTCACGATCTACCGCGCGGTCGCTGCTACGTGAGCCTCGCGAGCGCGGCCGTAGCCGAAGATCGCCTCGACGACGCGCTGGAGTTCGCTCATACGCGACATCGCCTCGCACAGCGCGCGGCCGAGGCGGCTCCGAAGGATGCTGTCCGTCAGGGCAGCTACGCGAACGCCGGGTCGCTGGTCGCATCGGTGCTCGCGAAGCGCGGCGATCACACGGCGGCCGCACGGATGCTCCGCGCGTCCATCGCGGTCCAGGGGGAACTGGCCGCCCGATACCCGGATGACGACCGCCACGATCGCTTCCTGTGGAAGTCCCGCACGATGCTCGGTCTGACGCTCCTCGAGGCCGGGAGCTGGGCGGACGCCGACCGCGAGCTCGCGGCGAGCTGCGCGCGACTGCGCGAGCGCGCCGACGCGCAGCCCGAGGAGTGGAACACACGCGTCGAACTGGCGCTCATGCTGAGTGAACGTGGGCGGTTGTACACGAGCTGGGCCGACGGAGCAGAGGAGAGCGAGCCGCGGTCGGCTCGGCTCGCGCACGCGCGGGACTGTCTGAGCGAGGCGATGGCGCGGTTCGAGGAGCTCGATGTTCCGGGCCGGCTGACCCCGGTCCATTACGGCGTCATGGAGCGGACCCGCTCGATGCTGGCTTCCGTGCAGGTGCGTCTGGGCGAGCGATAGTCGAGCTACGGCCTCGCACGGAAACAGGCCGATCATCGACAGAAGACGGGGCATCCCCTCTGATTCTGGCCCCGCCCGCATGGTCTTCAGCTCCCAGCTCTTCCTGTTCTACTTCCTGCCGTTTGCGCTGCTGACGTACTACGTCATCGGCCGGCGCGGGCGGCACGGGATGCTGACGCTGCTGAGCTACGCGTTCTACGGTTGGGCCAACCCGTGGTTCGTGCTGTTGATGCTCGGCTCGACGATCATCGATTTCTACTGCGGCCTCGCGATCATGAAGCGGGGCGTTGAGCCGAACCCCGATCTCGAGAAGCTGCCGAAGGACCTGCCGCGCACGCGTGCGCAGCGCACGGCGCTGACGATCTCGATCGTCGCGAACCTGTCGCTGCTCGGGTTCTTCAAGTATTTCAACTTCGCGATCGAGAACTACAACGCGATCGTGTCCGCGTTCGGGATCGACTTCGCGGTGTGGGAGCAGGCGCTGCGGATCACGCTGCCGCTCGGCATCTCGTTCTACACGTTCCAGTCGATGAGCTACTCGATCGACGTCTACCGCGGCGATGCCCGCGGCATGTCGAACCCGGTCGACTTCGCGTGCTACGTCGCGATGTTTCCGCAGCTCGTCGCGGGGCCGATCATCCGCTTCTCGGAGGTCGCCGAGCAGCTGCGCGAGCGGTCGCACACGGTCACGAAGTTCGCGCGCGGCATCGGCATGCTGTCGATCGGTATGGCGAAGAAGGTGCTGCTCGCGAACCCGTGCGGCAAGATCGCGGACACGTGCTTCGACGCGGGCTCGGTGCTGGTCGTCGACGCCTGGTACGGCGTCGTCGCCTACGCGATGCAGATCTACTTCGACTTCAGCGCGTACTCCGACATGGCGATCGGGCTTGGGCTGATGCTCGGGTTCGTCTTCCCGAAGAACTTCGACTCGCCCTACAAGTCGCAGTCGATCACCGAATTCTGGCGTCGCTGGCACATCTCGCTGTCGAGCTGGCTGCGGGACTACCTCTACAAGCCGCTCGGCGGCAACCGCAAGGGCGCGCGCCGCACCTACGTCAACCTCGCGATCGTCATGCTGCTCGGCGGCCTGTGGCACGGCGCGTCGTGGAACTTCGTGATCTGGGGTGCGATCCACGGCGGCTGGCTCGCGTTCGAGCGCTCGCAGGGCAAGGACAGCTTCTACCGCGCGCTGCCGCCGGTGGGGCGGGTCGCGGTGACGTTCTTGATCGTGCTGTTCAGCTGGGTGTTCTTCCGCGCGAGCGATCTGCCGAGCGCGCTGAACTACCTCGGGTGCATGTTCGGCGTGGCCGACGTGCAGGACGGCGCGCCGCTGCTGCGGATGGTCATCGGGCAGCCGTACTACCTGGGTTCATTCGCGCTGGCGGCGGGGATCGCGTTCTTCGCGCCGCAGACTTGGGACTGGACCCGACAGATCACGATGCCGAAGGCGCTCACGTCGCTCGGGCTGCTTCTGCTGTCGGTCGTGATCCTGTTCACGCAGGCCTACAATCCGTTCATCTACTTCATCTTCTGATGTCCGAATCCACGACCAAACCCGGCATGACGCGCGAACAAGTCGCGGCGATCGAACTCGGTCAGACCGACGTCGAGCCGCGCGTCGCGTGGGGGATGTTGGTCGTGTTCTTGCTCGTGATCGTCAGCGTGCCGGTGATCCAGCACGTGCACGAGATCCGTGAGACTGGCGCCCCGAAGGCGTGGAACGTGTTCGCACTCGAGCCGACAGAGAAGAACTTCGTCGCGTTCGAGCGTGAACTCGACGACGAGTCAGTGGTGGGGAACTGGCTGTTGCCGCGCGTGCAGAACGTGCTCCTCGGGCTCGGCGTCGGCAACGAGAAGGCGTACGTCGACGGTGAATGGCTGTTCTACCGGCCGGGCGTCGACTACGTGACGGGGCCAGGGTTCTTGGAGCCTTCCGTGCTGAGGCGGCGTGCGCTCGGCGGGAAGTCTTGGGAGACGCCGCCGCAACCCGATCCGGGGCGCGCGATCCTCGACTTCTCGGAGCAGCTGAGGCGTCGCGATATCACGTTGATACTCGTGCCGACGCCGGTGAAACCCGAATCCGCAGTCGCGGATCGAGTGACTTCGGGTGGCAAGGCACCGGATGGCATTGCTGCCGGATTCAATCCCTCCTACGACTCATGGCGCCGACGCGTGGTCGAGGCGGGAGTGATGGTCGTCGGTGACCGGCTTGCCAGAGCCGGCGGTTTCTTGCGGACGGACACGCACTGGGTCCCAGAGTGGATGGATCGCATCACGGAGCTCGTGGCGGTGGAAGTGCGCGGGCTCATGTCGGCGGAAGGGGAGGTCGAGTACGCACGTGGGGCGGAAGACGTGCGCAACCTGGGCGACATCGCAAAGATGCTGCGCCTCCCCGAGGGCCAGGCTCACTTCGAAGTCGAGTCGGTGTCGATCCGCCCTGTCCGTAACTCCGACGGCACGCCCTGGCAGCCCGACCCGAACGCCGAAATCCTCGTCCTCGGCGACAGCTTCTCGAACATCTACTCCCTGAAAGGCATGGGCTGGGGCGAGCACGCCGGCTTCGTCGAGCAGCTGAGCTTCCACCTCCAACGCCCCGTGGATCGCATCTCGATCAACGACAACGGCGCGTTCCGCACGCGGCAAGAACTCCGCGATCAGATGCGCCGCGGCCGCGACCGCCTGAAGGGCAAGAAGGTCGTCGTCTGGCAATTCGCCGCACGCGAACTCGCGGTCGGCGACTGGCGCATGATCGACTTGCCCGAAGTGAAGCAGGACGACCCGTTGCCCGAACGCGGTCGCGTCACGCTGCGCGGCAGGGTCGCGCAGCGGGCGTCGCCGCCGCGACCGGGCAGTGTTCCCTACAAGGATTGCCTGATCGCGATCGAGCTACGCGAGGTCCAGGTCGTCGAGGGCGAGTTCGACGCGGGCCGCGCGCTCGTCTTCGTCTGGGGCATGCGCGACAACGTCTGGACTGACGCCGCGCGTTGGGGTGACGGCGCCGAAGTCACGCTCGACCTCGTCCCCTGGGAGGTTGTGGAGGCGAAGTACGGCGGCTACAACCGCGAGGAACTCGACGACGTCGAGCTTCTCGATTTGGCCCCGTGGTTCGGGGCACCGCGTGAATGACCAAACTCTCGATTGCTACAGCCGCGCTCGCACTCGTTGCGTGCAACGGCGAAGAACCCGCCCGTGAGGGCACCCCCTCGGAATTCCTGGCGCACGCGAAGAAGCTCGCCGCCGAAGCCGGCGACAAGCCGGTGATCGAAGGGAAAGACGGCGAGCTGCTGTTCGTGTCCGAGCTGCGCTCGATGGGTGCGGGACCGTTCTGGGGGGACGACGCCCAGAAGGCGAACAAGACGGCCAAGCCCGACCGTCGCGATCCGCTGCCAGCGATCCTCGACGTGCACGAGCAGATGAAGGCGGCCGGGATCGATTGGGTATTCGTGCCGGTGCCCGCGAAGATCACGACAACCGACGGCATCGTGCCGGGCGCGCCGACGTGCAAGGGACGCGTCGACGTCTATCACGAGGGCTTTTATGCGAAGCTCCGCGAGGCGGGGGTCCCGGTGCTCGACATCGGCGGCACGCTGCGCGCGCTCGCGAAGAAGCCCGGGTCCCGCGCGCACTGCGCGTCCGACACGCACTGGTCGCCCGCGGCGTGCAAGGCCGTCGCCGCGGCGATCCTGGAGCACGTCGGCGACAAGGAGTGGAGGACCAGCGCCCCGAAGATCGAGTATCGCGCGGTCGCCAAGGACCTCGAGTTCGTCGGCGACATGCGCACCCTTCTCGGGCAGAAGGAGCCGCAGGAGAAGGTCGCCGCGACTCGCATCGAAGACCAGAATGGCAAGCCGCCGGTCTCGTCGAAGGAAAGCCCGATCCTGCTCTTCGGCGACAGTCACTGCCTCGTGTTCCAGGCTGGCGGCGACATGCACGCGGATGGCTGCGGCCTCGGGGATCATCTCGCGCACCGTTTCCAGATGCCCATCGAGGTCGTCGGGGTGCGGGGTTCCGGCGCGACGCCGTCTCGCGTGAGCGTGCGACGAAGCGGAAGCCTCGCGAACAAGAAGCTCGCAATCTGGTGTCTGTCGGTTCGAGAGTTCACCGAGTCGTCGGGCTGGTCGGTCTTCGCGTTGACGAAGTAGCGCTCGCACGGGCGCTCCGGCGCGGGGGGGCGAGTGCCGAGCCGCGGATCCACGGCGGTGGCTTGCGGGCGCATGGCTGTGGCCTATCCTTCACCACCATGCGCGCCCGCCGGCTTCTGCTCCAGGCACTGATCACCCTCCTCATGCTGGAGGTCATCCTGCAGGTCGGGTCGGTCGTGGTCTGGCTCGCGTTCGCGCGCGACAACGACATCGCGACCGACGGGCGGGTGATGCTCGCGGTGGGGGATTCGTTCACGTACGGCATCGGTTCGAGCGACGCGAACGGCCCCTATCCGGCGCAGCTGGGGCGCGAACTGACCGAGCGATCCGGCGGCGAGGTTTCGATCGCCAACTGCGGCTATCCCGGTCAGCACACGGCCGACGTGTTGCGACGTCTCGACGCGGACCTCAAGACCTGGCGGCCCGAGCACGTCTTCGTGCTCGTCGGCGTGAACGACCTCTGGCGTGGCGTCGAGAAGGTCGAATTGCCTCCGGTCGCCGCGGCGGATCTCGAGGCGCCGCGCTCGGGCGGTGCTTCCTCGTACAAGTTCCGGTTCCGCGTCGGGCACCTCGCGGTGTGGCTGTACGACCGCGTGACGTCGGGGGCCGGCGCCGGAGTCGGACCGGGCGCCGAGCCCGCCGGTGAGAAGCCGACGCCCGGGGCGGGGAAGCTCCGACAGCGTCTCGTCACCACCACGTGGCAGACTGCGCAGGGTGGTGAGATCCGACTGCAGTCCAACGGCGTCCTCGTTGCCGGACCGATGCGGGGCGCCTGGTCGATGGGCGAGGACGGCCGGTTCCGGATGGGGATCGGGGCCGATCCCGTGCCGTACACCATCGTCGAGCACGAGGATCGCCTGGAGCTGACCGCCGAGGGGAACCATCCCGACGTGGTGCTGATCGCCGTCGTCGACGAACCCGGGACCCCGGAGCCGGAGACCGTCGATCGGGACTTCGGGACGATCATGCAGGAGGCGCGCGCCGCGATGCGCGAGCGACGCCACGCCGATGCGCTGGCGTTGTACGACGAGGCCCAGTCGATCTCGACTCGGCCGTACCAGTTCTTCCTGATCGAGGATCGGCGTGCCACCGCGTTGGTGCAGGCCGGGCGACAGGACGAGGCAAGGCAAGTCCTCGCGGATCTCCTCGAAGCGAGCGATGACGGCAACGCGATCGGCCGCGCGGAGGCGATCGTCTCAGCCTATCGCGCCCTCGGGGTCATCGACGAACTCCATGCTTGGTGTGCGCGTCACTCGGCTTCGTTCGAGGACAGCTTCCGAGTGCAGTATCAGTACGCCTGGTCGAGCCGCCGCAAGTCGCTCTTCGACGAAGCGATGGCGGCCGTAGACCGCGCGCTCGCAGCGAGTCGGTCGGACTCCCAGCGCGGTCGTGCGTTGAGGCTCCGCGCGGACATCCGGAAGGGTGAGCAGCAGGATCCGGCTCTGATCGTCGAGGACGCCGCGCGCGCCTTCGCGTTCGACGGCCGGGGCAAGCAATTCCTGTCCACGATGCGGCTGTCACGCGTCGACGCTGGTCCGCACCTGGACGCGGTGATGTCTCGTCTGGAATGGAGCGAAGAGCAGCGCCGTGCGCTCCTCGCGGTCGTCGAAGGCGCTGCGGAGTCCCGATCGGACGACAAGGAGAAGATCGTCGCCGATCTCAGCGCGAACGTCGTGCAGATCATCGAGCGCTGCCGCAAGTACGGTGCCGAGGTCACGTTGGTCGGGTACCCGCAGCATCCGGCGCGGCACGCGCAGGCGATGCAGCTTGCGGCGAGCACGGCGAAGGTCAACTTCGTCGAGACTCAATCGGCGTTCTTCGAAGCGATGAAGAGCACGGCTCGAGAGGACCTGTTCTGCGAGGACGAGTCCCACTGTTCTGACCTCGGCTACGGCCTGATGGCGAAGTCGGTCGCGGACGTGTTCTTACGCGACTGAGCCCGCTGACCCGGATCGTCTACCAGATCCACCAGACCGGGGCGTTCGACGGCATCACTTCGAACAGCTCGTGCAGCGCGTCGACGCGGCCGAACATCAGGAGCACGAACAGCACGAACGACAAGATCCCGTACGTCACGAAGCCCTTCTCCTTGTAGAGGTGCTCCGGATTCTGCACGGGACTGTTCGGCTTGAGTCCGAGCTTCATGTAGTAGGCGCAGAAACCCGCGACGAACGGCATGAACAGGATTAGCTCGATCTTGTAGCGCACCATGAAGATGCTGCCGAAGAACGCGCACAGCGTCGCGTAGAACATGATGCTGACGAGCAGGCGCGACTCGTCGTAGTGTGCGAACGAGCGGCGGTAGCTCGCGGCCACGGCGGGGTCGCCGATGAAGCGATACTCCGCGAGGCGCTTCATCGCCATGAAGTAGGCGCCGATCATCCAGTAGGAGAGCAGCAAGCTCGTCGGCGGGAACAGGTCCGGCACGAGCGCGTACCAGCCGAGCAGCAGGCGCAGCGGGTTGTTGATCGACTCGCTGATGACGTCGAGGTACGGCAACTCCTTCGAGCGCAGCGGCTTGACGTTGTAGATGACGCCCATCACCCACAGGGCCAGTGCCGAGAAGCCGAACGGCGTGTTCAGCCAGAACGCGATGCCGTTGCCAGCCGCGCCGAGCAGAAGCCACTCGACGATGACGAGGTGCGACTTGCACCGACCGCTCGGAATCGGGCGGTTCTTCTTCGTCGGGTGCTCTCGGTCCGTCGGCGCGTCGAGGAGTTCGTTGATGACGTAGTTGCTCGACGCGACGATGCAGGTCGCGAATACCCCAATCAGGATGTTCGTGACAGAACTCCACTCCGTCGCGAGTTCCGGATCGTGGAACACGGCGAGGAGAATGCCGAGGACCATGAACAGGTTCTTGAACCAGTGGTCGATCCTGGCGATTTCGATGTAGGGAGCGAGAGCCTGCATGACGGAATGTGGGTTTATCGGACACCGGGGTCTGGCGTGTGCAGTTTTTCGTGCACGTTCGGGCACGGGCAGACGGCACGGGCACGGGCATGCGACGGGCCCGGTCTTGCCCGTGCCCGTGCCCGAACGTGCCCGCCTGCGCGCGCCCGCTCAGTATCCGATCGCCGTCCCGTCCTTCCGCATCTCGCTCGCGCCGTGGTACACCCGATTCGTCGCATCCCAAAGCACCGCCTGATACCCGCCAAACGAGCCGCTCACCGTCACCCGATGGCCCCGCTTCTCCAGCGCCGCACGCACGTCGAGCCCGATCCCCGACTCCAGCGCCAGCGTCCCACCGTTCGACATCGGCGGGCCACCGTCCGGCTGGGTGCTCCCCGTGTGCCGATACCGCGCGGCATCCCCGGCCGCCTGCAGGTTCATGCGGAAGTCGATCAGGTTGCAGAGGATCTGCACGTGGCCTTGGGGCTGCATCGCGCCGCCCATGACCCCGAAGCTCAGGAATGGCTCTCCGCCCTTGGAGACGAAGGCCGGGATGATCGTGTGGAAGGGGCGCTTGCCGGGCGCATACGCGTTCGGATGCTCGGGATCCAGCGAGAACAGCGCGCCCCGATCCTGGAGCACGAACCCGAGGCCGTCGGGCATCAGGCCGGAGCCCATGCCGAAGTAGTTGCTCTGGATCAGTGAGACCATCATCCCGTCCTTGTCCGCGACGGTCAGGTAGATCGTGTCGCCGTCGTGCAGGGCCGGGTTGCCAGGGTCGACCGACCGCGCGGCGCGCTCGCCGATCTGCTTGCGACGCTCGTCCGCGTAGCTCCTGGACAGCAGGCCCTCGATCGGGATCTCGGCGAACACGGGGTCGGCGTAGAACCGCGCGCGGTCCGCGAACGCGAGCTTCTTCGCTTCGGTGTGGAGGTGGAGGTACTCGATCGAGTTGTGGCCGAGCGCGCGCAGGTCGTATCCCTCGAGGATTGTGAGCATCTGGAGTGCGGCGATGCCCTGGCCGTTCGGCGGCAGTTCCCAGACCCGGTGGCCGCGGTAGTCGACCGAGACCGGTTCGACCCACTCCGCGCCGTGCGTCACGAAGTCCTCCCGGCGCAGCGGGCAGCCGACACGCTTGCAATACGCGGCCATCGTCGTGGCGAGGTCGCCCTCGTAGAACGCGCGCGGTCCTTCCTTCGCGAGTATCGCGAGCGTTCGGCCGAGGTCCGGGTTGCGGAACACTTCGCCGTGGCGCGGCGCGCGGCCCCCCTTGGCGAACGTGTGCAGGAGGTTGTCGAGCTCGGTGATGTCGGCGCGATGTGCGTCGAAGCGACGCAGGTTCATTTCCCAGTAGTAGGCGATGATCTCGGTGACCGGGAATCCGTCGTTCGCGTAGCGGATCGCTGGTTTCATCAGATCCGCGAACGGCAGCTTGCCGAACTTGCGGTGCAGCTCGTCCCAGCCGCTGACGCAGCCGGGGACGGTCACCGGTAGCGGTCCGAACGCGGGGATCTTGGGTCGGTCGCCGCAGCGTGCCTGGAACTGCGCGAAGCTGAGGCCGCGCGCCGCGCGACCGCTCGCGTTGAGGCCGTGCACGCGTTTCGTCATCGGATCCCAGACGATCGCGAACAGATCGCCGCCGATGCCGTTGCCGGTCGGTTCGAAGAGCCCGATTGCGGCGTTCGCGGCGATCGCTGCGTCCACCGCGGATCCGCCGGCCTTCAGGATGTCGATCGCGATCTGCGACGCGAGCGGGTGGCTCGTCGCGGCCATGCCGTTCTGACCGAGGACCGGACTGCGCGATGCGAAGGGGGCTCCGGCCGGACGGTCGCCCTGGGCTGTGGCGATCGCGGAGCTGAGAAGGACGGTGGTGGCGACTCGGATCACCACGGAATCGTAGACCGTCACGACGGATCCAGGCTAGCCTGCACGGACGCCCTCCCATGAAGAAGAAGCTCCTGATCCTGCTGGCTTCGACGGTCGCCGCGATCCTGCTCGCGGAGGTCGCGCTGCGCGTGTTCTTCGCGCCCTACGTCACGCAGATCTACCGGCTCGACGAGGAGGTGTTGCACCGGCTGGTGCCGGGCACGTCGAAGTACTTCGCGCACCATCCGACCAACGGGGGGCACAGGGTCCTGGTCCGGGTCAACTCCGACGGCTACCGGGGCAGCGAGCTGCGGCCCAAGGGTGAGGCCAAGCGGGTCGTCGTGTTCGGGGATTCGTTCGTGATGGCGGAGTTCGCCGAGCTCGACAAGACTTTTGCGGAGCGCGTCGAGCGACATCTCGGCACCGCGCTTGGCGAGCCGGTGGAAGCGATCAACGCCGGCGTCGTCGCATACGGGCCGGACCAGTGTCTCAAGCGCATGGAGCGCGAGCTGTCCGGCCTCGAGGCCGATCTCGCGATCGTCGTCGTCTTTGCCGACAACGACTTTGGCGACCTCATGCGCAACAAGATGTTCCGCGTCGACGACGACGGGGGGCTCCTGCCGCACGAGTTTCGCATCTCGTCGCACCTTCGATCGAAGTTCGACGAGGCGCTGAGTTCGACGGCGATCTACCGGGTCTTGAAGCGCTACGGCCGGGCGCGCAAGGCGACCAAGGCGGCGGACGCGATGGCCGCCGCGACGCCCGAGCAGCTCGAGCAGGCGGCGGTCGCGTTCATCGACCAGTGGCTGCCCGTCAGTCGCGCCGAGTACCGGAGTTACATCGAGCAGGACAACCCGGAAGTGCGGTCGCTCTTCGAGGACCACTATGACACCGACGTCGCGGTCGAGCCGGAGGGAGACTCGGCGCGCTACAAGGTTCGATTGATGCGCGCGGTGCTCGGTGGCATGCGGGATGTCGCGGCGCAGGCCGGCGTGCCACTCCTCGTCGTCGCGGTTCCGTCGCCCGCGGATCTCTGCGGTGTCTCGCACGGTGCGGTCGTCGATACCACGAAGTATCCGGACTACGTGCCGTCGCGGCTCACGGGCCGGATCGCCGAAGGGGCGCAGGCCCACGGCGTGCCCTGCGTGAACCTGTTCGAGTCGTTCCTCGAGCGGGGCCCGGAGAGCCTCTACTACCTACCGCCCGACAACCACTGGAACGATGCCGGCCAGGACTTCGCGGCCGAGCTGGTCGTGCAGCGCGTGATCGACGAGGCGCTGCTGAACGACTGAGGGACTACTTGCCGCGTAGCAGCGAGACGGGGCTCGAGTAGCGCTCCTGCTTGAGCGGCGGCTGCGCGAGCGTGACACCGGCGCGCACGAACCTGATCGCCGTGCGGGTCTCCGGGCGATCAACCGGGACGAGGAAGTAGTCGAAGCCGCTCGGGACGCTGCGGTGCTTGAGCAGGATCACGTCCTTGCCACCGAGATCGAACGCCGGCGGCTTCTCGAGCTGGAACAGCGTGCCGTCGTCGAGCGTGACGTAGAGGCGGTGTTCCCACTCGCCCCAGACTTCGACGTCCGTCGCGCGGTGCTCCGTCGTGCGGCGCTTCGTGGTGCTGCCGATGTGGGTGACCCACCGCGGGGCCTCGGTCCAGGCGTGGTGACGTTGCGACGGCTCGTCCAGGACCATCTCCAGGTTCGACTCGAGCAGCGCGAGGTTGGCCAGGAAGGTCGCTTGTGCGTGCGCGTCGCGGTAGTCGTCGCGGATCCGCTTCCGAACGCCCTTCTTGGATTCCCGTTCGACGTCGGCGATCGTCTCCTGCTCGTGGCGACTCAGCTCGAGGACCCGTGACTGTTCGGCCTTTTACCATCCGGTGTCGCAGGCAGTCAGCAACATGCTCGTGGCGAGCAAGACAGTCGCTTTCATTCCAGTCTTCATCGCGTTCCCCTTTCGTCCCCCGTGTGCGTGCGGCGCGGTGCCGCAGTTCGCAACTGCCGTGCCGCTGCCGTTGAGTGTTCCCACATTGCGTCGAGTGGCCCGTGCGGAAGGCGGTTGCCGATTTTGTCGCGGATTGCGTCACTCGGCGTTTCGGCGGCGGGTTCTCGATCCTGGGATTGAGATCGGACGGCGGTGGGCGTGTCCGATTCCGAGACCGTGACGCGCGTCGATTCGATGGCGCGGGTGAATCCACCTCAGACACGCACCCTGTCCGAATCCCAGGTTCGGCTGGGACGTGAGAATGGGTAAGACACGTGCATGCGACAACCGCCCTTCGGCCCACCATTCGCGATCGCACGCACGGAGCACGACGTGTTGCCGCTGTCTGCCGGCACGTCTCCGCTCGGGCTCCTGCGGCGGCTTCGAGGGGAAGGCCGGGAGGGTCTCGCGCTGCTGGAGTCGGCCGATCTGCTCGGGGACAGGGGCACGCCGCGGCAATCGATCCTCGTCATCCGAGCGCTCGTGCGACTCGGGGTCGACGCCCGTGGGCAGGCCAGCGTCGCGCCGCTGTGCGATGGGATCGAGCCGTTGGTCGACGAGTTGCGGGCGCGGGTCGAGTCCGCGGCGTCGGCGACGGCCGGTGCGCTCGAGTCCGCCGCTGCGCTGCGTGAGCCCGAGCCGACGCTCGACGCGGTGCGTGCCGCGGCTGGCCTGATCGCGGACCACACGGAGGTGCCGTTTCCTCCCGGCGTCGTCGGTGCGTTCGGCTACGAGATCGTCGATCGCTTCGAGCCGCTCCCGCCGCGGAAGCCCGATCCCGCCGACGAACGGGACGCGTCGTTCGTCGTCGTTGGGGACGTGGTCGTGTTCGACCACCGCGCCGGTCAGGTGCACGTCATCACGCGCGGCATGCCGTGGGAGGCGGCGGCGGTCGCGCGCGCGCGGCACTCGGCGGCCGTCGAGCTCGCGAAGAGTGCGGCCGAGGATCAACAGTATCCCGCCGACGTGGCGCCTGTCGACGCGACGCCCGATGTCGAGGACGCCGAGTTCCTGAACGCCGTGCGCACGCTGCGCGAACACATCGGCGCGGGCGACATCTTTCAGGCGGTCGTTTCGCGCGGGTTGCAGATCGACAGTGGGGCCGACACGCTCGACGTCTACGGCGCGTTGCGGCAGCGCAACCCGTCGCCCTACATGTTCCATTTGGACCTCGGCGACGGCGTGCTGTTCGGGGCGTCGCCGGAGACGTTCTTGCGGGTCGAAGACCGGGTCGTCGAGATCCGCCCGATCGCGGGGACCGTTCCGCGAGGATTCGCCGCAGACGGCGGGATCGATCCGGACACCGACGCCCGCCTGGCTCTGAGTCTCCTGCTCGACGACAAGGAGCAGGCCGAGCACGCGATGCTGCTCGATCTCGCGCGCAATGACATCGCCCGCGTCAGCCAGCCGGGCACGACCCGGGTGACGCAGCAGTTCGTCGTCGAGAAGTACAGCCACGTGCAGCATCTCGTCAGTCGCGTGCAGGGTGACCTGCGCGACGATCTCGACGCGCTGCACGCGTATCGCGCGGCTGCGAACATGGGGACTCTGACCGGGGCGCCCAAGCCGAAGGCGATGGAGCTGGTGCGTGGACTCGAGCCGCACGCGCGTGGCTACTACGGTGGCGCTGCCGGCTACTTGCTGCAAGACGGACGCTTCGACAGCTGCATCGTGATCCGTTCGCTGCGCTACCGGAACGGGAGCTACGTGACGCGCGCCGGTGCGGGTGTCGTCTGGGACAGCATCCCCGAACGGGAGCTCGCCGAGACCGAGCACAAGTCGGTCGCGTGCCGCCAGGCGATCGCGATGGCGGAGGCCGCGTCATGAGCAGCGCACCCCGCATCCTCGTCGTCGATCACCGCGACAGTTTCGTGTTCATCCTCGCCGAGCAGTTCCTGCGGCTCGGCGTCGAGCTGGAGACGTATCGCTCGGATCTCTCGCTCGCGCAGCTCGAGGAGCGTATGACCGCATTCGATCCCGATCTCGTGCTGCTGTCACCCGGGCCGGGTCACCCGAGCGAAGCCGAGACGACGATGGCCTGGCTCGGCACGCGGCCACAGGTGCCGGTGCTCGGCGTGTGCTTGGGCCACCAGGCGATCGGTCTCGCCGCGGGCGCGCAGGTCGAGCGCGGGCCGGAGCCCGTCCACGGCCGCGCGTGCCAGGTGCGGCTCGGCGACGACCCGTTGCTCGAGGGTTTGCCCGATCCGTTTCCGGCGGCGCGGTACCACAGTCTGGTCGTGACGAATCTGCCGCCGGAGCTGCGCGTGATCGCGACGACGGAGCACGCGGGAACTTGCATCACGATGGCGATGCGGCATGTCGAGCTGCCGCAGATCGGACTACAGTTCCACCCCGAGTCCTTCCTCACTCCGATCGGATCCAAGCTGCTCCTACGCCTGTTGCGCGAAGCCTGTGCGAGGCGCGGTCGGAAGGACGTGGAGATTCCCGGATGACCACCACCATTCCCCAACTGATTCGCAGCGCCCTCGCAGGTGACGGCATCGAGCCGACCGCGCTCGAGGACGCTCTACACACCATCATGCAGGGCGACGCCGAGCCCGTGCAGGTCGCGGGTCTGCTCGTCGCGCTCGCGACGCAGCCGTTACAGGCGTCGCTTCTCGCGGCTGCAGCGCGGGCTCTGCGGGCACACCGCATCGCGATCCACCCGAACGTGCGCCCGCTGATCGATACCTGCGGCACGGGCGGCGACGGGGCCGGGACGTTCAACATTTCGACGGCCGCGGCGTTCGTCGTGGCCGCCGCCGGCGGCGCGGTCGCGAAGCACGGCAACCGCGGCGTGTCGTCGCCGGTCGGCAGCGCCGATGTTCTCGAGGCCGCGGGCTGCTCGCTCGATCTCGGCGCGGACCGCGCGCGCGAGCTGCTCGACGCCTGTGGGTTCGTGTTTCTATTCGCGCCGTCGTTCCACCCGGCGATGGCGCACGTCGCACCCGTGCGGCGCAGCCTCGGGGTGCGCACGCTGTTCAACGTGCTCGGTCCACTCGCCAACCCCGCGCTCGCCGAGCATCAGCTGCTCGGTGTCTACGACCCGGACGCGACGCATGTGATGGCCGAGGCGCTGCGCGAACTCGGCAGCCGCAGCGCGCTCGTCGTGCACTGCGACGGGCTCGACGAAATCGGGCTGCACGCGGTGACGCGTGGGCATCGATTGCGCGACGACAAGATCGAGCCGATCACGATCGATCCGGCCGACGTCGGCATCGACGCGGCGCCGATCGAGGATCTCGCCGGAGCCGGCGATGCAACGGCCAACGCCGAGCAGCTCGGCCAGGCGTTGTCCGGCGCCGCGGGACCGCGTAGCGACGTCGTGGCGATCAACGCGGCGGCGGCGCTCGAGGTCGCGGGGATCGCCGGCGATCTCCGCGAAGGCGTCGGCAAGGCGCGCGACTGCATGACAAGCGGCGCGGCTCTGCGGGTCCTCGATCGCTACATCGAGTCGAGCAAGCAGCGCTGACCGATGAGCGTACTCGACGAACTGGTCGCGGCGGCGCGGTTGCGTGCGGCTGCCCTGCCGAAGGACGGGGAGCGCGTTCGCTGCTCGCGCGCGAGCTTTCGGGACGCGCTGCGCGGACGAGAACGCATGTCCGTCGTCGCGGAGTTCAAGCGCTCGAGCCCGAGCAAGGGCGGCATCGCGCCGGACGCCGACGTGGAAACGCGCGTGCGCGGCTATCGCGACGCCGGCGCGGCCGCGGTTTCCGTGCTGACCGAGCCATCGCGATTCAGCGGCAGCGAGGATGACTTGATCCGGGCCGCGGCGACCGTGGACCTTCCGCTGCTGATGAAGGACTTCGTCGTCGACGTGCGGCAGGTGCGACGCGCCGCCGAGATCGGCGCGTCCGCCGTCTTGCTGATCGTGCGCTGTCTCGACGACGAGCATCTACACGAGCTCGCCGCGGCCTGCGCCGATTTCGCGCTGACCCCGCTGATCGAATGCCACGATGCTTCGGAAGTCGATCGGGCGCTCGCCGTCCCCGACGCCGTGATCGGGGTGAACAACCGAGACCTCGCCTCGCTGGAAATCGATCTCGGCAACGCGCCGGAGCTTCTCGCGCGCGTGCCCGACGACCGGATCGCGATCGCCGAGAGTGGCTACATCGAAGTCGCCTCGGTCGAGCCGGTGCGCGGCATCGCGGACGCCGTGCTCGTCGGGACCGCGCTGATGCAGGCTGACGATCCGGCGGCGTTCGTCCGCGGGGTCGGCGGGGCATGACCCTCGTCAAGGTCTGTGGTGTCCGGCGCGTCGAGGACGCGGTGCGAGCCGTGGATCTGGGCGCGACTTGGATCGGCTGTGTGTTGGCGCCGGATTCTCCGCGCTGCGCGACTGTCGACGAGGCCGTCGCGATCCGTGCGGCGATCGGCGAACGAACGGGCGTCGTGGCCGTGTTCCGCGGGCAGTCGACGGACGAGGTCGTGACCGCGGCACGCGCTGCCGGCGTCGAACGAGTGCAGCTGCACGGGGCCTCTGCTGCCGAGCTCGAGCGGGCCGAGCAATTTGGCCTGGTCGTGCACCCCGTGTGGTCGCTGGACCCGGCGGCCGCGAGACTGCCCTCGTTCGAGCCCGCGCCGACTGTGGATCGGCCCGGCGTGCTCGACTGTGGCCGCGGCGGTACGGGCCGCTCGTTCGACTGGAACCTGCTCGCAGACGGGTGCCCCGCGCACGTCTACGTCGCGGGGGGTATTGGACCCGACAACGTCCGCGACCTACTTCGCTATCATCCGTACGGCATCGACGTGTCGAGCGGCATCGAGAGCGACCCCGGGCTCAAGGATCCGATGGCGCTCGAGCGGCTGTTCGACGCCATCAGGAGTGCATCGTGACCCAGATCGACAACGCGCCGCAGTGCGGCGGCTTCGGCGACTACGGCGGGCGGTTCGTTTCCGAGCTGCTGATGCCGGCGCTCACCGAGCTCGCCGACGCCCATCGTGAGATCCTATTCTCCGAGCCGTTCCTGGCCGAGTTCCAAGCGGAACTCGCGGAGTGGGCCGGTCGTCCGACCCCGCTGACGCGCGTGCCACACTTCTCCACTGAAGCGCGACTCGATGTCGTGCTCAAACGCGAGGATCTGCTGCACGGCGGAGCGCACAAGACCAACAACGTCGTCGGTCAGGCGCTGCTCGCGCGACGCATGGGCAAGACGCGGCTGATCGCCGAGACCGGCGCGGGCCAGCACGGCGTCGCGACCGCGATGGCGGGGGCGCGGTACGGTTTCGAGACCGTGATCTACATGGGCGCGCGCGACGCCGAGCGTCAGGCCGTCAACGTGCAGCGCATGGAGCTGTGTGGTGCGCGCGTCGAACGCGTGGAGAGCGGCTCCGCGACGCTGAAGGACGCGATCAACGAAGCCCTGCGCGATTGGGCCGAATCTCTCGGCGATACGCACTACCTGCTCGGTACCGTCTGCGGTCCCGATCCGTTCCCGTCGCTCGTGCGAGACCTGCAGGCGGTCATCGGCTGTGAGTCGCGCGCGCAGTTCGCGGAGATGTACGGCGGTCGCCTTCCCGACGCGATCGCTGCGTGCGTCGGTGGTGGCAGCAACGCGATCGGATTGTTCACGGGGTTCCTGGATCAGGAGTCGGTCAAGATCTTCGGTGTCGAACCGGCCGGTGGGGGAACCCACACGAATCGGCACGGCGCGACCCTCGGGAAGGGCACGCCCGGATTGCTGCACGGAGCACGCACCTACGTGTTGCAAGACGATGATGGTCAGATCAAGCACAGCCACAGCGTGGCGGCTGGTCTGGACTATCCCGGCGTCGGACCCCAGCACGCATCGCTGCGAGACAGCGGGCGAGTGCAGTATGTCGCGGTCGATGACACGGCGTCGATCGAGGCGTTTCGTTCGCTCTCGCGTACGGAGGGCATCGTGCCCGCGTTCGAAACGGCACACGCGATCGCGTTCGCGGCACAGGCCGTCGAACGGGGTTGGCTGCCCGAAGGCGCCTCGCTGCTGATCAACATGTCCGGTCGCGGCGACAAGGATCTCGACATGTACTTCCGCGACCACGCCTGATGGTCGGGCTCCGATGAGTGGACTCGGGTGGGGTGCGTTGCTCCTCGCCGGGCTCGGGGTCACGGTCTTCGGCGTGACGATCTGGCGGGGGCGCCGACTCGCGCGCTTCGCCGACGATGTCGCGCTGCTCGCGGAGCGCGTGCAGCGACACCGCGAGGTGCACGCATACATCGGCGGGATCGCTGCGCTCGTCGCCGGGCTGGGGTGCATATTCTTCGTCGAGCGTCGGCAGGCCGTCTACGCCCTGCCGATGATCGTCGTCGCGGTCTTCGGCATGGGGTGGGCGACGGCGTTGGGCGACGTGCCGCTGATGCGCGCGCTGCAGCGCGACGACGCGCCGCTGCGTTCCGTGTTGATGGACATGCTCCGCTACTTCGTCGCGTTCTGGGCGTTCACGATGGTGCTGCTGATCTGGCCGTATGTCGTCCATGCGACGGACACGCGCGCGGCGATCGTCGGGTTCGCGGGGCTCGTCGTGTGGGCGATGACCGGTTCGGTGGGGAGGATCCTGGGGGCGCAGCCGCTGCCGAAAGGGTCGCTCCGCGATCGCCTCACCGACGTCGAGGCGCAGGCGCACTGTGAGCCGCCGCGGTGCGGTGATTTCGGCCGAGCGAGTGGTGGCAGTGCCAATGCGCTCGCGATTCCGATCGGTTCACGGCGCAGCGTTCTGTTCACGCGACGCTTGCTCGCTTCGCTGGAAGTCGAAGAGACGGCGGCTCTCTACGCGCACGAACTCGCGCACCTCGAGGAGGGCGGGGCAGTCTCCGCGCGTCGGATGTGGGTGCTGTCGTCCGTCGCGGTCATCCTCGCCACGTTCGGGGTCTCGCTCGCGGAGTGGCTGCGGCCCGGGTGGGGGCGACTGTTCGTGGTCGCGTGGCCGCTGTTCGCCGGCGCGCTCGTGCTCCCGCTGCTACTCGGGAGCAAGCATCGTGAATCGGTGTGCGACCGGCGGGCCGTCGAGATGTGCGGCGACGGAACGGCGCTCGCACGCGCGCTCGTACGGGTCCACGAGCTGAACTTCCTTCCCCGCCGGATGGCCAGCGCGGCAGAGCGAAGCTCGACGCACCCGAGCCTCGCGCGCCGTTTGCGAGACATTGGCGAAGCGTCCGGGCAGGCAGCTCCCGAGCCTTCGCCGTTCGAGTTGGTGTTGGAGTCGGAGGGCGCGCGCGTCGCGCTGAGGGAGTCTCGGATGTGCTGGAGGGGCGTGGGCGTGGATTGGGACCGGGGCTACGAGGACGTCGTCGAGCTGCGCGTCCGGATCCGGGGCGGGCGGCCCGTGCTTCGGGCGGTGCCGAAGGAGGGGGAAGCGTGCGAGCTCGACGTGCCGACGGCGTCTGCTTCGGCGCTGCAGGCCGCGCTCGATCGTGTCGATGCGCGTTTGGGATACCGCTGAGCGGGAAATGGGTTGAAAAACCGGCTCCGCGTGCGCGAGTCTCCCCCTGTGACTCTCGCGTCCCTCCACTCCGCGTTCGCCGCACGACCGCACCACTTCGCGGCATTCCTCGTGCTCGGCGACCCGACGCCCGATCTGTCGGTCGAGCTCGCTCGCGCCGCGGTCCAGAACGGCGCGACGATGCTCGAACTCGGCATGCCGTACAGCGATCCCTGCGCCGACGGGCCGGCGATCCAGGCGGCGTGTGACCGAAGTCGTGCGGCGGGTGTTTCGACCCCGCAGGCGATCGACGTGCTCGCGCGGATTTCGGCGGCGCTTCCGGACGTGCCGAAGAACCTACTGGTCTACGGTAACTTGGTCCACGCGCCGGGCTATCGGGCGTTTTGCGAGCGCGTCGTCGGTGCGGGCGCGTCGAGTCTGCTCGTGCCGGATATCCCGCTCGAGGAGTCGGGTCCGCTGCGCGCCGCCTGCCGCGAGACGGGGCTCGGGGAGGTGCAGCTCGTCGGCCCCGGGACCGATCCCGAACGGTTGCGTGAGATCGATTCGGCCGTGGACGCGTTCCTCTACCTCGCGGGGCTCCAGGGGGTCACCGGCGCCGTGCAGGACGACGACGCGAAGTTTGCGCTGCTCGAGCGCGTGCGGGATCAGGTCGAGCGACCGATTTGTCTGGGCTTCGGGCTGTCGACTCCCGAGCACGTGCGGCGCACGTTTGCCGCGGGCGGGCGGATCGCGGTCGTCGGTAGCCAACTCGCGCGCGTGATCGATGCGGCGTGGCAAGGTGGGGCCGGTGACCCGGCGAAGATCGTCGACGTGTTCGGCGAGGCCTGTCGTATGCTCTCCGCCCCCGCCACCTAGCCCGACGCCCCGCATTCCCGCTCGAACCCCAGGATCTCGCGATGCTCATCATCCTGCGCCAGGACTGCACCAACGAGCAGTGCACCGAAGTCGAAGAGGCGGTCGTCCGCCTCGGTTACAAGCCGCTGCCGGTGCCCGGTGAGAACCGCACCGCGATCTGCATCACCGGCAACAAGGGGCCGGTCGACCCCGGGCCGCTCATCCGTCTGCCCGGGGTTCTCGAGTGCATCACGGTCACCAAGCCGTACAAGCTCGTCAGCCGTGAGGTGCACCCCGAGAACACGGTCGTGCGCGTTGGCGGCGTCGAGATCGGTGGCACCAAGCCGGTCGTGATCGCCGGCCCGTGCTCGGTCGAGACCGAAGCGCGCACGCTCGCGATCGCCGAAGCCGCGAAGGCGGCGGGCGCGACGATGTTCCGGGCGGGTGCGTTCAAGCCGCGCACGAGTCCCTACAGCTTCCAGGGGCTCGGCAAGGAAGCCCTCGTGACGCTCGGTCGCGTGCGTGAGCAGTTCGGTCTGCCGATCGTGTCCGAGGTGCTCGACTCCGAGTCGGTCGAGCCGATGCAGGACTACGTCGACGTGCTGCAGGTCGGCACGCGGAACATGCAGAACTTCTCGCTGCTGAAGAAGCTCGGCGGCGTGCGCAAGCCGATCCTGTTGAAGCGCGGCCTGGCCGCGACCTTCGAGGAGTGGCTGATGGCGGCCGAATATCTGCTCGCGGGCGGCAACGAAGAGGTGATCCTCTGCGAGCGTGGCGTGCGGACCTTCAACGACCACGCCCGCAACACGCTCGACCTCAACGTCGTGCCGCTCGTGCGTCGTGTCAGCCACCTGCCGATCGTCGTGGATCCGTCCCACGGTGTCGGCACGCGTGAGCGCGTGCGCCCGATGGCGCGTGCCGCGCTCGCCGCCGGCGCGCAGGGCCTGCTCATCGAGTCCCACACGGATCCTGGCATGAGTTACACGGATGCCGCGCAAACCGTGTCGACGAACACGCTCGCGGATATCGTGCGCGATATGGACGTCCTGTCCGGTCTCGAGCCTCTCCACTGACAGATCCCGAAGACGATGCGATTCACGATTGCCCTCGCTCTCTCGCTGGTCGCGACCGCGGTCGCGCAGAGCCCTTACCCGAAAGTGCTGGTGATCGGCGGTGCGAACAACCACGACCATCGATTCACGACGAAGTCACTCAAGGGCATGCTCGAAGAGTGCGGTCGGTTCGAGGTCGACATGACGACGGACCCCAAGTCCGCGCTCGAGGATCCGCAGAACGTGGCGCTCTACTCCGCGTTCGTGCTCGACTACAACGGCCCGCGCTGGGGTGAGCCTGCGGAGACGAACTTCGTGAACGCCGTGCGCAAGGGCAAGGGTGTCGTCGTCGTGCACGCGGCGAACAACGCGTTTCCCGGCTGGGTTGAATACGAGAAGATGACGGGTCTCGGGTGGCGTCGCGGGACGGGCAGCAGTCGCTTCCATGGGTTCGACGTCGATGTGGTCGATCACTACCACCCGATCACCAAGGGCATGCCGTCGATGCAGCTGCACCCCGACGAGATCGACCATCACCTGATGCACCTGCAAGACGTGCCGCTGCGCGTGTTGCTGTCGGCGTACTCGGACCCGAGTTTCGGTGGAAGCGGTCGACGAGAGCCGATCGCGGTCGTGCTCGAGTATGGCGAGGGTCGCGTGTTCCACACGACGCTCGGTCACGTGTGGACCGCGGTTCCGCAGAGTCGCACGTCACATTCGGATCCGCAGTTCCGCCGGCTGATCTGTCGGGGCACGGAGTGGGCCGCGATCGGGCGCGTGACGCTCTCGCCCCTGCCGCTCAACTGGGTCTCGCCCGACGAGCGCAAGCTCGGGTTCCGCCCGCTGTTCAACGGCTACGACATGGACCAGTGGCGTGGCTACAAGCGCGCGAGGCTGCCGTCGATGGGTTGGTATGTCGGTGACGGCACGATCGTCCACGAGGCCAAGGGCGGCGGCGGGGACCTGATCACGATCGATCAGTTCGCCGACTTCGAGCTGCGCTTCGAGTGGAAGGTCGAGAAGGGCGCGAACAGCGGCGTGATCTACCGCGTCAGCGAGTCGCGATCGAACAGCTACGAGACCGGGCCGGAATACCAGATCCTCGACGACCGGGCGCACGGCCTGACGCCGGACCGGACCAACGGCGCGGGTGCGCTCTACGCGCTCCAGGTGATGCCGCAGAAGAAGCGTCTGAAGCCGACGGGCGAGTTCAACACGGGGCGCATCCTCGTGCGCGGATGGCACGTGCAGCACTGGCTGAACGGCGCGAAGGTCGTGGACGTCGACCTCGCGAGCGACGACGGGAAGGCGCTGATCGCCGACAGCAAGTTCAAGACGATGCCCGAGTTCGCGTCGCAGAAGAGGGGGCACATCGTGCTCCAAGACCACGGCGATGGCGTCGAGTATCGGAACCTGCGGATCCGCGAGATTCGGGACTGAGGTCGCCTACCGGCGCGAGTAGCGCGCGAACCGTCCGGCGAATTCGTTGCCGAACTCGCCGCCGGCCTCGAAGGTCTGCTCGTCGTTGAGGCTCCACGTCTCGAAGTCCACTTCGGTCGGGAACTCGACGTTGCCCTCGACCTCCGCGTCGACGAACGTCACCCAGAGTTCGTCCGCGAACTCGAGCGCTTCCGCGTAGATCCCGGCGCCACCGACGATGAAGAGGCGTTCTTCGGCGCCGGCCCGGGCGGCGTCCAGCGCCGCGCGCAGCGACGGGAGCACTTCGGCGCCCTCGGCGGCGTAGCCCGTCTGGCGCGACACGACGAGGTTGCGGCGTCCCGGCAGCGCGCCGGGCAGCGACTCCCACGTCTTGCGGCCCATGACGATGGGGCAGCCCTTGGTCGCGCGCTTGAAGTGGCGCAGGTCCTCCGGGATGTGCCACGGGAGGTCGCCGTCTCTGCCGATGACGCGGTTCCGCGCCATGGCCCAGATCATCGCGATCTTCAACGGGTCGCCCTCACACCGCCACCGGAGCCTTGATGTGCGGATGCGGGTCGTAGCCTTCGATCGCGAAGTCCTCGAACCGGAAGTCGAACAGCGACTTCACGTCCGCGTTGAGCACGAGCTTCGGCAGCGGGCGCGGCTCACGTTCGAGCTGCGTCCGTGCCTGCTCGAGGTGGTTCGAGTAGAGGTGTGCGTCGCCGAACGTGTGCACGAAGTCGCCGAGACCGAGACCGGTCACCTGTGCGATCATGTGCGTCAGCGCCGCGTACGACGCGATGTTGAACGGCACGCCGAGGAAGATGTCCGCGCTGCGCTGGTAGAGCTGGCACGACAGCTTGCCGTCCGCGACGTAGAACTGGAAGAACGCGTGGCACGGCGGCAGCGCCATGCGCGGGATCTCTCCGACGTTCCAAGCGCTGACGATCAAACGGCGCGAGTTCGGATTGGTCTGTAGCTGTTCGAGCAGGTCGTGGATCTGATCGATGTGGCCACCATCCGGAGTCGGCCACGAGCGCCACTGCGCACCGTAGACCGGACCGAGCTCACCGTTGTCGTCGGCCCACTCGTCCCAGATCGACACGCCGTTCTCCTTCAGGTAGGAGATGTTCGTGTCGCCTCGGAGGAACCAGATCAGCTCGTGCAGGATCGACTTGACGTGGATCTTCTTGGTCGTGACGAGCGGAAAGCCGTCTTCGAGCGAGAATCGCATCTGGTGGCCGAACACGCTGCGCGTGCCGGTGCCGGTGCGGTCGCCCTTGGTCGCGCCCTGCTCGAGCACGCGGCGCATGAGGTCGAGGTATTCTTTCACGGTCCCGAAATCAAACCTGGGTTCGCCACGGCGTGTGGCAAACCCAGGTTACGAGTCTTCGATCGCGATCGCGATCTACTCTTCTTGCGAAGTCGGGCCGTTCAGGTCGGACACGTAGGGGACCAGGGTGTAACGCCAGGCGTCGAGGACCGCGTTGCGCTCCTCCAGGGTCAGCGTCAAACCCGGCAGCTCGCCGGTCCGGTAGACCTCTTCGCAGAGCAGCAGCAGCAGGAAGTCGTCGAAGGAGATGTCCACTTGCGGGTTCGGACCCTCTCCGAGGACCGCGGCGTCGTAGCCGATGATCTCCATCATGTCCGCGAAGTCCTCGCCCTGCTCGTCGGGCAGGGTCGCGTAGAACCACGACGGCAGGGTCAGCATTTGGACGGTGTCCACGAAGTCGTGTCCGTCCGGGAGCGGTAGCTGCTCGTAGAACAGCGGGTGCGACGGGTCCTTCTGGACGTAGCTCGACTGGAGCGTGCTCGGATCGACGCCCTGTTGGAGGGCCGTCTGCTGCACCGCGAGGGCCGCGTCGATGTCGCGCACCTCGAAGTCCTCGAAGAAGATGCCGTGCTTCTCCTTGTGGGGGGAGTTGCCGCCGCCCCAGCCGATCATCGACTGGAACAAGTAGAAGCCGATGCCGTTGTGCTGCGTCGGGGCGCTCGGCGGGCCCCACACGATGTCGCGCGCGTAGCCGACCGTGTCCTTGTAGGACTGGCCCCAACCGGGCTGACCGATCTCCGTGAGGATGACCGGCTTGTTGAGCTCGGTGCCGAAGCCATCCGTGATCGCGGCGGCGTACTGCACGTAGTTGTGGACGTTCTCGTAGAACGACCCGTACGTGTGGATCGAGATGACGTCGAACGCAGCGGCGCGCACCAATTCGGAGCCGGCATCCGTGTCGATGACGCTCGTGAAGCCCGCGGTGATCGGCGTCGACGGGTCGAGCTGCTCCACGAGGTTCATCGTCTCGATGCAGAGCGCCAGCTGGTTGTTGGGGTCGCCGGTGATGATCTTGGGCTCGTTCATCACGTCCCACATCACGGTCGCTTCGCTGGCGGCGCCGACGTTGACCATGTCCGTGACGTAGTCGACGAAGTCGGGGTGGGTCCAGCCGCTCGCGGCGAACTCGGCGAGTTTGGTCGGGCCGGGGTTCGGGATCCAGTGGCTGATGTTGCGGTGCGGGGGGATCAGGCCGAGCGGATCGTTGTAGTCAGGCTCCAGGCACGGATCCGAGCCGTAGCAGTGCGCGTCCCACAGCACGGGCATCACGTAGATGTTGTGCGTCGCGCAGCGCGCGAGGAACTCGGCGAATCGGTTCGTCATCCGGTTGCCGAACGGCGACAGGCGATCTTCGAACCACACCGGGTGCGAGAGCCAGACGCGGACCGAGTTGCAGCCCATCTGCTTCATCGCGACGAGCTGAGCGTCGATTTCCTGAAGCGTGGTCGACTGGCCGTAAAAGCGCCACAGCGCGGTCGAGGATGCGACGCCTTGGTAGCCCAGAGGCATGATGTCGCGCAGTCCCGTGTAGACCGGGATGTAGTTCGCGCCGCGAAGGTTGCTGTAGTTGGGCGTCAGGGGTTCCCAGGTTTGGGCGCCCAACGTGCTGACCGCGGCTAGGGCGGTAGCACAGACAAGCGGGATGACTCTGTTCATCGGTGGGGGGCTCGGATGTCGTACAGAGATGAGAGAGCAGACTGACCGCTGAATTGTAGCCCGCCGAATCAGGTTTTGTCGCGCAGTTCCCTTGGCGGGGGCGGTTTCCCCGTTTCGGTAAAGCGTCAAGGAGCCGCGCTCTCACGGCATGGCGCGCCAGGCGTCGATGACGTGGGCGACCTGGCCGACGTCGTTCGGCCAGTGCGGAGAGAACCGCAGGTTCCCATCCGGCGTCGCGCACGAGACGCCGTTGCCAGCGAGGTGTTCGAAGATCTCCTGGCACGTTCGTCCGTCGGGCGGTTCGCAGCTGAGAATCGTCGACCGTGCCGCAGGGTCCGAGCTGCGCAGGCTGCGGCAGCCGGCCGCTTCGAGCGCTTCCTCGAGCGGGTCGAGGATCCCCTGCACGTGCGCGTGGATGCGCGCGACACCGATCTCGAGGAGGTGGTCGACCGAGGCCTCGAGCGCCGCGAAGCCGACCGTGTTCTGCGCGCCGACTTCGAGGAAGTCGGCGCGCGTGCGGATCGGCCGGTCGTATCGCAGGTGCCCCTTGCCCTCGAACAAGAACGTGGCGGGGTCTTCGTGGCTCAGCCAGCTCGCGACGGCCGGTCGGAGCGCCGCGATGCGATCAGGGCGCACGTAGGCGAGGCCGCAGCCCTCGGGGCCCATGAGCCACTTGTGGCTTCCGGCGACCAGGTAGTCGACGTCGAGCGCGCGCACGTCGATCGGGACCGCGCCGACGGCCTGGATCGCGTCGACGAAGAGCTCGGCACCCGCGGCGTGGCAAGCGTCCGCGATCGCGCGCAGCGGCATCCGAAGTCCGGTTTGGAACTGCACCGCGCTCACGGCGACGAGGCGCACCGGCGCGCGCGCGAGTTCCGTGCGCAGGCGGTCGAGGCCCTCCGCGGTGCGGAAGTCCTCCGCGCGGTGCATGAGGATTTCGGCGCCGAACAGCGCCGCGGCGCGCTGCCACGGCGTCACGTTCGCGGGAAACTCGCCGTCGAACAGCAGAATTCGATCCCCGCGCTGCCACGGGAAACACAGCGCGAGGTCGACGATCCCCTGGCTCGTGCTGGGCACGAGCGCGACGTCCGGAGCGTCGGCGCCGACCAGCGTCGCGAGCTTCTCGCGGAGCCTCTCGCGCTGATCGCGGTACGTCAGCCACGCACCGGCGCCGAGCCGCGCGTAGTCGTCCATCGCCGACTGCGCGGCGGCGCGCACCGCGCGCGACAGCGGCGAGATCGACGCGTGGTTGAAGTAGACGTCGACGTCGAGGTCGTCGAATTGGCTGCGATCGCCGAGCATGCGCCTCAGCGTACCGATCGACGCGGAAGTGGGCGAGGTATTCACACGACCCGTGCGGTGCGTAGAATGGCGTCTTCCACCTGAAGGCACCCTACACCTGAAGGATCTCAATGAAGATCACGCAACTCACCCTTCTCGCATGCCTCGCCGCGCCGGCTCTCGCGCAGGCACCGATGCCCGGCAGCGTCCTGGTGTTCCCGTCGATCCGCAACGATGCGACGACGGTCACGTTCCTCTCGGTTACGAACACCCAGACTACGCCGGCGTCGCAGTCGACGCTGAACGCGCCAGACATCATGGCGTACTTCAACTACGTCGTCGCGACCGAGGACCCGAACGACATCTTCCGTCCACTCGGCTGCACGCACTTCTGCCGTCCCGAGTTCCTGACCGCTGCGGACACCGTGTCGGTGTCGGTCAGCTGCCACTCGCCGTATCCGGTCACGCACGGCTATCTCGTCGCGCACGCCGTGTCGGTCACGAACGGGCAGAACGTCTCGCACAACTACCTCGCCGGTTCGGCGCAGATCTTCGACTTCACGTCGGGTGCGATCTACGTGTATCCCGCGATCCCGTTCTGCTCGCCCAAGGATCCGGGCGAGAACACCGACATGAACTGGAACGGTCGGATCGACTTCGACGGCGTCGAGTACGAGAAGATGCACCGCGATCTCATCGTGGACAGCTTCTTCGCCGCCGGGAACTCGCGCATCGCGCTCGCGGACTTCTCGTGTCTGCCCGAGGGCCGCGAGACGACTGTGCTGTTTTCGATCTGGAACGACAACGAGTACGCGCTGTCGATGCAGTTCCCGTTCCGCTGCTGGTTCGAGACCGAGCTGGACATGATCAGCGTGCTGTTCACGCAGCAGTGGCTGCAGACGGTGCCGAACGACCCCGAGGAGCTCGACATCAACTGCGACGGGATCAACGACTTCGAGTCCGGCTGGATTCGAATCACCGGCATCCAGTCTCAGCTCGGCACGCTGGTGGACAACGAGCCGCCTCTGCTCGGTGTGATGATCGGCGGCCCGCGCTCGTGCACGGACGGCCGCGTCCTCTGGGGTAGCAAAGAACGTCGCGACGGCTGGTTCTGATCCTCGAGATCCCCGGACTCGAAACGGGTTGTTCGCTTCGGCGGGCAACTCGTTTTTGCTTTGGCGGGCTGTCGCGCGACAATCCGGTCAATGACTGCATTCGACCAACTCTTGTCCCGCTTGAACCCCGCCGAAGCCGACGTCGTCCGTGAGATCGATCGCCGCTTCGCGATCACGCAGGCCTTGATGCACAAGGTCCTGCCCGATCTCGAGGTCGAGCAGAAGGACTACGCCGAGCTGCTGCTGAAGTTCTTCGACCACGTCGACGACTTCCTCGACGCGATGGACGATGACGATGACGACGACGATGACGACGATTGAGATTGCTCGCGCGTTCAGTCCGCGGGCAGCGTGATGCGGAACTCGGCGTATTCGCCGAGCACGGAATCCAGTTCGATCGTGCCGCCGTGGTCGCTCACGATGCCGCGCGATACGGCCAGTCCGAGCCCCGTGCCGTTGCTCTTCTTCTTGGAGACGAACGGCTCGAAGATGCGCTCACGGTCGGCCTCGGCAACGCCTGGGCCGTTGTCTCGCACCGACAGTTGGACCGCCGGGCGTCCTTCGAACTCCGCGCGGCGCACGTGCACGACGATGCGCGGCTCGTCCCGCTCGACTTCGGTCAGCACATCGCGCGCGTTCAGGACGAGGTTCAGCAGCACCTGCTGAATCTGGTGCGAGATGCCCGAGACGGTCGGTAGATCCGGTTCGTGCTCGGCTTCCACGTGAATGCCCTGCCGCTCGAGCCTTCGCGCGACGAGCTTGGTGACGCGTTCCGTGACGTCCGCGAGGCTGACGGGCACGAACTGGTCCGAACGGTCGGCCGCGAAGTCGAGGAGGTCGCGCACGATCATCGCGATACGCATGCCCTCTTGGATGATGTCGTCGAGCAGCGTCGGGTCGTCATCGCCGTCTTTGACGAGCTGGGCACAGTTGATGATCGTGTTGACCGGGTTGTTGACCTCGTGGGCGACACCGGCCGCGAGTTCGCCCATTGCCGCGAGCCGTTCGACCTGCGAGAGCCGTGCGACCATCTCTTCGCGCTCGGTCATGTCGCGCACGATGCCGTAGAACCGGTGCTCCCCGTCGACCATCGCGAACGAGACCGACAGTTCGCACGGGAACTCGCGGCCGCTGCGGTGTTGCGCCGTGACTTTACGGACGCGGCCAATCGCCTTCGTCTCCCCGGTCGTGAGGAAGTTCTGGAGGTAGCCGTCGTGCTCGCTCCTGTACGGTTCGGCCATCAGCTTCGTGACCGGGCCGCCGATCAGTTCCTCTCGCGTCCAGCCGAACATGCGGCACGCGGCCGGGTTGGCCTCGAGGAGGATGCCTCCGCTGTTGATGACCATGACCGGGTCGACAAGCGACTCGAGCATGTCATCGAACGCCTGCTTCATTCCCGCACTCCCTCGGCCTTGTCACCCTTGAGGTCGAGTCGGTCGAGGCGACGATAGAGGGTCGCCGGGGACAGGCCGAGTTTCGACGCGGCCTGTTCGCGGTTGCCGTCACACTGACGGAGCACCTTGGCGATGTGGCGACGTTCGAAGTCCGCCACTGCGTCCCGCAGTTCGAGCGACGGGCTCGAGTCGGTCCCGTCGATCTCCACCGGCAGGTGCGAGGCCTCGATCACTCCGTCGTCGGCGAAGATCATGGCGCGTTCGAGCACGTTCGAGAGTTCGCGCACGTTGCCGGGCCAGCGGTATGCGCACAGTGCGCGGATCGCGTCGGGCTCGATCACCGGCGCCTCGACGCCGCGTCGGCCCGCGAGCTTACCGATGATGTGCTTGGCGAGCCCCGGGATGTCGTCGCGCCGCTCGCGGAGCGGCGGCGAGTCGATCTGCACGACGTTGAGTCGGTAGTAGAGGTCTTCCCGGAACTTGTCATCCGCGATGAGTTTGCGCAGATCGCGGTGCGTGGCGCAGACGATGCGTGCCTCGAAACTGACGGGCCGATCGCTACCGATCGGGAGGACTTCGCGCGCTTCGAGCGCGCGCAGCAGCTTGGCCTGCAAATCCAGCGGGAGCTCGCCGATCTCGTCGAGGAACACCGTGCCGCGACCAGCGGCGCGGAGAATTCCGTCGCGCTGGCGCTGCGCGCCGGTGAAGGCGCCCTTTTCGTGGCCGAACAGCTCGCTCTCGACCATGTTCTCGGGAAGCGCCGCGACGTTCACCGTCAGCATCGGCTCCTTGGCGTGTGGGCCGTGCTCGTGGATCGAGCGAGCGATGATCTCCTTGCCCGTGCCGGTTTCGCCGGTGATGAGGACGATCGAATCGATCTTCGACGCGCGTTTGATCCAATCGACGACGCGATGCGCGGCCGGCGTGTCGCCGACGAACGACGGGGCACCGTCGCCGACTTCGCGCAGGGCTGATCGAAGGCGCGTGTTCTCGCGCATGAGTTCGCGGTGCTCGATGCCGCGGCGGAGCTTGCGGCTCAGCTCCTCGAAGAACAGCGGCTTGAGGATGTAGTCGTGCGCGCCCGCGCGGAGCGCGTCGACCGCGGTATCGACCGACGCGAACGCGGTCATCACGATCGCGGGCAACTGTTCGTCGTATTCGTGGGCACGACGGACGACGTCGATCCCCGAGGCGCCGGGCAGTCTGAGGTCGGTGACGAGGCCTTGGAACGTTCGCTTGCCGAGTTCCTCGAACGCCGCTTCGCCGGACGCCGCGTCGACGACGTCGAATCCGTCACGCGTGAGGTGGCGGACCAGAGTGTCCCGCTGTCGTTGTTCGTCTTCGACGACGAGAATTGTGGGGCGATCGCTCATGAGGGACTTCCGTCGGCACGCGGATTGCGCATGCACGTGTGCCGCAGCACCTGCGGCCAGGCGCCACATGGTAAGCGATCATGCTTAAGAACCAACGGAAGCACTCGAGACGGATTTCAGGCAGTTCGCCCAAAGATGGGGCATCTCCGGCGAGTGAGAATGCGGCTCTCGATAGTGAGAGTCGGGTCTCGCGCGTGCTCGTCGCCGTCGATCTCAGCGATCGATCCGACCGCGTCATTCGTCAAGCGCGCAGATTCGTCACGAAGGACAGCGACGTCATTCTGCTGCACGTCGTGTGCGATCTGGATTCACTGCTCGGTCCCTACGTCTGCGAGAAGCCGGAAAAGCTCCAGGCCGACCTCGTGATCGAGGGCAAGGCGCAGCTCCAACGGCTGACGGCGGAGTGCTTCTCCGGCGACATGCGCCCGAAGGAGCTGGTCGTCACGGGAGTTCCGTGGAGTGAGATCGTCGGAACGGCGATTCGTCACCGCGCCGATGCCATCGTGCTCGGCGGGCACGCGGAGGACAAACCCGAGCATCGGATCCTCGGGAGCACGGTAACCCGCGTCGTTCGGCACGCGGGTTGCCCCGTGGTGGTCGTCCCATCCGAGTAGACCTTGGTCGATCTCCTGACGAATCCGTTCGAAGCGGCGCTGGCCGGTGGGCTGGTGCTCGGCTTCTTCAACAGCCTCCACTGCGCGTTCATGTGTGGACCGCTCGTGGGCTGTGCCGGTGGTGGTGTCGCATCGGGCGTTGGCTACCACACCGGTCGCACCGTCGCGTACGGCGTGACCGGGCTGATCGCCGGCGGGATCGGTGGGGCGTTCGACGTCGGACGACTGCACGGTGGGGGCGCCGGCTTCGCGTTCGCGCTGGCTGCGATCATGATCGCGGTCGCCTTCGGAGTCGGACGTGGGGTGACCCCGTCCGCCGGCCGCGCGCGCTGGTTCCACCGCCTCTGGCGGCGGATCACGGCGTTGCCGCCAGGGCTGCGCGGAGTCGTGCTCGGCACGATCACACCGCTGCTGCCGTGCGGTCTGCTGTATGCGGCGCTCGCGCTGGCCGTGGCATCCGGCTCTGCGATCGGTGGTACCGCGGTGATGGTCGGCTTCAGCTGCGGCATCGTGCCCGCCCTCGTGCTGGCGCAGTGGCAGCTCCACCGCGTCCAGCGACGGCTCGGTGCGCGCGGCGTGGCACGTCTCGCACAGGGCGTGATGCTGGTCGCCGCGGCCGTTCTGGTCTGGCGCGGTGTCGCGGAGATCACGGCGGGCCCGGCCGCGTGTTGTGCCCATGAGGTGCACGCGGAATGACCGCGATCGAGCCGAGGCTGAACGCCCGCGGTGAAACGCGCGACACGACCGCGTGCCGACACTGCGGCCTGCCCGTTCCCGCGGGCGCCGAATCGGCGTTCTGCTGCTCCGGATGCGCGACCGTCTTCGAGCTGATCCAGAGTTCGGACCTCGATCGGTTCTACGAACTCGGCGGTGGCCGCGGGCAGCCGGTGGGGCCGCTCGGCGGCGGCACGGCGAACCTCGAGTGGCTCGAAGCCTGCATCACCCCGGTCGATGCCGACGTGTCTCGGCTCGAAGTCGACGTGCAAGGCATCCACTGCGCGGCCTGCGTGTGGCTGCTGCAGGAGGTCTTCCGGCGCCAGTCTGGCGGGCTGGACTTCGATCTCAACCCGACGCTCGGCCGGATGCGCATCCTGTACGGCGCGTCGTTCGAGGTGTCGACATTCCTCGATGCGTGCGAGTCGTTCGGCTACCGCGTCGGTCCCCCGGGCAAGGTCGAAGCGAACGAGGAACGCGAGCTGCTCGTGCGGCTCGGTGTGACGGTCGTGTTCGCACTGAACGCGATGCTCTTCTCGTTCGCCGAGTACACCGGGATGAGTGCGGCGGACGGCGATGCCTACGTGCTGTTCCGCTGGTTGTCCGCGACTCTGGCGACACTCGCCGTCGCGGTCGGCGGACCGGTGTTCTTCCGCGCGGCCTGGGCCGGCGTTCGTCGGCGTGTGCTGCACCTCGACCTGCCGATCGCGCTCGGGATCGGCCTCGGGTACGGCGCGTCGCTGTTCGCGTTCGTCACCGGGCTCGGGGCGGCGTATTTCGACTCGGTCACGGTCTTCGTCGCGCTGATGCTCGCCGGGCGGTTCGTGCAGCAGCGTGCGATTCGGCAGAACCGGAACTACCTGCTCGAGAACGACGGCGCGGAACACGTGCGCGTGCGTCGCCTGCGTGCCGCGGACGGTAGCGTCGAGCGCGTCACCGCTGACGAGATCGGCGTCGGCGACGAGCTCCTGCTCGTCCCCGGCGACCTCGTGCCGGTGCGCGCGCAGCTGCGCGATGCTGCCGCGTCTCTGTCGCTGGACTGGATCAACGGCGAATCGGAACCCCGTCGGTTCGAGGCGGGAGACGAGGTGCCGGCGGGCGCGTTCGTCGCGGGCCGTCGCGGCGTGCGCGTCGCGGTGCTCGCGACGGCGGCGGACTCCGGACTCCACGCGCTCCTGGCGGTGCCGAACGATCCGGAGGAGCAGGATCGGAGCCGGTTCTGGGATCGTCTCAACCGCGTCTACGTCGCCGCCGTGCTGGGCCTCGCGCTGCTCGCCGCGGTTGCGTGGGCGGTCATCGACCCGAGCCGAATCGTCGATGTCGTGACGGCGGTGCTGATCGTGACCTGTCCGTGCGCGCTCGGGATCGCGATCCCGCTGGCGTTCGATCTCGCGGTGGCGCGGTTGCGGCGCCAGGGTGTGTTCGTTCGGCGCAGCTCGCTGCTCGATACGGCCCGTGGCGTGCGCCGCATCGTGTTCGACAAGACGGGGACGCTCACCTGGGGCGGTCTCCGTGCGACCTCGTTGCGGGATGCGGAGGGCGAAGCGCGCGATGTTCTCTACTCGATGGCGCAGTCGAGCAACCATCCGGTTAGCCGGGCGATCGCGAACACGCTCGAAGGCGCCCGCTTCCTCGCCGAACTCGAAGTCGAAGACGTCCCCGGATCCGGATCCCGAGTGGTGCACGGTGGCCACGAGTACCGACTCGGCTCGAGTGCCTTCACGCTGGGGGATGCCCAGCGGAACGGCGAGTCGGTTTGCGTGTTCACGCGCGACGGCCACGTCGAGAGTTGCTTCTCGATCGAGGAGGATCTCCGCGCCGGTGCCGCGGACGAATTGCACACTCTCGAAGCTGATGGTCTCGATGTCTGGATTGCGAGTGGCGACCGCGCGGCCAAAGTGTCCCTCGCGGCCGAACGGCTCGGACTCGACAAGGACCGGGCCGTCGGCGACATGTCGCCGACGGCCAAGGCGGAGCTCGTCGAGCGGCTCGGTGCCGCTGACACGATGATGATCGGCGACGGTCTCAACGATGCGCCGGCGTTCGATGCGGCCGCGTGCGCGGGCACGCCGGCGCTCGATCGCCCGCTGATGCCGAGCCGCTCGGACTTCTTCTACGTCGGTGCGGGTGTCGGCGCCGTGACGGCCGTGCTCGGCGGCGCGCGTCGCTTCGGGCGCGTCGTGCGCGCGAATCTCTGGCTCGCGGCGATCTACAACGCCGGCGCGCTGGCTCTGTGTTTTGCGGGCGTCATGACGCCGCTCCTCGTCGCGGTGCTGATGCCGCTGAGTTCACTCGCGCTCATCGCGAACACGATGCGTGGCATCGGGGCGCGCCGAGCGATGGATCTTCCACGATGAACATCATTCCACTTCTCGTCCTGTGCAGTTTGGCACTCGCGGCATGCGGATTGCTGGCGTTCCTGTTCAGCGTTCGAAACCGCGACAACGACTACGCGGATCGGCTCGCGATCCTGCCGCTCGAGGATGACTCGCCCGTCGAGTCCATCGATTCATGAACGAAACCACGTCTCTCAGCAAAACTCGCATCCAGTACGACGACGGCGTCGTCCGCGGGTTCGTCTTCTGGTCGATCGCCTGGGGCTTGATCGGCATGCTCGTCGGCGTCCTCGCGGCGCTGCAGCTCAGCTCGGCCTACTTCAACTTCGACCTGCCGTGGCTGACCTTCAGTCGGATTCGTCCGCTGCACACGAACGCGGTGATCTTCGCGCTCGTCGGCAACATGATGTTTGCCGGGGTCTACTACTCGACGCAGCGCCTGCTCAAGACGCGCATGGCGTCGGATCTCTTATCGAAGATCCACCTGTGGGGCTGGCAGCTGATCATCGTGGGGGCGGCGATCACGCTGCCGCTCGGTATCACCCAGTCGAAGGAGTACGCGGAGCTCGAGTGGTTCCTCGACATCCCGGTGGCGCTCGTGTGGGTGGTGTTCGCCTGGAACTTCTTCTGGACGATCAAGCGGCGTAACGAGCGCAACCTCTACGTCGCGATCTGGTTCTACATCTCTACGATCATCACGATCGCGGTCCTCTACATCGTCAACAACCTGGCGTTGCCGGTCACCGGGACCAAGAGCTACGGGATCTTCGCCGGAGCGCAGGACGCGTTGACCCAGTGGTGGTACGGCCACAACGCGGTCGCGTTCTTCCTTACGACGCCGATCCTGGGGATCATGTACTACTTCCTGCCGAAGGCGGCGGGACGTCCGGTCTACAGCTACCGGCTGTCGATCATCCACTTCTGGGCGCTGGTGTTCATCTACATCTGGGCCGGGCCGCATCACCTGCTCTACACGGCCCTCCCGGACTGGGCGCAGTCGCTCGGCATGCTGTTCAGCCTGATGCTGTGGGCGCCGTCTTGGGGCGGCATGCTCAACGGCCTGCTGACCCTGCGCGGCGCGTGGCACAAGGTGCGCACCGACCCGGTGCTCAAGTTCTTCGTCGCCGGTGTCACGTTCTACGGCATGGCGACGTTCGAAGGTCCGCTGCTGTCGATCAAGAGCGTGAACGCGCTCGGTCACTACACGGACTGGATCATCGGTCACGTCCACAGCGGCGCGCTCGGCTGGAACGGCTTCATGGCCGCCGGCATGTTCTACTGGATGGTGCCGCGGCTGTTCGGCACGCAGCTCTGGTCGCGCACGCTGGCCGACTGGCACTTCTGGATCGGCACGTTCGGCATCCTGCTCTACGTCGTCGCGATGTGGGTCAGCGGTATCTCCCAGGGCCTCCTGTGGGCCGAGATGGAGGACGGCGGCCTGAAGTACACGAACGCGGCTTGGGCCGAGATGCTCGAGAAGTCGCGGATCATGTACATGATGCGGACGGTCGGTGGCGCGCTGTTCGTCGTCGGCTGGGTCATGATGGTGGTCAACCTCTGGAAGACCATGCGCTCGGGCAACAAGGTCGACGGCGAAGCTGACGTCGTCGTCATGAAGCCGGAACCCGCAGCGGCGAGCACGGGCAAGCTCGTGTTCGGAACGCCGTTCGTCATGACGGTGCTCGGTCTGCTGATCGCCTACATGTTCGCCGGTGGCGGCTTGTGGGGCGGCGTGATGGGCTTCGTGCTGCTCGTGGGCTTTTGCGTCGCGGTGGCGGTGCAGGTCAAGCGCGCGGCGGAGAGCAAGTTCCGGTGGCACGACGTGATCGAGCGTCGGCCGCTCGCGTTCACGGTCCTCGTCGTGCTGGCCGTCGTCGCGGGTGGCGTCGTCGAGCTGGTGCCGGGCATCGTGCTGCAGAAGAACGTGCCGCTCACCACGAGTGGTGCTTACGCGGTGGCGCCCTACACGCCGCTCGAACTCGAGGGGCGCGACATCTACGTCTCGGAAGGTTGCTACGTCTGCCACTCGCAGATGATCCGCCCCTTCCGGGAAGAGAAGATGCGCTACGGCGATCCCAGCCGCATCGAGGAATCGATGTGGGATCACCCGTTCCAGTGGGGTTCCAAGCGCACGGGGCCGGACCTCGCGCGCGAGGGGCTCAGCGGGAACAACGCGTCGTGGCACTACCTGCATATGATCGATCCACGCAGCGTGCGTCCGAAGTCGAACATGCCGTCCTACCACTGGCTGGCCGACGAGGACGTCTACGTCGACGGGACGCCGGACAAGATCAAGGCGATGAAGGCGCTCGGCGTGCCCTACGACAAGGCACGCATCGCCGGAGCGATCGTCGAGTATCGCGAACAGGCCGCGAAGATCGTGGCCGACCTCGCGGTCGACGGGCACGAGATCGAGTCCGATCGCAAGCTCGTCGCGCTGATCGCTTACCTCATGCGTCTCGGCAAGAACGAGCTCGGGGCCCAGGTCGTGGATCGGAGATAGGAGCTAGTCATGTGGCAAGAGCTGTTCCAGGGTGCGACCCTGCTCAACCTTCCCCTCGTGGTGATGATCGGCTTCATCGCGATGTTCTTAGGCGTGCTGGTCTGGGTGTTCTCCCGCCAGCGGGCCCCACACTTCGACAAGATGGCGGCACTGCCGCTCGACGACTCCATGCCCGGCGCGTGGCGCCAGGAGAATCTCGATGACTGATCCGTCGATTACGAATGTCGATGTCGAACGCGAACACTCGTTCGACGGCATCACGGAGTTCGACAACCACTTGCCGAATTGGTGGCTGTGGTCGTTCTACCTCGCGTGCATCTTCTCGGTGTTCTACTGGGGCGCGTATCACATCACGGGCTTCGCCGCGCTGCCGACGGAGGTCTACGAGGCCGACCAGGCGGCGCTCGCGGCGCAGTCCACCGATGCGGACGACGAGACCCTGCGTGCGCTCCTGGCCGACCCGAACTACATCGCGTCGGGCAAGAAGATCTTCGACATCAACTGCGCTTCGTGCCATCGCAACGATGGCGGCGGCATGCCGGGGCTCGGTCCGAACCTGACCGACAAGTTCTGGCTCCACGGTGGCGAGCCCGCGTCGATCTACACGACGGTCACGAAGGGCGTCATCGAGAAGGGCATGGTCGCCTGGGAGTCGCAGCTCGGCGCGTCGAAGTGTCGCAAGGCTACGGTCTACGTGATGAGCCTGAGGAACAAGAACGTCGCCAATGGACGAGAAGCCCAAGGTGAGCCCTACGCAGGTCAGTGAGAAGCCGGCCAAGCCTTCGGTGCGCCGGCCGGATCTGGACGAGTTGTACTGCATCAATCCCGATGGCAGTCGCAACACGATCCATCCGGCGGACGTCAAAGGACGCTACCAGCGACGCAAGAAGCTGATCTGGGCCACGCTGATCGCGGTCTACCTCGCGATCCCGTGGGTCACGATCGGCGGGATGCCGGCGGTGCTCATCGACATCGAGCATCGCAACTTCTTCCTGTTCGGGAACACGTTCAACGCACAGGACTTCTGGCTCGCGTTCTTCGTCGTCACGGGGATCGGCTTCACGCTGTTCGTCGTGAGCGCGCTCTTCGGCCGGCTGTGGTGTGGCTACGGCTGCCCGCAGACCGTGTTCCTCGACGGCGTGTTCCGGCGCGTGGAGCGCTGGATCGAAGGTGGCGCGGCCAAGCGGAAGAAGCTGCAGGAGTCCGGCTGGAATGCGGACAAGATCCTGCGGCGCGGCGCGAAGTGGAGCATCTACCTCGCGATCGCGGCAGTGCTGAGCCACACGATGCTCGGCTACTTCATGCCGATCGACGCCGTGATCGAGGCGACGATGTCGTCGCCGGTGGAGAACCCGACCGCGTTCACGTTCACGCTCGTCTTCACTGCGATCATCTACTTCAACTTCACGTGGTTCCGCGAGCAGCTGTGCATCGTGATCTGTCCCTACGGACGGTTGCAGGGCGTGCTGTACGATGCGGACACCGTGAACGTCGGGTACGACGCGTCACGCGGCGAGCCGCGCGGTGGCTACGCCGAGGAGGCGCGCGGGGATTGCATCGACTGCTACCGTTGCGTCGCCGTCTGTCCGACCGGGATCGACATCCGCAACGGCACGCAGCTCGAGTGTATCGGTTGCGCGAACTGCATCGACGCATGTGACGAAGTCATGTTCAAGCTCGGGCAGGAGCCGGGGCTGGTCCGCTACGACTCACAGCGCGGATTCGAGACCGGTAAGCGCCGGTTCGTGCGGCCGCGTCTGTTCTTCTACACGGTGCTGCTGCTCCTCGGGATCACCGTGTTCTCGATTGCGGCGTCGAGCCGTTCGCCGTTCGAGGTCGACTTCACGCGGCAGCGCGGCGCACCGTTCACTCTGCAAGAGGATCTGATCCGGAACGGCTTCCAGATTCGGGTCGTGAATAAGCAGCCGAAGGCTGGATCGTTCCGTATCGAGCCGGTCGAGTCGGATCCGCTCACGTTCCTGCTGCCGGTTCAGGAACTGAACCTCGAGTCGCTGCAGAGCCAAGCCGTGCCGATGTTCGTCACGTGCCCGCGCGATCGCTATGAGATCGGCCAGCGGGTCGAGGTGCGCGTCGTCAGCGAAGGCGAGACGCTCACCGTCGAGGTTCCGTTCGTCGGGCCGCGCGGCAAGAAGGACTGAACGGCGCGGCCAGAAGTACTAGTGGGTCGTCGCTGAAGTGCGTCGCGTATGTCGGTGTTCCTGGGGTTCGCTCGCAAGGCGCTGCGACGACATGGCTTGTCAGTGGACAAGTTGAGGAGCAGCAACGCAGCGGGCGGACCG
>JANQJF010000021.1 GCA_028281765.1 Planctomycetota bacterium | reverse complement strand
CAGGGCCGTGGCTCCCGGATCGAGGGAGATCGCCTGCATGAAGACTACGCCGCCGATCTGGAACGGGTCGAACAGGATGTCCACGGAAAGCTGATGTTCCCCTGGCACCGACGGAATCGCGGGGATCGAAACGGTGGGATCGATCGACAGGAGGCAACCCGGCGCGCCGAGAATCCCGAGGTCGATCGCCGGGTCGTAGGGGTTGATCGCCATCATGACGACCGCGTTCGAGACGACGCCGGCCATCTCGAGCGTGAACGACGAGCCGATGCGTGGCCACTCGTTGAGGCGCGGCGCGAAGCGCAGCTCTTCGCCGCCGGTGCCGACACAGCCGGTGCTGTCGACCGACCAATCCGCGAGGACCGGCACGCCGCCGGCCAAAGTCGCGCAGTTCGTCCGCAGCGAGTACTCACCCCAGTTCGAGCCGAAGCCGCGCACCTTGACGAAGTACGACCCGGCCGCGAGCGGCAGCGACAGACTCGCGTCGAACCCGGCGCCCGAGTCGTCGTCCCAAGCGATCAGGGTCGAACCGTCGTCGGCGTAGAGCCACACCTGACTGTCGGACAGCGGCGTCAGGAATCCGGTCGGCGTGACGTCGAACGTCACTTCGCTGTCGTTCGCGAGAGCGAACGCGAACCAGTCCTCGTCACCGGGCGCGGCGACGGATCCGCCGATCGTCTCGCAGCAGTTGGCCGTGTTCGCGGTGAACGGGTCGTCGTTGGGCTCCGCTTCTCCCGCACCCGGGCTGAACCCCGGACAGGCGGCAGGCGGGGGCACCGGCGGCTGACACAGCACGTCAATCGCGTAGTCCCCGTTGTCGTTCGCGTTCCACCCCGCGACCCGCACGAAGTAGCTGCCCGCCGGCACAGCGCCGACGAACACCTTCGAGAACGAACCGCGCTGGCTCGCAGGCCGACCGACGTAGTCGTCGTTGGCCGCGAGGACGGTCGCTCCGTCCGCCGCATACAGCACGCACGTCGTGTCTTCGACCGACGTTCCGCCGGCGCTCGTCGCGGTCGCACCGCGGCTCGTGATGTAGACCGTCACGTCCTGGGTCTCGGTCAGCCCGAACCGCCAGTAGTCGACGTCGGCCGGCGACAGATGGCCGTAGCCCTCGTCGTTGCAGGGGATCGTCGACGCGGTGGCGGCAGCGTCGTTGGGCTCGGACTCGGGCACACCCTGCGCGAGCACGGGGCCGACGACGGCGAGAGAAACAGCGAGGGAACGGAGACGCATCACGGATGGTGCAGCCGGGTCAGCGGCGACGGAGCGCGAGAAGCAAGATGGCGAGGAAACCTCCCCCGATGAGCACGAAGGTGAGGATGCCCCAGGGGCTGGGGTCCTCGTCGCCGAGGATTGGGTCGGGGAGTTGGACGGAGCCGTCATCCTCGGATGGCGGCGGTTCGGCAGTAACGTCGGTAGGTTCGCTCGCAATCACGCGCGCGCCGGACTGTTCGATCTCGGGGCGATCCGCGGTCGCATCCGCGACGGGCGCGGGCTGCGGCTCGACGCTGTCGGATCGATTCGGCTTCCGGCGCACGGCAGGCGTAGGAACGGGCTGCCCCACGGTCACGTTGCCCCGCACCTCCATGGAGTAGCGACCGTGGAAAAAGCCGGTCGATCCTCGGGCGACATCCGCCTCGAGCTCCATCTGCAGCTCGTGCTTGCCATGCTCGGCATCGCCCGCAACGCCGAACGGGATCGAGACGATCACCGTGTTGTCGTAGATCGGCTGGCCCTGGAACGTCGTTTCGAGCGTACCCTCCTTCGGAGGCTCGAGCTGCCAGTCGCCGAAGCTCAACGTGCCCTGCGTCCGCTCGTAGGTCAGCAGGAAGCGATCGCCGGGGCGGAGCACGCTGTCTCGCTGGAGCGCGAACACGAGCTTCAGCGTGCCGCTCGCGCCCGGCGGCACGCGGCGCGGCACGACGTTGACCATCGGCGCCATGTAGCTGCGCAGCATCCCCGGCTGGAGCACCCGCTCCTCGACCGGCGTTTCCTTCGGCTTCGGCAGCTCGGCGTTCTTCATCTCGCGCATGACCTCGACCGCCTTGCGCCGCGCATCCCGGCGCGCCCGATCGCGATCGTCGACCTGCGCGGACAGCGCGGTCGTCATGAACAGCGATACGGCGGCCAGGAGAGAAACGAGTCGGACCATGGATGGAACGGCCAGAACGGCGGCGGGGCAGGGGAGGACACGGCGGGCCAGCGTGAGCCTACCCGGCCGGAGGAACCACGGCCGCTCCGACGGCATGGCAGCGGAAAAATTCCCCGGGAGCCGGCCCGCCCCGATTCACGACGGGACCGCTCCACCGAAAAGCCGAGTCGTTTGATTCGCCGTCAGCGCCGACCTATCGTCCGCGCGCCTATGACCCCGATCGACGAAGGCGCGATTCTCCGCGCGCTCCACACCCTCCAGGACCCCGAGCGACGCAAGGACATCGTCACTCTGGGCTACGTGAAAAAGGTCACGATCGACGCCGGGCGCGTGACGGTCGTGTTGGAGCCAGCGAATCAGGCGCCCGCCGCCAAGGACGCGCTCCGCGCCGAGGCCGAGCGCGTCATCATGGGCCTCGAAGGCGTCGCCGAAGTGCGGATCGACATGCCCGCGCCGTTCGGTGGACGGCCGCAGCAGGACGCGATGATGGAGAAGCGCCCGATCCCGGGCGCCAAGCACGTGATCGCCGTCTCCTCGGGCAAGGGAGGCGTCGGCAAGAGCACGGTGACCGTCAATCTGGCCTGCGCCCTCAAAGCGTCCGGCGCGCGCGTCGGCATCCTCGACGGTGACGTCTACGGCCCGAACATTCCGCTGATGCTCGGCGTCACGGGCGAGCCGGCCGGATCGAACAACCGAATCTTCCCGTTCGTCTCGCACGACATCCAGGTCATCAGCATGGGCCTGCTCGTCGACGACAGCCAGCCGATGATCTGGCGCGGGCCGATGCTCAACAAGGCGGTGCAGCAATTCATGTTCCAGGTCGATTGGCACGACCTCGACTACCTGCTCGTCGACATGCCGCCCGGGACGGGCGACGTGCAGCTGACACTCACGCAGAACACGCAGCTGTCGGGCGCCGTCATCGTGACGACGCCACAGCAGGTCTCGGTGCTCGACGTCAAGAAGGCCGTGCGCATGTTCGACAAGGTCGGCGTGCCGTGCCTCGGCGTCGTCGAGAACATGTCCTACTTCACGCCGCCCGGCAGCACGGAGCGCTACGAGATCTTCGGCAGCGGCGGCGGCGCCGAAATCGAACGCGAGTTCGACATCCCGCTACTCGGTCAGGTCCCGATCGGACTCGGCGTGCGCGAAGGCGGCGACAAGGGCACACCGATTACACTCGCCGAACCGAACGGCGAGATCGCCCAGGCGTTCCAAGCGATTGCCGACGCGACCGTCCGGCGATTGGGTACACTGGGCCACGGAGTCGCGACACCATGACGAACACCGACACCACCAAAGCCGAGAAGCCGTTCACCGCCGAGACGTTGATGGGCGCCGCAATGCGCTCCGATCCGAACCTCCCGGTCGTGCTGATGCGGTTCCACATCGGCGGCTGCTCGCTCTGCGGATTCGAAGAGGGCGACACGATCGCCCAGGTTGCGGAGGACAACGGCGTCCCGCTGCAGGTGCTGCTGGACGCCATGAACGGCTGAGCCGCCGGGGAGGCGCAATCCGGGCATTTTGCCCGCCTCGCCCCCTTGAGTTCGTCCTCCGATTCCCCACAATACCCCGCCCCTTCAGGGACCCCATTATGTCGCAAGTCCAAGACCTCAACGACTCCTCGTTCGAAACGACTCTCAACAACGCCTCCGGCCCGGTCCTCGTCGACTTCTCGGCGACCTGGTGCCAGCCGTGCAAGGCGCTCGCGCCGACGATCGATGCGGTCGCGAAGGAGTACGAGGGCAAGCTCGACGTCTACAAGGTCGACATCGACGACGCGCCGAACACGGCGACGCACTTCGGGATCTCCGGCGTGCCGACGTGCATCTTCTTCTCTGGCGCGAAGGAGATGGAGCGCTTCACCGGCAACCGCGACCTGCGGTTCGTGAAGGAACTCGTCGAGAAGGTCATCTCGACCACCGCGTCCTGAGACGCGTCAGTCGCGCGCACGACGCGAGTGCCGCCACAGGAGGGCCAGGCCGAGCGGCACGCACACGAGCGCATACCAGAGCCTCGGAGCGCGCGCCTCGGCATGGAGTGGAGAGATCAGCACGGCTCCTCCGTACGACGCGGAGATCCGATGCGCGCCCACCGCTTCCGGGACGAACGCGAAGTCGCCGTCCGCATCGGTCGCCCCGATCGACTCGACCGACCCGTCCGGCATCCGCGCCTCGAGCGCGAGGCCCGCGATCGGCTCGCCATCCTCCTCGCGCGCCTCGATTCGCACCTCGACCCCGACCTCGGTGTGGGAGGGCTTGGCTTCGAGCCACTGGCATGCGACGGTCAAGACGGCAAACGCGAGCATGGAAGCGGAGTCGAGAATGCTAGTTTGTGACGGTATGAGCGTGCACGCGACCCCCGAGATCGAAGACCTCGGCCGCGCGGAATTCGGCGGCGTTCATCGGCGCATGCTCGAACTGGCCGATAGCATCCGCAGCGGCGCCTCCGCGGGCAAGATCTGGTTCGTCGAGCACGAGTCCGTCTACACCGCCGGCCGCGCGACCCCGAAGGAGCAGGTCACGGCCGGGATCGTCCCGATCGAGCGCGGCGGGCAGATCACCTACCACGGCCCCGGGCAGCTCGTCGTCTACCCGATCTTGCCGCTGCCCAAGCGGGACGTACGCGCCTGGCTGAAGAGCCTCGAAGCGTTCGGCGTCGCGATCTGCGGGCACTTCGGCCTGGAGGGCGTGCCCTCGGTCGACGGCACGGGCGTCTTCGTCGACGGCCGGAAGGTCGCGTCGATCGGCGTGGCGATTCGTCGGTGGACGAACCTCCACGGGATCTCGATCAACGTGGCGATGGACCTCGAGCCGTTCCACCGCATCCGCCCGTGCGGCCTCGACCCCGAGATGATGTCCGACCTGAGTCGCGAGAGCGGCCGCGCGATCTCGCTCGACGACGCCAAGCAAGCCGCGCGCGAATCGGTCGGAACCCTGCTCGGGATCGCGTAAGCTGCGCGCGATGAGTGGCACGATCGAACTCGATCGCGACGGCAAACATCTGCTGGTCGGCTTTCCGTACCGCGAGGACCTCGTGGACGAAGTGCGGAACATGCCCGGTCGACGGTTCGACCGCGGCAGCAAGATGTGGCGCGTGCCGATCGCGCACGCCGAGCTCGTCGTGACGACGTTCATGAAGCACGGCTTCGAAGTCGCGGGCGACGTCATGGGCGTCGTCGCGGGCACGGGTGGCGCACCGCCCGCCGCGGAGTCCACGGCGACCGAGAAAGAGGCCGAGCCCGAGAAGGAAGAAGAGTCCGCCGGCCTCACGATCAGCCAGCTCAACGAACGCGCGCGCTCGGCGCTGCGCGCGGCGTTCCCTCGGCGGGTCACCGTGATCGGCGAAGTCGTCGACTTCGACAAGAACCGGGACCGCTCGCACATCTTCTTCTCCCTCGTCGAGAAGGACGCGAGCGGACGCAAGCTCGCCGCGACCGTCGATGCCGCGCTGTTCGAACGCACGGCCAAGCGCGTGCTGCCCGCGATCGAACAGAAGGGCATGTCGCTCCGCGACGGCATCCAGATCATGGTCGAGGCGCGCGTCGACCTCTATCCGGCGAACGGTCGCTTTCAGCTGATCATCGAGGACATCAAGCCCGAGTTCACGCTCGGCAAGCTCGCGCTGAGCCGCGAACAGATCCTCGCCGAGCTACGCGAGGCCGGCATCGACCAGCAGAACGCGATGCTGCCGTGGCCGCTGCCGACGCTGCGCATCGGCGTGCTCACGAGTCCGACCTCGGACGGCTGGAACGACTTCTTGAAGCACATCGAGTCGAGCGGCATCGGCTTCGACATGTCGATCTACCCCGTGCGCGTGCAGGGCGAGCAGCTGAAGCCGACGATGCTGACAGCGCTCGAGTGGTTCGAGCAGCACCACGAGCACTTCGACGTGCTGTGCATCCTGCGCGGCGGTGGCTCCAAGACCGACCTCGCGTGGTTCGACGACCGCGACGTCGCGTTCGCCGTCGCCAAGCACCCGGTCAAGGTCGTCTGCGGCATCGGCCACGAGCGCGACAAGTCCGTGCTCGACGAGATCGCCGCGTCCCAGAAGACCCCCACCGCGGTCGCCGGCTTCCTCGTCGGGCAAGTCGAGGCCGCGCGCGAGGTCGTCGTCGAGCAGTCCCAGCGACTCCGCGAGTTCGCGCGCGCGCGCGTCGCGACCGAACTGACCCGACTGTCCGAGGCCGCCCACGGCTTCCGCCGCGTCGTCCACGGCCGCATCGTCCGCGAACGCACGCAGCTCGAGTCTGCCGCCAAGCGACTCGCGGCGTCGACGACCGGCCGGGTGTTCGGCGAGCAGCGCCAGCTCCACACGGCCGTCGGACGCCTGCAGCGCGCGACCGAGGCGCGCTTCCTGCGCGAGACCGCACGCCTCGACACCCAAGAAACCCGCCGTCGTCTGCTCGACCCCGCGAAGATCCTGCAGCGCGGCTACGCGATGGTGAAGACCGCGGACGGTCGCATCGTCACCGAGGCCGGCAGATTGAAGGCCGGTGACAAGATCGACGTCGCCCTCCGCGATGGCCGCGCCCGCTCCGTCGTCGAAGACATTCAGCTCGAAACCGATTGACCCCTCCATGGCAGCCCGTAAGAAGACTTCCTTCGTCTACTCCGAAGCCGCGAACGAGCTCGAGACGATCCTCTCGGAGATCGAGAGCGGCGACGCCGACATCGACGAACTCTCCGACAAGGTCGAGCGCGCCGCAGGCCTGATCAAGAACTGCCGCGAGGCGCTCTCCGGCACCGAGCTGCGCGTGCGCAAGGTCGTCGAAGAGCTCGCGGGCGACGAGGAGGAGAGCGAGGAGTAGCGTGGACATCGACCTCGTCAACGTCGCGCTGTTCTACTTCACGCTGCTGATCAGCCTCGTCGTGCACGAGGCGGCGCACGCGCTGTTCGCGCTGCTCGGCGGCGACCGCACGGCCTACGTCGGCGGCCAGGTCTCGCTCAACCCGATCCCGCACATCCAGCGCGAACCGTTCGGCACCGTCATCGTGCCGCTCGCGATGCTGTTCCTCTCCGGCGGCAAGTGGTGCATGGGCTGGGCCTACACGCCGATCGACGCGGCGTGGGCACATCGGCACCCGAAGCGCGCGGCACTGATGTCGCTCGCAGGCCCGATGGCGAACATCCTGCTCGCGACGATCGCGTTCTTCGTGCTGAAGACGCTGATCTGGACAGACGCGGCGCTCCCGTTCGAAGAGCGGACGGAGTGGCCACTGTTCGCGGCACCGATGGAGCCGGACGGCGCCGCCTACGCCATCGCGAAGATCGCCAGCACGTTCCTGCTGCTCAACATCATCCTCGCACTGCTCAATTTGCTGCCGTGGCCGCCGCTCGACGGCTCCGGCGTACTGAGTGGCCTGTCTCGCGCCGCCGATCGCTTCTACTCATTCGTCAAGTCGCAGCCGATCCTGATGATCATCGGCCTCGTCGCGGTCTGGCGGATCCTGCAGGAGATCTGGTATCCAAGCTTGATGTTTGTGCTCGACTGGATGCACGCGCGGTAGGAGGGCTGCCGACGAGACCGGAAATTCGAGTAGTCTCGGGCACTGAACGGTTTGACCGGCTGCGCCGGAAACACCAACCAACCAAGAAGCCGGCGGACGGTCTGGGTTGATGCAGCGGTCTTCGGCAGTGCACGAAACCGGCAGATCAAGAATGCGGAGTCGCCGATCGGGCAGTCATCCAACTGACCGCTCCACACAACCGAGCCGTTCACTTGCGTTACTCGTGACGCGTTCGGTCGGCCGAGACCGCCGGCTGCCCGACGAGTGTCTCCGCCATCCAGAGTGATCAAGAGGCTGCACGGCGAGCAGTCGTCCGATCGGCCAAGGCCAGTCGACCGCTTCTTGGTTGCTTGGTCGCTTGGTGTTTCCGGCGCAGCCGGTGAAGCCTTCCACTGCCGGCATTCGCGGAACAGCCGGTCGGTCCCACCGCCGACCCCGTACACGCTACAGCTCCCCCCGCGCTCCCAGACTTCCCGGCTATGATGCCCCGGTCCGCAAGACGCAACGAAAAGGGATCCCGCAATGAACACCGCGGCACTGGCTCGAATTCTGGCCGTCACGGCGCTGACGCTATCCGCCCACGCACAATCCGAATGGGCCGTCGTGAGCGGTCCCGGCACGCGCGAGGACCACGCGATGGTCCACGACAGTGCGCGCGGCCGGACGGTGCTGTTCGGCGGGTTCGACTCGGAAGGCGGCACGTGGGAATTCGACCGGACCGCGTGGCGACTCGTCGCGCACGACGGTCCTGGTGCGCGATGGGGTCACGCGATGGCCTACGACCCACTGCGCCAACGCACGGTGTTGTTCGGCGGCTTCCGCTACGGGTCGAGCTACGTCGGGGACACGTGGGAGTGGGACGGCGAAGTCTGGACCGAGATCGTGACGCCGGGTCCGTCCGCGCGCTGGGGCTCGGCCATGTCGTTCGATTCGAACACCGGCACGGTCCTGCTCTTCGGCGGCAGCACCGGCGGCGACGAGACGTGGTCGTTCGACGGTACGACGTGGACGCTGCTCGGTACGCAAGGCCCGTCCGCGCGCACGTCGCACTCGATGGTTCTCGACGCGCAGCGCGACCGCGTCGTGCTGTTCGGGGGCAGTGAAAGCAGCTTCGTCATCCACGACGACACCTGGGAATGGGATGGCGTCGCCTGGACGCAGAAGGTCGTCACTGGCCCCGCTGGCCGTGTCGATCACGCGATGACGTTCGATCCGTCCACGCAGCGCGTCCTACTGCAGGGCGGAGACACGTTCACGGTAAGCGCCCCGGGATTCCGCGACACTTGGTCTTGGGACGGCGCAAACTGGCAGCTCGAGGACTCCGACGGTCCCGAGCTCAAACGCGCACGAATCGCGTTCGACACCGTGCGCAACCGCGTTCTGCTGCTCGGAGGCATCCGTGATCTGAACGGCGGTGGCCAGGTTCACTCGAACCGCACGCTCGAATGGAACGGCGCCGAGTGGGTCACTGCGATGCCCGAACTCGACGGCCCCTACACCCTCTACCGGCACGCGATGGTCTACGACCCGGTGCGCGAGCGAACCATCGTCTTCGGCGGCATCGACGACAACGGCGGCCTGCGTGACGAAACCTGGGAATGGGACGGCTTTCGCTGGTCGCTGGTCGCGACGACCGGTCCGTCCGCGCGCTTCGGCCACGTGATGGCCTACGACTCGGACCGCGACGTGATCGTCATGTACGGCGGCTCGGACGGCGTCGGGCTCCTCGACACATGGGAGTGGAACGGCCAGGCCTGGAACCAAGTCACGACCAACCACCCGGGCACGCGGCTCTACTCGTCGATGGAGTACGACCCGATCAGCCAACGGATGATCCTGTTCGGCACGCGGATCTTCCCCGACATCTTTGCGAATACCTGGACCTTCGACGGCCAGACGTGGACGCAGCTCGCGGTGAACGGACCGCTCGGACGCTACGGCGCGACGATGACGCGCGACCCGTCGGGCGGACTCGTCCTCTTCGGAGGCTACGACGGGGACTTCACACCGATGGGAGACACCTGGGTCTGGGACGGACAGAGCTGGTCGCAGCCCCTCGTCACGGGACCGGTCCCCCGCGCGTTCTGCCGCATGGTCTACGACCCAACGCGCAATCGGGCCGTGCTCTTCGGCGGGCAGGTCAGCATCGCGACGATCTTCGAAGACGCCTGGGAGTGGAACGGTGCGGTGTGGAACCAAGTCCTGCAAACCGGCACCGTGCCACCGGGACGCGGCACGTTCGGGATGGCCTTCGACATCGCGCGGGATCGCATCGTGCTGTTCGGCGGCGAGGACCCGCTCGGGCTCAACAAAGAACAGGGACGAACGTGGGAGTGGCCCCAAGCGAATGACGCAGCCACCGATCGCTACCTCGGCGTCGGCTGCATCGGCACCGCCGACCGCCCGTGCTTGACGACAACCGGACCGACGCCGCGACTCGGCACCACCTGGTCCTGCCGCCTCGAGCGCGCACCCGCGTCGGGCGTGCCTGCGCTCGACCTCGCGTTCGCGCTGCTCGATCTCGGCGTTCCGATCGCACCGATCCCGCTCGATCTCATCGGAATGGACGGCTGTGAATTGCGCGTGGCGAACGCGGACTTCACGATCGTCGTGCCGACGTCGAACGGTCAGGGCGACTGGTCGATCCCCCTGCCGGACGACGCGTCGCTCGCGGGCACGCCGTTCGCGCATCAGGTCGTCGCGCTCGACGCGAACGCGAACGCGTTCGGGCTCACGACCTCGAACACGCTCGCGGGCACGTTCGGCTACTGAGCTTCAGTGGCGCCGGGGCCTGCGCTTCGGCGCGGAGTAGGCCTCGAGGTCGTCGATCATCAGCTGAACGTCGGCCTCGCTGACCTTGTCGCCGCGCGTCCGCCGCATCATCACGCCGAACCACGCACACTCTTCCACGCTGCGTGGGCCACCAATGTTGCGTCCGTTCGGACGGTTCGAGCTCACGAGCTCCTTGCCATCGGCGTCCAGAATCACCATCCAAGGCAATCCCCCCTGCCGCTTGCCCTTGAGGCGTTCGTTGATCGCCTTGCCGTTCGTGTCGCGATCGACATCGATCATGACGTCGACCCAACCCTTGGCGTAGATCGGCGCCGTCTTCTCTCGCTCGAGGAACTCCTCGAGAACTTTGCACCAGCCTCACCAGGGGGCGTCGAAGCGAATGAAGACGTTGCGCCCCGTCTTCTTCGCATCGACGAGTGCGGCTGCCAGCTTCTTCTCGGCGTCGACCGGTTTGGCTTGATGGGGCTCGAGGATCTTCTGCAACGCCATGCCCTGGAGATTGCCGTTGCGCATGAACTCGGCCGAGGCGATCTGTGCGAGCTTCTTGCGCTCGGAGTCGAGCACCAGGATCGCTGGCTTCTGCTTCGAGGCCGCCGCAAACTCGAGCTGGCGGGCCATTGCATCGGCGTCTGGGCCCGCGAACCGCACGAACTCGAATTCGTAGAGGATCTGGCGCCAGAGGTCTTTGTCGCGCTTGATCACTGACGCGAGGGTGTCATCGGCTTCGACGAACACCGCGACGACGCGCTTGTTGTGCGCATCCGCGCGGCGCAGCGCCTTGTCGAGCATGGCCTGACCGGCCGGCTCCTTCTTCTTCACCGCATCCTGCGCGCGCGCACCGTCCTGGGCACACACGGGACCGAGCAAGGTCGCCCCCAGCGCGGGGACGAGGAGAGTTCTCATCATTGGCGTCCTCCGTTCGATCTATCGATCGTAGCGCACCTGCGCGCCGGCTTCAGCGATCGGGCCCAACGAGCGCGTCGAGCACGAGTTCTCCCGCCGTCACCCCGGGCGACATCGTGCGCTCGTAGGCGAACAACGGGTCCCGCGCGTCCTTCTCGCTCATCAGGTAACCGACCTCGTCGTCGACGAGACCGAACAGCAAAAGGCGCGACCGACCGCTCGCCGCGACGATCCGCCGCGCGTAGCCGGGCTCCGCCTCACCCGGGACGCAGCACGCCTCGAAGTCGCCGATGCGCAAATACCCGACCGACGTGCGGATGCAGCCGCCGTACACGTGCCGCGGGATCACCGCCGTCAACCGCGCGATCCGCAGCGCCCACGACTGCATCGGCAGGTAGACGTCGCGACGGCGCACGACGCACTCCGAACCCTCGACCGGGCGCGCCGCGGCCAGCGCTTGCTCCGCCGCGTCGCAGAGCTGCGCACCGGACGGCTCGACCTGTTCGCGACCGCGGGTCTTGGGGGAGATCATCGCGCCGAGCGCGCCGTTGACGAACACCGCTTGGCCGTGACCCCGGCTCTTCCAGAGATCGCACAGCGGTCCGACGAAGTCCGCAGAGATCGCATCGTTGCCGCGGCGCAGGACTTCGGGATGGCACGCCGCGTGGAGCAGCGTGCCGAGCGGCGCGCCATCGTCGACCGCGACCGCCTGCAGCACGGTCACGCGCGGATCGAACACGCCCGCGCGATTGCTGTTCCGGATGAACGTGTCCGCAGTGACGCGCGCCTCGCCGCGCACGAGCTTCGCCGACCGCAGCCGCGCGGTCGCCGCGCTGACAGCACGCCGGACGGCCGCGCGCACGAGCGTGACGTACTCGCGGTCCCGCCCCGACGTCAGGAAGTACTTCCCCCAGAGCCCGATCAGATCCGGCCCCGCGTGCGTGTGACTCGAACACAAGAACACGCAACCGTTCGTGAAGCCGAGCAGTCCGTCCTTGATCCACTCGGCGTCGTGCCGCTGCAGACCGAGGTTGTCGATGCCGACGATCGCGATCCGCATCCGGTCGACTTCGAGCACGAGCGCGCGCACCGCGAGCTTCGAGAACACTTCGGTCGCGCGCCGATTGAGATCGAAGCCCCCGAGGTACGGGTAGCCTTCGGGCGTGATGTCGGCTTCGGCCGAGCCGGCCCGCATCGCACCGTCCGCGCTGCGGACGAACGACGCCGCCTTCTCTGGCAGCGACTTCTGGAAGATCCCTGTGCAGCCCGCCGCGCCCGTCGCGACGAGCGCGAGCATCGCGCTACAGAAGCGAGAGCGAGCGCTGCGCTCGTTGCAGCGCGTCCCGGAAATCACGGTCCTCCCTGTGGTCATACACGCGTCCCAGCGTCGACATCATGCCGAGCAGGACGTGCACATCATCCACGGACCGGAGCTGGGATGAAACGGCTTTCGTGGCGCCGACCGAACGCAGGAAGCGCGCGCAGTCCGCCTTCGTCACGAGGCGGCCGCCGTGGAACGGGTCGATCAGCGTGTTCCTGCGGCCGTAGGCCCGCACGAGGTAGTAGTCGTCGGGCAGCCGCACCGCGGACAGCTCGAGTCCGGCCCGGCGGCCGACGAGCAGATAGAGCGTGACGAGCGCAATCGGCAAACCCCGCCGGCGCTCGATGACGCGGTCGAGAAACAGGTTCTCGGCTCGGTAGTAGCTCTTGGTGCAGCCGGAGAAGCCCTCGAACTCTCCCATGTAGTTCGCGAAGTGGCGCGCGGCCGTGACGCTCGAGCGATCTCGGACCGTTTCACGCGCACCCTCGACGAGCTCGTCGAGACTCAGCTCGAGCGAGAGCGACCGACGGTGCGGGCTGCCGAGCGCATGGATCAGCGACACGCCTTCGGCGAGCAGCTCGGAGTTCCGCCCGCCGAACGCGACACGCTGGCCGAGTTCGCCGACTTCGAGCGCCCACGCACGCAGGTCGAGCGCCTGCAGGATCCGGCGCGCCGCGACGCGCGCGCGTGCGGAGTCGCGTTCGCTCACCGACTCGAGAACGACTCGACAGCTCTCCCCCCAACTCAACAGCCGTGAACGACATGCCTCGAAGACGACGGGATCATCATCGGCCAACAGACGCACAACGGCGTCCATCGTCGTTCGGGTCGGTTCCTGCATGCCTCGGTCTCTCAAGGGTCCTCGATCGCAGTCCAGTCTAGCGACGCACTCCCGCGCGGTTGACGCCGAGACGTTGCGCTCGACGGGGTTCCGAGTGCGCTTGACGAGTAGACGCAGGTTCGCACAACTCGAACTTCGCCTTGGCATGGGGCGCGTGCCGACTGGCCGTTCGCCGCGCGCGCCGGAAAAAAAGTTGCGCGCGTGACGCGCATTCGGCGCCGGAACACGCACGCGTCTCCGCAAACAAGTCGAAAGACGCGATTGTAGACGTGTCGCCGCGGTTCGCCCTCGTCACAGGGGCTCCGGCATCGCCGAACTACAACGTCTCTAGGCTGAAGAACATCCAGCCTCACCCCGATCCACGAGTCTCCTCTACCCAAGTCTGGTCCAGCTCCCCTGACGCAATCATCGACAGCGACGGAGACGCTTCTCAGACCTCAGCCAACAGGCCGCCGTGACATCGTCACGGCGGCCTGCGGAAGTGCCGAGGGCGCCACCAGCAACCTCTTGATCAGTGCCACCCAAAGGCCCGAAGGCTGTCCATCCTTGAGCAACCCATCTTTCGGACACTCCATTGAACGAGGGCGAAGAGTTGTGCTGCGGACAGCAGTCCGTACTCTTGAGCTGTGGTCCAATGGAGAGCCGGACCCGACGTCAACGGAAGGAAAGATCGTGGCACTAGTCATCCCAACCAGCGTCTTTGCCGGGCTCTTGGCGCTGTACTTCTTGCCGACGCACTGGAGTTCGTCATTCCAGTCTTGGGTTGCGGTTGCCATGACCCTGCTCGTCCTCTTCTCACTGCTCCGACATGCATTAGTCCCGCTCGCTAAGCTCATCCGGGAACAGCACACCAACGGTGTCGTTCTATGGACGCCACTACTGTTGCCCCTCTGGAGTGTCTCCGCAGCGGTTTTGACTGCCAAGGACTCGGCGCCTCAGCTAACTACGGCGTGGCGCACAGCGATTTCCGATGGCGCGATTCCGCTGAACATCCCGGCTTCGTCGACTATCCAGATTCAAAACTCATTGTGCGTCTTCTTCGCCGCAAGTTTGGCGCTGTTTTGGAGTCACCTATTCAGAATGTCGCACACGATTGCTGTCTTCGAGGGAGCTGGGGACCGGGCAGAGTCACCAATTCTCGCTTCGGCTCAGGGATGGCGTTGGCCACTCAGACTAGTCGAAGCGAGCATCCGGTTCGTGATCGTCGCACTCCTACTCTGGGCACAGTTCGCTGCATCGCGAGTCACGTCCGATGGAGCCGACGTCTTGGACTCATCAGCGAAGCTCTTCGCTCCGCTTTGGTCACTCACAGTGTTGATGATCTTGATCTACGCCGCTCTGTTGGCATGGGACCAAATGCACTTGCGCCAGAGTCCAGCTCACGAAAGGAATCGGCTGGCACAGCTGCGAAGTCTGCGTGCGGTGCACCTTCAGATGCTCGCAGTGGCCGCGTGTACAGCCCTGCTAGCGAGCCCAACAGTGCTGACCATGTACACGAATTGGCCCGTTCCGGGTCAGTACCTGGTACTCTTCCCGCTTCTGTTTCTGACCGTGCGATCTCTGACCTTCCTTCTAGCCGACCCCATCCCCGAGTAGCCCACGGCAAATCCCGCGCAGACTCATGATGAAAGCAGTTTTTCTCAGCTCAGTCCTTTTCGTTGTCGGCACGATGTCGAGCTGCACCGAGAACACCGAGTTGGTTTTCGGAGACGGCACGTCGTATTGGATGGCGCCGACTAAGCTCGCCAAGGCCGAGAAGCTCTTCTCCAAGTACGGCCTGACGGTCGATGTCGTTGAGCACGTCACAGGTGCAGCCGCGAAAGCCGCGGTCCTTGGCGGAGCGCTTGACGTAGCCATGACCGCCTCAACTCCACTGGGCGCAAGCGTGCTTGACAGGGATGAACTCCGGGTCATCGCTACCTACATGCGGTCGGATTTCGTTCTCAAGTTGGTCCGACTAAAGGAGACCGACGACGTCGATGTGTTCGACATCAAGGACGTCCGCAAGAGGTGGAACGCCGACACGCGCGTCGGATACGTTCGCGGAACGATTTCGGAGCACTTCCTCGACATCATCGAGAAGGAACTAGGCATCGAAGCCAGACGCATCCACAGTTCACCGCCGAGCCTCATCAAGGCCTTGACCAGCGGGAAAGTCGACTTCATCTCGCTCTGGGAGCCGTATCGACTCTTGAGTGAAGATGCAGACAGACTCTGCTACATGCCTTCAGGCGACCGATACTCTGTTGCGTTACATCTGGTGACGCGCCCGGACGTGCTCGCTTCAAAGACATCTCAACTGAAGGCGTTCGTAGAGTCGGTTCACGAAGCTTGCGAAATGCTCGAAGCCGACCCGGAGCGGCTCCGAGGCGCAGTCGAACAAGCCGTCGGCTACAAGCCTGGAACGGTCCCTGTCTCCGAATGGGACGGTGTGAAGTTCGAAGTCATGAGGGGCAACCAACCGGAGTGGCAAGACTGGCTAGCGACAACCCTGCGGAGGGAGGCCAGCTGGCTAGCGAACAAGGGTTCCCGCACTGCACCTGAGGCAAGCGACGTGACTCGCTTGATCGACGCCAGCTTGATCAACGCACTCGGCAAGTGAGCCTGTGATCAGCAGAGCTTTCGTCGTCGTCGCGTCAGGAGCGCTCCTCTGCGCCATCTGGTCCGTCACATCGCTTCTGGGTGGCGTCCCGTCTCTCCCCAAGACTCTGGATGCGGGGGCACACCTCTTCTTGAAAGAGGGGCTGACCTGGTCGGTGCTCGCTAGCGCGACTCGAGTTCTGGTTGGGTGGCTCGCCGGGATGGCTGTAGGAGTATCGCTGGCCCTGATCACCGGGCGCCGTACGGAGAGGGGCAGCCCCGAACTCGCAGCGGCACTTGTTGTGAACCTGATGGGATTTCTCCGAACGATTCCTGTTCTGGCCCTACCCCTTGTCATGGTTCCGATCTCAGGCTTCTCAGAGTGGGGTCGGATTCTGATCATCGGCTGGGGCTGCACCTTCCCGGTCTGGATAAGCACTCACTACGCGATTCTCGAGAGAGACACGAAGTTCGAGCTGGTCGCGTTCGGCCTCGGCATGTCCAAGTGGACGGTGCGACGACGGGTGATCTGGCCGACGGTCTTGCCTGGCTTTCTCAGCGGGGCCCGGCTCGGACTTGGCGTCGGCTGGCTGTGCATCGTGGCGTCAGAGATGGTAGGCGCAATCGAAGACAGCGTATTCGACCATGGTGTGGGAATGCTCCTCTGGGAGAAGTGGACAACCTCTCAGATGCATCAACTCGGGTTCGCGATTCTCCTGCTAGGAACGCTGGGACTCCTGTCTGACGCGCTATTTCGCTTACTCACTCAGCACCGACTCTCCACGCAACGTAAAGATGGATGGCATTGACGTACTGACCCGCACCGAAACCGAATTGGTCTTCCGAACGGCGAAACTACAAGCCGGTGACAAACCCCTCGTCGAGGAAGTCGAGATCGCCGTAGCCCGCGGAGACGTGTGCGTGCTGATGGGCTCATCCGGGTGCGGCAAGACCACTCTCTTGGAGTCGATTCTCCGCGCATCGATCAGACAACGCATCAAGGTCGGCTACAGCCCGCAGGGCGGGGCGGTTTTTCCATGGCTGACCGTAGCCGACAATCTCGCATTCGACGCACGTGCTGGGCGCGAACAAGCTCTTGAGATGCTGGACGAACTGTCTCTCAAGATCGACCTGAAAGATCAGTCTGGTTCAACCCCATCAGGCGGAGAATGCGCAAGGATCGGACTTGGTCGCGCGCTCCTTTCGCATCCTGAGATCTTGCTGCTGGACGAGCCTTTGAGCGGACTAGATCCCTCAGCGAAGGAGCGTTGTGGCGGCGCCATTCGAAAGCGCTCGCAGGACAGATTCTGCATCCTCGTCGCGCACGGCCTCGATGAGGCGTTTTTCGTCGGCAGCAGTATCTACGTGATGGGAAACGGGCAATCGCCCGAACTTGTCTGGACGAGAGCCTCAGCCGGCGCGACGCGGTTCGGAACAGGGGACGCTCAAGACCGTATCAAAGTGTTGGATGCGTTGCGAAAGCAGGAGTAGTCAGTGAACATTCGCAAGCATCCGGACGGAACTCGCGTTGCGTCCGTCATTCCCGCCGACAGGATCAGGAGGTGGCGAGGCTTCGAGGGGCGTGAAAGGGACGTCCTGGTGGCCACATATCCAAAGGCAGGGTCATCGTGGCTTCTCACGCTTGTGACCGAGCTGCTGGGCCAAGCACCTTCTCCGTCTATCCCCCTTGACCAAGCCGTTTGCTGGTGGGAGCGAGACTGCATTTCAGAACTAGAGTCGCCTCTCGAGGACAATGCAGTGCGAGTCTTCAAGACTCATCTACCCGGGAGATACTGGAGCAAGTTTCGTGGGCGAATCATCGTCCTGATCCGAGATCCTCGAGACACCGCGGTTTCCTACTTCCACCATGCCCTATCAAAGCGCTGCCTGGGATTCCGCGGGACCTGGAACGAGTTCTTCAATCGGTTCGTCAACGGAGAGGTCGAGGGCGGCGCGTGGGGACACCACGTCGCCGAGAGTTTGAGATTCGCTCAGCGATCGAGAACGCTCGTTGCTAGCTTCGAGGACTTCTTGTGCGATGCAGCAGACTTCATCGACCGCGTCGCCACGTTCCTTCAAGTTGGCTACGACCAAGAAGGGCGGTCCTCTGCCCGTGCCCGAACGGACTTTGGATGGATGGCAAGCAAGTCGTGGATCAACGTCCCGTGGTGCCCGCTGACCCGGGACGGCTCACCACACCTGCGGCGCGGAGATGCAGGCCAATGGCACGAACTGATGAGCGCAAGCCAGGAGAGTGAGTTGGCGCTAGCCATTGCGACAGCCTGGGCAACGAGCCCCAGCCAACTTCGCGTCGCCTTGAACAAGAGACTCCGGTAGGCGATCCGCTTGGGTCTTGGCAAGCCGCTGCATTGAACACCGCAGCCCCTAGAGACCTCGCCGAATCGAGCACACTCAGGCTCGAGCCGCCCGCAAACGAAACAGGCCGCCGTGACATCGTCACGGCGGCCTGCGGAAGTGCCGAGGGCGGGACTTGAACCCGCACGACCCGTTAGGGTCACTAGCCCCTCAAGCTAGCGCGTCTGCCAATTCCGCCACCTCGGCTGGCTTGGCGAGCCGCAAAAGCTAGCCGTCGCGGGGCGACGTTTCCAAGGAAAGGTGAACAACTTCGCGGCCAATCCCGGACTGCCGCGAAGCGGCGCCAAGGCCCCTAGAATCGGCGCCGTGACCGTCTCTCGAATCGCCGCAGCCCTGCTCGTCGCCACGATTTCCGCGGCGGCCTGCGCGCAGACCGACTTCCAGCGGGACATCCGCCCTCTCCTGGCCGACCGCTGCTTCCACTGCCACGGCCCGGACGCCGGGGCACGGAAGGCCGACCTCCGGCTCGACGTCCGCGCCGGCGCCACGGCGCAGCGCGACGACGGCGCGGCGATCGTGCCTGGTGACGCCGGGCGGAGCCTGATGCTGCAGCGGCTGCGCTCGACGGACCCGGAGGTCCGCATGCCGCCGCCCGAGTCCGGACTGCGGGTCACGCCGGAAGAGATCGCGCGACTCGAGGCGTGGATCGAGGCCGGGGCCGAGTACGCCGAGCATTGGTCGTTCGTGCCGCCGCGTCGGCCGGACGTCGCCGCGAACGCCCATCCGGTCGACGCGTTCGTCGACGCACGCCTCGTGAAGCGCGGCCTGGTGAAGTCACCTGCGGCCGACCGCGAGACGCTGATCCGACGCGTGACGTTCGACCTCACCGGACTACCGCCGACGACCGCGGAGATCGACGCGTTCCTCGCGGACACGAGCGAAGACGCGTACGCCCGCGTCGTCGAGCGCCTCCTCGCATCGCCACATTTCGGCGAGCGGATGGCCGCGGACTGGATGGACGTCGCGCGCTACGCCGACACCTACGGCTACCAGAATGATCGCGAACGCCGCGTCTGGCCGTGGCGCGACTGGCTGATCGGCGCGTTCAACGACAACCTGCCGTTCGATCAGTTTCTCACGTGGCAGATCGCCGGCGACATGCTGCCGGACGCCACGCAGTCGCAGCGACTCGCGACGACGTTCTGTCGTCTGCACCGCCAGACCAACGAGGGCGGCAGCGTCGAAGAAGAGATGCGAATCGAATACGTCGCCGATCGAACGCAGACCATCGCGACGGCGTTCCTCGGCTTGACGCTCGAATGCGCGCGCTGCCACGACCACAAGTTCGATCCGCTGTCGCAGCGCGAGTACTACGAGCTGACCGCGTTCTTCGACAACATCGACGAGAGCGGGCTCTACTCGCACTTTACGAACGCAGTGCCGACGCCTTCGCTGCTGCTGTCGTCGGAACAGCAACGCGCGCAGCAACGCACTCATCGCGAGGAGATCGCTGCCGCGGAGGCCGCGCGTCAGGCGCTGCGGCCGACGCGCCGCGCGGCGTTCGATGCCTGGCGCGAAACCGCGGAATCGACGCTGTCGCACGGACTCCTCGGCTACTACCGATTCGACGATCCGAAGCAGCGCAAGTCGAAGAACGAAGCTGGCGAGAAGCCTGCGGTAGTCGCGGGCGCGAATGCGTTCGTCGAAGGACGGGTGGGCCACGCGGTACGCCTCACCGGCGACGACCCGATCCGTCTGGGCGGGATTCCGAACTTCGGCCGGCACGTGCCGTTCTCGATCTCGCTGTGGATACGAGCGCCGAAGTATCAGGACCGCATGGTCGTGCTGCATCGCTCGCGGGCGTGGACGGATGCGGCGAGCCAGGGCTACGAGCTCCTGCTCCTCGACGGACACCTGCAGTTCTCGCTGATCCACTTCTGGCCGGGAAACGCGGCGTCGATCCGCGCGACCGAACGCATCGCGATCGGCGAGTTCACGCACGTCGCGCTGCGCAGCGACGGCTCGTCCCGCGCGGCGGGTCTCTCGCTCTTCGTCGACGGCGAACCGGTGGCGACAACGACCGTCCGCGACTCCCTGCAAAAGGCGATCACGGGCGGCGGTGGCGAACTCGCGATCGGCGAACGGTTCCGCGACAAGGGGTTCGCCGGCGGCGACGTCGACGAGGTGCGCGTCTACGCGCGCGAACTCGCGAACGCGGAGGTCGCCGCACTCGCGCGACTCCAGGACTCGGCCGTCGATTTCGACGCCTACCTGCTCGCGATCGATTCCGAGTGGGCCAAGGCGACCGAGGCCGTGCACGCCGCGCGCGACGCCCTGGGCACGCTGGTGAATCGCACGCCCGAGATCATGGCGATGCGAGAGATGGCGACGCCGCGCCAGACCTATGTGCGCGCCCGAGGTCGGTACGACGCGCCGACCGACCCGGTCGAGCCCGCGACTCCGGCGTGCCTGCCGCCTTTTCCGGACGACCTGCCGCGCACGCGCCTCGGTCTCGCGCAGTGGATGACACGACCCGACCATCCGCTGACCGCGCGCGTCGCCGTCAATCGCCTGTGGCAGCTGGTGTTCGGTGTCGGCCTCGTCGCGACGCCGGACGACTTCGGCAGCCAAGGCGCGAACCCGACGCATCCCGAGCTCCTCGATTGGCTCGCAAACGAATTCACGCGCGACTGGGACATACAACGACTGCTGACGCTGCTCGTCACTTCGGAGACCTACAAGCGCTCGTCCCGCGCGCACCCTGACACACGCGAACGCGACCCCGACAACCTGTGGCTCGCGCGCGGCCCGAGCCATCGGCTCCCCGCCGAGATGGTTCGCGACCAGGCGCTCGCGGCGAGTGGCCTGCTCGTGCGCAAGATCGGCGGTGGCCCGGCGCGCCCCTACCAGCCGGCCGGCCTGTGGAAGGAGAAGAGCGGCCAGACGTACCGCACCGACAAGGGCGACGGCCTCTATCGCCGCAGCCTCTACACGATCTGGAAGCGCACGTCGCCGCCCCCGTCCGCGATGATCTTCGACGCGGCGAAGCGTGACGTGTGCGTCGCGCGGCGCCAGGTCACGAACACGCCGCTGCAAGCGCTCGTGCTGCTGAACGACGTGCAGTACGTCGAGGCCGCGCGCCATCTCGCCGCTCGCACGCTCGAAGCGGACACGGACGACGCGGCGCGGCTGCGCTCGATGTTTCGCGCGCTGACCAGCCGTGCACCGACCGATGCGGAGCTCGCGATCCTCGAGCGCATGCGTACGCGCACGCTCGAGTCGTTCTCGACGGATCCGGCACGCGCACAGGAACTGCTCGCGGTCGGCCACACGAAGTCGGACGCAAAGCACGACCCGGCACTTCTCGCGACCTGGACCACGGTCGCGAACGCGCTGATGAACTACGATGCGACGGTGACGAAGCGATGACTGGCGAACACGACAGCCTGACTCGACGCGACCTGCTCGCACGCGCCGCGGGCGCGGGAGCGCTGGCGAACTTCGCGCCGGCGCTCGTGAGCCGGCCGATCCAGCCCCGCGCGAAGCGGATCATCTACCTGTTCCAATCCGGTGGCCCATCGCAGATGGACACCTTCGACTACAAGCCGATCCTCGACGCGCGCCACGGCGAGCAGCTCCCCGACTCGATCCGTCGCGGCCAGCGCCTGACCGGCATGTCCGGCAACCAGACGAGCATCCCGGTCGCGCGCTCGCCGTTCGAGTTCCGCCAGCACGGCCAGTGCGGCGCGTGGGTCAGCAGCCTGCTGCCGAACACCGCGAAGGTCGTCGACGAACTCACGATCATCCGGTCAATGCACACGAACGCGATCAACCACGACCCGGCGATCACGTTCTTCCAGACCGGCTCCGAAGTCGCGGGCCGCCCGTCGCTCCCGGCGTGGCTGAGCTTCGGCCTCGGCTCCGGCAACCCCAACCTCCCGGCGAGCGTCGTCCTGGTCACGAAGAACAAGGGCGGCCAGCCGCTCTACGCGCGCCTCTGGGGCGCCGGCTTCCTGCCGTCGCGTCACCAGGGCGTACAGCTGCGCGCCGGTGCGGATCCCGTGCTCTACCTGTCGAATCCCAAGGGCGTCACGCGCGCCATGCGCCGCGATGTCCTCGACGACCTACGGGCCCTGCACGAACTGCAGCTCGAACGGGAGGGCGATCCGGAGATCGCGTCACGCATCGCGCAGTACGAGATGGCGTACCGCATGCAGGAGTCGGTGCCCGACGTCGTCGACTTCTCCGACGAACCCGACGAAGTGTTCACGCTCTACGGCGAGGACGCGCGCAACCCCGGCACGTTCGCCGCGAACTGCCTGCTCGCCCGCCGCCTGATCGAACGCGACGTGCGGTTCGTGCAGCTGTTCCACCAGGGCTGGGACCAGCACGGCAGCCTCAAGGGCGGCATCTCCCGCCAGTGCAAGGAGACGGATCGCGCGTCCGCCGCGCTCGTCTGCGACCTCAAACGCCGCGGCCTCCTCGACGACACGATCGTCGTCTGGGGCGGCGAGTTCGGCCGCACCGCCTACTCCCAGGGCAAGCTGACCCCGAACGGCTTCGGCCGAGACCACCATCCGCGCTGCTTCTCGATGTGGATGGCCGGCGGCGGCTTCCGCCAAGGCCTCGTCTACGGCGAGACCGACGACTTCAGCTACAACATCGTCGACAAGCCCGCGAGCGTGCACGACCTCCACGCGACGTTGCTCTATCTGCTCGGCATCGACCACGAGCAGCTCGTCTTCAAGCATCAGGGCCGACGGTATCGCCTCACCGACGTGCACGGGGAAGTCATGCACGCGTGGTTGGCGTAGGTCACTCCGCGCCGACCACCCGATTCTCCGCCGGAAACCCCGACAGCTCCTCGACCATCCCTTCGATCCCGTCGAGCGGGTGCACCGACTTGCCGACGATCATCAGTCGGTCGCGGTCGACGTGCGCACGGATCATCAAGCCCTCGATCTCATGGCGCTCGAGCACCTTCGCCTCGAGCTCCTTCACGTTCTCGTTGACCCAAATGATGATCGCGTTCTTCGGATCCTTCGCGAACTTCAGGTCGTCGATGATCTCTTCGAGGGACTCGATGACGCCGTCCAGGTCGACGTCGTCTTCCTTCTCGATCTTCTTGGCCAGCTTCTTTGCCGCCTTCGCCTCCTTCAGCGTCAGCTTGCCGAAGCCGACGTGCTCCTCGATGAAGGCGAGTTCGTCCGGGTCGTCGAAGATGTCCTTGTCGAGTCGGTCGGAGAGGAATCCCATGGTCGTATCGTCAACTCGGAGGTGTGGCCGGGGACTCTAGCCCAACGCAGACGGACCCGCTACTCGCACGCGTCAGCGCTTGTCCGGATCCACCACCACCAACCGATCGAAGCTCCCGTGCAGGACGAACGGCTCCGGCGGCCATCCAGACGACGACGAGCAGCAGGAAGAGCGAGCCGACGAACAGGACGGTGCGCAGCGGCTTGCGGGGGCGAGTCATCGCCCGTCCAGGTCAGCGACGGACCGCTGCCGCACGAACAAGACGAGCAGCCAAACCCAATACGCGGCAATCGCCCCCACCTGTGCCCAATACGGCCACGTCGACTGGCCCGGCTGCAACACCTCGGCCAGCGCATCGGACACGTTCACCGCCGACAACCCCGCGACCGTCACCCCGAGTACGAACAACGCCGCGGGCACGACCGACCATTCTCGCGCCGCACACCAGAACAGCGCGACGTACGCCACGACCGCGAACGAGATGATCTTGTCCTGATACGCGTGGAACGGCGTGTCGTAGTAGACGAACAGCAGCGGCTGCTTGATGCCGAAGAAGTGCGCGATCGCCATGCAGACGAAGTAGGCGGCGCCGGCGAGGAGTGAGTAGCGGAGGGGTTGGGAGTTCATTGGGGTCTCGATGACCCCGGAATGGTACAGCCACCAGCAGAACCGATCCGTAGAGCTTCGGCGGCCGCCTAGACTTCGACCGGAACTCGAGTGATCCAGGCCTCGAGTCGAGACAGCAACGCCTCGACATCAGGCGCGCCCCCCTCATCGAGAGCCCACTGCGCCTGCTGAAGCTCGAGTCGAAGTGAATCACCTTCCTCTGAGAGCGAGGCAGGCATCGCTTCGAGCCCAAGCATGGCCAAGTCGAGATCCTGCAATGCGTCTTCGATAGACCGAGAGCCACGCCTCATCGCCACGAGAAGAGCCCTGAGCCTTGCTACGAGTGTGGTGTTGGACATCGAAAGACGTGTGGGATCAGACTACTCACGAGAGCGCCACGTATCGGGATGTCGCTGCATGTGCAGCACCGCGATCACGACTACGGCGTCCTCTTCGAGCAGATAGTACACGTGGGAACCGTCGCAGGTGACCGCGCCGACACGCACTTCCAACGGCTGGGAACTGCCGCGGCGACTCACGCACGCGATCGAGCAGGCGGTCCAGCTCAGCGATGAAGTGCGCTCCCAACCCGGACCTCCGCGCCTCGAACCACATCGCAGCGTCCGTAGCGTCGCGCTCGGCGACTGCGCGAAACCGAATCTCCACCGTCACTCGGGCGGCTCTCGCAAGCGCCGCGAGACCCGCTCACGAACTTCGTCCCACGAGGCCGTATCGCGGGGAGTATCGCGGTGCGCCTTGGCCCGCTCCTCCAGAATGGCCTGGTGCCAATCCGGCTCGGGCACTCGATCCGAATCCGACGCGATCTGGTCCCACAGCAGCTGCAGATAGTCGATCTGCTGATCCACGGACAGGTCGGAGAATCCAGGCGGCGGTTTGCGCACGGGCTCGGACATCATGTCAAGTCGACACCCGACCCGGGCAACCTGTCTCATCGGGCTGGACCCGGCCCAAGCTTGTTACCGTGCCCGTGAACGTGCGCCTGCGCTCGCGCCTGCGCGCCCCGCGCTCAACGTCTCAACGTTCCAACAGGATCCCACTCGTCAGCTGGATGAACTGCGGGTCCAACTCCACCTGCAGATACGCCGCGTCCAGCATCCGGCACATCACGCGCAGCTGGTCGTAGTGGTCGCGATCCGACTTCGTGAACGCGGCGCGTTCGTCGATCCACGCGAGGTCCATCTCCTTGGCGACGTCGGCGTCGAACTGCGGCTTCAGCGACTCCGGAATCTGGGCAATCGAACCGTACTGCCGATACTTCGCCTGGAAGACCTTCCGATCGAAGCGCGAGCGGTTCTGCATCTCCCACGCCGGGTCCGGCGTGCGCGACTCGTCGGCGATCGACTGGACGTAGTCGGAGAAGACGTTGCCGAGGCGCTCGCCGTTCGCGTAGACGAAGCCGTTGATGCGGCTCGGCAGCTCGCGTTCGAAGATGTCCCAGTTGTCGTCCTGGAGAAGCGACTTCGAATCGAGGCGGGCGCTGATCATGTCGCGCGCGACGAAACTCGAGTTCGCGAGGATGAAGAAGTCGCCGTAGAGCAGGAGCGCGACTTCCCCCGTGCCCGGGATGTGCGGGTTCATGAACTCGCGGCACGGGTCGGACAGGCCCGGCAGTCGCAGGTCGGTGACCTTCGTGAAGCCGAGGTTCGTCGCGTTGTCGGACAGGTACTTCCGCAGCTCCTGCAGCACGCCACGCGAGTTGGGCCGCAGCCAGAACACCCACGCCCAGTGCGGCGCCGGCGTCGGATCGAAGATCTCGACCTCGTCGCCCAGGTCCTGCTTCCGCATGAACACGAAACCCGTGCGTGGCAGCAACACCGTCCGCAACTCGTCGATCAGCGCGCGCGCTCCGGTGTACTTGCCGGTCTTGCGCAGCGGGTCGTCGATCAAGCTCTGATCATCCAGGGCTTCGTACATCTCGACGAGGAAGTCGGCCGCGTTCATCCGCAACGCCGCTGCGGCGCACGCGCCGCGGTTCGACACGCCCCCGACGCCTTCCGGCACCATCGCGAGGAACGGCAGCAGCCAGTCCTCGTACGGCGCCGACTCGGCGCGGAAGAACTCGGCCTGGAATCCCGTGTGTTTGTTGCGGTTGAGTTCGACGCGGGCGAGAGCGGTCAGCGAACTCTCTTCGAAGACGACCGACCCGCTGAGGAAGCGCCAACCGCTCAGGTTGAGGAACGACGCGAGCACGCGCTCGTTCATGTCGTCGGGGTGACGCTTGTTCGGCCAGCCGTCGTCCCACGACGTGATCTTGAACAGCTCGTCCGGCTGCGCGAACAGCTCGAGCGCGTCGATGCGCATGCCGTCGTTGAGCTCCGACCACGAGCGCAGCCGCGCCTCGATGCCGTCACGATACTGCTCGTTGCTGCCGAACGTGTCTTCGCTGGCGTCGTCGCCGCGCGCGAGCGTGATCGACTTCTGCAGCAGCTCCTCGTCGTTGCTGAGCATCACGCAGTCCAGGTGACGCGCGATGTGGAACGTCTGCCCGTTCGACTCGAGGGTCATCGTCCCGTCGTCGAGCAGCTCGAGGGTCGGGCCGGACGCGGCGACCTCATCGCGCACCCAGCCCCAGCCGAGCAGTCCCCACAGGAAGCGCACCTTCCACGAGCCGCGGAAGTACGCGCAGTACTTCGACGACTCGAAGTCTCGTCCCTGGAAGCGGCCGGCGACGATCACCTCGGTGCCGAGGACGTCATCTTTGAGGCTCAGCCAGCCGCCGCTGTTCGCGGCGATCTCCTGAGTGACGCCGCGGATCTCCTCGATCGCCGAAGCGACGCCGCCCTTCTTCTGGAGCTCCTTGACCATCGGCATCCGCTGGAGATCCCGCCAGGTCGTCGAGTCGGCGAACTCGGCCCAGAACTTCGGCGTCGGGAACTCGTCGAAGTCCTCCGCGAGCGCGGTCTTCCGCATGAAGAAGTGGATGTTGCGCGGGACGACGTCCCGCATGTCCGCCAGCGAACCCTCGGTGGGGTTGTAGATGAACGCCGTGACGAACAGCAGCAGAAGGGTCACGGTCACCCCGAGCACGATGGCCAGGATCTTCAGCTTCTTCTTCATACGATGCGGACCTTACCCACCAGAAGGGGCTGGGACGACGCTGACCCCCGCTTCTTCCGGAGCCAGCGGAAAACACGTCGAATGGCGCTCTCCGTTCGGCTCTACTGCCTGACTCGACAAGGCCCGACTTCCCCCAATCAGCGACACCATGGGCGCCATCTCCACCAGCCTGAGGTCCCAGCAGATCTCGACCTCGATCACCCTCGCCATCTCCGCGCGCGCGGCCGCGATGCGGGCCGACGGCCAGGACGTCATCTCCCTCGGCGCCGGCGAGCCGGACTTCCCGACGCCCGAGCCGATCGCGGACGCGGGGGTCGGGGCCATCCGCGACGGCAAGACGCGCTACACGGCGGCCTCCGGCACGCCACAGCTGCGCAAGGCTGCCGCGAAGTGGTTTGAGCGGTTCGACCTGCACTACGCCCCGGACGAGGTCATGGCGACCGCCGGAGCCAAGCCGGCCCTCACGATGGCGCTGATGGCGCTCGTCAACGAGGGGGACCGGGTGCTGCTCCCGACGCCGTATTGGCCGTCGTATCCGGAGATGGTCAAGATGGTCGGCGGCGTGCCGGTCGACGTCACGCCGAGCGACGGGCTGATCCCGACCCGCGAAGACCTCGAGAACGCCGCGCGGGAGCACGACGCGAAAGGCGTCATGATCAACTTTCCGAACAACCCGTCCGGCGCGGTGCCGACGGGCGACCAGATCGAGGCGATGGTCGACGGTGCCGACGCGACCGGCATGTGGATCATGTCGGACGAGATCTACGCGCGGCTCGTCTACGACGACAACGTGCACGTCTCGCCCGCGTCGTTCGAGAAGGGCCGCGACCGCACGATCGTCGTCAACGGCGGCACGAAGAGCCACTCGATGACGGGTTGGCGCATCGGCTTCCTCGCGGGACCGAAGGACGTGATCGCCGCCGCCGCGCGGCTGCAGAGCCAGGCGATCGGCAACCCGTGCTCGATCAGCCAGGAAGCGGCGCTCGAGGTCTGCAACGAAGCGGACGACTCCGAGTTCGAGCGGCGTAAGGCCGCGTTCGACGAGCGACGCCAGTTCCTGCACGAGGCGATCAACGCGATCCCAGGCCTGAAGCTCGACCGTCCACAGGGCGCGTTCTACGCGCTCGTCGACGCGCGCGAAGCGTGCGCGGCGCGCGGCATCGACGACGTCGCGCTGACCGAGCAGCTGCTCGTCGAAGCGCTCGTCGCGGCGGTCCCGGGCACGGCGTTCGCATTTCCGGGCTTCCTGCGTCTGAGCTACGCGGCGTCGATGGACGACCTCGAGAAGGCCGTCGACCGAATCCGCGGATTCTTGAGCAAGTAGCGATGCAGCTGTTCCAGACGATCGACGAGGTGCTGCAGCAGCCGCGGGATACGGTCGGCTCGTGCTTCGCGATGCTGCGGCGGTGCGACGCCCGCACGACGTCGCAGGGTCGACCGTTCTTCGACGTCGAGATCGGCGACGCGAGCGGCTCGGTCGGCGGCAAGATCTGGGACGACCCGGCCTCGAAGGACGCGATGGAGACCGCGCGCTCGCTGACCGCGGGCGACGAGGTCAAGGTCGGCTTCACGACCGGCGAATACCAGGGCACCGTGCAGCTGACGATCCAGAAGCTGCGAGAGGCGGCGCGCGACGACGAGGGCTTCGCCCCGGCCCAGCTCTACGGCGAGGTTCCGGAGTGGGTGCCGGAGCTGCGCTGCAAGTCGCTCGTGTTCGACATCGAGACCGTGCCGGCGACCGAGATCCGCGAGCTGCCGGCGACGATCGTGAAGTCGCTGACGGAGCACGCCAAACGGCGGGACATGGACCAGTCCGCGATCATGGGGCTGTCCCCGTACTTCGGCAAAGTCGTGACGCTGGCGTTCGGCGAGGGCGAGGTGCCGCTCGAAGAGCAGCAGGTCACGGTCCTCGCGGTGCCGCATCCCGACCACCCGCTCGAAGATCCGCCCGACTGGATCCGCAGCGTCAGCGAGGCCGAGCTGCTGCGCTCGTTCTGGACACTGGCTTCGCTCGCGGACACCGTCGTGTCTTTCAACGGGCGCGGCTTCGACGTGCCGTTCCTCGTCGGCCGCAGCCTCGTGCACGGCATCGACTCGCGCGTCGACCTGCTGTCGAACCGCTTCTCGCTGCGCCCCCACCTCGACCTGCTGGATCAGGTGTCGCAGCGCGGGCGAGGGCCCGCCAACCTCGACGTCGTCTGCTGGGCGCTCGGCATCGAGAGCCCGAAGGGCGAGATGGACGGCTCGATGGTCGCGCCGGCGTACGAGCGCGGCGACCTCGGCATGATCGCGAAGTACAACCGCCACGACGTGCGCGCGACGACCGCGGTCTACCAGCAGATCCGCGACCGCGTGCTGAAGTACCGCCGCGATTGGTCGTGATTTGCTCACGGCTCGGCGCCGGTTCGACGATCATGTCGGTATGAGTTCGAACCCCACGTGCACGCTGCTGATCGGCGCGCTCGCACTCGCCGCCTGCACCCCCGAAGAGGCGGAAGTCACCGGCCCCGGAACCCCGACTTCCGGCACGTCCACGAGCCAACCCACGTCCCAGCCGACCGACGCGTCGACGGCCGCCGTCTTCGAGCCGTCGACGTTCGCCGAGTTCGTGCGCACCGAAGACGACAGCGGTCGCTTCGACGTCAAGATCGTCACCTACGAGAAGGACGACACGAAAGTGTCCCTGATCGCGTCGGTGCACATCGCGGACGCGCGGCATTACCAGGAGCTGAACGAGGAGTTCGAGAATTACGACGCGCTGCTCTACGAGCTCGTCGCGAACCCGGACAAGCGGCCGAAGCCGGGCGAGCCGAAGAAGAAGGGCGGATTCAACCCGATCAGCCTTCTGCAGCAGGCGATGACGAAGGGCCTGGAGCTGTCGTTCCAGCTCGACAACATCGACTACACGAAGGACAACTTCGTCCATGCCGACCTGACGCCGAAGGGCATGGCGCGCGCGATGGAGGCCAACAACGAAAGCATCCTGACGATCGCGATCAACATGATCCAGCGGCAGTCGAAGATGCAGGCCGAGCAGCGCGAGCGTGAGGTCGACGGCGAGGCGCCGCGCGAGTTCGACATCGTCAAGGCGATGCGCTCGGGCTACGGCCGACACACGCTTCGCATGATGGTCGCGGAGCAGCTGACCGCGATCGAGGCGCTCGCGCTCGGCGGCGGCGAGGAGGAGGGCGACGACATGGTTCTCCTCGAGGGCCGCAACGACCGCGCGCTCGAAGTGTTGCGCGAACAGATGGCTGAGGGGAAGAAGAATCTCGGCATCTACTACGGCGCCGCCCACATGCCCGACATGGAGCGGAAGCTGATCCGCGACTTCGGCTTCCGCAAGTCCGGCGAGCGCACGCTCATGGCCTGGGACATCACGAAGCGCCCCGACGAGTCGAAGTGACTGACACATTCGTCTCCGTGCAAAACGCGACAGTGGACGTTACGTGGGCGTAACACTCGCAGTGTTACGCCCACGTAACGTCCACTGTCGCGTTTTGCACGGAGACGAATGTGTCACCCGGGAACGAGAAAAGGCCGCGCTTTTGGGGCGCGGCCTTTGGGTTGAGCCCGAGGCGAGAGTCGAACTCGCGACCTACGCATTACGAATGCGTTGCTCTGCCACTGAGCTACTCGGGCGTGGGTCTCGGCGATCGGCCGAGGGGCGAGAAAGCTAGCTTTCGCCGCGGTCCCGGGCAAGGCCGGGTACACAGAAACGGGAGCCGCGAGGGCTCCCGTTCCGACTGTTCGTCCTGACGAGGATCAGAGCTCGTCGCCGGCGGCCGCGACGGTGCGCAGCAGCTCGGCCAGCTTCAGGCGCTCGCCCGGAGCCAGCTTGCCCTTGCCGAGCGCGGTGACCGCGGCGGCGCGGAGGCCGGCGTCGGCGTTCGCGTCGTTGGCGATCGCGCTGAGGGCTTCGAAGCACTCGGTCGGGACCGAAGCCGAACGCGACAGGATCGCGCCGATGGCGTTCGCGCACGCAGTCTTCAGCTCGACGCTGCCGTCGCCACCGAGGATCGCACCGAGCGCGCCGAGGTTGCCCTCGTTGCCGCCCTGGCCGAGCGCGCCGGCCGCGGGGATCGCGACCGCGTCGTTGCGCTGCAGCTGGTTCTGCAGGCTCTCGAGCGCGGCGCCGACGTCGATCTTGCTCGAAGCGAGCTTGTGGAGCGCGTTGCTCGCGGCGACGGCGACCTCGTTGGCCTTGGCGCGACGCGGGTCGAAGACCTCGACGAGCTCGTTGGCCTTGGCTTCGAGGATCTCACCCGTCAGCTGGCTCGCGATGAAGCCGTCGACGATGCCGTCGTAGTTCTCGCTCGCCTTCTCCTCGTTCGAGGTGGCCAGCAGGATCTTCGCGTTCGGCGAGTTCTTGCGGACGAGGCTGATGACGTCACGCGGGTGACCGCCGGTCAGCGTCTCGTTGACGATGACGATGTCGAAGTCGGGCGAGCCGTAGATCGCGGCGATGCCGGTCTGAGCGTTCGACGAGGCGTTGACCCACGTGCCACCCTTGCCGGAGCTCGCGTTCTTCGCGGCGCGCATGGCGATGTCGCCACCACCGACGATGTGGATCAGACGACGGCCCTGCTCGTTGACCGCGCGGCCGAGAACGGCGACCACGTCGGCCGAGTTCGGGACGTTGGCCGAACCACCGGCGATCTTCGTGACGGCGAGGGCGGCGGCATAGCCGACGCTCGCGTCGTCGTTCGTGACCGCGGCGAGCAACGGCGAGCCGTTGAGCGAATCGCGCGACTCGGCGTTGCCGAGGGCTTCGATCGCGGCGACGGCGGCCGGAAACATCTGATCGCTGATCGACTCGGTCAACGCGCGACGCAGCGTGTCCGGGCCGGTCGTCATCGCGACCATGTTCAGGGACGGGATCTTCGCGGCGAGGGCCTGGAGACCTTCGTCGTCCGGGTTCGCGGCGAGCGAGTCCTTGATCGCCGCGGACTGCGCGAGGTAGGAGCGCGCGAGCAGCGTCTTGGCGTCGTCGTTGGCCGGATCGAGGCGCATCGCCTCGTGAGCGGCCTTCTTCGCGAGCTCGAGGTGGTAGACCTGCGCCGGCACGTCTTGTGCGACGAGGGCACCGTCACCCCAGCTCCAGACGACTTCGGAAACCGCGAGGCCGCGAAGGCCGACGCCGGTCAGGTAGTCACGCGCGTCGCGCGTGTAGATGTCGACCGGGCTCGCACCCGCGGCGACACCGAAGTTGGCCAGGCCGGCACGCGCGACGTCGCGCACGGCTTCGCTCGAGTCCGCGCTCGCGAGCTTCGCGAGGGCGGCGGCGGCGCGCTTGTCACCGATGTGGACGAGCGCGGCGGCGATGTTGCGGCGCAGCAGTTCATCGTCGCTCGAGAGCGCTTCGACGAGCGGCATGACCGCCGGCGAACCGATGTGGCTCAGCGCCAGCAGGCCGTAGTTCTGACCCTGGTCGTCGTCGGCGTTGCCGAGTTTCTCAAGCAGGGCGGGCACCGCGAACTCGGAGTGGCTCGTGACCAGCTCGGAGATCGCCTTCATGCGCGCGCCGTAGTCGCCGCCACTCGTGGCGGTGTCGACGAGGCCACGGATCGTGTCCATGTCGCGCGAGATCTCTCGACGACCCATCGTCGCGATCGTCATCAGGTGGTTCGCGATCGTCTCGAACTCACCACCCTGCATGACCAGGGCCTGGAAGACGGCAGCGTCCGTCTTCTTCCAGAGGTCGAACGCCTCTTCGTTGCCGGGGTTCGTGGCGAGGTACTCTTGCAGCTTCGCGAGAGCCTCATCGGGCTTGTTCGTGCGCAGCTTGCGGACGGCCTCATTGAAGAGGTCTTCTTGCGCTGAAACGGATCCGGCCGCAACGAGTGCGGCGACGATCCCGATCAGACTCTTAGCGAGAGGGTTGGCCATGAACTGGGCTCCAGGGATGAATGCGAATCGCAGTGCGAGTTTCTATAGAGGGACGGACAGTGCTCTCTAGCGGACGCTTGCGGCAGCCCGAGTGGATCGAACTCCAAGCAGGTGCTCGGGTTGCCAAGAGAGGCGCGCCCAATCCTAGATGCCGCAACCAGTCCGTCAAGGCACCCGAGAGGGGGCCCCAGCGGGGGCTGGGAGGGCCGGGCAGCATACACGGCGGGTCCGGATTTCCATGGCCTCTTCATTGATCCGGGGGCCGGAAGCCCCGGCGGAACGCCCAGTCCCCCGCTGATATCGGGTGATGCCGGACAGGGCCGCGAACCGGCGTTCGGCGCGCCGCAGCCGCGGACTCGTGCGGCGGAGCGGAGGCGGCCCGGGCAGCCGAGCCGGGAAAAAAAGCGCGACCGCCCTCGGCCGAGCGACCCGAGGAGCCGCTGGCCGGGCGTGGCCGCCGGCGCGCCGCGGCGAGGCCTCCCCAGACCCGCCGGCACCCCGCCCCGGGCCTGCATCCAGTCCGGAAGCGCCTGCGAAGACGCCGGCGTGCAATCCACCCGCAAGAGAGTCGTGGTCGCGATGACCGTCTTCTCCGCCCTCGCAACGGCACCTTCGACCACGTGCCAAGAGGCCAAGGCCGACGCCGGGGCGACCGCCACGCGGATCCCGGCACCGGCGACCTTCGCCGAGCTCGACGCCGGCCTGGCGAAGTACACGCGCCTGCGCGCTGCCGAGGTCCTGGACGACGCGCTGGAGTCCACGACGAAGCTGATGCGTTCGCGCATGCTCGTCGCGGAAGCCCGCCGCGCGGCGGACATCCTCGGGAGCACCAGCACGATCGGGCAGGAACTCCGCGGCGCCCGCGCGACGACCGACGAAGACGACCTTGAGCGGATGTTCGAGCGCGCGATCGGCGACCTCCGGTTCGAACCGACGATGGAGGCTCCGGTCCCGGAAGCCTGGCCGCCGACCGCCCCGATCGACCGAGTCGTGCTGAAGTCCTATCCCAAGTATCGCATGGCGAAGACCCCGGCCCGCGGCGGCCAGGAGACGACGCCGTTCTGGAAGCTGTTCGGCCACATCAAGAACAGCGACATCGCGATGACGGCGCCCGTGCAGATGGACGACGCCGCCGACGGCAGCGACGCACAGATGGCGTTTCTCTACCGCGTCGAAGCAGACGGCCCGCTCGGTCGTCACCACGGCGTCGATGTCGTCGACGTCGAGCCGGGCATGGCGATCAGCATCGGTTCACGCGGCTACCGGATGGCGAAGGACGTCGAGCAACTCACGAAGCAGCTCGAACGCTGGCTCGAGAAGCACGCGGCACACCTCGAGCGCACGGGCCCGAAGCGCGTCATGGGCTACAACGGCCCGGGCATGCGCGGCGACCGACGGTTCTTCGAAGTCGAGATCCCGGTGCGCTGGAAGCCCGCGGCGGCGACCAAGGAGTCGACGACCGCGGACTAGTCGCCACCTCCTTGACCGATCGGGCAGCGAACCCCGACCATCGGTTGCTGGACGGACCCCGTGACCGAATCCAACCCAACCGGCCAGCCACCGAACTTGCCCGCTTTCGACATCCCCGACCGGATCGGGGACTACACGATCCTCGACATCCTCGGCGAGGGCGGCATGGGCGCGGTCTACTTGGCCGAAGAGCAGGACCCGACACGGCGAGTCGCGCTCAAGGTCATCAAGCCGGGCGTGCGCGGCGAAACCGCGCTCCAGCGGTTCGAGTTCGAGCAGCAGACGCTCGCGCAAATGAACCACGACGCGATCGCCCGCGTCTACCGCACCGGCACCACGGAGAACGGGCGTCCGTACTTCGCGATGGAACTGGTCGCGGGCTCGCCGATCGACGAGTTTTGTGAGGGCATGGAGCTCCCGCTGATCGAGAGGCTCCAGCTGTTCGGACGGGTGTGCGAAGGCGTACAACACGCGCACGAGAACGGCGTCGTCCATCGCGATCTCAAGCCGGCGAACATCCTGATCGCGCATTCCGATGATCAACCCACGCCGAAGATCATCGACTTCGGTATCGCTCGCGCTCTGGAGCGCGCGCCCGCCGCGACGGTCACGCAAGCGGGGCAGTGGGTCGGCACTCCTGCCTACATGGCTCCCGAACAGCTGGACCCCTCGCTGGGTGGCGTCGGCGTACGCACCGACGTCTACGCGCTAGGCGCCACGCTCTACCGAGTCCTGACGGGCCGGCTGCCGTTCCCCGCATTGTTCGATGGCGGTCTCGCCGACGCGCAACGCCGACTGCTCGAACAGGACCCCTCACCGCTCTGGAATCAGGACGAAGCGCACGAAATGGCGTCGAGACTCGGGGCTCCGCCAGCGCAGCTCCGCCGCGCGTTCCGACACGAGCTGCAGTGGATCCTCACGCGCTGCCTCGAAAAGGACCCGCGTCGTCGCTACGGCTCGGCGCGGGAGATCGCGCGGGATCTGGAGCGCTTCGTGAAGGCGGAGCCGGTGCACGCCGGACCGCGATCGGTCGGCTACCGACTCGAGCGATTCGTCGCACGCAATCGCAAGGGGCTGTTGGCGACGGCCGCGGCCATGGCCGTCGCGATCCTCGGCGCGACGTTCGGATTGTGGGAAGCTGCGGACGCCGCGACTCGCGTGGAGGCAGCGCTCGTCAAGGAGACCCTCGCAGACGCCCGGTTGGCGATGGAGCTCGGGAACTGGGAGCTGGCGATCTCGCAGTACGAAGAACTCGCGAAGTCGGACCCACAGCACGGCGAAGCCACGGTCGCGGAGCGTCTGCAGGCCTACTTCGGTGCAGGCGACACCGACGCATTGGCACGAGAACTCCGATCACTAGACGAGGCATCGCCAACGCTGCGGGGGTGGCCATCGTTCTACCGCGGCGTGCTGGCCAACCGCGGCGGCAATCCGGAGGCGGGCCTCGACTCGATCCGGCGAGCGGTCGAACTCGGAGGACTCGGCGGAGTCGAACGCGCCATCGCAGCGTCCCTGCTCGCGAAGACCTTCGACGACGCGCTCGCCGCCGCGGATCGCGCCTTCGAGGAGAACCCCAGACATCGACTCGCAGTTTGGCTCAAGGCATCCCTGCTGTTCATGGCAGGGCTCGAAGACGACGCTCGAGACTTCGCTCGAATCCTTCCGCTCACGTTTCACCGGGACGAGCGTCTGGCTCTGTCGTTGGACCTCATCGCCAACGCGTCGACAGCATCGAACGTGGAGCTGGACCGCCTGCGAGACCGCGTCTTGGAGTCCCCCCGGTCCGACGCCTCGTTCACCGCAGCGGTGCGTGTCGTCTCGACGGTTCTCAAGCTCACGAGTGGTCACGACGATCTGATCGTTGCGACCCTGTACGACGAGGTCGATGGCGGAACCGGCTGGACGATCGCCGCCGTCGCCAAGGCCGCCCCCCTGCTCCTGGAACTCGCGGCCGCACCCAGCCACACCCAGGTTCGAGCGTACCGAGACCCGAGCCTCATCCATCCTTGTGTGGCGAGGGGATGGCGCCGACTCCCTGGGCTGATCCCGGCGATGATCATGCGCACCGGAAGCTGGACCGAGGAGGAAGTCGCGGAGTTTCGCACGACGATGCGCACGGTGGCCGACGAGACCGGACTCTCGCTGTTCCGATACATGTCCGCATTTTTCTACAGAGAGGACGGCGACTACGAACTCGCGCTGCGCGAACTCGACCGCGCGGAGCGTGGCGGACAGCTCGTGCCGGTCCGCGCCACGATTCGTCGCGAACGCGTGCGCGCGTCACTTGCACACTGGAACGACCGACGCGTCGACTCGATACGGCGCCGGGATCTCGGCAAGAGCGTGATCGCAGCGCTCGGCGACGCAACGCGAGATCCGACATTCCTCGAGCTCTTCGAGATCGCCTGTGCGATGGAGGATGCGTCGGTTCTGAACCTCGTCCTGGACGCTTGGTTCGAGGCGCGTACCGACGGCTCGACCATCGCTTCCGACGACCTGGAGCTCGGGCGCTGGCGCTCGATCGCGGCGATCAGCACAGCAATCGACGCTCGCCTCCGAGCCGACCCCGACGACCCTTGGCTACGGCGCCACCTGACCGACCGCTGACGCCTACTCCGACGGTTCCGGCGGCCGCTCGCCCAGCAAGCTGTCGTCCGGCAGCGCGCGTTCGAGGTGTGGCCGCATCGCTTCGGCCGCGCGCGTGTGACGCATCCGCACGGCGTTGCCGTCCATCCCCACGAGTTCCCCGATCTGGGCAAAGGTAAACGGCGGGTCCTCCATCCGCATCTGCACGATGCGCCGATCGAGCGGCGGCAGCGACTGCAGCGCCGACAGCAGCGCGCGGCGCCGCCGCTGCTGCGCCTCTTCCTTGGCCGCTGCCGTGCCGGGCCCGGTCCGATCGGCGGCTGGATCGACTTCGTCGACCGGCAGCTCCGGCGCGGCCGCCCGGCGCTTCTGTGCGAACTGCCACTTTCGCTGATCCTGCAGCGCGGTTTCCGCGCAGCGCTTCAGCAGACCGATCAGTCCACTCTCGTCACGCACCTCACCGAGCCGGCGCAGGTAGCGACACGCGTCCAGCGCCGCCGTCTGCACGATGTCCTCGGGTTCGAACGCCGCAGGCCCTCGCTGGAGCCGACGGACGTGGGCGATCAGCGCCGCGCGGTGCGTCACGAGCACTTCGGCGATCAGGTGGTCGGCGTGTTCGGTCATCGTCGCAGTGGGATCATCGAAGAATCGCACGCGAACGAACGGGGAAATCCCGCGGCCGAAGAAAACCAGCCAATCGCTGTGCGATCGCTCTGTCGCTCTCCATCCGTTCTCCGGCGCCGGACTCCCCCGCGCCGCGACCCTGGAGAATCTCGATGAAGCAGCCGATTCTTTCGCCGCTCCGCACGCGGCCGTCGTGGACCACGACACTCGCACAGACCGTATCGCTCTGCTTGCTGGCCGCGGCAACGCAGGCGTGCGATTGGTTCGACGACGATGACGACGAACAGCCAGCCCCTCCTCCCCCGCCTCCACCCCCACCGATCGTCACGCCCTCGATCGAAACCCTGACCCCGACCGAGAATCCGATCGGAGGACTCGGCGTCACGCTGAAGGTCGGTGGTAAGGACTTCACCGCGGGAGCCGCCGTGTGGCTGGACCTCGACCGAGCCAACCCCCGCAGGCTGGACACGCACTTCGTCGATGCGACCACGTTGATCGCGCGCGCGACCCGAACCGATCTCAACGGCAGCAGCAACGCCGGCAACGCGCACGTATTCGTCCGGCAAGCCGACCGCACGTCGGAGTTCGCAGTGCTGAACTTCTACTTCGCCTGCAGCCCTGGCAGCGACACCGGGCCGTACGGGAACTTTGCAGGCAGCAGCAACGGAAACGTCGTACTCGACGCCAGCGAAGATGCCCTGAGGTTCCGCGCCGACAACCAGCAACTCGTCGTCGACGGTCACCGGCTGAGCAACACCGTCTACGATCCCGCCAGCGCGCGGGTCGTGCTCAACACGACCGCGGTGGGACGCGTGTTCACGGTCCGCGGGGCGGGAGGCTCGATGATCGCCGTGCTCGGCAACGTCGCCGGGACGCGTCTGCTGGACCAGACCCGCGGAGCCGTGCGGTCGCCCGGCCAACGCAGCTGCTCGGCGTGGCAACTCACCGAGACGGACCTGCCGCTGACTCGTTCGCAGTCCGCGCTGCCCCTCACCAGGCCTCTGACCATAACGGAGTCCCCCATGCCGTGTCCCGCCGTCGAGATCGTCCACGGAGAGGCCGGCGAGTCGTCGGTCCGCTACGTCAACCTCGAACCGGGACAACCGTACTGGACTCACGTCGAGCTCGAGAACTCGCCGACATCCGGCCCGATACCTCCACTCACGTTCGTGGCAACCGGGACGACCCAGGAGCACGCGGTCCCCACGAGCCTAGGTCCGATTCGAGTGTCCGTGACCTCGATCGAGGGCTGCGGCTCCACGGCCTTCCTCGCTCGCTGACCTCATCCCCACACCAAGCTCCTACACTCCCGTCCAAGGACACTTGCCATGAGATCCCTTCGACTCGCGACAGCCATCCTCGTCGCACTCCAGACGGTCGCGACCGGCCCGTCACAGTGCTCTTCCCTCCACTTCGACGGCATCGACGACTACGTGCGAGTACCTCAGCACTACAGAACCTCGATCGAGTTCACGCTCTCGGCCTGGATCCGGACGGACCGCATCACCTCCGGTGTCCAGTCGATCGTGGCGTCCGGCGAGAACGACACGACCGACAACTTCTCGTGGTTCCTGGTGATCACGCCGAGCGGCAACCTGGGCATTCGAATCGAGAACAGCGCCAACCTCGACATCAGCTACTTCACGAACGCGTTCGTCGCGGACGGATCGGGTGCATTCGGCCTCGAGGCGACTTGGGGGTTCGCTCCGCTGACGAATCTCTATCTGCAGTGGTGGATCCTCGATCCCAACTCCCCATCCGGGCTGCTCGCGTCGGCCTGGAAGCGCGCGGCCGGTGACCCGATCCAGATCGACGGTCAGTCGAGGTGGGCGTAGTCCCCGCTCGGAAGCACGCGCAGCCCCGCCTCGGAGCCGAGGAACTCGTAACCCCACGCTCGCGTGACGCGATCGGAGCCGGTTTCCACGCGAAGCGCGCGCCTCGCGTATTCGTGCGGCAGCGCATCGCCAGGCCCGCACCCCTCGTAGGAATCGAGAGCGGGCAGCGTCACGAGAGGGTCGCGCAGCCGCCAGAGCTGGCCGCGCACGAGACTCGTCGCGACGGGGTCGGACACCAGGCCGGGATAGCTCCCGAGATCGAGCAGCCGACCGCGCACCGAGGCCGCGCCGATCAGATCCGCGACTGGCTCGAGCAGGTGCGCCATGTTGGGCTCAACGTCATTGCGCAGCGTGCCGTAGACGAAGAGCGGCAGCGTGGAATCGACGGGCTCGGCCACGTGCACAGCGTAGCGATCGCCGCCGTCTGCGGCAGGGTCTGCGCACGATCGGCCAGCAGGACTGGCACCGCAGTCCCTCGATCGAATAGCGTCGCGCCCATGACCGCCCAGGCCCCCCGCATCCTCGTCGTCGACGACGAACGCGCGATTCGAGAAGAGCTCGCCTACGCGCTCTCCTACGACGGCTACCGCACCGAGGAGGCGGTCGACGGCGAAGCCGCGCTGCGAGCCGTGGAGGCCGGCGACGTCGCCGTGGTGCTGCTCGACATCAAGATGCCCGGCATCGACGGCATGCAGGTCCTCGCGAAGCTTCGCGAGAGCTGGCCGCAGATCCCCGTGATCATGATCTCCGCACACGGCGACATCGAAACGGCCGTCGTCGCGGTGAAGAACGGCGCCTACGACTTCCTGCCGAAGCCCTTCGATACCGACCGCGTACTCGTCAGCGTCAAGAACGCGCTGCGACTCGGCAGCCTGAGCTCGGAGAACCGCGCGCTGCGCGCCGAGCTCGCCGCGAGCTTCAACATGGTCGGCGAGAGCCCGGCGATGGCCGGCATGCGACGCCTGATCGAGAAGGCGGCACCGACCAACGCGCAGGTGCTGATCACCGGCGAGAACGGCACCGGTAAAGAACTCGTCGCGCGCCAGCTGCACGCGTTCTCGCAACGCAGCCAGGGCCCATTCGTCGCGGTCAACTGCGCGGCGATCCCCGACGACTTGATCGAAAGCGAGCTGTTCGGCCACGAGAAGGGCGCGTTCACCGGCGCGACGAATCGGCGCCGCGGCCACTTCGAAGCCGCGGACGGCGGCACGCTGCTGCTCGACGAGATCGGCGACATGGCGCCCGGCGCGCAGGCCAAGCTGCTGCGCACGCTGCAGGAGAACAACATCGTCCGCCTCGGCAGCTCCGAGCCGATCGACGTCGACGTCCGCGTCGTCGCCGCGACGAACCAGGATCTCGCGGCGATGGTCGAGGAGAAGACCTTCCGCGAGGACCTCTACTACCGCCTGCTCGTGATCCGCATCGAGGTCCCGCCGCTGCGCGACCGCCTCGACGACATCCCGGCGCTGACCGACCACTTCCTGCGCGAGACCTGCAAGCGCCACGGGCTCGAAGCGCGCACGATCGACGACGCCGCGCGTGAGCATCTGCGATCACGCCAGTGGCCCGGCAACATCCGCGAACTCAAGCACCTGATCGAGGCGGCCGCGATCCTCGCCGACAGTCCGGAGATCGGGCTCGACGAACTCGAGTCGCTGAGCGCCGCCCGTTCTACGACCGGCCCCGCCGGCGGCGACTTCTTCGGGCTCGCGACGCTCGAGGAGTTTCGCGCGGCGACGGAGAAGGAGTTCATCCGGCGCAAGCTCGAAGAGAACAAGGGCAACATCAAGCGGACGGCGGAGAGGATCAAGATCCAGCGGTCGAACCTCTACAAGAAGCTGGATCGCTACGGGATGAAGTGATGTGGGTCTCACTGTAGAGACCTGCAGTAATGCGCCGCCGTCGGGAAAGGGAGCGGGTCGAGAATCCCGGTCAGCGGGCGCGAGATGCGGTCCGGACGCGGGCGGGCTCGCGAAACGGGCGCGGGCGCGGATGCGAATGGCGGGCGTGGAGCTGGTGAAGCTCGATCACGCTCCCGCGACCCGAGCGCCGCGGCCCGCGCCCGGCCCTGCAACCCACCGAAACGTCAGGAGAAGCAAAAAAACCGGGCCGGTCAGCCGCCGTGTCTCATTCGGCGACCAACCAGCCCGGTAAGCCCTGCGGCGCGGCGACACGAGCGGGTGGGATCCGCTCGTCTCCTGTGTCACTCGCGCTCGTTCTCTCTCTGCTCTCTAGTGCTGGCGCTCGCCGACCTCGATGTCGAGGTGCAGGTTCTTCTGCCCCCGACGGACGTCGAAGCGCACGAGTTCGTCGTAGTCGCGTTCGGACTTCGCCTTCTTGAGATTGCCGTCGGACGCGTTTCTTCCAGCAACCTTCGTGATGATGTCGTAACGCTTGAGACCGGCGCGCTCGGCGGCCGAGCCCTTCGTCACGCTCGTCACGAGCAGCGACTTGTGGCGGTCGAGCCCGAGCTGGTAGGCGATCGCCTTGCTCGGGCGCTCGGAGCCGATGCCGAAGTACTTCGCGCCGCGCGGCTTGGCCGGGGCGGGCGGCATGAGGACGGTGTCGATCACGTGGATGACGCCGTTCGTCGTCTCGATGTCGTTCGCGATCACGTTCGCGTCGTTGACGCGGAGGCGGCCGTCGGCGATCGAGAAGCGCACGTTGCCCTTCTGCAGCGTGCCTGCCTGGTTCGCGCTCGCGGCCTGCGACGCGAAGACGCGGCCCGGCACGACGTGGTACTTGAGGATCTCGGCGAGCTTGGCGCGGTTCTTCGGCTGCAGCAGCGACTCGATCGTCTTCGCGGGGATCTTCGCGAACGCGTCGTCGGTCGGCGCGAACACTGTGAACGGGCCGTCGCCCATGAAGGTCTTCGCGAGTCCGGCGGCTTCGCCCGCGGCGAGCAGCGTCTTGAACTTGCCGGTGCTCTGCGCGGTCTTGACGAGGCTGCTCATCGACGGCATCAGGACCGTGTCGATGACGTGGATAACGCCGTTGGAGCAGTCGATGTCGGTTTTCACGACGTTGGACGAGTCGATGCGCACGCCACCGCCCGAGACGTCGATGTCGACCGACTGGCCGTTCGCGGTCGCCGCGCGGGTGAGTTGCACGACGTCCTTCGCCAGCACGCGGCCCGGCACGACGTGATACGTGAGGATCGCGGTCAGCGCATCCCGGTTCTCCGGACGGAGAAGGTCGTTGAGCGTATGTCGCGACAGCTTCTTGAAGGCGGCGTCGGACGGCGCGAAGACCGTGAACGGGCCTTTGCCCTTCAGGGTGTCGACCAGGCCGGCGGCCTGGAGCGCGGCGGTCAGGGTCTTGAACTGGCCGGCGGCGACAGCGGTGTCGACGATCGTCGACTTGGCGCCTTTGTGGCCATCGGCCAGCGCGGGGGTGCACAGCAGCGTGCTCAGGAAGGTCGTCGCGAGTGCGCGATACATCGGTGTTGTCCTCTCTTGTCTCTCGGTTCTCGTTTCGCGCCGCGCCTCCCTGGCCATGCGAAGCCCGGATTTTGCGCAGCGCGATGAAATTCGAGATGAGGAGGAGGACGGATGCACTGGGGAGGCTTTTTGCCGGGCAGAATCGCACGCGCCCGAACTGCGGTCTCCATCAGCGGTTCAGCTCGGCCGCATCAGCACCCCCGGTCGTGACAGCGCTGGTACGAGCACGATTTCCGAATACCCTGCCTCCCGCGCGGGGGATCTACTCGCGTGTCCGCCATCCCACAAGTTCAGCTCCCGCCACCGCCTGCCGCGGAAGACGGGCCCGTTCCGATCGAAGAGTTCATCCGCAGCAATCAAGCCGGCGTGTGGCGCTACCTGCGCCTCCTCGGCGCCGAGCCGGCCGTCGCCGACGACCTGACGCAGGAAGCGTTCTTGGTAGCGATGCGGCGCGGCGCGTTCCGCCGGCCGTTCGTCCTGCGGACCGCGCGCAATCTGTGGCTGCGCTCGCGCCGCGACAGCTCGCGACACGAGAAGCGGCTCGCTGAGATCGCGACGCGGCTCTGGCAAGACGAATGCGAAGCCGACGGCGGGGACGCGCAACTCGACGCGCTGCGCACGTGCGTCGAGCAACTCGACGGTCGCGCGCGCCAGTGCGTCGATCGCTTCTACCGCGACGGAGTCTCGCGCGAGGCGCTCGCGGAGGAGTTCGGACTCAAGGAGACCGGCATCAAGACGCTGCTGCAGCGCATCCGCGCGCAGCTGCGCCAGTGCATCGAGGGGAAGCTCGCACGATGAACAGCACCGAAACCGTCCAGGATCGCCAGGTGCACTCTGGCCTCCGGGAGATCGCCTCCGGTATCGAGCCACCAGACCTGACGGATCGCATTCTCGATCGGTGGCAGGAAGAGCAGTCGCGCCCCCAGCCTGGTGCGGGCCGAACGCGACTCGCCGCGGCGGCGGCGATCGTCTTCGGCAGCGCGATCGTGCTCGCAGTTGCGAGCGGCGCGTTCGATCCCGAGCCCGCGCCGGTGACGCCAACTGGAGGCGAACAATTCCGCACCTACCACGTCGCGCGGGTCGACGAGATCGAAGCGCTGCCGGTCGATGCGCGTTCGGTCGTCGTCCAAGCTGCCACCGACGCGGACCTGACCGCGCTCGCGAAGCGCTGTCCCGAACTCTGGCACCTCAGCCTCGGCGGGTTCCGCTCCCAACGCGCGACCACGGTCACGGATACCGGCATGCGCGAGATCGGTCGACTCTCGAAGCTGCGCAGCCTCGACATGTCGCGAGCCACGAAGATCACGGATCGCGGACTCCGGGAGCTCGAGACCCTGCCGACGCTACGAAGCCTCACGTTCGGCGGTGCCTTGACGACCTCGATCGACTTCGCGGTGCTCGGCCGCATCCCCTCACTCGTCGAGCTCGATCTGTCGACTCCCGCGATGATCGAGAACGAGGATCTCGCGCACGTCGTCACGCTGACCGGGCTGCAGAAGCTCAGTCTCGCGAACTGGCCGATGGCCAAGACCGACCTGCTCGAGAAACTCGGGGAACTCGACGATCTGCGCGTGCTCGATCTCGACAACGTGACCGGAACCCCGCGCTCTCGGTCGTTCCGCGACCGCACCCGCCGAGAGGGCTACGGCGTCACAGACGACGTCCTTGCGCGGCTCGCGAAATTGCCCCGCCTCGAGTCCCTGGGGATCGCAGGCTGCGAAGTGTCAAACGTCGCGATCCGCAACCTCGCGGATCAACGCCGCCTGACCGCGATCGACGTCAGCTACAACAAGGCCTTCGACGACGCGACGCTGTCGTCCATCCTCGACAGCTGCGCACTCCGCGTGCTGCACATCGATCGCTGCGATGCGCTGACGGCCGAAGTCCTGCCAGCACTGCTGCGCGAGACGACGCTCGAAACGCTCCACATGTCCGTGCTCTGGAGCACGGAAGACGTTCAGCGCGACCTGCGGGAGAAGCTGCCGAAGCTGCGCGAACTGAAGGCGGACCCGCCGTCGCTCAAGGGGATGCGGCGGCGGTAGGGAACGTCAGTCGCCGTCACATCCCAGATCGAAGTTCCAGGCGTCGTCGTTTTCGTCCTCGGTCGTGTCGTAGCCAGGCGCCGCGAACGGAGCCGGCGGCGGCGCGGCGCCGCGTGCCGGTGCAAAGTCGACACGGTTTCTTCGTGCGAACCCGGGAATCAGTGTGCGATCGATGCGGATTCGTCGCTGTCCGCCGAATGCCGCCTCGCCACTCCGTACTCGAACCACGCTCACGAGTTACGATCCTCGCACCCCGCCCATGACATCCTCGCGCGACGAACGACTGAACCGACTCAGTGACGCGGTCGACCTCTACCTCGAATTGCGCGACTCCGAAACCAAGCCGACCGCCGAGAGCGTGCTCGCGGACCGGCCCGACCTGCGCGAGCTCCTCGACCCGGTACTCACCGAAGAAGACGTCGAGTCGGCGGACCCCGCCTCGCCGCGCTACTTCGCCGGCTTCGAGCTGCTGCGCGAGATCGGTCGTGGCGGCGCCGGCGTCGTCTACGAAGCGCGAGAGTCCGATCTCGATCGCCGCGTCGCGCTGAAGATCCTCGGCCGCGGACCCGAACTGACCGCGAGCAGCATCGAGCGCTTTCGCCGCGAGGCCGCAGCCGCGGGCAAGCTGCACCATCCGCACATCGCCTCGGTGTTCCGCGTCGGCGAGCACGAGGGGACGCACTTCATCGCGATGGAATACGTCGACGGCCGCAACCTCGCGGCCGTGATCCGCGATGCCGGGGACGACCCTCTGCAGGTGCCGAACGAACTGCTCGGGTCCGACTTCGTGCAGGCCTCGACCGAGCTCGTCGCGACCGTCGCGGACGCGCTCAGCTACGCGCACTCACACGGCATCGTTCATCGCGATGTCAAACCACACAACATCGTCCTCGCCCGCGAGGGCACGCCGCGCCTCGTGGACTTCGGCCTCGCCAAGGACTTCGGTCGTGACGCGGTCACCCGCACCGGAGACACCGCCGGCACGCCCGACTACATGAGCCCGGAGCAGGTCCGCGGCGAGGCGATCGACGCGCGCACCGACGTGTTCTCGCTCGGCGTCGTGCTCTACGAACTGCTCGCGCTCGCGCGTCCGTTCGCGGCGAAGTCGCCGCACGAGACCCTCGACGCGATCCTCACGCGCGAGCCGGTCGCGCTGCGACGCCGCAACCCGCGCGTGCCGCGGGACCTGGAGACGATCTGCCACACGGCGTTCGAAAAGGAGGCCTCGCGACGCTACGCGTCGATGCAGGAATTCGCCGACGACCTGCACAGATTCCTGCGCGACGAGCCGATCCTCGCGACGCCGCCCTCGGCGCTGACGCGCGGCATCAAGTTCGTCAGGCGCAATCGCGCCGCCTCGCTCGCGGCCGTGTTCGGCTTGCTCGCGCTCGTGATCGCACCGATCGCGTTCGCCTTCCACTTCAAGGCGTCACGCGACGCGCTCGCGGCGGAGCAGACCGAAACCCGACGCCAGCGCGAACTCGTCGGCTCGGTCCTCACGGACGCACGCGAGACCCTGGACCGCATCACGCAGCTGACGCAGACCGATCTCGCGGCGACGCCCGGACTCACGAACACGCAGCGCGAGATGCTCGAGACGATCGTCGGATTCCACGAGAAGGTCCGCGAGGCCGGAACCAACGACCCCGCGCTGCGACTCGAGTCGGCCCACGCGAGTTCGCAACTCGGCAACATCCTCGGTCAGCTCGGAGAACGCGATCGCGCCGAGTCGCACCTGCGAGAGGCAATTGCGCAACTCGAGACCCTGGTCCGCGAAACCGAAGACATCACGCCCCGTCGCTACCTCGCGACCGCGCATCGACAGTATTCGTCGTTACTCGGCAACAGCGACCGCACACGGGAGGCTGGCGAGCAGCTCGACGCTGCGGTGGCCTGCATGGAACACACAGCGAAGACGCACCCGGATGCTCACTGGGTTCGCGAGGAGTTGGCTTTCGCGCTGATTCGACGAGCCCAACTGAGCTGGCAGACCGATGGCGTCGCCGGAGCGGCAGGCGCAGACCTGCAAAGGGCGTCCGAACTCCTGACGTCGATCTCGAAACCCGGAGAGCACCAGCCCATTCTCGCGAACGCACTCAGCGAACGCGCGAAGTGGCTCGCGCAGCGAGGCGAGCTCGAGCAGGCGCGCGAGGCGCTCGAGAGCTCCCGCAAGTGGCTCGGCCCTCTCGACGCACCGCACCAGAGAGTCGCGGTCCGTCGCCGCGCCATGGACACGCTCACGAACCACGGGCGGGTGCTCGACGCGATCGGCAACCTCGAGGGCGCTCGCCTCTGCCTCGAACAGGCGCTCGAGATCGCACGGGGTCTCGCGCGCGACTTCCCAGCGTTCGAGTCCAACGACACCATGGTCGCCACCCGCGAATACGATCTCGGCATCGCGAACGCCCGAATGGATCGCCTCGACGCGGCCCTGCCGTTCTTGCAGAGCGCGATGCAGAGCGCCGAGCGTGCTCTGCAAGCCGAACCGGATTCGGCCCTCGCCGCGTCGCTGTACGCGAACTCGACGTCGGCTTTCGTCACCGCGAGCATGACGCCGGAGAACCGCAGCGTCGCACTCGACAAGCTGCGGTCGGCGGCGCGTCGCATCGAGGAGTTCCTCGACAACCACCCGGACTCGCGCCCTCTGCGATTCTGCCTGGGCCTGATCTACTCGAACCTGTCCCTCGGCCTGTCGCGAGACGACGACTACGAAGCCGCGGTCGGAGTCTCGGATCGCGCCATCGAACTGCTCGCCCAACTCCGCGACGACGCGCCCGAAGACGTGGAGACGCGATCCGATCTGCGGAACGTCGCCGCCCGGGCGGCCTGGTGCTGCCTTAAGCTCGGAGACGGGGAGCGCGGCGCGGACTACGCGCGACTGATGCAATCCACGTTCCCCGAAGACCCCCTGGTCCTCGCCAAGGCCGCGCGCTACCTGCTGGTTTCGTCCGAAACCCTCGACGCGGACGACGAACGCGTGACCGGTTGGACGGACGAGGCCCTCGGCTGGCTCGAGAGTGCGATCTCGATCGATCCGAAGTGCGCCCCGATGATCCGCCGCACCGAGTCGTTCGGTCCTCATTTGAAACGGCTCGGACTCGACGATTGATCCGATGACCGCCCCGCATTGCAATCCCGACATGGCACCCGGCGACGGAGTCACGCTGCACCTCCTGCGACGCTGGAACGCGGGCGAGCAATCTGCCCTCAGCGAACTGCTCGAGCGCCATCTCGACTGGATCACGTCGTTCGTGCACGGCCGTCTCGGCGGCATGCTGCGCAGCCGCGACGAGACCTGCGACTTCGTGCAGACGTCGATGCTCGACTTCCTGCGCTACGGCCCGAAGGTCGAGATCTCGGACGAGTCGGCCTTCCGAGGCCTGCTCGCACGCATCGCCGAGAACAACATCCGGGATCGCAACCGACACCTCGGTCGCGCGAAGCGCGACGCCGGGCGGCTACGGTTCGCCGCGTCCGACAGCGTGCTCGACCTCGACGCGCGGCGCGACGTGACGCGACCGAGCGAGCACGCGGAACGGGACGAGAACGCGTCGCTGGTCCGCGTCGCACTCGAGTTGCTCGATCCGCAGGACCGCGAGGTGCTCCAGCTGCGGGCGTTCGACGACCTGAGCTTCGCCGAGGTGGGCAAGCGCATGGAGATCGCGGAGAACGCGGCGCGCATGCGCTACAGCCGCGCGCTGCCGCGACTGGCAGAGAAGGTCAAACAGCTGCGGGAGCGCGGACTGGGCGCAGCGCTCGACCGACCAGAGTAGACTTCCGGGTATGACCATCGCCCGCGTCGCCGCTCTTGCGCTCTGCTGCGCCCACGCCGCCGCCCAGTCGCCGTGCATCGACACGTCGTACGACTCCGGCAACACCAACGGCCTCGAAGTCACCGCCAACCAAAACGTGACGCAGACGTTCACGATCAACGGCACGGGCTTGATGCGGCAGATCGATATCGACGACTTCCGCCTGCACGGCGGATCGAGCGGGCAACTCCCGTTCGACGTCTCGATCGTCGACGTCGACGCCGCTGGAGTCCCGCTACCGACTGTCTTGTTCACGCAGACGTTCGCCCCGACGACCGTCACGACGACGCCATCCACGCACAGCGTCGACGTGACTTCGGCCGGAATCGTCGTGCAACCCGGCGACCGATTCGGCATCAAGCTGACGACGGCAACCCCGTCGAGCGGCCCCACCTACGCGTGGGGTGGCGATGCCCCCGGAACGTATGCGGCCGGAGCGATCTTCATCCACGACAACGTCGGTCCGCTCGTGTTCGACCTCGGCTTCAAGGTCTGGGTCGATCCCGGCGCGAGCGTGACGTCGTATGGCACGGACTTCGGCGGCACGAACGGCGCGCCGACCCTCGACGCCTCGCCGCCGCCGGTGCGCGGCCAGCCGTTCGACATCCTCTGCGGCAACCCGCAACCGAACACTGCCGTCGCATCCCTTCTGATCGGCGCGCAGCCGGTGTCGATCCCGACCCCGTTCGGCGGCACGCTGCTCGTGCAGCCGATCGGTAGCATCGGCTTGCAGCTGCCTGCGAACGGTGTGCTGCCCCTGACGTCGATCGTGGCGGACGACGCGACGTCGTGCGGGCTCGTCGTGCAGATGCAGCTGCTGACTCTCGACCCGAGCGCCGCGTTCGGGATCGGATTCTCGGCGGGGATGGAGCTGACGGTCGGCTACTGAGGCCGCGCCAGCTCGGACGACCTACTCGAACTCGTCGAACTCGTCGTCTTCGTCATCGTCCGACTCGCCGTCGTCGTCGCTCGAGTCGTCATCACTCGAACCGTCGTCGCTGCTGCTGCCGTCCTCTTCTTCGAGTTCGGCGCTGTCGAGCTCGTCCCACGAGAGGTCCTCGGTCTCCTCGGCCGTGCCGTCGCCGTTCTCGTCGAGCTCGATGCGGACGCGGTCCGCGTCGAGCGCGGTGATCGTGACCTTCGAGTTGCCCTCACCGCTGACGATCATGACGCCCTCGGTCGGGTTGCCGTCGCCGCGACCACGGAACGGGGTCGTCGTCTCGAACTGCACCGTGCCGATGCCGGCGACTTCGATCGAGCCGTCGCTGTCGAGCGAGTACTCGCCGGTCGCATCGTTCTCGACGAGCTCGATGCGGGAGCCGCCGTTGAGCTTGTCCTCGCCGGCCTGGAACTGGCCCGCGAACTCGCAGATCAGCGTCCACTCGTCTCCGTCCTTGCGGATCGTGCTGCCGATCTCACCGTCCATCGAGATCGAATCGCCGGCGAAACGCACGACGAAGCTCTCGAACGAGATCACCAGCGACTCTTCGAACTGATCGTCCTCCTCGTCACCGTTGAAGACGATGTCCCGGAGCTCGATCGCGCCGGAGATGCTGCCGTCTTCGCCTTCGAACGTGCAGTTCTCGAAGGTCACGCGCAGCGTGTCGCCGGTCGAAAGGTCCTGGTCGTCGTCGTTGTCCTCGTGGATGAACAGCATCGTGCCGTCACCACACTCGCGCGACTCTTCGATGGTCGCGTTGCGGACGGCCGACGGCATCGTCTCGACCATGCGGTCGCGGACGAACCGACCGAAGTCCCACTCGTGGCTGCCACCGCTGCCGCTGCGCAGCTGCAGGACACCCTGGTCGTTGACGAGCGAACCCGAGTCGGCAACGCCGGACGACGCGTCGAGCGCGGCATCGGCGAGAGCCTTGGAGTTGGCCGACGTGACGCCGGTCTTCTGGCTGCCGGTGCCGCCGCCACCCCCTCCACCACCGCCACCACAGGACGCGAAGACGAGGGAGGACACGAGAAGGGTGCTGATCAGTCGCATGAGTCGATACTCCTACTGGAATCGTGAAATCGCCGACTTGGCGATCCTCAAGCGACACGGGTTCGGATGTGTTCCGCGGGCCGCGCAAAAAGCGGCTTCTCCTCACGTTTCGGTGGGTCGAGAACGGGTCACGGGAGGGAGCACGAGCGGACTACGGGTCACGACCGCGCATGCGCGCGCGCTGCACGGGAATCCGACAGTCGCACCGCTCCCCCTGCCCCCCCTCAGAACGCGCCGTCGGCGTTGAACCGGGCGATCAGCGCGCTGTTCTGATCCTGCCCCGACCCGATCAGGGTCGTCTCGTTCTCGTCACCGAAGCCGAGCACCGTCGCGTTCTCGAATCGGCCGGCCACGCGGACCGAACCGTCAGGCGCCACCGAGAGGCCGCCGAAGAAGGCCGGGTCGACGTTGGCGTCGCGCGCCACGAGGGCTCGGGGGCGGGGCTTCACCACCGCCGCAGCCGGCCAGGAACGCAAACGGAACGCACAGAGCAAACCGCGGGCGTGCCGCGGGAGAAGCGGGCGGTTTTTCTGCGGGGGCCCTCTCCGCGAGTGCCGCCGCCTAGCGGCGCGGCAGCAGAATCTTCATCTTCGCGCGGACGCGGCTCGGATCCTGGATCGACGGGTTCAGCGCGACAACGTCGTCAATGAACTGCTGGGCCTTGTTCGCGCCGACTTCGCGGGTCGCGATCACCCAGAGGCTCTCGCCGTCCTTGATCACGTATTCGCGCGCGCCGGTCGTCGATACGGGCGTGGCGCCGGATCCGCTCGACGGCTCGAACGTGGCACCACCGGCGTCGGCCGTGCGCATCGCCTGCCGAGCCTCATGGGCCTCGAGCAGGGTCTCGTCGTCGACCCACGGGACGCAGATCTCGTCACCGATGCGGAGTCGATCGAGGTTCTTCGTCTCGTTGAGGGCCTCGATGTCCATGCGTTCGGTGCCCGGGCACCAACGCTGGATCAGCAGCGCGATCGAGTCGCCCGGCTGGGCGTTCACGAAGCGGAAGCGCTCGCCGGACGCCGGGTTCTCCTCGGTTCGGCTCGTGCCGAGCGTCGCGACCGTGCGGCTGAGCGGCACCGTCGGGACGGACACCGGGGCGCTCTCGGTCTCCGAATCCGCCTCGGACTCGAGCGGCTCGTTCTCGTCTTCGATGCCGGCGCCGGTGCCGAGCAGCTCGTTGAGCAGATCGTCGCTGGTCGGGGTGGTCGTCGGCGGCGTCTCGACGTCGTCGTCGGTCAGATCGAGCGTCCCGCCGCCTTCCGGCGTCAGGCCCGCGACCGACAGATCCGTGTTGCCCTCGGCCGGATCCCCACCGAAGACGATCGCGATCGCGAGGATGACGGCGAGCACGCCGGTTACGCCATAGACGAGAACTGATTCACTGCGCTTCATCGCGCCTCCCTGAAGCCTCTTACGGTTGAGAGGTGTGACGGCGTCACGACCTCGAATGCGGCCTGATTCCTGCCGCCAACACTCGAAACGGGAACGGCCGCCCGCCATTCCGCGCTTCGAGAGGATCGTAAGCGGCGCGACGAAGCGAATCCAACCACTTCTGCTGCACGGGGCGTGGTGCGAGACCACGACGATCGCTATCCTCCCTGCACGTGACCAGAGCGACCGTGGTGCTGACGAACCTTTGGGTTCTCATGATCCTCACTCAGTGTGCAGGACTCGACCGCCATCTCACGATTGCCGACACGGACAAGGTCGTCGTCACGCTGAATCAGCCGGCCACGGACAAGCTGCGGAACACGGTTCAGCAGACCCTGGCGAGCGAATCGGTCGTGAACCGCGACGAGTTCTACAGCTCGCGCAAGACCGACCAGTTCACGAAGGTGATCTCGACGGAGCGCATGCAGCTCCTGCTCGACGGGCTCGCGACGGCCGGCTTCTTCGATCACGCGACCGAGCGCGCCCTCCTCTCGGGCGGCACGCAGATCAAACTCGCGATCAATGACCGGGAGCTGATCTACACGCGCCGGCTCGACCCGAACGATCCGGACTCGATCGTGCCGTTCACGCGTTGCTGGGCCGCGTTCCTCGAGATCTACAACTCGACTGCCGCCTACCGCACCGGGGTCGGTCTGAACCGTGTCCTAGAAGAGCACGAGCAGCAGCGCCAGCGGCGGGGAGCTCGACAGTGACAGTCCCGTCGGACCGGGCGGCGGCGATCATCCCAGTCCGGCTCGACAGCCAGCGTCTCCCCGGCAAGGCGATGCTGGACGAATCCGGCCGCCCCCTGTTCCTCCACACTTGGGATCAGGCGATGGCGGCGAGTGCTTTCGACCGCGTCTTCGTCGCGACCGACTCCGACGTCATCGCGGACGCCGCCGCGACCCACGGCGCAGAGGTGATCCGCACGAGCCCCGAGTGCCGCACGGGCTCGGAGCGCTGCGCGGAGGCCGCCCGGGACATCGATCCGGCGATCGGCCACTTCGTCGACATCCAGGGCGACTGGCCCGAGGTCGAACCTCGCGACCTCGACGCGCTCGTCGCCTGCCTGCGCGCCGACACGGCGCCGAGCGCGACGCTCGCCGTCCCGCTCGAACACGGCGACCCGCACGCGACCGACCCCAACGTCGTCAAGGTCGTCCGCGAGCTCGGCGGCGCCGCCATGTATTTCAGCCGCGCGACGATCCCGCACGTGCGCGAAGGCAAACGGTATCCCTCTCTCCGTCACATCGGGGTCTACGCGTTCACGCGCGAAACTCTGCTGTCCATCCCTGCGTTGCCGTCGAGTGGACTGGCCGAGGCCGAAGGCCTCGAACAGCTCCGCTTCTTGGAAAACGGCATCCCCATGCAAGTCCTCGACGCGACCGGCGCGCCGTGGGGCATCGAGTCCCGCGGGGACTACGACGCGTTCCTCGGCCGACTCTCGCGGCGTTCCGATCCCTCATGACCAAGTTCATCTTCGTAACCGGCGGCGTCGTGTCGTCCCTCGGCAAGGGCCTCACCTCGGCTGCCATCGGCTGGCTGCTCGAGCGCCACGGCTACAGCGTGTCGATGCAGAAGCTCGACCCCTACATCAACGTGGATCCCGGGACGATGTCACCGTTCCAGCACGGCGAAGTGTACGTGACCGACGACGGCACCGAGGCGGACCTCGACCTCGGACACTACGAGCGCTTCACGCACGCGAAGATCGACAAACACTCGAACTTCACGACCGGTAAAATCTACCGCTCGGTCATCCAGAAGGAGCGCCGCGGCGACTACCTCGGCCGCACCGTTCAGGTCATCCCGCACATCACGGACGAGATCAAGTCGGCGATCCGCAAGGGCGCGTCGTCGGGCCCGGACGTCGCGATCACGGAGATCGGCGGCACGGTCGGGGACATCGAGAGCCTGCCGTTCCTCGAAGCGATTCGTCAGTTCAGCCTCGAGGTCGGCGTGCACGACTGCATGTTCGTGCACCTGACGCTCCTGCCCTACCTCGGCGCGAGCGGCGAGCTCAAGACCAAGCCGACGCAACAGTCCGTCGGCAAGCTGCGCGAGATCGGTATCCAGCCCCACGTGCTGATCTGCCGGACCGAGCAGCCGATGTCCGAGGACATGTTCGAGAAGATCTCGCTGTTCTGCAACGTGCGCCGCGAAGCGGTGATCGAAGAGCGCGACGTCGAGTTCTCGATCTACGAGGTCCCGGTCGACCTCACGAAGTCGGGGCTCGATCGACAGATCCTGACGCAGCTCGAACTCCAGCCGTCCGAGAACCTGTCGCTCGACGACTGGTACGCGTTCCTCGACAAGGTGCGGGATCCCGTGGGCACCGTCGAGATCGCCGTCGCAGGCAAATACATCGAGCTGCACGACGCCTACAAGTCGATCTACGAGTCGCTGAGCCACGCCGCGATCTCGCACACCCACTCGATCAAATTCCGCAAGGTGTCCGCCGAGCAGATCCACGACAGCAGCGCCGAAGAGCACCTCCAGGGCGTCGACGGCATCCTCGTGCCGGGCGGGTTCGGCGAACGCGGCTTCGAGGGCAAGATCGGCGCGATCCGCTACGCCCGGGAGAATGACATCCCGTTCCTCGGGATCTGCTACGGCATGCAGGCCGCGGCGGTCGAGTATGCGCGCAACGTGGCCGGGATCGACGAAGCGACGACGAGCGAATACGCGCCTGATGCCGAGCACCAGGTGATCAACTTGATGGAAGAGCAGAAGACGGTGCACGAACTCGGCGGCACGATGCGACTCGGCGCATTCGACTGCAAGCTGACCGCGGGCTCCAAGAGCCACGCCGCCTACGGCGTCGACGTCGTCAGCGAGCGGCACCGACACCGGTTCGAGCTCAACAACGCCTATCGCAGCCGCCTGGAAGAGGCCGGCATGGTGATGGCCGGAGTCAACGAACGCCTCGATCTCGTCGAAATCGTCGAACTCCCGGACCACTCGTGGTTCGTCGGCGTCCAGTACCACCCGGAATTCAAGACGCGGCCGATGGAGCCGCACCCGCTGTTCCGGGACTTTGTCGGCGCCGCCATCGAGCACGGTTCGGCGCAACGTTAGATTCGTGCCCCGCAGGGCTTCTGCTATCCTGCTGGGCGATGGGTGAACACAACGTCTCCGGCGAATTCAACGAAGCCGACCTGCGCGAGTTCATGCGCGCGCTGCTCGCCGACGTGTCCGCCCTCGAGCGGATGCTCGAAGGCGACATGTTCGAGTCCGGCATCCGGCGGATCGGCGCCGAGCAGGAGATGTTCATCGTCGACAACGCGGGTCGCCCGTCCTGCAAGGCGGTGCAGATCCTCGACCGGCTCGACGGGAACTACACGACTGAGCTCGCGCAGTTCAACCTCGAGGCGAACCTCGAGCCGCACGAGTTCGGCGGACGCTGCCTGAGCGATCTCGAATCCGAACTCCGAACGATGGTCCGCAAGGCGCGCGAAGCGGCCGCCGCCGAACACGCCCAGATCGTCATGACCGGCATCCTGCCGACGCTCGGCCGCGAGAACCTCGGCCTCGAGAGCATGACGCCGAACCCGCGCTACCTCGCGCTCAACAACTCGATGGTCGCGCTGCGCGGTGGCAATTTCCACTTCCGTATCAAGGGCATCGACGAACTCGAGGCGTCGCACGACAACGTGATGCTGGAGTCGTGCAACACGAGCTTCCAGGTGCACTTCCAGGTCAGCGCCGAGGAGTTCGCGGGGCTGTACAACCTCGCGCAGGCGATCACGGCGCCGGTGCTCGCGCCGGCCGTCAACTCGCCAATCCTCCTGGGCCGCAGGCTGTGGCACGAGACCCGCGTCGCACTCTTCCAGCAGTCGGTCGACGTCCGCTCCGAGAGCCACCAGGCCCGCGGCCTGCGCCCGCGCGTGAGCTTCGGCGACGGCTGGGTCGAGGATTCGGTGCTCGAGATCTTCCGCGAGGACATCGCGCGCTTCCGGGTCGTTCTGGCCAACGAGATCGACGAGGACCCGCTCGCCGTGCTCGAACGCGGCGACATGCCGTCGCTGTCGGCACTTCGCCTGCACAACGGCACGGTCTACCGGTGGAATCGACCCTGCTACGGCCTCGCCGACAACGTCGCCCACCTGCGCATCGAAAACCGCGTGCTGCCGGCGGGTCCGACAATTGTCGATGAGATCGCCAACGCAGCGTTCTACTTCGGTCTGATGTCCGCGCTGTCCGAGGAGTACGGCGACATTTCGAAGGTCATGCGGTTCGATCACGCCAAAGACAACTTCTTCCAAGCCGCCAGGTACGGGCTCCGCGCCCAGTTCACTTGGCTCGGTGGCAAGGAGTACACCGCGGCGAGCCTGATCCTCGATCACCTGCTGCCGCTCGCCCGCCAGGGCCTCGACGCGTCCGGCATCGACAGCGGCGACGCCGACCGCTACATGGGCATCGTAGAAGAACGGGTGCGCACGGCCCGCACCGGCGCCCAGTGGTCGCTCGATTCGCTCGCTGCGATGGGCGGTTCGGGCACCCCGGACCAGCGCTTCCGTGCGTTGACCCAAGCCACGATCGAACGCCAGGCGCAGGACAACCCGGTCCACGAGTGGGAACTCGGGGCGATGTGCGATCGCACGGACTGGCAGCAGAGCTATCTGCGGGTCGGCCAGTTCATGACGACCGACCTGTTCACGGTCCAGCCCGAGGACGTCGTCGACCTCGCCGCGAGCCTCATGGATTGGCGGCATATTCGACACGTGCCCGTCGAGGACCGAGCCGGTAACTTGGTCGGCCTGGTATCCCACCGCGCCCTGCTCCGACTGGTCGGCAAGGGCGTGGGGAGCGGCGGCGCGGACACGCGCAACGTTTCCGTCTCCGACATCATGAAGCGCAACCCCGTGACCGTGACCCCTGACACTCCGACCCTGACCGCGATCGAAACGATGCGCGAGCACAAGGTCGGCTGTCTCCCGGTCACCGAAGGGCAGAGGCTCGTCGGCATCATCACCGAGCGCGACCTCGTCCACGTCGCCGCCAACCTCCTCGAGCAACATCTGCGGGAGTCGTCGGCAGAGTGACCTCGACCGTCGATCTTCCGATGAACGAGCAAGTCGAACGGCGCGTGTTCGGCAGCTACACCACCGGCGCACCCGGACCGACGGTCATGGTGCAGGGCGGGATCCACGGCAACGAGCCCGGCGGCATCCACGCCGCGAAGCGTGTGCTGCAGAAGCTCGACGAGCGTCGCCCGGCGGTGAAGGGCAAGCTCGTCGCCCTGGCCGGCAACCTCGAGGCGCTGCGCCACGGCGAACGCTTCGTCGACCGCGACCTCAACCGACTCTGGCTCGGATCGACGATCGAGAGCCTGCAGGCACAGGACCCGGCGAACGACTGTGCCGAGGACCGCGAGCAGCGCGAGCTCCTCGAGGTCTACGAGGACTTCCACCGTGAGGCCGACGGCCCGGTCGTGTTCTTGGACCTGCACAGCAGCTCCGCCGACGGGCCGCCGTTCACCTGCATCGCCGACACGCTGTCGAACCGGCACTTGGCGCTCGCGCTGCCGGTCCCGTTGATCCTCGGCCTCGAAGAGGCGATCGACGGCGCGGTCATGGACTACTTCGTCAACCGCGGCCTGGTCTGCCTCGCGGTCGAAGGCGGCCAACACGACGCCGAGTCGACGATCGACAACCTCGAGGCCGCGATCTGGATCACGCTCGTCGAAGCCGGGTTCCTCGCCGCAGAAGACATCGACCTCGCGCCCTATCACGAGACGCTCCGCAAAGCCGCGGGGGACGTCCCGCCCGTCGTCGAGATCACCCATCGTCACGTGCTGCTGCCGACCGACGAATTCGTCATGGAGCCGGGCTTCATCAGCTTCCAGCGGATCGAGAAGGGCCAGAAGCTCGCGCGAGACCGCCGCGGCGAGATCTTCGCGCAACGCGGCGGCCGCATGCTCCTGCCGCTCTACCAGGGCCTCGGGGAAGACGGTTTCTTCACGTGCCGCGACGTGTCGCCGTTCTGGCTGCGCCTCGCGCGGTGGGTCCGGCACATGCAGCTGGATCGGTTCGTCCACTGGCTGCCCGGCGTGTCGCGCTCGGAAGAGAATCACAACATGCTGATCGTCAACCCGAAGATCGCGCGCTGGTTCGTCGTCGAGATCTTCCACTTGCTCGGCTTCCGCAGGCGGCGGACGATCGGCGGGCGACTGACGTTCACCCGGCGATGGACGGACGCGGCGGCGAAGGCACAGTACGACGTCTGACTTCCGCTGGCGCGGTCGGCCGGAGCCAAACTGCTATGCTACCCACGCGCATGCAGGAACCGACGGCCGACACGATTCGCTCCGCTTCGCACGGCGATCCCGAGGCGCTCGACGCCCTGATCGTCACTTGCTTGCCGCGACTTCGCGCATACGTGCGTTTGCACATGGGTCCGGCGCTGCGCGCACACGAGTCGACGGAAGACGTCGCGCAGTCCGTGTGCCGCGAAGTCATCGAAGACGTCCGCGAGGGCTTCGAATATCGCGGCAAGGGCGCGTTCCTGCGCTGGCTGTTCTCGTGCGCGCTCAACAAGATTCGCGACCGCCACAGGTATCGCAATCGGGACTGTCGTGACGCGCGTCGCGAACAGCACGTGTTCGACGGTGAGGCCGCCGCGTGCGTGCTGTCACCGAGTCGTCACGCCATGGGCAGAGAGGATCTCGAGCGTCTGAACCGGGCGTTCACGGAACTTCGCCCCGAAGAGCAAGAAGTGATCTTCCTCACACGGTTCGTGGGGCTGGACCACAAGGAGCTCGGGGACGAACTCGGCATTCAAGGCGACGCCGCGCGCATGCGCATCGGGCGCGCCATGAGCCGGCTCGTCACGCTCTTCGATCGACAGGGAACGGGGCACGCATAACGAGCATCACCGATCGCGGTCGATCACCGTCTTTGCCGCTCGCAAACTCTCGGCGAATCGCGGATCCGAGACGAGAGGAGCGAGCTTCACGTTGTCGCGCGCCACCTGGATCGGCATGCCGACCGACACCGCACGAGCGAGCGCGGCCATCGCGCGCCCGCGCAGTTCGTCGGACACGTCGCCCGATCTCGTGGACTCCTCGTCCGCGAGATCGGCAGCATCGAGCAAGAGCAGACTCGCCTCGAACGCCCCACGGTGACCCTGGATCCGAGCCTCGAGCAGATCGGACGCACACACGACCATTCGCTTGTAGTCGCCGAGCCGACGCCACTCATCCGCAAGGGACACGTAGTGGTTCGTCAGGTACCGGTGAAAACGAAGATCACGCGGGTCTTCGGCGTGCGCGCGACGTTGCATCTCGACGGCTTGCGTCAGCAACTCGCGACGCCGTGGGTCTCCTGACTCGAGATCGTGCGCCAGGTTGTGCAGGGCGGCCGCGCACTCGCTCGTGTAGAGCGCCACCGAGGGAAACTCACGCGTGAGGCGCTCGCGAAGCTCCAGCACCTCTCGACGAATCGTGAGGGCGCCGACTCGGTCACCGGCGCGCCGACGCTGTGTCGCACGATCTCCGAGCGCGGCCGCCAAGTGAAACGTCGCGGACGGGTCTCCCGGTCGTTCGGCACGGGCCTGCCGCAGCAGACCGATCGCGCGTTCGGTGTCCTTCGCGGCCGACGCATCGGTGGCTACGAACCCGCGCTGCCGCAGCTCGCGAGCCAGCGCGAGCTGGTTGTCGTAGTCTGGACCATCCTGCCGCACCTGCGCTTCCCGGCGGGCAACGGATTCATCGAGCATCGCTCGGCTCCGCGCGGCGTCGTTCAGCGCAAGGTGGATCGAAGCGGTGATGGACAGGTGTCCGGTGAGCAAGTCCACCAGGGTCTGGTCCGCGGAGTCCTCCGCGAGAATCGCCTCGAGTCGCGTGCGCGCGTCTGCCGCCGATTCGGCGGCCTTCGCCAAGTCTCCGATGCGGAACCTCCCCACGGTCTGGTGCGCGCGAATCCGGGCGAGGATTCGATTCCGCTCACCATCGCTTCGCGACAGCTCCGCCAGACGCTCCGCTTCGTCGAGTGCCTGCAGCGCTTCGCCACTCTTTCCCAGCAGCATCAGCAACCGTCCGCGACTGAGCGCGGCGCCGGCGGCGATGCCATGCAAACGTCCCGTCTCGTCGAACTTGCCCGCGAGCTCCTCGAGCACCAGGAGCGCATCGCGAAGCATCCCGGCTCGCACCCCGGCCAGATGCGGCAGATCGGCGACGCGCGCACTCATCTGTGACAGAAGTCGCTCGACTACGTCCGTCGACGCGAGCAACCCTGCCTCCGCGCGCTCTCGCTGGCGCAGCAATTCACGATTCGCCGAGCGCTCGATTTGCCACAGCACGGTCGGCGCGCCGACCACGAGCAAGGCGGTCGTCGTCGCTGCGACCGTCTTGGCTCGGTTGCGACGAACCCAGCGCCAGACCTTCCGGGACCACGGAACCGGCCGCGCCTGGATCGGAACTCCGGCGAGCACGCGATCGAGATCACGTGCGAGCGCTCCGGCTGTCGCGTAGCGCCGCGCCGGATCCAGCTCCGAAGCCACGGCACACACGACCGCGAGGTCCGTCGAGACGCCACTCGCGCACGACCGCGCGTCCGGCACGACACCACGCACGATGCGTTCTCGCATCGCGATCGGGTCGTCCTCGTCGAACGCTGGACGCAGGGAGAGCAGCTCGAGCAAGGTCAAGCCGACGGAGTAGACGTCCGTTCTCGCGTCGACCGGGTAGCGCTGTACTTGCTCCGGAGACATGTACGCGAACGACCCGACCGCGGTGCCCGATCGGGTCAGATCGCTCGTCTCGCCGATCCGGGCGAGTCCGAAGTCGATGAGGACGACGCGCCCCTCCGGAGTGATCAACACGTTCGAAGGCTTCACGTCGCGATGAATGATCCCGCGCTCGTGCGCGTGATGAAGCGCCATCGCGAGCTCCCGGGCGATGCGCACCGCCGCGTCCGACCAGGAGCCGGCGAACATCTCGGTGTGTGGTCGGCCACGATCGTCGGATCCTGGCTCCACCCACTCCGGTCGACGCTCCGTCAGGATCTCCGACATGTCCGCCGCGGAACACGGCGCGGTTCGTCGCGCGCGCGCGGCCTCGATAACCTGAGCGAGCGAGATCCCCGGAATCGCCTCCATGACGATGTAGGGCAGCCCGGACGCTTCCCCGACGTCATGAACCGCCGCGATGCCGAAGTGGGACAGCCGCCCCACCGCCGCCACTTCGCGGCGAAAGCGCAGACGCGCTCCCTCGAAGGGAAGGCGCTCCGGACGCACGACTTTGAGTGCGACCCGACGATCGAGCGCAGCCTGACGCGCCAAGAACACGATGCCCATGCCGCCGCTACCGATCTGTCGCTCGAGGTGGTAGTCGCCCAGCTGCTCCGGAATCGCAGGCGCTTCATCCGGGTCGGGCAACTCGACGACGCCGAGCATCTCGTCGGCACGCTGAAGAGTCGCGACTTGTCGACGAATGGCAGCGGCGTCGGCCGGATGGTCGGCACAGAGCCGTTCGATCTCGATCTCGCGCACTCTCTCGGAGGGCGAATAGTACGCGACAAAGACCCGGTCGCGCAGCTCCTCCGACAGGTCGGAGTCATCGGACGAACCGGGGCGCACGGTCATGAGCGCTCGATCTTACGCACTACGGTGCGATGACCGCGCGGAGTCGATTCGAGAATGACAGCTCGGCGACAGCCGGAATCAGACCGCATGGGTTCTGCCCACTGAGCACCGTTGCCCACTGCGTGTACAGCGACACTCCCTGGATCGAGAGATCACACGGAATCGCGACGGCAAACGACGCCGAGCCAGAGGGACTCGCCGTCACGGGGTAGTAGCCGCCATCCGCGTTGATTGTGCAAGGACCACACGGGATCACCGCGTTGGAGAACTGGATCCCGATGTGCACGTTCGTCGACGCCGCGCCGGAAAGCGTCAGCTCGAGTTGGGAGTTGCCAAGCGCGACCGGGCCGTTGAAGCCGTTGACGCCGCCGTTGCCGCACGCACCACCGAGATTCGTCACGGCGCCTCCGGTGAACGCTTCGTATCGACGTCCGACGACTCCGCTGTCGATCGTTCCCGGACCAACCGTCATGTCCGTCCACACGATGAGACCCTGGTCCGCAGCCACGGGGTCGTTGCTCGCCCGCCCCTGATGACGTGTCGCCACCTCGGGACCGAAGTCGAGGGGGTTCGCCCCCCCCAAGCTCGTCTCGGGCACGCCACACGCCGTGCAGTTTTCGGCGTCGTACTCCACCATCTGGATGTCCGTGAAGAAGGCCGTTCCGTGCACCCAAGCCACGACGTACTTGAGCCCGAGGAACCCCACCGCGGGCTCGGTGTCATCGACCCCCGCGTTCGAACTGACGTTCCGCGTGGCTCCAATCCCGGACAGATTCGAGCCATCCCAAACCACTCGCCGGCAATAGATGTCGTACCGGTTCGGATCCAGCGTTTCCTGACGCTGATAGGCAACTACGAACTCGGTCCCGTCGCCGTCGACGTCGGGCCGAAGCTCGTCGATACCCGCGAACGAGCCAACGGACGCCAACGCATCGAGAACGGTCATGTTGCGGTCGACCATCGCGCTCTCGACATCGAGGTCGATCGTGTAGTCGCGTTCCCAAACGACCACGTAGCGCCCGTCTGCGCCACCACTCTTGGAGATCGCCGGATTGGTGCTCTGACCAAAACGGAGGACCGTCGGAAACGCGACGGTGCTCGACGACACGTCCACGCTCGTACCCACGATGTTGCCGTTGTCATCGGCCCAAACCACGACCACTTTGTCGTCGACCAGAGTGCTGTCCCCGCCAATGTCCGGCGTGACTTCGTTCGTCCCTCCAGGGGTCGAAATATCCAGGATCGATGTCAGAGCCGGATTGGCTCCCGCAGTGACGGAACGCCCTCGGATGTTCCAAGGCCCGAACGGCGACGCCCCGTCCTGGTAGACCACGAAGAAACGGTTGGCGAGATCCGAGTTCGCCACCGCCGGATTGATCTCGTTGCCGGACTCGAACGTCAGGTTGATGAGATTGCCGATCAGGTTGCCGGACACTCCGAACTGCTGCCCGCGAACGTCGATGTCGAGAGACGAGAAGACCTGCTCCCATACGACGAGGTAGGCGTCGTTCGTCTCGTCCCACGCCACGTCTGGATCAGAAGCCTGAGAACCCGCGACTGTGAAAAACGTGCCGACAAGAGGGTCGAGCACCATGGGATACGTCGCCGCGGCGACGAACGTCTCCGGAAGCACGAAACGGATCGCCCCGTCTTCAAACGAGGTCTCGCCGGGGACCTGCCATCCGTTGTCGTCGACGCCGAGGACGCCACCGACGGTCACTCCACCGACACCTTCGGCGGAAAACGTCAGGCTCGAGGAGTTCGACCGAGTACGCCGCGGCAGCAGATCCGTGGTAATGACTCCCTCGACGACAAGATCTCCGTGCCCAGCAGGACGCGACATGAACACGAAGTCCTGCTTGACGCCGTCTACGCGCGCTTCGTAGCGCTCGACCACGCCCGCGCGATCGTACGACGCGGATCGCTTCGTCAACACCGGCTCCGATGCGCCCATCGTACGCGTGTCGAAAAGGACGTGTTCACCGCGACGGATCGAGCTCAGCGAGAATCGCCACGGGTAGTTGTGCGGCGCGCTCTCGCCGAGCGCAGGTGTGTACGTCATTCCGGACGCGTCGAACTGCGCCTTGTAGCCAGGGCCTCCGGCGCACACACGGCCGTCGACTTCAGCCATCCCGAACGCGCGACTGATGACCGAGCGCTCGTGACTGGCACCGTTTTCACCGATGCCGTCCACGCCGAGCTGAGCCACGAGGGACGATGCGAACGCGAGCAGCACGCTGCCACACGCAAGGATGGGGTGAGATTGCAGATTCATCGTCAAGCTCCTCATTGAATGGTGGTGCGGTAGGCGTCGGACATGTCGAGCTGGAAGCTCGAACACGTCGGAGAAACGTTGTCGAACACCAGCCACTGGTGGACGAGTGAAGCTCCGACCAGCGAACTCGTCGCGGGGATGGGGAACCACGCGTCGGCCCGACCGAAACTGTCGGCGACGACAGGCACGACGAATCCCGTCAGCGGGTTGGCGATCAACGAACAACCGGTGCACCCGAGGTCGAGCCGATCCGGGCTCATCACGAGCCACGTGGGTCGATTCAGCAGCGCGTCGCGCCAGCGCATCGCGAACGATGCGTTGCCGTTCATCGCGCACTCGGCGTATGTGAACCCGCGGTTTCCACACCCGCCGCCGAGGTTCACGTTCGTGCCGTCGTCGGCGCGGTATCCCACCGCGAACACGTCACCGTCGCCGTTCGCCGGATCGCGCTCCGCCCAGACGATGACCGCCGCGTCGTCGGAGCTGCCACCGCTGGCATGACTCGCCGCGCGAGCCGGCCCTTGGTCCGCCGTGGGTGAGCCGAGCGGCACCGCGAAAGAGGGGCCACAGTCGAGACCGGTCATCCGATTGACGGGTTGGATGATCGAGTCGTTGACACCGGCGATGCCCGTCGCGCGCTCGTAGAGAATGATCGCGGAGTCCCCGGTCCACGCGACCTTGGGCGCACGTTCGTCCGCGCCGCTGTCCGCGATCGCAACGACGGGATGCTGCCGAAATCCACGCGCGCCGCTCGGTAGCTGCGATGCGTAGGCAATCGAGGCCGCACGAACGTCGTTGGATCCGGTGCCGGCGGTTGGCTCCCACTCCCAAGCGATGATCCAGTTTCGACCGTCGCCGTCGACATCCGGAACGTCGTTGTCCCCGTCGGACGCGACGGAGATTACGCCGGACTGCATGATCAAGTCGCGATTGACGAGGCGCGCCTTCAACTCGGTCAGCCCGGTCGCGAGCACGTTGCGGTGCCAAGCGATGCAGTGGAACCCGGTCGATCCACCGCTCTTGCTGATCGCCGGGGACACCTCTTGCGTCCCGGCCGGCGTCGTATCCAGGGCGACCTCGATGCCCGAGGGGCCGAGCACCGGGACCGCACCGCCCGCCACGTTGACCTGCTTGGCTTCGATCCGGTTGTTCGTGATGTCCCGCCAAACGACGATCGCCTCGTTGTCCGCCGTGGCTTCGCCGCCGACGTCGGGGTTTTCCTCCGTTCCAGGCGAGACCACGATCCCGGATTCGGGGCCGACGACGTGCGGGAACGGCGAGCGAACCGCGCGGCCGAAGATGTCTCCGCCGCGCTGGTAGACGACGACAAACGCATCTTCCGTCACGACACTCGCGCACCGGGGGCGCGCGTTCAGGCCGGCTGACTGGATCAGGAGCATTCCCCCAGCCGAAGGGATTCCACTCGAGTTGAGGATTCTGCCGAGGATGTCGTGTGTCGAGCCGGACATCACGCGGCGCCACACCATCAGGTAGGCGGGACCCGCGACGCTGTACGTGATGTCCGGATCAAAGTTGCTGTCCAGCATGTCGCCGATCTGGATCAACGATCCGATCAGCGGGTCGATCACTACCGGCAGCGCCGCGTTCTCGACGAACGTGGACGGCAGTCGCAGCTCGAGATGTCCATCGGCAAACTCCATCGAGCCGGATACGCGGTCCCCACGCGCGTCCAATCCGACGACTCCACCCAACGTGACGCCTCCGAAATCACCGCCGACGAAGTGGAGCCCACCATCGCCGGTATGCGGAGCAACAGGATCGAGATCGGTGGAGACCCGCAAGCGCACCACCAGATCTCCAGTGCCCGATGGCAGCTCACGGAACACGAAGCTCTGCTTGATCCCCTCGGGTCGCACTTCGTAGACCTCGTCGAACGCCGCGCGCGCGTACAGCACGACCAAGGATGCGTCCTGACGCGGAGTCGCGTCGTCGGGTCTCCGGTCGGCGGTCGCACGCCCGTAGCCCGTGACGCGCATCTCGAACGGATAGTCGTGCGGCGCCTCGGGGGTTGCCGGCGTGAACACGATCCCCTCCGCACCGAGCGATGCCTTGTACGACGGCCCCACGGCAACCAACGCGCCGCCGTCACCACGGTGCAGTCCACAACCGTCGAACATGGACGCCCGGGCACCGACGCGCGCCGAACTTGGCCCGGGGCGACGGGTGAAATCCTCGGGCGGCGCCGACTGGGGTTGTGCGAGCACCGCACAGGTCGAAGCGGCCCAGACACCGAGCGCGCATATCGCGCGGACGGGATGCAACATGAGTGAGTCTCCTGCAGATCGAGAGAGGCGAGATGGAATTCGCGGCTCTCAGCACCGGTTTGCCGGAATCTCGGCTGGAACGCGGGCTTCGAGCCACTCTCGGCGCAGCGCCTCACCCCCTGGTCGCGAACAGGGAAACTCGAGAAAATGTGCAGGCTGGAACTTGGACGCTACAACCCCGCGTCGAGCACCGTCATCAGCACTCCCGGCCCCGCTGTCAGCAGTCCACCACCGAGACCGAACGGCTGGTGCCACGTCTGCGTGAACGGCAGTCCGGCGAGCTGCGCGGCAAACGTGGGCAGCGTGAGCGTGCCGCTTGGCGGGATGGCGCCGAGGGGAATCGCGACGAACGTCGCCGGGTCGAGCAGCAGCGGCCCGCGCAAGAGGTCGAAGTATGGAGCCAGGTTCGCCGGCGCCACCGCGAGGCCGATCGCGACCAGGTCGCCGACCGCGCCGTCGATCTCGAGCGTCAGCGGATCCGCGTCGCGCGGCACCGGCGGCGTCAACCGGAGCGAATAGCCGGCGCTCGGAAGCTCGGTCGCGATTCCCGGCGGCGACGCGAGAATCGGTTCCCCACCGATCGTCGAGAGGCACGCGTTGGGCGACGTACCCGGCAGTCCGCCGACGAACGTCGAGTCGATGTGCCGCAGCGTAGACGAGCCCCACAAGCGCGCACCGTGACCGCCCTGCCCGAGGGAGTCGCAAGCCGGACCGCCGGCCAAGCCACCGTCGCCACCGATGCACACCGACCCCTGCACGTAGACCGTGCTGTCTTCGAGATAGAGCCCGTTCGCGCCGAACTGTCCCTGCAGCGGATGACCGAGACCCGTGATCACGCTGCCGTCCTTGCCGACGATCTGCGACTCGAACACGTGCACATTCGATTGGAACACGTGGAGCGCGGCGTCATTGCCGTAGAGCCCGAAGGTTTCGAGATGGCATTCGCGGATCATGACCGCGTCGCTCTCGTCGACGCGAAGCGCGGACCCGCCCCCCAGGCCCTGCGTGGCCAGAGAGTCACAACTCTCGATCCAGACCGGACTGCTGCAGCGCTTGACCTGAATCGTCGACAGCTCCCCGGACTCGAAGAAGGGAAACACCGGGTTCCACACGAACCCGCGCACCGAGACCGAACCCGTGTTCACGTCCTCGATGTGCAGGCGAGCCGCGAGCTGGACGCCCCCCGGATCGGCCACCAGGGTCAGCGGTCGATCGATCGTGATCGGATCCGTGCTGGGAAACGTGCCGCACTGGACGAACACGACGTCGCCCGGAGCGGCCGCGTCGATCGCGGCTTGGATGGACGCGAACGTGCCTGTCGGCGTGGCGCACGCGTCGACGACGAGCACGCTTTGAGCGTGCGCGCTGGTCAAGCCCAGCGCAGCGGACATGGCGACGGCGAAGAAGCGCATGAGAAGTCTCCTGTCGAATGGGCCCCGAATTCCCGAAGCGGGAATTCTATGGGGCCCTCCGATCCCCGACAACGAGCCTCAGCCGATCCAGGTGATTTCGGCCGCGGTCATCGAGACGCCCTGCGCCGCAGCCGCGTCGAGGATCAACGCCTGGAAGTTGACGTTGAGTCCTTGGATCTCGAACACGTTGGGCAGACCGAGCGGCAGGGTTGTCGAACCCGCGCCGGGTGTGCCGGTGGTTCCACCGAAGAGCAGCGGCGCTGTCGCGTTCGGAATCACGTAAAGCTGCCCACCCATGATCGGCAGGTCGATGCGCGTCGACGGACCGAACCCCAAGAACAGCGCGCCAGTCGCACCCCCGAGAGCGTTGTCGACATCGACGGTCATCGTGCCGCCGACCGAGAAGCCCTCGATCGACAGAGTCGGGGTGATGTTGAAGCTCCCCGGAGTGCCGACCCCGTGAGTTTGCCCACCGAACAGTCGGTTCGACATCGCGTAGGCGTAGAGCCACACGCCGGAGCCCTTGTTCCACGCCGCGTGGATGCGACCCGCGCCGATCCCGAGGCGGACAAACCATGGCAGGTCGCTGGTCCCGGTGCTCGTATCGATGCGGACCGGCGCCCGCCAGGTCACGGCCTCGTCTCGGGAGTACATCGCACTCAAGCCCAGCGCCTCGAACGTCTCAGCCCAAGCGAGCGCAACCGTGTCGCCGTCCGCGACCAGGTGCGGGGTCCGGACCTGGGACAACAGCGGCGTCGTCTGGCCGGCCCAGGTACCGCCGAGGTCAGACGACGATGCGAGGTAGTAGGAGCCCTGGCCGAAGAGCGGCTCCGAATCACGCCAGCCGACGTGGACCGCATTCGTCGACCGCGCGAGCGTCAGGTCACTCGAGCGCCACTCGTTCCCCGCTGCGACGTCGATGCGCGAGTCGGTCGGCTGCCACGTGAGTCCTCCATCCGAGGACGCGACGCCGTAGACCCGGGCGTCGAACACGTTCGGCGGTGCGTTGCGATAGTCGATCCACGCCGCAAACACCTCCCCACCCTTCGCGACGATCTGCAGCTCTTCGACGGAGTCCTCTCCGAGCGGGTCGGAGTTCAAACGGACGGCCGGCATCCAGGTCTGCCCACCGTCGTGCGAGGAGCAGATGAAGGCATCCCTCCGCGAGAACGAGGTCGGCCCGGCCATCCAGGCGACGTGCACGTGGTTGCCATCCGTGACGACCTGGACGTAGTCCTCGTACGGGGTCTGCGACGAGCCGACGTTGAGCGCGATCGGAGCCGACCAGTCGATTCCTTCGTTGATCGATCGCGTCGCGAACACGTCGGCGCCCGAGACGTAGGCGATCACGGCAGCCCCCGCGCCGTCGACGATCCCGATGTCGCTGATGTCCGGGGAAGACCCGAACACGGACCCCGAAACCTGGCGCGGGAAGTTCAGCCACGTAGCCCCGCCATCGATCGAACGGTTGCAGAATGCGAACGCGCCCGCAACCCAAGTGACGTAGACGTCGTCGCCATCGAGCGCGATCGACGCGACGCGGCTGTAGATGTTGCCGGCGCCGTTGTTGATGTTGAGCCGGGTGTCGGACGCACCCCAAGTTCGGCCTCGATCCAGAGAGTGGTTGTAGTAGAGGTCGAGATCCCCGGTTCGCGTATCGATCCAAACCGCGTGAACCCGCTCTTCGTCGATCGCGAGCCACGGGATCCCGACGGTCGCGTTGACCGTCGCCGTGTCGATCCGCGCGTCATCCGGCACCTGTTGCGCGTGCAGAGACTGGGCGGCGAGGGTGATCGCCGCGCACGAGACGAGAGATCGCATCGAGGAAACTACCATTGTTGCACCGCGCTTCGGAAGAAGGTGGAAGACGCATCGCGGAACTGCAGATGACCGGTGAGGACTCGCTGGTCCGTCACGATCGTGAGAGTGCACTCGTTGAGGCCATCGCCGAGTCGGTCGGGGCTCCCGCCGACGGGACAGTTGAACTTGAAGGCCTCGCCCGGATCGAAGTGCTGGAAGTCGAACTCGAGGCGACGGTAGTCACCCGCCGAGAAGCCCGGGACCTCGCCACGCCAACCCGTGGTCGCGCCCAGGCCACTGCCGCAGGACGCGGGCGCGGTGCCCGCGTAGACCAGGCCGGTGGTCAAGTCGGTTCCCGCGTAGGAGTTCTGGTTCGCGCAGTTCGGGTCCAGCACACCCGCGTTCCCCGTTTCGAACGGCGTGTCCGGGTTGAAGTAGGCCCAGCCGGAGTTGATCTCCGGCCCGCCTTCCGACAGGTCGATGCTGTACGAGAGGATCTGCTCGCCGGTCTGCGAGTTGTTGAACAGGTGGAAGTACGGTTCCGGTGCGACCTGTCCCGGTCGGTCTGCCGGGCACCACGCCGTGATTCCAGGGGCCGTCTCCGCGTCGAACTGGTGATCCACCGCCGTCGCGAACGCAAACGTCTTGCGGCGTGAGAACACCGCTCCCAGAGCGTTCGAAGCCGGCGACAACGCGGCGGCCTGAAAGTGGAACTCCTGCCCGGCGAAGTCAGCCGGCGGCGGCGCCAGGAAGCTCATCTGCGGCACGATCTGGGTCAGGTCGACCGGCACGGAGAACACGGGGTCCACGTACAGCGAACAGCCGGGGGCACCGAATGCGCCCAGAGGGATGTCGATCTTCTGGCCCGACACGAGGATCGCACCGATCGCCGCATCGTTCGGCGGACTGCCGATGAACAGATGCACGGGCTCCCCTTCGATCGGCGGCAGCGTTGTCGAAGCCAAGACGATCGGCGTGTAGACCGGGCAGTTCACGGTGTCGAACCCGGGTTCGAACCACCCCGAATAGAACGTCGGAGCCGAGGTGGCGATGCGCAATCGCTTCGTCGCCGTGCTCGTGCCGCACGCGTTCGTGGTCGTCAGGGTGACGTCCCCTGCGAACCCGGGTTGCGGATACACCCACACCGGGTTCTGCTGCGTCGAATCCGTGACGCCGTCGCCGTCCAGGTCCCAGTCCCACGAGGACGGGTTGTTCGTCGACGTGTCCCGGAAGAACACGATCGCCGGCGCGATCATGGACGAGGGATCCGCGGTGATCTCGAACGACGCCTCTGGTGCCGCGGTTTCGAACCCGGCGTAGGTGAACGTGTCCGAGGCTCCGGCCGCGTCCGTAACCGTGAGGCTGATCGTCGTCGGGCCGCACGCCGAGAACGACCAGGACGGGTTCGGATCGGTCGAGTCGACCTGACCATCGTTGTCGAAGTCCCAGGCCCACGCGATCAGCCCGCCCGGATCCGTCGTGCTCGAGAGATCCTGGAACGACACCGGGGAGCCCGCGCCGATCGTCTCGGTAGACACACGGAAGTCCGCGGTCGGACCACTCGCGACCGTGTAGTTCACCTCGCAGAACGCGGCGTTGCCGCGCCACGGATACCCGAGCTCCAAATCACTCGGAAAGTTCGCGGACACGTGCACGGTGTCGACGGTGTCGCCCTGCGACGTCGATGGCCCGTCGAGAGCGCAGACGCCGGTCTGGGTCGTGCTGATCGTCGGGAAGGCGAAGTCGAACTCGATCAGCAGCGCCTGGCCCGTCGTCGGGTCGTAGCGAACCGGCCGGTTGAAGATCACGTCGATGACGAAGTTCCCGGGCGTCGCGCCGTTCGCGGCCGCGACCGTCAGAGCGCCCTCCACGACCGGCAGGGGTTTCCCGTTCGCGAAGTTCTCGTCGAAGAGCCGGCTCGGGTTGTCGGAAGTCGTCAACGAGGGCGCCACCCGGATGTCGACATCGGGGTAGTTCACGACGTTCGAAGTGTCGCCACCGTTCGCTCGCCAACGCAGGCGGAAGATGTCGATCGGCGCCGTCACGCCCGCAGACGTGAAGTTGATCGCGTCGTAGATCGTCTGATCCCGACGCGGCCTCTCGTTGAAGGCGAGCGCCGGGCCCGAACCGTTGCCTTCGGCCCCGCTCGAGACCGCCTGCGGAATGATCAGCGTCGACTGGGAGGTCACGCCGGATGCGACGAACCCCGTCGCGGCGACCAGGGAGACTCGGAAGAGAGCGTTCATTGGATCGTCACCTCCAGCGCGTCGCTGAGGCCCATGGGCTGAGTGAAGCAGCCGAGGTCGTTCCAGAAGTATTGGAAGTGGAAGGTCGCCCCGCTGAGCGCGGCCGAGATGGGCAGCTGGATCGAGTGATCCCCTTGGACATCGGTGCTGACCGGAACACTCGCAAGGATCGAGTCGATCCAGAGCGTGCCGCCGATGGGCAAGGGATAGCCCGGACTGCTCGCGGTGCCGACGAGAAGCCCGCCGGAGATCGTCGCGACGAGTCCGTCACAAGCGAGGGACAGCGGTCCCACCGCAGGATTCGGCTCAGCCGTGACGAACGCCGTCGGCCGGAGCAGGCAAGTCGTCGACACGTCGCCGTGGCGAGTGACGCCGGGAATCCCGACCTGAACGCCGAGGACGAATCCCGAACGCGCACCCAAGCCTGTCGTCGTGCTGATCGGCGCACCGGGCGTGATGGGGCTGACACCCTCCCCGGATACCGCGTACCGCCCCTCACCCGTTCGCGTGAGCAGCAGACCACTGAACGTGCTGAAGCCGTCGAGGATCCTCGCCGAGTATGTGAGCGCCTTGCCATCGTGGCTGAACCGCACGATGCGTGCGTCGCCGGCGCTGATGTCGTTGCCGTTCGGCGTCGTCGGGAGCAGCGGGCCGGCGTCGTGACTCACGAGGTTGATCCCGAACTCGTCGATCAATACGTCGTCGAAGGACGCGGGACTCCCCAGACTCCAGTCGAGCTGTGTCCCGTCGGCGCTGATTCGCGCGATGTATGCCTGCTGGAACGCCGTCAGCGGACTGGACCATGCGTCGGCCGTCGCGGGGATCACGTCGTTCCCGATGATCACCGGGCGATCGAACTCGTCGAGCGCCATCGCCTCCACGCGAGCCGTGTCGCCGACGAACGTCGACCACGTAACGCTGCCGTCCAGCAGCGAGAAGCGCGCCGCGATCGGCTGCACCGTGCCGTCGAGCGTCGAGTCGAGCGCGCCCGGGGTCACCGGGAAGTCGGCGGACCAGGACTGGCCGGCCACGACGACGTCACCGCTCGAGGACAGCGCCATGTCGACGAACCAGTCGTCGTCGATACCGCCGTGGAAGCGCGACCAGATGAGTGCTTGCGCACCGACCGGATCGATCAGGCAGACGTACGCGTCGCGTTCGTCGTTGCCGTTGTGCGGCGGGCCAACAGTCGTCGGGAAGTCGGTCGAATCGGTCATGCCCGCGACGACGAGCTGCCCGGCCGGCGTCATCTCGATGTCCGCCCAGTACTCCCAGTCATTTCCGCCGAAATAGGTGCACCAGTCCAGCGCCGTCCCGTCCGCGCTGAACTGCGCGAGGAAGTTCTGGTAGGACTGCGAGCCGGCGCCGCTCGGCGGCGTGGGCTGGAGCGCGCCCGGCGTGACAGGAAGTGCACCGGGCACGTACTCCCGCGAGATGCCCGCGACCACGACTCCGTAGTCGGCAGTCAGGCATACCTTCGAAATCGAGTCCTCACGGTCGCCCCCGAACAGCGTCGAGAAGATCAGCGCACCGTCCGCATCGAACTGCGACGCGAACCCGCTCTCGAAGACCTGCTGCCGCTGATACGCTCCGAACGTCGTGGGGAAGTTGGGCGAGTGCGTGTTCCCGACGACCGTGGCGTGGCCACGATCATCCCCGTCCAGATCGTAGAAGAAGTCGAAGTCGAGCCCGCCCCAGAGCGTGCCCCAGAGCAGCTGCGGATCGACGATCAGCGCGGCGTCGGGATCGCGCTCGTCGGCTGCGAACCCGAACCGGTTCTCCTCGAGCACGCAATAGCGCACGTCGACCAGCTCCTGGTCTCCGCCGACCGTCTGCCAGCTCACCGGCACGGGCTGCGTCATCGGCCCGAACGTCGTCTTCGCATCGAGATCACCGTTCGACGCGAGGTGCAGCGACTCGGCGCCCTCCACTTCGACGACCAGGTCGTCGAGGCGCGCGCCGGGCGCGAGGATCACGTCGTACTTCGGGTGCGCACCCGCCGTCAGACGCACGTCGATCCCCGGCTTCACGTTCTCGAAGAGCAGCGAACGCGCGTGTGGGACGCGCGTTCGCCACTGTGAACGGTCCTTGCCGATCATGTAGTTCGACACCGACTTCAGCGGCTCTTCGATGCGCACGGCCGCCGTCTGGCTGCCGACGAAACGCATGCGGAGCGCGATGCCCTCGATCGGAAGCCGCTCGTCGGAGGTCGCTCGCTCGGCGACCAGGCGCCACCCGTCCGACTCGACGAACACGGTGAACGGTCCGCAGCGCCCCCGAAACAGCTCGGGCGTGGACCACTGCCCCTGGTTCTGGACGAACCGCGGCTCGTACGCGAACGGGGCCGGTTCCGCCTGGGCCGGGGCGACCCCGACAGACAACCAGGAGGAGGAGAGAACGACGGCGAGAAGTAGAGGCCTCATGGAGATGGCTCACAGTGTACGAGTTCCCCCAGCCGGGGGGTTCGTGTCCGGCGACGCCCCCGCGGTTGGCAAAACTCGGAGGCATGGCGGGTCGCCCGGCCGCGACACGAGCAGGGATTCTCGCCTGCACGCACGGATCGAGCGCCGCAGCGGTTCCAGAGCACGCTCGATCCTCGCGTGACGCGATTTTCGAAGCACTTTGCTGCCCAGGATCACCGTCCCATGGCAAATAACGAATCGTGCTCGGATCCACGAAGCCCCGGCCTGAAACGGGAATCCTGCTCGGCGCAGCCCTCGCGCTGCTCGTGAGCTCGCCCGTCTCGGCCCAGTTCACGATCTCGGACGGCAACGCGTCGTTCTCCTGGACCCCGGCCGCCGTCATCGGCGCGAACATCGTCGACTTCACGGCGAGCCATCCGTGTCCGCTCGACAACATGGGATCCTGGGGCTGGTCCTATTCCGTCCCCGGCTCCCACTCGAGCGAAGTCATCGATGACTTCGGCCACGGAAGCTACAACTCGTTCGTCCTCGCAGATACCGCGGTACAGACGATCGGAGACGTCGATACCACCGGGCTGTTCAACGCGGAGGTCCTCGACTTCGTGCAGAGTTCGGGACCGGACAGCGGCTACGTCGAGCACCTCCTGATCGTGCAGAACATCGCGCCCGACCCGATCTCTCTGAAGATCTACTGCCACTGGGACGTGAACCTCAACTGGACGCCATTCAACGACCAGGTGCTACCCGCGTCCGGGAGCGATCGAATCTTGTTCGACGACGGCTCGTCCTGCGGTGGCTTCTTCGAATGCCATGCCGTCGCCCCGGACCACTGGGGCATCTCCCCGTTCGTCATGTTCGGCCCCCACGACAACAACGTGCCCGAGTGGATTCGCAGCGGCTGGGACCTGTTCGACTCGCAGTTCCAGCCAACGGTGATCACGGACATTGTGTGCGCATTCCAGTGGAACGTGACGATCGGCCCGGGCGAGTCCCGGTCGTTCTTGACGACGTCCGGACACAACCATCAGTACGTCGGCTCCGAGGGCACCGCGCAGAACGTGGGAACCGCGGTCGGTGGCGCCTTCGGCGCGCCGACCGTGTCCTCGCCGAGGCCGGTGATCGGACAGGACCTCGAACTGACCGTCGACTTCGCGGGGCCCGCGACCATCGCCACGCTGTTGTTCGGCGCTGGCTCGCCGCCCGCCACTCTGCCGAATTGTGGCGGCTTCACGGTCGGATTCCCAATCGTGCTCGCCGCGGTACCGATCGGACTCAGCAGCGGCTCGGGATCGCTCGTGCTGCCCGGCTCCATGCTCGGGGATCTGACGAGCGCACAAGTGCCGTTCTTGTGGCAGGCGTTCGCCGCGGACCCGACGTCGCCGGCATGCTTCCCGCTGTCGCACTCCGACGTGTTGGTAACGACGTTCGGCGACTGAGCGCGTGTGTCGTCGCACCAGGTCGAGACCGCGCCCGGCACCGTCACGTCGAACGCGTAGCGCGCGTTCACGGGCGACGGCACCTACGGACACCGCCGCCCGCGCACTCCCTCAGCTCCAACTGAGGTCCTGCTTCATCAACGGCAGCTCCCGGATCCGCTTGCCCGTCGCCTTCGCGATCGCGGAGCAGATCGCCGGCGCCACGGGCGGGACGCCAGGCTCACCGACACCGGCCGGCGGCGCGCTCGAATCGACGAGGTGCACGTGGATCTCGCGCGGCGCCTCGTGCATGCGCGTCATCTGGTAGTCGTGGAAGTTGCTCTGGTCGATCGCACCGTTGGTCGCGGTGATCTCGCCGTGGAGCGTGAGGCTCTGACCGAAGATCACCGAGCCTTCCATCTGCGCACGGACGCGGTCCGGGCTGACGACGAGGCCGCAGTCGAGCGCGATGTCGACGCGCGGGATCGACAGCTTGCCGTCCTTGCCCACCTCGACCTCGGCCACGACGGCGACGTAGCTGAGGAAGCTGCGGTGCACCGCGAAACCCTGCCCGCGCCCCTTCGGGAGCTTCTTGCCCCAGCCGGCCTTCTGCGCGCAGAGCTCCGCGACCGCCTTGAGCCGGCCGGTGTCCGCCGGGAAGCGATCCTTCGGCTGCCCGTAGTTCGGGTACTCCGCCCCGTCGAAGTCGAGCTCCCGCGGCTTGCCGATCAGCTCGAGCGTGTACTCGAGCGGGTCGCGCCCGGCTTTGGTCGCGAGTTCGTCCGTGAACGTGCTGACCGCGAACGCGTGGTAGATGTTGCTGACCGAGCGCAACCAACCGATCCGCACGTGGCTCTCGGCCTCGCCGACTTCGCAGCGCAGGTTCGGGATGTCGTACGGGACGTCGGTGAACCCAAGCCCGAGTTCCATGGCGCCGCCCTTCGTCGCGCCCGGCATGAACGTCGAGAAGATCGTCGGGAACACGGTCCGCTGCAGCCACGCAGTCGGCTTGCCGTCCTTGTCGAGCGCGGCCTCCATGCGCAGCGCCGCGACCGAGTGGTAGTAGTCGAAGCGGATGTCGTCTTCGCGCGTCCACACGACCTTGACCGGCTTGCCGAGCCGCTTGCTGAGCAGCGCGGCCTCGGCGCAATAGTCGGGTTTCGACTTGCGACCGAACCCACCACCGAGAAGCGTGACGTTGCAGCGCACGTTCTGCGGGTCGATCCCGAGCGCCGCGCCCACCGTCTCCTGCGCCGCCTGCGGGTTCTGCACCGGAGCCCAGACCTCGCACTTGTCACCCTTGACGTGCGCGACCGCCGCCGGCGGCTCCATCGACGCGTGCGCGAGGTGCGGCAGGTAGTACTCGGCGACGTGCGTATCCGCGGCATCGGCGAGCGCCTGCTTGCCGTCGCCGCGCGAGCGGACGACCTCGCCCTGCTTGCGTGCGGCAGCCTCGAGGGCCTTGCGGTACTCCTTGGAGTCGTAGCTCGCGTTGGCGCCCGCGTCCCATTCGATCTTCAGCGCGTCGCGGCCCTTCTTCGCGGCCCACGTGTTCTTCGCGGTCACGACGACGCCACCGAGCGCCTGGAACACGTACGGCGGCTTCGGGCCGGGCAACTCGAACACGTCGAGGACGCCCTTGACGGCCTTCGCAGCGGAACTGTCGACCGACTTGACCTTGCCGCCGATGACCGGCGAACGCGCGATCATCGCGAACACCGTGCCTTCCGGCGTGACGTCGAGACCGAACTTCGCCGCACCCGTCGTCAGATCGCGCGCGTCAACGATCTTGTGGTCCTTGCCGACGTAGCGCCACTGCGCCGGCGACTTGAACGTCAGATCACCGACCTTCGGCACCGACAGCTTCGCGGCCGCTTCGACGAGATCGCCGAAGCCGGCGCGCTTGCCGCTCTTCTCGTGCACGATCGCGTGCTCGCGGGCCTTGCACTCCGACACGGGCACGCCCCACTGCTTCGCCGCGGCTTGCTCGAGCATGGCTCGGGCAGCGGCACCGGCTTCACGCATCGGCTGGTAGAAGTCGCGGATGCTCTTCGAGCCGTCCGTGTTCTGGTCGCCGAGACGCTTGTCCCCGATCGCCTGCTCGATGCGAACCTGATCGAGTTCGGCGTCGAGCTCGTCGGCGACGACGAGCGGCAGCGCCGTGCGAATCCCCGTGCCCATCTCCGAGCGGTGCGCGAGGATCGTGACGATGCCCTTCTTGTCGATCGACAAGAACAGGTTGGGCGAGAAGTCGTCGGCGCCGACGGCACCGACGTTGGCGAGCACGGACTGGGCACCGAGGCGCACGCTCAGCACGAGCCCACCGGCCGCGACCAGTCCCTTCAGGAAGCCGCGCCGGCTCAGCGCCGCGTCGTGGCTGACGTTTTCGAGCGCGTTCATTTCCCTGCCTCCTTCGCGGCGGTGTGGATCGCGGCGCGAATGCGCTGGTAGGTCCCGCAGCGGCAGATGTTGCCGCTCATCGCGTTGTCGATCTCCTCGTCGGTCGGGTTCGGCGTGCTCTCGAGCAGAGCGGCAGCCGACATCATCTGACCGGACTGGCAGTAGCCGCACTGGGCGACGTCGTGCTCCCGCCAAGCCTTCTGCACCGGGTGCTCACCGTCCGGCGACAGACCTTCGATCGTCGTGATCTTCTGACCGACGACCGCCTGCACCGGCAGCATGCACGACCGCGTCGCGACGCCGTTGAGATGCACGGTGCACGCACCGCACAGGGTCATACCGCAGCCGAAGCGCGTGCCTGTGTATCCGAGATGATCGCGAAGGACCCAGAGGAGTGGCGTGTCAGGCTCGACTCCTTCCAGGTCGACGGTCTTGCCGTTGACTTGGAGTTGCATGTGGTAGCGCATGTGAAACGGGTGAGTCCGGATCGTAACGCCGAGACACGCGCGCGTGCACGCGCCGCGCGACGATCCGCGATCCGAGTCGTTCTCGAATGAGAATGAACCACGTGGCGAACAATGAAAACCTCAATGATCGCGAGTGCAGAGCTATCGGAGCCGCTTGGTAAGCTGCGTTCGTGCGCGCTCTGACTTTCCACGGTGCCCGAGACGTGCGGCTGTCCACGGTCGCCGACCCTGCCGTGCTCGACCCGGCCGACGCAATCGTCCGCATTACCCGGACCGCGATCTGTGGCTCCGACCTGCACGCCTACCACGAGCGCGAGCAGGGCCTCGACCACGGCACGGTCATGGGCCACGAGTTCATCGGGGAAGTCGTCGAAGTCGGCGCAGACGTGCGCGCTCTGCGCGTCGGAGCGCGCGTGCTCAGTCCGTTCACGACGAGCTGCGGGGCGTGCTACTTCTGCCGCAGCGGACTGACCGCACGGTGCGAACGCGGGCAGCTGTTCGGCTGGGTCGGCGACGAACACGGGCTGCACGGCGCCCAGGCGGAGTACGTGCGCGTGCCGCTCGCCGAATCCACGCTCGTCGGAATCCCCGACGGCGTCACCGACGACGAGGCCTTGCTGCTCGGCGACGTGATGTCGACCGGATACTACTGCGCGCTCCGCGCCGACATCGATCCCCGCGGCACGTACGCCGTCGTCGGGCTCGGCCCCGTCGGCCTCATGGCCATCGTGGGCGCGCGCGAGCTCGGCGCCGAGCGGCTCTACGCGGTGGACGTCGTGCCGGAGCGACTCGCGATCGCCGAACGGTTCGGCGCGATCCCGATCGACGCGCGAACGGCTCACCCGCAGCAGACGCTCCGCGACGCCACCGAGGGCCGCGGCGCCGACGCCGTGCTCGAGGCCGTCGGCTCGCCCTCGGCCTCGGAACTCGCGCTCGCCCTCGTGCGACCCGGCGGCACGATCTCGATCGTCGGGGTGCACAACGAACCGCACTTCTCGATCTCTCCGACCCAGGCCTACGACCACAACCTCACGCTGCGCATCGGCCGCTGCCCGGCGCGCGCGATGATCGATCGACTGATCCCGACCGTTCAGGCCAAGCGCTACCCGCTCGACGCGATCATCTCGCACCATCTCCCCCTGGCTGACGGACCCGAGGCCTACCGCACCTTCGATCAGAAACTGGACGGTTGCACGAAGGTCGTCCTGACACCGTAGTGTCCGAACGCTCGATGCCACGGGCATCCCGACCCGCACGTCTCATCGCGGGACAACCGACAACGGGACCGCGCGAACTCGGCCGAAAAGGAGGTCGTGCCCGAGTTCTACAAAGAGTTCCCGAAGACCACCGCGATGCCGCGCGCGCTGGTCCCGCTGTTCCTCGCCGCCGGCGTGATCGCGTTCGCACTGACTCTGGTCGCCTTCATCGCGAAGGTCGACCCCGAGTCGACGCTGCAGGCCGCGTTGTCGCGGGGCGACATCCTGCCCGTGCTGATGACGGCCGGGTTCTGGCGCTCGCTGCCGACGATGCCCGAGTCGTTCGCCTTCGCGTTCGATCTGCCTGCGGCAGCCGTGATCTTCGGCCTGCTGTTCTTCGGTTTCGGCATCGTCCGTCGCGGCTTCCGCCGCTCGTGGTCGGCCGTCGGCTACTGGGTCGTCGCTTGGACGATGCTCCCGGTGCTCCTCGGCGCCCTGAGCTCGCTGAAGCTCGTGCCGTACAGCTTCGGGTCCTGGCTCGACAACACCGTCGCCGCGCTGCTGCTCGGTGGCATCGCCTGCGGCTTGTGCGGCGTGCTCGACATAGCCCGTCCGAACCTGCCGGCCGCGCGTAAGTCCAAGCGCGTCCCGCGCCGCCGCCTGAGCAAGAGCCCGCTGAGCATCCGCAGCGTCGTGCCGGCCGACCGGCGCACGGGCTAGCGCAACTCGCCCCGGGCACACGCGAGTCTTTCTGAGAATCGCCGGTCATCCGCGGATCGGAGCCCCTATGGTCCGCCCCCCGCGCGCGCGCGAATCGCGCGTGCGGACCCCATGGCTGCCACATTCTCCAAGCTCGGATTGGCCGAGCCCATCCTGCGCGCGCTCCGCAAGCAGGGCTACGAACACCCGACCCCGATCCAGGAGCAGGCCATCCCGCTGCTCCTCGAGGGTCGCGATCTGCTCGGGATCGCCCAAACCGGCACCGGCAAGACCGCGGCCTTCGCGCTGCCGATCCTCGATTTCCTGTCCGAGGACCCGCAACCGCGTGTTCCGAAGCGTCCGAGCGTGCTCGTGCTGACCCCGACGCGCGAACTGGCTGCGCAGATCGGCGAGAGCTTCGAGATCTACGGCGCCAACGTCGACGTCGAGCACACGGTCGTATTCGGAGGTGTCGGCCAGACGCCCCAGGTGCGCGCGATGCGAAAGGGCGTCGACGTGCTCGTCGCGACGCCGGGTCGACTCGGCGACCTGATGCAGCAGGGCCACATCGACCTGCGCGACATCGAGGTGTTCGTCCTCGACGAAGCCGATCGCATGCTCGACATGGGCTTCATCCACGAAGTCCGCAAGATCACGGCGAAGCTGCCGCGCGACCGGCAGACGCTGCTCTTCTCGGCGACGATGCCGAACGAGATCGCCAAGCTCGCGCAGTCGATCCTGCGAGACCCCGCGCGCGTCGAAGTCACCCCGCCGGCGACCACCGTCGAACGCATCGAGCAGTCGGTGATGTACGTCGAGAAGAAGGAGAAGCCGGTGCTCCTGGCGGAACTGCTGCGCGATCCTTCGATCGAGCGCGTGCTCGTGTTCACTCGGACCAAGTACGGTGCCGACAAGGTCGTCAAGTTCCTCCGGAGGTACGACATTCCGGCGGAGGCAATCCACGGCAACAAGTCCCAGAACGCGCGCGAGCGTGCACTCGAGGGCTTCCGCAGCGGACGAGTCCGCGTCCTCATCGCCACCGACATCGCCGCGCGCGGCATCGACGTGCCGGGGATCACCCACGTCATCAACTTCGACCTGCCAAACATCCCGGCGAGCTACGTCCACCGCATCGGTCGGACCGCGCGCGCTGGACGCGACGGCACGGCGATCGCGTTCTGCGCATCCGACGAACGCCCGCTGCTGCGCGACATCGAGAAGGACATCCGCCAGAAGGTGCCGGTCGTGAAGGCGCCCGAGCTGGGTCCGGTGCCGCCCCCGCCGCGCCGCCCGGCGCAGTCGGACAGGTCGAAGTACGGCAAGCCCAAGAAGCGCGGCGCCAAGAAAGCCGGCAGGAAGAAGCCTGCATCGAGCGGCAACCGCCGATCGAACGACGCTCGCAAGCCGTCGAAGTCGAAGCCCAAGGCCGGGGGACCGCGCAAGGCCGGGCCGAGCCGCGGCAATCGAAAGCCCAAGCGCCGGCGGCCGAGCTAGTGGGGTGTCGCTGAAGAGCGTCGCGTATGTCGGTGTTCCTGGGGTTCGCTCGCAAGGCGCTGCGACGACATGGCTTGTCAGTGGACAAGTTGAG
>JANQJF010000117.1 GCA_028281765.1 Planctomycetota bacterium | reverse complement strand
CGATCGTGGATGCAGCCGTCGTGGATGCGGGTGCGCGGAAACGCAGGCGAATCAGTGGATTCGGCGAGGCTTTCGCGTGCCGGCAGGTGCGGCGGAGGCACCGCGAGCGGTGTGAATGATTTTCGGGCCGGCCTTCTAGTCCGCATCGGTCACCAGAACCGAACGGATTCTGTTCCGGTCGCTTACGCGCGAGGCCGGTGACGGCTCCAAGCTCCTGAGATATCCTGCACTGCTGCGTCGAACCCCTCTACGCACTTGACTACGGACCCCATTCAGCCCGACGCCGAAGCGGAACCTCTGCCGATCGTCCTGTGCCTCGGCGAACTCCGCATGGAGCTCCATCCGGGGCAGCGCTACGTACTCGGTTCGGGCGAGAAGGCGACGCTGAAGGTCAACCACGGCACCGTGTCGCGGGAGCACGCGGAGCTCGAGGTCGCGGACTTCGCCGTGCGGGTGCGTGACCTGAACTCGACGAACGGCACGTGGGTCGCGGGCGCGCGCGTCGACGCCGCGGAGATCGGGCTCGGCACCGAGTTCAAGATCGGCGACGTCCCGGCCAAGTTCGAGCAGTTCCTCCCCGAGGGCACGGCCGCCGAGTCCGCCGCAGCCGCGGTGCACTCGCGCTACCGCGACCCATCATTCAACGAGCTCATGGCGGAGCATCTCCGCCGGGCGCCGTGGTTCGCGATCTCGATCGTCATGCACCTGATCGTGCTGCTCATCTTGCAGCTGATCATCGCGGCGCAGGATCCGCTCGAAGAGCGGCGCATCGTGATGAGCATCGCCGAGCCCGAAGGCGTCGAGGACATCGTGGACGACGAGGCGGAAGAGGAAGTCGTCGTCGAGGAGAGCGTCGACGACATCGTGCTGCCCGAGGTCGACAACAACTCGGAGTTCGACGAGCCGTCGCAGTCGGCGGAGATGGAGTTCGACCCGAGCGAGACGTTCGATCCGATGATCGGCAGCGACTGGATGTCGTCGCTCAAGGGTGGCGGCTCGGGCGACATCCTCGACGACCTCGGCCGCGGCGGCGACAACGACGGCTTCAAGAAGAAGATCTCCGGCCTGCGGAAGTACGGCATCGACATCGTGTTCGTGTTCGACAGCACGGAGTCGATGTACCGCCCGCTCGAAGAGACGACGCGACGCATCTCGCTGATGGTCGACGTGCTCGACGCGCTGATCGAGGGGTCGCGCATCGGCATCATCACGTATCGCGATCACGGCGACTACGAGGAGTACCTGACGCGCGAAGTGCCGCTGACCGACGACTACTACCGGTCGATGAACTTCATGCAGACCGTGCGCGCGAACGGCGGCGCCGACTTCCCCGAAGCGGTCTTCGACGCGCTCAAGTCCGCGACGCGGCTGAAGTGGCGCAAGCACGCGCAGCGCGTCATGGTGCTGATCGGCGACGCGCCCGGCCACGAGAAGAACGAGCGCCGGATCCGCGACCTCGCGCGCGGCTTCGCGCGCAAGAACCAGAGCTTCGTGCACACGATCATGGTGCCCTACCGGGGCGAGATCGAATCGACGACGCGTCAGAACTTCGAGATGATCGCCGACGCGGGCGGCGGCGCGTGCATCCCGCTCGACAACGCGGACAAGATCCTGCGCGACGTGCTCAGCCTGGCGATCGGCCAGGCGCACCGTCGCAGCATCAACAACGCGTTCGAGATCGTGAAGAAGAAGCGCAGCCGGATCAGCGCGAAGTCGCGCGACATGGTCAAGCGCAAGGATCTCGAGGGCATCCGCAAGGCGATGAAGGACTACAAGATCGATGACGATCTCGTCAAAGCGCTGTGCGAGTCGCGCGACTACGTCATCGCCGCCGAGCTGATCAAGATGCTGAGCTCGCCCAAGACGAGCAAGCGCGCGCGGCAGGCGTGTGCCTACGCGCTGCAGCGGATCCTCGAGCTCGAGATGCCGCCGATCGATCCCGAGACGGAAGCACACATCGATCGGCGCTGGTCGCGCGAGCTGCTCGCGCGCGCGCGCAAGCGGCTGCGGGCATGATCGCGCGCGCCGTCGTCGCGCTCGCGTGCGCGGCTCTGCCGGCGCAGGTGAAGATTCCCGAAGCGCAGGCGAAGCGCGACCTCGCGGAGTTCGCCGCGAGCTACGACGACCTCGCCGGCTGGCAGAGCCGCGCGGCACGGATCCGTGACGGCATCCTCGAAGGCGCGGCTCTCACCCCGCTCCCGCGCCGCACGCCACTGAACGTCGTCTCCCGGAGCAGGCGCGAGCGCGACGGCTACACCGTCGAGAACGTTCGCTTCGAGAGCATTCCGGGCCTCTACGTGACCGGGAACCTCTACCGCCCCGCACACGTGAAGAGTGGCGACGCCGAAGGGAAGCTCGCGGGCATCCTCTGCCCCCACGGCCACTGGGAGGCCGGCCGCTTCCGCGACGCGATGCAGATCCGCTGCGCGGTGCTCGCGCGCATGGGCGCCGTCGTGTTCGCCTACGACATGGTCGGCTGGCAGGAGTCCTGGCAAGTCGACCACCGCAAGGACGCGCACGCGATGACCTACCAGCTGTGGAACGCGATCCGCGGCGTCGACTTCTTGCTCTCGCTCGACGACGTCGATCCGAAGCGCGTCGGCGTGACCGGCGCGTCGGGAGGCGGGACGCAGACGTTCCTGCTAGCGGCCGTCGACGATCGCGTCGCGGCCGCGGCGCCCGTCGTCATGGTGTCGGCGCACTTCTTCGGCGGCTGCAACTGCGAGAGCGGGCGGCCGATCCACCGCCGTCCGAAGCACCGGACCAACAACGCGGAGATCGTCGCCCTCGCGGCGCCACGCCCGGTGCTGATCGTGTCCTGCGGCAAGGACTGGACGAAGAACGTGCCGGACGTCGAGTTCCCGTATGTCCGCAGCGTCTACGGGCTGTTCGACGCCGGCGAGAGCGTGGCGAACGCACACTTCGCGGACGAAGGGCACGACTACGGCGCGAACAAGCGCGCGGCGGTCTACGCGTTCTTCCGCGAGCATCTCGCGCTTGCGGCTCCGCTCGACGAGGGGTTTGTCGAGCCGCTCGAGCACGCGTCGCTGCGCTGCTTCGACGACGAGCACCCGCGCCCGAAGGACGCCCTCGACGGCGCGGAGGCGATCCGCGACGCGTTCGTCGCGCTACAGAAGAAGTAGCTCGGCGTTGGGCTGCGACGCGACGAGGCCGACCTTGGCCAGGGCATCGCGGAGACGGCGTTCGATCGAGGCTTCGCCGTCGAATCCGGCGACGCTGACGACCGGCGCCGTGATCGAGTCGAGCACGCCGGTGCGCGCCGCCTCGCCGACGGTCGAGCCGTAGACGAGCGCGACGTCGCAACCACGCAGACGTCGGTGCTGTGCCGAGGACATCGGCGCGATCTCGGCGATCTCGCTCTGCGGCAGCAGTCGGCGCAGCACCGACACGATGCGCGGCTCGTTCCGCGACGCAAGCAGCGCGATGCGCGGGACCGCAGGCGTCTCTTCGCCGATCTCGCCACGTGTGTCCTCGCCGGTGAGCGCGACGCGGAACGCCTCGCGCCAGTGCTCGGCGACGTGCTCCCACGTTCGGCGGTGGCGCATCCACTCGGCGTTGCCGACACCCGCGCGTCGCACCGCGTCGGCGTTGTCCGCACACCAGCGGAACGCTTCGCGGAAGGCGTCGGGATCGCGCTCGACGATCAGACCGTTGACGCCGTGCTCGACGAACTCGGGCACGACCCCGACGTCGACGCACACGGGGAAGCAGCCGCTCGCCATCGCTTCGACGAGCGTGAGCGGTGTGCCTTCGTGCTCGGACGCGAGCGCGAAGACGTCGACCGAACGGAAGAACTCACCCATCGCCGCGAGCTGCAGGTCGCCGCCTGCGATCGCGAGCTCGAACTCGTCACCCGCGGCCGGGAGCAGAATGCGATCGACGCCCTTCGACTCGTCGGCGCGGTTGCCGGCCCAGCCGAACCGCAGCGGCCCGCGCCACGGCGCGTGTCCCGGGAACACGAACGGATCGAAGCCGACCGGCGTCCATTCGACGGCCCGGAACGGTTCGAGCGTGCTGCGCAGCCGCTCGGACGTGCAGGTGACGTGGCCGACGTCGCCGAGCCAGGTCGAAACGAAGTCGGCGGGCGACATCGCCTGCCAACGATGAGCTTGCCATCGATGGTCGGTGACCGCCTTGACGATCTTCGCGGGTTCGAAGTCGAACTGGCGATGCCAGGTGCTGTCCCACGACGACACGTAGAGCAGGTCGCAGTCCCAGGCCGAGAGGTTCGGGGCGTGGGACTCGAAGACCACGCGGCACTCGAATTCGTCCGCGAGATACCGGCTCACGGCTCTCGCGGTGCGCGCTTGGGCCCAGCGCGGACGGTCGACGAGGAACTGGATTCGAGGTCGGGAGGCCATGGCGAGCGAGGGGGAAGAATGCCGTCCATCCCTGCCGCCCTCGCTCCGGTATCGGCCAGCGAGCCCGCCACGCTTGAGCCGATGCCATGGGGAATTTCGTCACACAACAATCTCGTTGCACAACAGTTTTGTTGTGCTACAATTCTGTTGTGAACATCCCCACCCCCGAACGGTCCGGCGGAATCCGCAACGTCGTCGGCGTGCCCGTGCAGGGCTCGGACTTCTTCGATCGAGAGGATGAACGCCGGACGATCTGGCGGCGGCTCGAGACCGATCACGTGCTGCTCCCGTCCCCGCGGCGCGTCGGCAAGACGTCGCTGATGCGCGCGCTCGCAGCCGAAGCGACCGACCACGGCTTCGCGGGCGCGACCTACGTCGACGTCGCAGGAGCCGCGGACGAGCGCGAGTTCGTCGTCAAGCTCGGCCAGGCGATCGCCCGCTCGCCCGGCGCAACGGCCATCGAGAAGAAGCTGCGGCGCGGACCGCTCGCGCGCTGGCTCTCGCGCATCACGTCCGTGACCGCGGGCGCAATCGGCGTCGGCCTGCGCGAGGAGCGCAGCAAGACGTGGAAGGAGCTCGGCGAGGAGCTGTGCGCGGCGCTGCTGCAACAGAACTCGCGCTGGCTGATCCTTTGCGATGAGCTCGGCATCTTCGCGCAGACCCTGCTGCGCCGAGAGCGCGGTGACGCGACGCGCGCGCGGGCGTTCTTGACGTGGCTGCGCGATGACGTGCGGCAGGCGAACACGGACCCGGACGCTGGCGGCGACATGCGGTGGATCGTCGCGAGCTCGGTCGGACTGCCGACGCTGACCGACCTCAACAACATCGGCGACACGATCAACGACTTCCAGCTCGTGCCGGTCGGCGCGTTCGCTCCCGAGGTCGCCGACCTGTTCCTCGCGCGCCTCGCACAGGGCCGCAAGATCGAACTCGAGCCGGCCGTGCGGCAGCGCATCGTCACCAAGGTCGGCTGGCCGATCCCGTACTACCTGCAGGTGTTCTTCGCGACGCTGACCGAGTCGCGCAAAGTCGTGACGATCGCGGACGTCGACGCGACGTTCGAGAAGCTGCTCGGGCTCGAATACCGGACGTATTTCGACTGGTGGAGCCAGCGCCTGGTCGAAGAGCTCGGGCGCAGCCGCGCGCATCAAGCGCGCACGCTGCTGACGGCGTGCGCGGCCAAGCCCGAAGGGGTGCGCGCGGACACGCTGACCGCGCTCGTCGGCGAACGGATCACCGACCCGTCTGAGCGCGAATGGGCCGAGCAGCGGATGTTCGACGTGCTCGAGAGCGACGGTTACTGGATCCGCGACGGCGAACGCTATCGCTTCCGCTCCAACCTGCTGCGCGAATACTGGCTGCGGAGGCACCGGCGATGACGCGGCTCGCGATCTACGATCCGCGGCTGCTCACTCCCGAGCAGCGGACCGCGCAGTGGTTCGACCCGGCCGGCCTGCGCGACGAGATCGTGAACGCGGTGCAGTCGACTCCACTCGACCAGGTCGTCCAGCACCGCCTGATCACGGGACCCGCAGGGTGCGGCAAGTCGATGCTGCTCGCGAGCCTCGCGGACGCGCTCCCCGCGGCGTTCTGCTCGCTGCACGCGGGCACGACGGATCTCGCGGGCGTGTGGAACGCGGCGCTGCGCGCGAGCGGTGGGGGAGACGCGACGACGGGAAACACCGACGCCGCCCTCGAAGCGCTGCTCGCCCACGCGCGCGACCGCGGCGGCCGCCTTGTCTTGCTGATCGACGGATTCGATCGCGTGCTCGCGAGTCTCGGAGACCGACAAGAGTGGTCGCTCCGCGACGCGATGTCCCAGCACCCCGAGCTCGCGGTCGTTGCCGCGACGCGCACGCTGCCGGAGTCGAGCTATTCGTACGAAGGTGCGTTCTTCGACTTCTTCGCGCTGAGCAATCTGGCGCCGTTCTCGAACGAGCGCGCGGTGGAGTTCCTCGAGCATCTCGCGCGAGTGATCGACGTGCACGTGCCCGAGGACGCGAGCTGGGCAACGGCCATCGCGACGCTGACCGGCGGCAACCCCCGCGCTCTGGCGCTGGTCACGGAAGCCCTGATCGTCGAAGGCCCGACCGCGTCACCGCTGGAGTGCATCGACCACGTGTGCGACCGCATGAGCCCGGCGTTCGACGGCGTGCTCGCAGGCATCTCCGCGCAAGCACGCCTCGTGCTCACGGAGTTGGGACGCCACTGGCACCCGGCCCACGCGAAGACAATCGCCGGAAGGCTCGGCATGCCGACGAACAAGGTCTCGACGTACCTCGATCGGCTGAGTCGCGACGGCATCGTCGACAAGGTCGCGCTGCCGCCGAAGAAGACGACGGGGTTCCAGATTCGCGACCGGCTGCTGCAGCTGTGGTTTCTGTTGCGTGGGGGGGATCGGGATCGGGAACGGGTCGCGGGGCTGGCGCGGGTTGCGGCGGGGGAGGGGATGGAGGGGTTCGAGGGTTTGCGGGAAGGGGTGGAGGCGGGGGCTTCCGCGGAGTGGTTGGCGGTGGAGCTGCGGGAGTTCGTGTAGCGGGGTATGCCTCGGATCGGGCTCTGAAGCCGACGAGACAGGCCGGCGTTAGCGGATGGATAGCGTCACCTTATGCGGCCCTCGCGGGGGTTTCGTAGAGAGAGATGCGGCCGTGACGGCGCCATCCCTTGCGGAGGAGCCAGGAGCACGCGGAGGTGACGGGGATCTCCCACGATTCGTGGCCGACGATTTCCAGCTCAACGGACCAACCGGCAAACCAGGGACCAGACGAGTAGTAGTCGAGGGGATTCGGGAGCACGATGCGATGTCGCCGCGCGTTGTGCAGCACGTATGCAATCGTATTGCGCACCTGACGCGGCGACTCGAGCTGCTGCTCGTGGAAGTGATCGCCGAAGACGCGGCCCTGCGACCCCAGAGACGGTTCAAGCCTCGAGCCATTCGCACCATCAGCCCGCTCATGCCGCGGCGCAATGCACGGCAATCGTCGGCCTCCACGATCAGGTGGGCGTGGGTGCCCATGACGGAGTAGTGCACGAGGCGGAAGCCGAAGCGCTCTTTGCCTGCGGCGAACGCGGCACGGAGCACGCAATACGCCGCCTTCCTTCGCATCGAAGGCAAGCCACTTCGGAGCCGGATCGTGATGTGCAGCGGGCAATCCTTCTTCAGTTCTGCTTTCTTCCTGTGCGCCACCCTGCGCTTGCCCGAAGCCGGTTTACGCCCAGCCCCCTCACGCCTTTCGCCCCATTCGAGCGGAAACTGCAGGAGCCCCTGCTGAACCCTCGACCTCTTCGCCATTGCTCGCCCTCGATTCATCACGTTTCTTCTTGTCGGCAGACCATTTCATTCCCCCAATCAAGTTGCCGCCTCGAACGCGGCACTCCTCCCAAACGCGCACCCGCCGCCACCGAGCGCCTGCCTCGCCGGCCTTTGATTCCGATCAGAGGCATGCCCCTCGCCCTGACCCCTTACCCGCTACCCCCGCCCCTTCCCATCCCCCAACCCATGCAACGCCACCGCCGTCACCCCAATTACCGCCCCCGGAAACACCCACAAATGCCAAGCATCCGTCGGCGCCGTCCTCCACTGCGCCAACAACCCGCCCCACGAAATCGCATCCACCGGCCCCAACCCCAGGAACCGTAGCGTCGCCTCCACCACGATCGCATTCGCCGCCACGAACGCCGCGACGATCCCCACCTGCCCCTTCACGCACGGCAGCATGTGGCGCACCACCACGCGCCACGGCGACAAGCCCAGTCCCTGCGCCGACTTCACGAACTCCCGCTCTCGCAGCGACAGGAACTCCCCCCGCACGATTCGCGCGAAGTTCGTCCAGTAGATCGAGCCCATCACCAGCACCACGACCGTCTGCGATCCGGTCACGACCGCCGACACGCAGATCAACAGCACCAACGACGGGAAGCACAAGAACAGCTCCACCATCCGCAAGAACAGCACGTCGACGACACCGCCGCAGTATCCCGCCACCGCGCCCGCGGCCACGCCGATCACCCCCGCCAGCAGCACGACCCCGATCGCGACCTGCGCCGCCGTCGACGCGCCGTGCACCAGTCGCGCGAGCACGTCGCGCCCCGTCTCGTCATTGCCGCAGAAGTGGCCCGCGCGCGGCGCCGAGTAGAACGCTTCATCATCCGTCTTCGCAGGATCGAACGGGACCGGCGCGAGCAACACCCAGTCCTCGCCGTCCTCCGCGATCGTCGACCACCACGCGCGCCACGTCTTCGCACCCTGCGGCGGCTCCGCTTCACCACCGACCCACGCCGCGAACGCCGGGAACCGCAGCTCCCCGCCAATGCGCGCCGCGAGCGGTCGCTCAGTCGCAATCAGCGGACCGAGAAGGCCCACGATCGCCAGCACGATCACCGCGATCCAACACGTGCGCCTCATCGCAGCTTCACCCTCGCGTCGAGGCGCCGGTGCGCCAGGTCGGACAACAAGAGCGCGCCCAGCGTGACGACCGATACGAGCAGCGTCACGGCCATCACGACCCCGACCTGCCGCTCCGCGACACCTTGCAACGCGAGACGCCCGATCCCCGGCAGCGCGAAGATCTGTTCGACGACGACCGAACCCGCGACGACGATCGGCAGCATCGTGCCGATCAGCGTCGCGACCGGCAGCATGCCGTGCCGCATCATGCTGCGTCGGACCGTCCGCTCCGGCATACCCCAACCCCGCAGAGCCGCGACGAAATCACTCGCGCCCGCGCGCACGATCGCCTCGCGCACGTGTCGCATGACCGCGGCCCCCGGCACGACACTGAGTGTGAGCACGGGCATCACCAAGTGCGCACAGAGATCGAGGAAACGCGCGCCCCACGACCACGAACTCGATGCCGGGTCCCGCAGGCCATGCGCGGGCAGCACGGCATCGAACAGTCCACCACCGAGCAGCAGCAGCAACAGCGTCGCCTTGACGAACTCCGGCACGGCGAACCCGATCAGCACGAGCGTCGACACGCATCGGTCTCCGAACGTGCCCGGCCGCAGTCCCGTCCACACCCCGAGCGCGATACCGCCCGCGAGCGCGACGCAGATCGAAGCGGCACCGATCAACACGGTCGTCACGAGCGCGCCGAGGAACCGTTCGCGGAACGCCGCCGGGCTCTCATTCTCGTCGCCGAAGTCGAAGCGCGCGGCGCGTTCGAGCCACACGCAGTAGCGATCCCATGTGGGCACCGGCTCGCCGCTCGCGCGGTCGATCATGCCCCAGCGAACCTTCAGTCGGCGGATCGCCTCCGCGCGCTTCGTCGCGTCCGCGGACTGCATCGTCCGATCGACCGCGAGGGCGGCTCGGTCCATCGGCAACACGTCGAGCACGACGAAGGTCAGCAGCGTGATGCCGAACAGCGTCGGCACCATCCACAGCAATCGACCGACGACGTAGCGCAACATGTCAGCGCGCGCCCGTCATCCGCGAATCACGGCGAGGATCGCCTCGCGCGTGTCGATCCACGCTTGATCCGGCGGCGTGCCGCGCGCCCATTCGATCGTCAGGATCGGCACCTGCATGTCGATCCCGACCCAAGAACCGAGTGAACCCGGCGTCGCCGGCAGGTGCTTCGACACCTTGACCGGGAAGCCGCTGATCACCGAGAAGATGTTCGCCAGGCGATCGGCCGGACCGTCGAAGTTGATGAAACGGTGCGGTCCTCGTGACTTCCGACCCCAGCTGTGCGCGACGAGCACGCAGTCGGGTTTCAGCTCGAGGATCAGGTCGTGCAGCACCCTCGACTCGGGCTGACTCAGCGGCTTGGACTTCGGCAGCGCGTTCTTCGCGGGGAAGTTGCGATTGAGATCGACGCCGTTCGCGTTCGTGCGGCGGTTGGCCGCGCGGCCGTCGGGGTTGATGTCCTCGACCATCGTCAGCGACACGGTCGAACTCAGGCCGGAGTCGAGGAACGCGTCCTCGAGCTTCGCCGTGGCGACCGAGCCCTCGATCTCGTTGCCGTGGATACCGCCGATCCAGAGCACCTTGCGGGGGCCGTGCCCGACGTCCTTCCGCCGAATCGGCAGCCCGCGCACGGTCGTGCCGATCCGAACCCAGCGGTCGGCCTCCGCCGCCGCCTCCTCGGGCTGCGCCATTTCCTCTTCTCCCTTTGCCACCGCCTCTTGCCGCTCCTCGAGGGCGTCGAAAGAGCCGGGATTCGGACCACCCGGGACCTGGCAGCCGACCGCCAGGACCGAGACCAAACTGAGCAAGCCGCCTCGCATGACCACAACGATACGAGTTCGCTCACCTCGAGCGATCCGAGAGGCCGAAATAACCGGCATGGCGCCCACGACGATGCCGCCCAGCCGAGAACGCAAGAGCACCCGCGTGGTCCCGGTGCGTGCCTGCAGCCGATGCACCGTCGTCGACGACGTCTTCCACCTCACGATGGTCGGCCGGCACTGGCTCTGCCGCGAGTGCCACCGCGGCCTGTCGTATCCAGGAGTGGGGGTCGGGGCGCCACCTCCGGAAGACCCTGAGCCGACAGACGCACAGGCCGCGCGCGAAGAACTCCGGCGCATCGACCGCATGCTACGGTGGGGCGGGTTCGCTCTGAAGGTCGCGTTCTACGTCGCGCTCCTCGTCCTGACCTCGCGCCACCCACTCGCCGAGCACGTGCTGTTCGGGTTCTTCGTCGCGGACACGATCGGCTGGGTCGTCCACGCGTGGTTCGACGCCCGCTTCCACGGACACCTCGTGACGTCCGAGGCGGTCTTCTACACGATCGTGTTCGCGATCATGTATGCGTTTGGGCTCCTCGACATGCCCGCCGGCATCGAAGCGCAGTACCTCGCGGGCGGCACCGCGGCGAGCGCGCTCGCGCTCCGCGGCGCGCGATTCTGGGCCAAGCTGACGGTCCACCCGATCTGACGAGGCACTCCTCGAGAATTCCAGTCACACCGCGCCGGCGCTCCTCCTCACGGGAGAAGACCGCGCGATGTCCGTCTCCTTCGAAACCCTCGCCCGCTGCGCCGTGACCGATCTGCGCGGCGACACCGTCGAACTCGGCCACCTGTGGCGCGAGCGCGCGGCCGTCCTCGTATTCGTCCGCCACTTCGGCTGCGTGATGTGCCGCCGGCAGATCGCGGACATGCGCGACGCGATCGTCGGCTCGGTGTCGACGCGGATCGCGATCGTCGGCAACGGCCAGCGGATCCACGCCAAGTGGTTTCGCGACGATCTGGACATCCCCGAGGTCGACGTCTTCGTCGATCCGAAGCGCGCCGCGTACCGCGCAGCAGGCATGCATCGCAGCCTGCTCTCCGTGATCAACCCGTTCACGCTCGGGCACGCGATTCGCGCGCATCGTGCCGGCCATCGTCAAGTCGGAGTGCAAGGCGACAACTTCCAGCGGCGTGCTCTTGGTGCGTCCTCCCGGCGAAGTCGCGTGGTCGTTCCGCAGCCGGATCGCCGGTCAAGATCCGGACTGGCAAGCCCTGCGTCGCACCGTCGAGGAGATCCTCTCATGACCACGATCCGCTGCGCAGTCACACGAGCCGAGATCGAGCGCGACCGCGCGACGTACGACCAGTGCCTCGACGAAGTCCGGCGCTCATGCACGAATCCCGTCGAAGGCCTCGTCGGCCCCGACAGCATGGTGTGGCACGTCGTGCGCGAGCGCATCATGCTGTTCGGCGCGCTCCGCGCGATCCTGCTGCAGATCGCGCACCCCGCGATCGCCGCCGCAATCGCTCAACAGAGCAGCTTTCGCAACAACATCGCCGCACGGTCGCGCCGCACGATGCGCGCGGTGTACTCGGCGACGTTCGGCACGCTCGACGACGTGCTCGAGACGGGCATCCGCACGCATCGCATCCATACGCCGATCCGCGGCACGATCGAACGCGACGAGCCGGGACCGGAGGATCGCACGCAAACGCCGTATCGCGCGAACGATCCCGAGCTCCTGTGGTGGGTGGAAGCGACTTTGATCGACACGGCGTTCGTCGCGTTCGAGCGCTACGTGCGCGCACTCACGCCGGAGGAGAAGGACTCGTACTACGCCGACTCGATGCGATACGCCGCGATCCACGGCATCCCTGCCGAGCTGCGCCCGCCGGACAGGCACGCGTTCTACGAGTTCTACGACGCGAAGCTGCGCGAGCTCGAAGGGCGCATGGGTGAGACCGCGCGCGGGCTGTGTCATCTGATCTTCCACAAGACGTTCCGCTTCGGACCGGTGCACGAAACCCTGACGACCGGCCTGTTGCCGCCGCGCTGGCGCGAGCTGTTCGGGCTGCGCTGGGGACTTCGCCAGCGCGCCGCGTTCCGCACTCTCGTTGCCGCCGGCCGAACGCTACGGCGGCTCGCTCCCGCACGGTTCCGCTTCGTCCCGGCATACCACGCCGCGCGAACGCGCATCGAACGAGCCTCCGCTGGACACCCGGCCTGACTGGCTATACTCGCGCGGGAATGTCGCGAATCTTGTTGTTGGTCCTCGCCCTGGCTGTCGCCGTCGGCGCGCTGTGGTTCGCCGCCGACAGGGGCGAACGCGAGGAGGCGCCGGTCGAAGCCGTCGACACGGAGGAGCGCGAAGAGAACGAAGCGCACGCCGAGGTCGCGACCGATCTCGAGCGCGAGGACGTCGCGACGACCGAGCCGTCGGACACGCCTGTCCCGGCGCTGCGCGGCAAAACTCTCGTCGAGGGTCGACTCGTCCTGCCGCGCGAGCGGTCCGCAGTTCTGACATTCGAAGTGCGTCGCAATCGGCGCGCGAACGAGACACCGTTCGCGTATCCCTCCCCCACCGATCTCGACGGCCGCTTCACGGTGCGCGGCCTCGAGCCCGGCGACTATCGGATCGTCGCCGTCGACGAGTCGCTGCCGTCCGGCTTCGTGCACCGCTTCCGGCTCGCGAAGGATCAGGAGCTCGACCTCGGCGACATCCACGTGCCGATCCCCGCGTCGCTGTCCGGACGCGTCATCGGCGACAACGGTGTCCCACTGCCGAACGTCCGGGTCTTCCACGGGTTTCGCGCGGGCTACTCGACCCCGCAGTTCAACCGGCGCGCGGTCGACGAAGACGATCCTGCGTTCGACCCGTTCGCGATGACGGACGCTGACGGCCGGTTCGAGTTCACGAACCTGTCGGGCGGCACGCACTTCCTGCTCGTCGAGTCGCCGCCCTGGCGCGACTTCCAGAAGCGGATCAAGCTGCGCTCGGGGCGCGACAAGGACGTCGGCGATCTCCAGCTGCAGTCGGGGAAGACGCTCGACGGGCGGGTCGTCGATCCGAACGGGGCGCCGATCGTCGGCGCGATCGCGGCGCCGACCGGTGGCATCATGGTCGGCACGCCACATCTTCGGAAGCAGGCCACGACCGATGCGGACGGGCGCTTCCAGATCGTCGGCATGAGTAGCCGCGACGGACTGCAGGTCTCCGCTCGAGGCTACGAACGCTTCGACCTGCGCGGCATCCAGTGGGGCGAGCTGCCCCTGGTCGTCGAACTGAAACCGGCTGCGATTCTCGCCGGCCGCGTCTCCGGCCACGGATCCGCAGCGGCGTTCATCCGCGTCGAGGTCGATCCCGACACGCGGTGGATGCCGCCGCGCGCGGCGTTCTCGATCTTGAGCCGTGAAATCCCGTGCGCGGACGACGGCGCGTTTCGCGTCGAAGGTCTGCCCGCGGGGCGCTACCTCGTGCGCGCCGAGGCCAAGGGCGTCGGCGCCGCGCAGCCCGTCGCGGTCGACCTGAAGCCGGGCCTCGAACCGCTCGAACTCCCGATCCTCGCGTTCACCGAAGTCGAGATCGTCGTACGCAACGACCGCGGGGATCCCGTTCCCGACGCCGAGCTGATCGACGACCGCTCCATCCGCAGCTACCCGTCGCTGTTCGAGACGATCGACGACGCGGCGATCCAGCGCGTCGAACGGCACCGCCGCGGACGCCGCGTGCGCAAGGCGCGCACCGACGAGAACGGGGTCACGCGTCTCGGCCTCGAACCCGGCCATGCCGCGGCGATCGGCGCATTCCACGAGGACTACCTCCCCTCCGTCGAAGTGTTCGCCGCCGACGCGTGGCCCGAGCGCATCGAAGTCACGATGTCGCGCGCCGCGCACCTGACCGGTACCGTGAGCGACGTCAGTCATCGCGACAAGTTCTCGATCTCGATCTCGGTGTGGCCGACGAGCGAAGGCGACACGCCGAGCGACGACCGCGACAGCCGTAAGAAGGGGGCGAGAGTCGACGCCAGCGGGCGATTCGAACTGCGCGGCCTGCGGCCCGACACCTACCACGTAGCGCTCAATCGGTTCGACATGACCTGGGAAGACGACCCTGCGCGAAAGCTCGCGAACGCGACACCGATCCTCGGGGACGGCCTGGCCGAGAATGCGCGCACGACGGTCGCGCTCGCACCCGGGGAAACGACGGACGTCACGATCGAGAGCACCGAAATCGGAGTCATCGAAGGCACGGTCACCGCAGGCGGCACGCCGGCAAAGGGCGTCGTCGTCTACGCGGTGCCGCACGGCGCGCGCAGCCGCCGCCGCGCCGGGACCGACCTCCAGGAGAGTGAAGGCTACCGCTGGGTGCCCCACACCAAGACCGCGGACGACGGCAGCTATCGATTCTTCTTCGCGAGTCCGGGCGACTGGGACTTCCGTGTCGAGCATCCTCGCTGCGCCGTGCTGCCAGAGCCGACGCACGTGCGGGCGACGACGCGCGGCGCTCGAATCCGTCAGGACTTCGTCCTGTCCGGCGCTCGCGTCGAGGGGCGCATCGACATGGCGTCCGTGCCGGAAGGGCACCGCAAGACGGTGGAAGTCATCCTGTTCGCGATCGACGACGCGGCGGAAGACGCGTTCTACATGCCACACCACGGCGCCGCGCTCGCGTGGTCGATGCGCAAGGTCGCGCCGGACGCGGATGGTCGATTTGCGTTCGAGTTCGTGCCGCGCGGCGACTGGATCGCGCGCGTCATCGTGCGGTCGAGCAGCATGATCTGGCAAGGTCGAGCACGCACGGAACGCAACGAGACCGTCCAGCTCGGCGATCTACGCGCCGGCAACCCGGACGAGCGCGTCGCCGTCAAGCTGCAGAGCATCGTGCCGCCGAGCGAGAAGCCGACGGAAGGGCAGCCGCGGGTCGGCCCCTTCGGCATTCGACTCCGGCGCGTCTGGCCCGGGACGGAGCACCTGGTGTTCGTCCAGACGATCGGACACCTGCAGGCGACGACCGAGCTCCGGCTCGAACCGGGCGAATATGCGGCCGAAGGGTTCGTGTCCGTCGGCCACTTCGGTCAACACACAGAGGCAGGGTCCACGCGACGCTTCACCGTGCGCGCCGACGGCACGACCGAACCCGGCATCGTCGACTTCCGCTAGCGCCCGCGCCCTACGCCGTCAGCCAGCGCATCACGGACTCGAGCGGTCCGCGCTTCCAGTGCGCGCGCCACCAGCACGCGAACCCCGTCGCCGCGACCCAGGCCACGACCACGTAGAACGCGATGAACGGCAGCCCTTCACCGTTGAGCTTGCCGATCAGGTTGAGCACCGTGAAGCCGACCAGCACGTGCGCGACGTAGATCGACAGCGCCATCTGCCCGGTCAGCACGAACGGCCTCAGGACGCGCCGCATCAGACCGAATGACGCGAGGATCAGCGACAGCGCGATCACGGACATCGAGACGCCGGTGGCCGTCATCATGTAGCCGGGACCCGGACGCATCGAGAACGGGTCGAGCAGGTCCGCCCAGCGATAGCCGGCGGAAGGAGATGCCATCGCCGCGGCGTCGACCCAGTGCGTGTCCCAGTGCACGACCTCGGGCTCGCCGCCAGCGCGCGACGCGAGCATGTGTCGTTCGACCGCGAACAGGCCAACCGACTCCGGCCACGCGCGTCGCCACGACGCCAACTCCTCGGGCTCACTCTCGCCCGACGATTCGGCAGAACCGTCCGCGTCTGCCGGCTGACCTTCCGCCGACTGCCCCGCGGCTTCGACCGCTTCGACGCTCTCGACCATACCGTCCTCGGTGTCGGTCTCGGCCTCGGCCAGCAGCCGCTCGCGGCGCGCGGTGCGCACCCATCGATCGACGCCGTCGAAGAACCGCTCGAGCTGACGCTCGTGGTTCGGCGGCGCCGACTTGCCTTCGCCGTACGACAGCGAAAGCACGACGGCCTCCCGCGAAACGCCGTTGCGCTCGACGGTCTCGACGCGCAGCTTGCGCTCGCCGAACGCGCCACGACCGGACAGCAGCGTGCGCAGCTTCTCGGCTCCGTCGACGAACTCGACGTTCGCGGTGACGTCGAAGTCATCCGCGAACGCGAGTTCGACCGGCTGCGGACCGCGTCCGCCGCCGAATCCGGCTTCCGCCGCACGCGGACCGCGGCGCCGCGGACGCGCGGGTTCCGGTTCTGCGAGCGTCAGCTCGTAACCCTCGGCGTGCGGCACGCGATCGAGCTTGGCGTCGCCACGCAGTCGATCTTCGATCGAGCCGTAGCAGGAGTAGCCGGTGACCGCGAGAGTCACGCCGAGGCCGAGCAACCCGACCTTCTGACCCCACGACTGCACGTTCATCCGGCCGATCAACACGCCGACCATGACGAACGCCAGCCACGGCAACACCGGATGGAATCCACCGAGGAACACGCCGTCGGCGGCCCACGCGAGCGTCCACTGCTCGTAGTTGTCGCCGAACGCCTCGCGCCCGGGGCCACCGGTCTCCTCGAACTGCAGCCAGAACGCCGCGCCCATGACCGCGACGAGCGCACCCATCATCCAAACCGCCGGCAGCGTCAGCACCAGGATCCCGCCGGTCAGGAAGAACGCGTAGTAGTGCAGGATGTCGCCACCCCACATCGGGTACCACGCGTAGCCGACGGCGCCGAGGAAGAGCACCCGCCGGGCCAGCACGCCGCGCGCGGTGCGGATCCGCTTGCCGAGCACCATGAGCCCGACGAGCAGCAGCGACGCGACGCCGATGCCGATCTTGAGCCAGGTGCTGAGCTCGCCTTGACCGATCGCACGCACGTGATCGGCGAAGCGCTCGGTCCACGGCGCGACGTCGGTCGAAGCGGCCGCCTGTCCGAAGTCCTGCTGCGCGAGCGGGCCGAACGACACGGAGCGATCCGCCGCGCTCTCGGCGACGTAGAAGTCGACGAGGAGCCAAGCGGTGCTGACGAACAAGACGAGCGCGAGCACGCGCAGGCGATCCATCCACCCGAAGCCGAGCGGCTCGTTGGCCGCCTTGGCGCGCGCCATCAGCGTCATGCCCACGCCTGCGAGCATCACGAACGTCGCCGCCGCGCGCAGCGTGAAGACGTTCATCAGGTCTTCGAGCCAGGCGGGCTCACCGACCCAACCGCCCATGACGAAGCGGTAGTTGACGATGATCATCCCGAAGATCGCGAAGCATCGCGCGAGGTCGTAGCCGACTTCACGGGTGTCGACGCGATTCGGGACGGCGGTGGGGGCAGGATCGATCGTGGTCACGGATTCGTCTCGGATTGCGGGGCCATCGGGGCGCCGCATCCTAAGCGATCCGTGACGCTATCTGCGAAACGGCCGCGTCAGCAGTTCGTCGGCGCGCACGGCGGCAAGAACGGCGCGATCTGGAAGCAGAGCGCATTCGTCAGCACCACCGGACCCACCGGTCCGATGTCCTGCCGCGCACCCTGGAAGAACAGCTCGAGACCGACGAGGTCGTTCGCGCACGGGATCGACAGCGTCACTTCACCGCAGCCCGCCGCGATCGTTCCCGACCACACCTGGACCACGTCGCCACCGAGCAACCACGATCCACGGATAAACGGGAACGGTGAGAAGTCGCCACAACCGAACGGGAAGAACCCCGGCTGGAACGCCAAGAAGATCGCGCCCTGACCGAGCCCGCCCGGGCACACCTTGACCTTGAGATTGCAGCACGTGCTCGCCGTGCCGCACGACTCGAGGACGGCGTTCGGCAGGTTGATCTGCACGACGTGGATCGTCGGGCAACTGAAGCTGACCTGCACGCCGACGATCTCGACGAGCTGGCCGACGAACGCGTCGAGGTCGACGACGTTCGAGAACAAGCGCACCTGCGTGCACTCGAGCCGGTGCGTCGCGTTGTCCAGACAGATCGACGGACCGCCCGTCGGTTGGATCACTCCGGTGACGCACACGGAGTTGATCGGACCCGGTTGCGCGGCGAGTGGCGCCGCGAGGAGAAGGCCGAAAGCGGCCTGGCGCAGACGGTGGAACATGAATCACCTTCCTGTTGGGGAGATGCCAGGACGGTTCATGTGGCAGGCCTTCGTGGCAGGGGACTCGGGCAGTCCCCGTCCGGCATCCCGAACTATACCGTCCGCTCGCCAGACATGCGCAAGGTCAGCATCGGAACTTCCGCCGCCGCGCCGATCCGAAGCGGCAGCAGCGTGACCCCGACGCCGCGACCGACGTAGAGCTGGCTCTCGTCCTTCTGGAAGAGTCCGCGCCAGTAGCCGAACACGCTGTGCGTCAGCGGCGTCCAACCCATGACGACGATCTGGCCACCGTGCGTGTGGCCACTGAGCTGCAGGTCGACACCGACGTCCGCGGACTCGACGAAGAAGTCGGGGTGGTGGGACAGGCACACCACGGGCTCGTCCTCGTTCGCGCCGTAGAGCGCGAGATCGAGATCCGGATCCGCCTCGGTCAGATCGTCGACACCGGCGATCCACAGCGTGGCACCGTTCTTCTCGACGCGGACGCCGCGATTGATGAGGACCTCGACGCCTTGGTCTCGCAAGAACGACTCCCAGAGCCCGATGTCCTTGCCGAAGAAGTGGTCGTGATTGCCGGGCACGGCAAAGATGCCGAGCGGCGGCTTCACGAGACCGAGCGGCTTGCGCATCATCAGGATCTCGCGCTCGCGCGTGTTGATGAGGTCGCCGCCGAGGCAGATCATGTCGGGCTCGCGCTCGGCGATCCGCTCGAACAGTCGGCACAGGTCCTTCTCGTTCATGAAGGATCCGCAGTGCAGATCGGACAAGAACGCGATCTTCAGTCCGTCGAGCCCTGCCTGGCCACGACGCAGCTGCACGTCGATCTCCGAGAAGCGCAGGCCGCGCTGGACCATGCGGTGCAGCCAGTAGCCGGGCGGCAATCGATCCAACGTCTCGTTGATGACGCCGAACACGCGCGACATGAAGCGGCGCCACGCCGGCCGTTTCCCCGAGAACGGGCCGGTCGGCGTGGGCGCCTTGCGGTGAGGGCGCTGCTGTCGGTGCTTCTCGTCCGGCTCGGCGACTGGCATCGGAGGCTTGGGTTTGTGGGACGACCGTGGCCGGTCTTAGCAGACGTTCGCCGATTGCCCGTCGAGAGCCTTCAGCTTGTTGAACAGAGTTCGAACACCGATGCCGAGCGCTTTCGCCGCACGCGTCCGATTACCTCCGAACTCCTGCAGAGTAACCCGAATCAATTCCGCCTCGACGTCACGAAGCGTACGACCGGCGCGAATCGGCGCGCTCTCCTCCGTGATCGCGATCGCATCCATGTCTACATCGTTACCGAGCCACGGGCGGATCAGGTCCGCATCGATGCGTCCGTCGGCGCAGAGCAAGCACGCGCGCTGGATCAGGTTCTGCAGCTCGCGCACGTTGCCGCGCCAGCCGTGCGCGACGAGCAGTTGCTCGACGTCGTCGGTGAGTTCGATGTCCCGCGATGCGAACAAGCGGGCCAACGGCACGACCTCCTCGGGCCGGTCGCGCAGCGCCGGCACGTGGATCGGCACGACGTTGAGACGGTAGTAGAGATCCTCGCGGAAGCGCTGTGCCTCGACCTCTTGGGCGAGCTGCCGATTCGTCGCGGCGACGACGCGCACGTCGACTTGTATGGGGCGCTCTCCGCCGACGCGGGTGATCTCGCCCTCCTGCAGCGCCCGCAGCAGCTTCGACTGCAGCGCGATCGGCATCTCCGCGACCTCGTCCAAGAACAGCGTGCCGCTGTCCGCGAGCTCGAAGCTGCCGACGCGACGCTTGCTCGCGCCGGTGAACGCTCCGGCTTCGTGACCGAAGAACTCGCTCTCGATCAGACTGTCCGGAATCGCCGCGCAATTCACCTTCACGAACGGTCCGTTCGCACGGTCGCTCATGCGATGGACTTGGGCGGCGACGCGCTCCTTGCCGGTGCCGCTTTCGCCCTGGATCAACACCGTCGCCCGGCTCGGCGCGACTCGCGCGATCATGTCTATCACGGCGCGCATCGCGTCGCTCTCGACGAGCATGTCCGGGCCGACGCTCTGCTCGCGGAGGTAGGCGTTCTCCCGACGCAAGCGGCCGCGCTCGCGCGCGCGCGTCAGCGCGAGCTCGAGGTCTTCCATGAGCACGGGCTTCTCGAGGATGTCGTCCGCGCCGCGACGCATCGCGTCGATCGCGACGCTCATCGTGCCGTGCGCCGTCACGAGCACGACCGGCCGATCTGGCTCGAGCAGCTTCGACTCCGTCAGGACCGCGACGCCGTCCTTGTGCGGCATCTGCAGGTCGGTGAACACGAAGTCGAACGCCTGCTCGCGCATCTTCTCGATCGCCTCGCGACCGTCGCGCGCTTCGACGACCTGTGTGCCACACATCCGCAGAGCTTCGGCGAGGAACTCGCGGCTGATCTCCTCATCGTCCGCGAGCAGGATCAGGTCTTCAGCCATCGATCGAAGCCTCCGCGAGGTGCGACGTCTCGACGACCGGAATCTCCGGAACGCGCACGCGGAAGTGCGCGCCCGGGTGGTCGCCCTCGACGAGCTCGATGCGCCCGCCCAAGAACGAGAGCACGCGCGCGGCCAGCGCGAGACCGAGTCCGTGACCGCGATCCTTCGACGACACGAACGGCTCGAACAGACGCGCGCCGACCTCTCCGTCGATCCCCGGTCCGTCGTCTCGCACGTCGATCGTGATCTCGCCCGCCTCGGCGCGCGCGACTACTTCGATCGAAGACGCCCCTGCCTCCAGGCTGTTGCGGAGCAGGTTCGCCATGACCCGCGTCAGCGTCGGTCCGTCGGCGCAGTGCCGCACGTCGCCCTCGACCGTGAGCCGTGACGTCGGAACCGAGGCCTCGGACGCGGCCGAGGCGACGACGTCGCGCACCGATCGCGGCGCGCATCCCTTGCCGGCCGGTCGCGCGAACGCGAGCATCGCTTTGACGATCGTGTCGACCTCGTGCATGCCCGCCGAGATCTTGCGCGCGCAGCGGCGAATCTGATCCGGATCCTCGTGACGCTCCATCAGCGACGCGAAGCCCATGACGCCGTTGAGCGGGTTCTTGATCTCGTGGGCGACGCCAAGCGCGAGCTCGGACAGCCCCGCCATGCGGTCGAGACGATCGACCTCGCGTTCGAGATGCGCGAGGCGCGAGCGGTCTTCGAGCACGACCAGCGTGCCGCCGTCCGGCAGATCGACGCGCGTCACGCGCACCGTGAGTTCGGCGATCTCGTGCTTGCCGGCGTCGAGCTGGAGCACGTCCGTGCCCGACTCGCTCGCGATGTCGACGACCCGCTCGCCTTCGGGGTTGCAGAAGCGCAGCTCCTTCGCCGCGTCCAGAGCGACGACGCCGACAGGAAGAGCGGCGAACACCGCTTCCCGCTCTTGCAGCGTCGCTTCGAGTTGCGCGTTGGCACGCGCGAGCTGAACGTCGATTTCGGCCGCGCGCAGCTTCAGCGCGGAGTAGCTCTCTTCGAGCCGACGTGCGGCGTCGACGAACGAAGCGAACCCGTCCTGCAGATCACGGTCGGTCGGTGCCGTCACTTCTTGTCGGTCTCCCAGCGGATCTTCTCGATGTCGGTCGCCGGCTTCCAGCTGCCGGTGTCCGAGATCCAGCGAAGCACGGACTTCGCGGCCTGCGCCGCGCGACCCCACTTGCCGTAGACCTCCTTGCCGTCTGTGCCGACCGTCTGATCCTTGCTGATGATCTGCGCGTAGAGCGAGTCCGCGGCCGCGAGGTTGCCGAGCTTCTCTTCGCATCGTGCGAGGTGATAGAGATCGACGAGCGCCGCCTTCTTGCTCTCCTGCAGCGGCTGGAGTTCGTTCTTGGCCTTCTGGAGCAGTTTCTTGGCCCGTGCTTCGAGCGCCGCCGCCTGCTCCGGCTCGGCCTTCGCCGCGCGAAGCAGCAGCTCTTCTCCAGATCGCAGCAAGATCCGCCCCACGGCCGAACGGTTCGACGATCCGGAGATCACCTTGTGGAACTCCTCCGGTTTCGGCTTGTCCGGCACGGGCAAGAGCTCGGTCGGCCGCGACGTAGTCGTGTGCGACGACGTGTGATCGGTCGTCGTCGGCTTCGGAATGCGGATGACCGGCGTGTGCACACTCGAAGGACCCGGTCGCGGCAGGATCGGCTCCACGCCCTCCGGGTCCTTGGCCTGCGCAGCCGCCCGGGCGACGAGATCGCGTCGCGCGGCGTCGCACTGCTCGGCGAGCGCCGTCGCGTGACTCGAAAGCCGCTGCACCTCGGCTTCTTCCGTGATCAGTCGCTCGTGGCCGACACCGTCTCGCACGACCTCGAGCTGCTCCTCGTCGAGCTTGAAGTACTTCTCGGCGCGCACGGGGAGCCCCATGTCGTGACGCAACCGCAGCTCGCGCAGCCGCTGCAGACGGCTTTCGATTTCGGCGAACTTGCGCTGGTTGCGCTCGAGTTCCTCCTCGACCACTTCCGCTCTGCTCGGCGGTCGCTGCGCCGTGAGCGACCCGCATGCGACGAAGACGACGAGAGTCAGTCGACCGATCAGTTCCATCGCAACAGCCCCCGATACGCGTCCGCGGCCTTCTCGATTTCACCGTTGAGCTCGTATGCGCGGCCGAAGATCTCGGCGACCTTGCGCAGGCGCTCCTTGCTCTTGACGCCGTGCGCGTAGTGGATCGCGCGGTTTGGGAACGATCGCAGCGTGGCCCCTCCGGCCGCGAGCGACTGCTCCCACATCGCCTGGATGCGCAGGAAGCGCGCCTTGTCACCGAGGTCCGTGTCGAGCTCGCTGATCAGATCCGAGGTGATGATCGCCTTCTGATAGCGACGCTCACCCATGAAGGCTTCGACCAGGTAGACGACGAGCTCGGGCTCGGACTCCGGGCCCTTGCGCACCTCGACTTCGAGCTTGTCGAACGCCTCGTCCTTGTCGCCGATCTCGAGCGCGGTCTTCGCGTAGAACTTGCTCGCCTCGCGCGACCACACGGCGTCCATCTGGCCGCCGACCTTGTAGTTGTGTGCTTCGATCGCGGCCGATCGGGCTTCCACGAACCGCTCGAGCGCGAGGTAGGTGCGACCGAGCAGGATGAACGCGACGCCACGCCGCGAATCTTGCGGTCCCGTGCCGAGGAAGATCTCGAGCGCCTCCATCGCCTCCTCGTGCTGGCCGGTCTCGAGCAAGCCGTAGCCGCGCAGGAAGAGGTAGTCGAGCCACTGCTCGCGACTGAGTTCCTTGTACCCGTGCGCACCGTCGACGATGTTCATCGTGCGCAGCACGTTCTCGGGGTTGCGGAGGCCGTACTCGGCGCGCCCGACCAACATGTAGAGGTCGAGGATCTCCGGCGTGCCCGACAGACGCAGATACGAGGCCGTCAGTGTCTTGATGCATTCCGCGTAGCGCTTTTGCGCGTTGAGAATCTTGCCGAGCAGCACGACGCCCGCGGACGACGGCTTGAGGCTCGGGTGACGCTGCATCAGGTCACGACATGCGCGCTCGGCAGCCGGCCAGTGCTCTTCGCCGAGCTCGAACCGGCACTCCGCGAGACGCAGAAGCGCCATGGGCACGTATTCATGCGACGGGTTCTCGGTCTGGACGTCGGCGTAGATCAGCGCGGCTTCTTCGAGCGCGCCTTGCTCCATGTACATCCGCGCCATGTTCATGCGGACGTCCATCGAGTGCTCTTCGACGAGCGGGTCGTAGCGGAGGTCGTCCTGCAAGAACGTGCCGTACCAGCGGATCGCCCATTCGCGCAGCCGCTGTCGACCCGACTCCGTGTCGGCCGACGGGGGCGACACGATGATCAAGCTCGTCATCGGCTTGCCGAGCACCGTGCGGTCGTTGAACACGACGTCCCCACCGCCGGCGACGGCGAGCAGGTGCGCGACCGTGCGCGGACCTTGGTTCTCGAGCGCGACGTCGATCGAGTTGACCGACATCAGACCGCGGAGTCGCTCGGTCTCGAACTCGATCGACCAACCCATCGCCGCCGCGAGATCGCGCAGCGCTTGGTCAGCCGGAACGCCGTTCCGGTTCGCCGAGACCGCCTGCAGATCGCCCTGCTCGGTCACCGTGAAGAGGTTGGTCTGTGCCGGCATCGACGCCGCGAGCAGCAGCGCGAGTCCGCAACCGAGGGCTGTCGTCACGCGTGTCATCTGCGATCACCGATGCTTGCCGTGTTCTGCGGAGTCGTCGCTCTTGCGCAGATCGTCGATCCGCTTCGCGTCTTCTTCGCGTGCCTTGTCGGCGCCGAGCGACGCCTCCATGCGATAGCTGTCGCCGAGCTTGAGATACGCCTCCGTGATCACGGACAGCTGACTCGGGGTCAGGAGCTCCCGCTGCAGCAGCAGTCGCGCGTACGCGCGCCGCATCTCGCGTGCGTCACCGTTCTTCTCGGCTGCGCGCGCGGTCTGCCACAGATCGTTCGGCAGGTGCGCGGCGCCGACCATCTTGCGCGCCTCGACTTCGAACAGAACGGCTTCGTCCGTTCGGCCCGACAGCCTGAGATAGCGCGCGAGCAGGATGTACGACCCCTCGAGCAGGGACGGGTGGAGGTGCTGATGCGTCCTGACGTAGCTGTGCATCAGCTCCGCAGCTCGTTCGTAATTGCGATCACGAGCGGCGAGCAGCGCCTCGTCGTAGCGACGGTCGCTCGGCACGCGCATGTTCGGGTCGTGCTTCGGCGCCACGAACGGCGAGTTGGGCTCGGTGTGCGTGTCCGCCTCGTGCTCGGTCGCGGTCCCGGTGTGGTCCGTGTTCCCGGACGGTCCCGGCAGCGCGATCATCACACCCATGAGTGCGAAGTTCAGGATCAGCACGGCGCGCAGCATCCAGAGCTTGCCCGTCGACATTCCTGTCTCGGACCGGGTCGACGCCGTCTGGACCGGCGCCGGCGCAGGTGTCGGCTGGGGCGCGGCCGCGCCGGCGATCGCGGACTCCGCGGCGCGCACGGCAGCTTCCGCTGCGGCGACCGCCTCGCCCTCGAGCTTCGCCTGCTGGGCCTCCGCGGACCCCTCCTGCATGAGCTGGCCGAGTTCGTCAGCGGAGACCTGCTCCTTCTGCTCGACCTCTTGCTCGACCTTCTGTTCGAGTTCTTCGCTCACGGCTCAACTCCAAAGCTGGGTAAGGACGTCGGGTAGGCGAGGACCCGCCATACTTCTTTTCGGCAGCTCTTCCGTCCGTCCCAAGGCATCTACGAACAACCGGAGATGATTCGGCACGTTGAGCAGCCAGACTTCGCGACCACTGGCACGCGCTGCGCTCACTCGATCGAGCAGCACACAGAACGCGTCGGGAGAACACGGCGTGTCGTGGAAGTCGACAGCGACAGGCTCCGAGCCATTGGGCCATTGGTCACTCGGGCCCAGCGTCGCCCGCACGCCGTCAGGTCGACCGTCACGGTAGAAGCGCCATTCGATGCGCGCCGCGCCGTCCGGAGCCAGCACGCGCAGATCTCCACCGCACGTCTCGAGGGTCTCGAGCACGACCTCGTTCGGGAGCGGCGCGATCGCCGTCACGAACTCCCCATCGTCGAGGATCTCGACAGTGCCGCTCAAGGAACGGAGCAGATCCACTCGCGATGCCGCGTCGACCGGTAGGTCAGCCTGCGCGAGGTCGAACGCCTCGATCGCGTCGGGCTGGGGCCCGCCTTCTTGGACGAGGTCCTCGAGCAACGAGAGCAGATCGGCGGGGAACACGGGCTTCGACAGAACCTGACTGCAGCCGTCCTGCGTGACCTCGTCCGGATGACCGGACACCACGACACAGGGGCACGGCGAGGTCGCAACGACGCGACTCGCATCCTCGTCGCCGAGGTGCCAGTCCGTCACGACGACGTCGAAGTCGTCTTCTTCGAGGAGCGTCACGCCAGCCGCCACGGTTTCCGCCGTGCGCACTCGGTGACCGGCGAGCCGCAAGAAGGACGCCATGCCTTCGCGGATGCCGACCTCGTCGTCGACCATCAACACGTTCATGGCTTACTCCTCAGACCATGGGCGACGGCACGAGCCCGGAGGCGAGCGCCGCCTCTCCCGACGTCGCGTCCGTGCGCTCGTCGAGGGGCAGGATGATCTGGAACGTCGCACCCTGTCCGCGGAGCGGCTCGAGGAGCGCGATGCGCCCGCCCTGGCCGTCAACCGCGTCTCGTGCGACCGCGAGTCCGAGCCCGGAGCTCCCGCGCCCCGACACGAAGGGCTCGAAGATCTCCTGGCGCAGCTCGACGGGAACGCCCGGCCCGTCGTCTGCGACCTCGATCACCGCCGCGCCTTCCCGGCGCGAGAGGCGAATCTGGATCTTCGTCGCGCCCGCTTGGAGCGCGTTCTCGATCATGTTCTCGAGGGCCCGACCGAGAAGATCCGGATCCCCACAAACAGGAATCGAATCGGCCTCACTCGTGACCTCGGTGCAGGCCTTCCGACTCGCGACGGCGCGGATCACCTCACCCAGTTCGATCCGGCGCGACGCGATCGTCCCGCCGCGACCGAACTCCAGGTAGGTCGACAGAAGGGACGAGAGTCGCCCCAAGTCTTCGACCGCTTGACGCAGGTGCGTCTCGCGCGGATCGCTGTCGTCCATCATCGCGCGGACGACGGACACGCTCGTGATCGCGGAGGCCAACGGGTTGCGCAATTCGTGACCGAGGACGGCACAGAGCCGACGCGACCGGTCGTTCTCCCGATCCGAGCGGTTCATCAGACGCTGACCTTCTCCCGCGACGGCCGCTGGCCGAGTCCGTAGAGGCGGATCTTGTTGTAGAGGGTCGTGCGGTTGATGCCGAGCATCGTGGCGGCGCGGCTGATGTTCCACTTGGTCATCTCGAGCACGTGGCTGACGAGCTGGCCTTCGAGCTTGCGGATCGAGCAGTCCGAGCTGTCGAGCACGAGCACGTTGCGCGTGATCTGGTCGCTGCCATCGGCCCGGCCACCCGAGAACGTCGGCAGGTGGCACTCGTCGATCATGCCGCCAGGGCAGATGATCGCCGCGTGCTCGATCGCGTTCTTGAGTTCGCGAACGTTGCCCGGCCAGTCGTATTCACACAGCGTCTCGGTCGCCTCTTCGGTGAACCCGGTGAGATTCTTGCCCATCTGGCGACCGAACTGATCGAGGTAGAAGTGGGCGAGCAGCGGGATGTCCTCGGGACGATCACACAGCGCCGGAACCTCGATGTTCATCACGTGGAGGCGGTAGAAGAGGTCTTCGCGGAAGCGACCCGCCTCGACTTCCTTGCGGAGGTCGCGGTTGGTGCTCGCGATGATGCGCGCGTCGGACGAGATGTCCTGCACGCCACCGACCTTGCGATACGAACGCTCTTGCAGGACTCGCAGCAGCTTGGCCTGCAGGGCCTTGTCCATCTCCCCGATCTCGTCGAGGAACAGCGAGCCGCCCGCCGCAGCCGCGAACAGGCCGTCCTTACCGTCCTTGTTCGCGCCGGTGAACGCGCCGGCTTCGTAGCCGAACAGTTCCGCTTCGAGCAGGTTCTCGGTGAGCGCCGCGCAGTTGACCGCGATGAACGGGCCGTGACGGCGGCTGCTGCGATCGTGGACACAGCGCGCGACGAGTTCCTTACCCGTGCCGCTCTGACCCGTGATCAGCACGGTCGTATCCGGAGCGTGCGCGACCTGGTCGATGCGGTTCTGAACTTCCCGCAGCGCCGGCGAAAGGCCGACCAGCTCGGTCGAGGTCAGGTTGCGCAGACGATCCTGCGCCCACACGAGCTCGTTGCGCAGCTGCCGTGTTTCGAGGCAGCGGCGAATCACGGCGAGGATGCGATCCTGCGTGAACGGCTTCTCGATCACGTCGGTCGCGCCCTTGCGCATCGCTTCGACGGTGTTCGCCACCGTGCCGTAGCCGGTGAGGATGATCACGTCCGCAGGCGGCACGCCGCGACGCAGCGATGCCAGGATCGACAACCCGTCCTCACCAGGCAGGTTGAGATCCAGAAGGATCACGTCGAACGACTTCTGCTGGACGCGACGCTGACCGTCTTCTGCGTTCGTCGCCGTCTCGACTGCAATGCCTTCTTCTTGGAGAAGAGTGCGCAGCCCTTCGCGAATGCCTTCTTCGTCATCGATGACCAGGATGCGGGGCAGTCCCGGGAAGTTCAGGTTCTTCATGCCGACCTCGACTGTCTGTTTTTGCTGCGCGTTTTTTTTCGCGGTGGTGCGATGCGCAGATCACCTTGCCAAGGCTTCTTTCGGACCGAGGCCATGTCCGACTTTTGGGCACTTTCAAGAAAATGCCGTGTTTCGCGCGGGATCAAAGCGGGACACCTCAAGGTCGCGACACATTCGCCGGAGGATGCTGCATCGACTGACACCTGGACGAGAGCGTCCGACCACCACCACGAATAGGGACAACCGGCAATGGGTCTGAGAGTCAACACGAACGTCGCGTCAATCAACGCGCAACGAAACCTGGCCAACGTCAACGAGCGCCTGTCCGGCAACTTCCGCCGGCTCGCGACCGGTCTTCGCGTCTCCACTGCGGCCGACGACGCCGCGGGCCTCGCGATCTCCGAGCGCCTCAAGGCGCAAATCCGCTCTGCTGAGCAGAACAAGCGGAACGCCAACGACGGCATCTCCCTCGTGCAGACCGCCGAAGGCGCGATGAACGAGGTCTCGAACATCCTGGTCCGGCTCCGCGAGCTGTCGATCCAGGCCTCGAACGGCACGGTCTCCCCGGCCGACCGTGAGACGCTGGACGAAGAGTTCCAGAGCCTGATCAACGAAGTCCAGCGAATCGGCTCCTCGACCGAGTTCAACAACATCAAGCTGCTCGACGGCAGCTCGAGCTCGGTGAGCTTCCAGGTCGGCTTCGGCACGACGGCTGGCACGGACACGATCAACGTGACTCTGTCCCCGACGCTCTCCACGTCGCTCAACCTCAACACGCTCGACATCGGCTCGGGTGGCAACACGACGCTCGCGATCTCCCAGATCGACGCGGCGATCAACTCGGTCTCGAGCCTGCGCGGCAAGCTCGGTGCGGTTCAGAACCGCCTCAACTCGACGATCAACAACCTCGGCACTCGCGTCGAGAACCTGTCTTCCGCGAACAGCCGGATCCGCGACGTCGACGTCGCCTTCGAAACGGCTTCGCTGACGAGAAACTCGATCCTCCAGCAGGCGAGCATCTCGATCTTGGCGCAGGCCAACTCGGCGCCACAGTCGGCGCTGTCGCTGATCGGATAATCGTCAGCACGACTCGCCGGGATGGGCGACCAGGACTGGGTCCTGGTCGCCCGTTTGGCGTTAAGGGGGGCGGGCGCGGGGCGCGGGCAGGGCGCGGGCGGTCCGACCCGGGTAGATAGGTAACACTTCTGCCCGGGCACATGGGTGACACTCCGTCACCCCGGTGACGCTGGGCGGATGCGGCCGTGGCGGCGCCAG
>JANQJF010000099.1 GCA_028281765.1 Planctomycetota bacterium | reverse complement strand
TTCCCGGTCACGTTCGCCGACGGCACGGTGACCACCGACATCCGCATCGACTCGAACGGCCGCGTCACCCCGACGGCTGCTGGTGCTGCTTCCGACTTCTCGGAGAGCGTCGGCGACCTGCTGACGGGCGCCGCCTCGTTCAACGTCTGCTGGGACGACCAGAGCCCGCAGGTCGGCGACGACGTCTACGTGCGTGACAACGGCGTTTCGGCGTACATCACCTGGGCGGCGACGAGTGCGTTCCCCGGTGGCACGAACGTGTTCACGGCGCAGCTGCAGCTGCACGTCAACGGCCGCTTCGCGGTGGTCTACAACGCGAGCCTCGACGCTTCCGAAGACATGATCGTCGGCGTGAGCGAAGGTGGCGGCGCTGCGGATCCGGGTGAGTCGGACCTGTCGACCGCGCTCTCGAGCGCTGGCGTCACGACTGTCTACGAGCAGTTCCTCACGGGCGAGACGGACCTCGCGGACCTCAGCGTCGCGTTCTCGCCGGATGGCCTCGGCGGCTGGGACACCTGCGTCGACGTCTCCGGCTTCGAGCCGCCGCCGATCCCGGGCACCTGCACGAACGTCGCGCACGGCTGTGCCACGACGATCACGTTCTCGCCCGACACCCTCGGTGGCTACTCGGCGATCGCCTTCACGCCGGACCTCGACACGAACGCTGGCACGAGCCTCGGCCTCGGCGACGATCAAGTGAGTCCTGCGCAAGCGCTCGGCTTCACGTTCACGTTCCCGGACGGCACCGCCACGACCGACGTCTTCGTCGACTCGAATGGTCGTATCCTCGCGGCCACGACCGGCTCGGACTTCAGTCCGTCGGTCGCCGAGCTCCTCGCTGGCCCCACGGCGTTGTGCCCGATCTGGCTCGACCTCAGCCCGAACATCGCAGGCGACGTCACGTTCTACGCGGATCCGGACGGCAACTACGCCGCCATCAGCTGGACGGGCGTCCCGCAGTTCGACGAGTCGAACTCGATTACCGCGCAGTGCATCCTGCGTCCGGACGGCTCGTTTTCGTTCAACTACACCGAGACCACCGGCTACCTGAACACCGGCACGACCGGCGACAACCTGATCGTCGGCTGCACGGCTGGCAGCGGCGCCGTTGATCCGGGCGAGTCGGACTTCGCGGCCATGCCGATCTTCTCGGCGGGCCCGGACGTCTACGAGTTTTGGGACAACGATTTCGACGACGTCCCTGACCTCCAGCCGAACCTCGAGTGCGACGGTTCCCCGCTGCTCGGTGGCGATCTCGCCGCGACGATCCATGGTCTGCCGACGCTGACCACGGCCAGCGCGTTCATGTTCCTCGGCTTCGCGCCGTCGACGCCGGTCGACCTGACCGGAATCCTCGGTTGGGATCGCTGCTTCCTGACGAGCACCGTGGACGTCCCGGCGATCCCGCTGACGCTGTCCGGTTCGACGGCGAGCTTCACACTCGCTCTGCCGTTCAACCCCGGCTTCGTCGGCCTCCTGGACATCAACATCCAAGGCGTCGCGGTTGCGCCGGGCGACTCCGGTGGTGGTGACCTCGACATCCTGCTGACGGACGGCATCGACGTCGACTTCTGATCGACGGATGCCAAAGAGAAGCGGAGCCGCCCCGAGGGGTGACTCCGCTTCTTTCACGTACGAAACCCGCGATCGACTAGAAGTCGGTCAGCAAGCCGTTCGAGAGAACGACGTCGAGCGGGTTCGCGCCAGGCTTGATCAGCGCGCACTGCGTGTAGATGTCGAGCAGACCCACAAACCCCGGATTCAGCGGCAGCGGCAGTTCCCACAACGCTTCGTCACCGATGATCGTCAAGGTGGACTTGTCGACCGCATCGCAGTGCAGGATGCAGTTGAGTCCGATCGGGGCGAGATCGATGTTCAGGTCCGCGAAGCCGATCATCAGCACCGCGTTCGTCGTCCCTGGCGTGATGCCCTTGACGCCGAGGCTCAGCGTACCGCCGAGCGCCGGGGTCGCGGTCGCGTAGAGCATCAGATGGACGTCGACGATCTCGTTGAAGTCGTTGTCCCAGAACTCGTAGATCTCCGGGTTCCCGGCGCTCGAGATCGGGGCGAGCGTGAAGTCGGTTTCGCCCGGATCGACGGCACCGCCGCCTGCGGAGCAGCCGACGATCACGTTGTCACCGGTCGAGCCCGAGTTGAGGTACTCGTCGACGCGGCAATAGCGGAACGAGAACGAACTGTCCGAACGCAGCACGGCTTGGATCGACATCGAATTCGACTCGTCGAACTGCGGCACGCCGCTCCAAGTCACGGTTGCGAACGCACCACCCGGATCGGCGTAGAACGTGAGGTCGCCCGCGATGTTCGGGCTCAGATCGATCCAGTACGGGGCGAGTGTCGCGGGGCCGCCGTGGAGTTCGGTGACCGACGGGCTGAAGTCCGACCCGTCGCTCGCATCCGCGAGGATGCGGCCGTTCGAATCGACGACGACTTCCGTGACGACGCCGCCACCGGGCATCGTGAACGAGAAGCCGAGCGCCTGCGGGACGCTCAACGAGTCGTCGCCGAGGCCGAGGCTGGTCCCCGCGTTGCTGTCGAACTCGTCCGCGCCACCGCTCACGTTGTAGCCACCCGCACCATCCGGGTCGAAGTCGATCGACGTGCAGCACGAACCACCGAGGTTCGTCACGGTGCCCGGGATCGGCGGCGGCTGGAAGCCGGAGACGTCGACGCAGGTGTCCCAGCCACCGGTGCCGTCCGGCGAGAACGCGACGCTGACGTCCGCGAG